>NZ_CP043494.1:12212500-12592500 GCF_044360475.1 Archangium minus
ACCATGGCCTCCCCTCCCGGGTTGAAGATGCGGCCCAGTCCCATCACGGTGTCCTCCCCCTGTTTGTAGGTGACGAGCACGCTTCCCTCAGAGCGCTTCACCGTCGCGGGCACCCGCTTGCTTGCCACGCGGCGAAACCAGCCCTCGTGGACGAAGACGGTGTGCGGCACGTCCATGAAGTTCTCGACAAGGTTGGTCACCCCGTTGGGAAAGCGCGTCACCATGAAGTACACGGTCCACTTCGGGTCATCCCAGTACGGCACTCGGAAGGCCGGCCGGCGCGCTCGCTTTGCGTCCCCTCCCATAAAAATGAAGACGAGCCCGTCCTGCTCCAGCGTGTCGAAGCGCTGCAGCTTCCCGAGGTCACACGGGCGTACCTGGAGCCCTGCGCTCGCGTGGCCTCGTGCATCAAGCGCCTCGCCACACTGCTTGGGTCCGAGCGAGGGCACCTCCACCACCGCTCCCGAGGCGTCATACACCCAGCCGTGGTACGGGCAGCCAATGCGGCCATGAAAGACGGCTCCGGCGGACAGGCGCGCGTTGCGATGCAGGCAGCGGTCGCGCAGGGCCACGGGCCGGCCGTGCTCGTCGCGGAAGAGGACGACATTCGTCCCAAAGAGGGTGCGCGCCAACGGCTTGCCTGGAGTGAGCTCGGTGGAGAGGCAGGCCACGTACCAGAAGTCCTTGAGGGCACCGCAGCGGGTGAGGTCCGCCTCGGCCTCGAGGTCCACGGCGGGCGTCGTGACAAGCGCGAGGTTCTGGGCGTCGTTGGGGTTCCTCATGGGTGCTTCGTTCCTCGCTGGGAGAACCAGGCGGTCCAGCCTGCCTGGCGATGAAGGTCCATCGGCTTGATGTCCCCGGCACGCTGACCGAGCGCAATGCAGCGGGCCTCGTAGCCGCGAGTGCCCTCGGTGACACGGATGGCGCGCACGGGCCCGAGCTGGCCGAGCTCACGGGCATACCGATAGTGGAAGCCCTCGCAGAGGGCGCGCTCAAGGGCGTGGGCAGCCTCCTCGAGCCGCGCGTCGCTCGCGTCAGTCTCGAGGAAGAGCCGGTAGGCCGGCGGAGCGTGGGCTTCCCACTCGGGAGCCACCATCGCGAAGGAAGGACGCTGGCCTCCGAGCTCCCCGGGCAACAGCGACTCGAGCACGGTGGAGACGCGAGTCGCAGCGAGCTTCTCGCCAACAAGGTCGCTCACGGCATCGGCTCGGCCCATGAAACGCAGACAGGGCGTGGCGTGGTGGAAGCCCTCAACGCGGACGAGGTCTCCAATGCTGTAGCGCAACAGGCCACCCGAGGTGGACAGGAGCACGGAGTAGGTGCGCCCCACCTCGAGCTCCTGGGCAAGCAGGGGGCGCGCCTCGGGGTGCTCGGGGTCGAGGAACTCGAAGAAGTGGCTCCGAACGGCGAGCACGGGCGCGGGGGCTCCGAAGAGGGGTAGCGTGACGACACCCTCGGTGGCGAGCAGCCCCTTGCCCTGGACCTCGACTCCCTGGAAGCGTCGGTACGCGGGAGCGACAGAGTGAGCAGCCTGGGCATCGGTCCACATGCTGAGCAGTGCGAGCCGGGGCCATAGCGCACGTCCCTGAAACCCAGAACGAAGCACCTCGCGAAGCAAGCGAGCGCGCCCGGGTTGGGGGGTAAACCGCATCCGTGCGAGCACCGCGTCTACTCCTCCCTCTCCCCCTGGGAGAGGGTCGGGGTGAGGGTCTACGGGAGGTCGGCACACCCCGCGCTCCAAGTCCTCCGCCAGCCGTTCCCCATGCCGCTCCAGGGCATCCATTAGCAACGTGAGGAAGCTCGGGTTCCACACGCTCAGCAGCGCGAGGTCCTCACACGCCACAAGGAACCACAGCGTCACATACCGGCATGACTCGACATCGGGCAGGTGCGCCACTGCGCCCGGCACGGCAAATACACACGAGAGCAACGGTTGCAGAAACCGCGGAAAGTACGCCGAGTCCTCCACGCTGCCCACGGGAATGCCCCCCGCAGTGCGCCCCTTCTTGCGCCCAATGGGCGAGATGGACCAGTAGCTCGGCCCCTCGCGGACTGCGCGACGCGAGTGCAGCAGGTCGAACAGCATGGGCGCGAGCGCTCGGTGAAACTCGTTTAGCAGCCCTCGGGTCACGGGGACGTACTTGGACGCCCCAGAGGAACCTCCCGAGAGCTCGAAGCGGACCACCGGCTCTCGGGTGAGAACACGTGGCGCGCCCCCCTTGAGTGCCTCGATGTCCCCGAGCACCAAGTCCGGCGTGGAGACTGGCACGGCGTCCTGGAACTCTCGTGCGGTGCGGATGAGGGAGAAGCCTTGAGCCCTCGTGGCCTGCGTGGTGTCCCTCGTGGCCTGGAGAATCCGTGACAGGCTCTCGGCCTGGGCTTGAGCGGGATGATGGAGCGCTCGGTGGAACAGGAGCGCCGAGGGGGCTTGGGCCGCCATCAGGCCCGACAGCATCCGGCGCGAGGTCAGCATGGGTTCAATCTGGGGTGCTCGATACCCTCACCCCGGCCCTCTCCCGAAGGGAGAGGGGGGACGACAACCGGCTTCCACTTCATGCCCCCGCCCTTACACCGATCAGCTTCAGGCCCCGGCGCGTCCATATGCGCAGCTGCTTCATCGTCAGCTCCATCAGGGCCCCTATCAGGTCCCTCGCGCGAATCTCCGCCAGGCACACCAGCTCCTCCCCATCCACGTGCCCAGGATTGCTCATCGCGAAGAAGGCGATGTCTGCATGCGCCGCTGCCTTCCGGTCGATCGGCGACACCCCGTCCCTCACCCGGTAGTGCGCGCCCGTGAAGCGTACCGTCCCACGCTCCGCGTCGTACTGCTCCCCAAACCAGCGCTCGGCCAGTGCACGCAGGAACGACACGCGCTCCGATGGCGCCTCCCAATCGTGGCGCGGCACGGTGCGCGGGAAGTGGTTCACCGCCAGCAGGTACGTCTTGTAGCCCGCGCTCAGCAGCAGCCACAGCAGTGGGCGCAGTGGACGGCGCAGCTTGCGCGCGAGCATGAAGCGCCCGAAACGCACCTGCAGCTCCTTCTGTCCCCAGTAGTCCGGGTGGATGACCGTGTCGCCCGAGAAGACGACCTCCACCGCTCGGCCCCCCACCTGCTCCTCGGCGACGCGTAAGGTGCTGAAGCCCACCAGCTCGCCCGTACGCCTCGCGGACAGGAGAATCACATACTGTTTCTCGGCCAGGTCCCTCGTGAAGCGCTCGGCGCTGACGCCCGCGTAGCACACCTGCATCAATGCGAGCATCTGCGCCCGCTGGTGCTCGGTGAGCGACTCGCACGGGACGGTGGCCCCCTTTAGTGCGGAGAACATCGGCGTCCCTAGTGGCTGCCCTGCAGGCCCGCCGTGACGGCGCCCTGCCGGATGACGTGGTAGCGATCGGCCTCGAGCTGCACGGTCTGAACCTCGCCTCCGTACCAGTGGAGCGTGGCCGTCACGGGACCCGCGTGGCGACCGAGCCCGAAGTGCAGGCGCGGATCCGCCGAGGCGCTCAGTCCCCCCATCAGCCCCACCTCTTGCACCTGCTCCTCACGCCGCCCCCCCTCCTCGTAGGACACGACGACGCGCGTGCCCACCGCGCTCCGGGCCGTGTGCTGCCCGTCCCCCACGAGCGAGAGGCCTACGAAGTGCGCCGCGTCCCGGCCCGCCCCTTCGCGCAGCGAGTTGCGGTAGACGGACACAGGCCCGTGCTGGTTGGTGATGACCGCATCCAGGTCCCCATCATTGTCCAGGTCCGCCAGCAGCACGCCTCGCGAGTTGTCGGGCTCGTCCAGGCCCAGTTCCTTCGCCACGTCCACGAAGTGACCGGGGTCCTCGTCTCCGAGGTTCAGATACGCGCGCCGTGCCTCGTTCGGGTAGACCGTGCGCCCCCGAATGTCGCCCCACTTGTCCGCGTAGGTGTGCACCTCCGGACCGGACTGCATCAGCTTGTGGTTGACGTACCAGTAGTCCTTGCGGCCTGAGTCGTACAGGTGATCCAACCGGTCATCGATGTGGCCATTGGCCTGCAGGATGTCCGGCCACCCGTCGTTGTCCAGGTCCCCCGCCGCCGCGCCCCATCCGAAGCGCCGCTCGTTGAGCGCGCCGCGGAAAGTGGCCTCGTCCTTGAACTCGGGGACGAACGGCTCCTCGCCTCGCGACACCATCCACAAGAGGCTGCCTTCCGCCTGCAACGAGTGGTGCACGTTGGAGACATAGACATCCAGCCACCCGTTGCGATCGAAGTCCGCCACGCTGGCGTTCATCCCCTTGTATGTGTCTTTCCCAATCTCCCCAAAGAGCTTCCCCACCACGCGGCGGAAGTGCTTGCCCTGCTCGTTGAGGTAGACCTCGTCCGGGCCAAAGTCGTTGGCGATGTAGAGATCCGTCCAGCCGTCCTGGTTCAGGTCCACGGTGCTGACGGCGAGCGACCACCGTGTCTCCTTCAGCCCCATCGCCACGGAGTCCAGCTTTTCGAAGGTGCCATCCCCTCGAGCGCGGTAGAGCACGTTGAGGCCGCCGTTGTCGGCGTCGTGCCAGCCGTTGTGCATGAAGCGGAGCATGCGCCGGTCCCCGGGATACTCGGGCGGCGGCAGCCGGAAGAAGTTGAACGGCGTGGGCGTGGTGTAGTCCGGCAGGTGTGTGGTCAGCGCATTGGCCACGAAGAGGTCCAGGTGCCCGTCACGATCGAAGTCGAGCATCGTCACGGCGATGCTCACCGAGTGGTCCCCCACCCCCGCCTGGGTGGTGACGTCCTCGAAGGAGGCCGTGCCCGTCTCGCGCAGCTGGTTGCGCAGCAGCTTCGAGGGTCCGAAGGCCACGGCGATGGCCAGGTCCTGGTCCCCATCGCCGTCGTAGTCCACGAAGGTGCCTCCGGCGGCAGCGCCCTCGGTGGTGTAGTTCGCGGCGA
This sequence comes from Archangium minus, assembly GCF_044360475.1. Lineage (NCBI taxonomy): Bacteria > Pseudomonadati > Myxococcota > Myxococcia > Myxococcales > Archangiaceae > Archangium > Archangium minus. Next base: position 12,217,403 of record NZ_CP043494.1, read on the forward strand.
TGTGCTCCAGCGCGGGCACCTTCACGCGCTCGAAGCAGAGGTCGCCCAGGTTGCGGTAGAGCGCGGCACGGTACGCGTCTGACTTGAGCGCGTTCGCGAGGAAGAGGTCCAGCATCCCGTCGCCATCGAAGTCCCCGGTGGCCACCGCGTCGCCCACGCTCAGCACCCACTTGGACACGTGCAGCACGCGCGGGTCCACGTGCGTCAGCACATCCCCCATGGTGGAGCCGAGCCCCGAGTGCGCGGCCTCCATTCGCTCCATGCGGAAGGGCAGCGGCCGGGACATCACCGTGGGCGCCACGACAAGGAAGTAGCCCCCAGCCAGCACGGCCCCAAGTCCTCCCACCGCCGCCAGGCGCTTCAGCGGCCCCGGCGACAACAGGCCCGCCACATACGCGCGAGGCCCGCGCTTCCACAGGGCGCGCCCGTGCAGGAAGAGAAAGCGCGCCGTGGCGCACGTGAGCGCCGCGTAGAAGAAGGTGAAGACGCTCTCCTTCAGGTGGAGCACCAGGTCCACCAGCGTGAGGGCGAGCGCAAGCAGCACCTGTGCCTTCGGCGTCCCCGGCGACGTGCCAGGGTCCGTAATCATGTAGAAGGTGAAGATGAAGAAGGCCGGCGCTCCCAGCGTGCCCAAGAAGAGCACCTCGGGCGGCAGGTGGTAGCGCAGGATGTACGCGCGCAGGGCCGTCTGCAGCGCGTAGAAGAAGAGGAAGCTCAGCACCAGCCACGTGCGGCCCACGCGGAAGAAGAAGAGCACCAGCGCCGCCATGACGATGAAGGCTGACAGGGCGATCTCCCCGTTGGCCCACTGGTAGGCCGGCGCGGCGGTGATGAGCTCGCGGGTGAAGAGCAGTGAGGTGGCCACGCCGAACATGGACGGGTTGAAGACGTGGCGGCCCTCGAAGGTGAGCACGTACTTGGAGCCGATGGTGAGCCACACCGGCAGCAGCAACAGCCAGCTCGAGTGCGAGTAGTTGAGCAGCAATGCCAGCGAGCAGCACGAGATGTAGCCGCTCAGGGGCACCACCTTCTCGCGACGCAGCAGCCACCCCAGCCCCGCGTCCAGCACGCTGCCGCTGACAACGATGGCCGCCATCTGCCACGGACTGCGGTTGAAGCCGAAGAAGGAGAAGCCCAGCACCCCGTAGAGCGTGAGGATGGCGGCGAAGGGGATGCGAGGATCGCTCCACCGGGGCCACACCCAGCCCCAGCGCTCGACACGGGGTCCCCTCTGCACCACGTTGCCCACGGGCACCGGGTGTGTCATCGCCTGCTCTGCTTTCATGGGATGCGCCTCCGAGCGCGCGCCGAGAGTGCCGCGCCCCCGCTCCCCTGTCCAGGACGGGTGGGGGGCTTGCATGTCCCCCCGGATGCCTGCCCACCATCTCGCTGATGTCCAGGTCTCTCTCCTCTTGCGCGGCCCCGGTTGCAAACTCCGAGCACACCCTCTCCCTTCGCGATCCTGTGCCGAAGGAGCTGCTCGCGCGCGCCAGCCTGCCGGGCCTGGCTCGACTCGCCGTCGCGCAGTGGGGGTGGATAGGCCTGTGCTGGGTGGGCATGAGCCTGGTGCCCAAGATGGCTCCGCTGCTCGCGCTGCTCGTCGCCGGCCGGCTGCACGCGCTCGGCGTCATTCTCCATGACGCCATCCACCTGCCCTGGCGCCACAAGGGCCCTGGCCTCCGGTTGCTGGAGCTCTTCACTGGCTACCCCGTCGCCACCACGCTCGAGGCCATGCGCTACCACCACCTGCGCCACCACCGCGACGCGGGCCTGCCGAGCGACCCCTACCGTCGTCCTCCCGCGAGCCCCTGGCGCCAGCTGCTCGTGTGGTTCCGCGTCTGCCCCATCCTCCCCTTCTGGGTACTGCGCGGACCGCTCGGGTTGCTCGCGTGGCTGCTGCCTCCACTGCGCACCCCCTATGCGCGGCTCTTCCTCCAGGATCGTTCCGGGAAGGACCTCACCCACGACGCCGAGGTGCTCGCCTGCGCCCGCGCCGAAGCCGGCCAGGTCCTCTTCCACCTCGTCGTGCTCGCAGCCGCCCTGCGCTGGCCCACGGCGGTGGGTCTCGGCTACGGGCTGCCCTTCCTGATCGCCTCGGGGCTCTGTGCGTGGCGACTGCTCGCGGAGCACACGCCCCGCTCGGTCCAGGGGCGTACCCTGCACGACGTGCTCGCCTGCACGTCGGACCATGGGCTGGGCCTCGTGGGCCGGCTCCTCACCGCTCCGCTCAACGTGGGCTGTCACGTGGTGCACCACCTGCATCCCCAGGTGTCCCTGCACCACCTGCCCCGTCTGCGCGCCTGGTACCTGCTGCGCTACCCTGCGCTCTACCCCCGCCCGCGTCGTCCTTGATGCTCTCCCCGCTCTCCCGCGTCCTCATCCTCGCCCTGCTGGGCCTGTCCGTGCTGCTCGGCGTCCTCTTCTGGCGAAAGCAGAACGTGCAGCGCTCCCGCGGCGGTCGCATCTCCCCGCCCAAGCTCGCCTGGCTCCTCTACGCCGTCTTCCTCTGGTTCCTCCTCTGCCCCCTCGTTGCGCTCGACTCCGCCGTGAGTCCGTACCTGCGCGGGGTGCTCGGAAGCTTCGGCGCCTTCATGTGGGTGCGCGGCGTGGCCGAGCTCTACATGCTCTACATCTCCCACAACTGGCGGCCTCCCTACGGCATCGCCCACGACGTGCTGTGCATCCTCCTCGTGCTCGGTGGCCTCTCCGGCTACTGGCTCCACCAGGAGGGTCCGCTCTCGCACATGGACGTGTGGGCGTTGTCGCTCATCGCCCTCGTCCTGGTGAGCCTCTTCATCGAAGTCCTCTACGCCACACTCTTCTTCCAGGCCGTGGAGGGACACACCGTGGGTGAAGATGGCATCTGGTTCGCCGACGAGGAGCAGGCCCGCTTCCGCCGCATCAACCGCATCACCTTCGCCTGCAACATCCCCCTGTACGCAGGCCTGGGCGTGCTGCTCGCGGTGGGCCTCGGAGTCGGCAACTAGAAGCTGTTCTTCTCGGGAACTGAAGACCTGGAACAGCCGTCCAACACGGCAAAGCTGGATTTCGGGGCCTTATTCCCTTAATCCAGAATGCAGGCTAATGATGACAATAATGTAATTTTCTAGTAACATGAGGGTCCGCCCAGAGGGGTCAAACCCGTGTGGCAGACTTGTGACGTGACGGCAGTGGGGAGGCTCCGGGCATCCCCCACCCGTAGCCCGTCGTCACGGCCGTACCTCCCCCTCCACTCTGTAGGAAGGACGGATGATGAAGGCCACTTCTCTCAAATCCCGCGTGACTCGTACCTTGATGATGGGCTTGTGCCTCATGGCGGCTCCCGCCGTGCAGGCCAGCGGCATCAAGGTGCTAGAGCCGCGGCTGTCCACCGTGAAGCCCACCAGCCCCGAGCTCGACCCGGAGACGCCGGTGCAGCGCCTGGTGGTGAAGTTCCAGGAGGGCACTCGGGTGCGCCTGCGGGGCGGGATGATCCGGGCGATGGGCTCCGAGCGCAGCCAGGGCGAGCACCAGCGGATGGTGCGCTTCGGCCTCTCCGAGAATCGGCTCCAGTCGGATGTGGAGATCGCCCTCAAGCTGATGCTGCGCGCCCCGCGCATGGGCCCACCGCAGCGGCTCTTCCGCGAGGACGAGTTCACCCTGTCCGAGCGCAAGCACCTCGCCGAGGAGCACAGTGGCAGGGAGATGGCGGACCTGGATTTGTACTTCGAGGTGCCGCTGCGGCCCGGAACGCTCGCCGGTGAGGTGAACGGGCTGGTGATGCAGCTCAACGCGCTCGACAGCGTGGAGATCGCCTACGCCGAGGCGGCCACCCAGCCGGTCGTATTCGGCATCGCCGCGGATGGCGAGGTGCCGGCCACCCCGGTGACGTACGAGAGCCAGCAGGGCTACCTGGAACAGGCCCCGTACGGCATCGACGCGCGCTACGCCTGGACGGTGCCGGGGGGCACGGGCACGGGCGTGAAGATCGTCGACGTGGAGGGCGCCTGGAACGGCTCGCATGAGGATCTGCCGCCCTTCTTCCATGAGGGAGGCATTCAGTACGGCAGCACGGCCTGGCGCAACCACGGCACCGCGGTGATGGGAATCATGGTGGGCAAGGCCAACGGCTACGGCGTCACCGGCGTCTCCCACGGAGCCCAGGTGGGACGCGAGGGCATCGCCAACCAGAGCATCGCGAGCGCCATCACCCGTGCGGCGCTCGCCGCGGGCCCAGGCGGTGTCGTGCTGCTGCAGCTCCAGGCCCCGGGGCCTCGCAGCACCAAGAACTGCGCCTGCAACGTGAGCCAGTGCAATGAAATCCCCCTGGAATACTGGCAGGCCAACTTCGACGCCATCGCCCAGGCCACCGCCAACGGCGTGCACGTGGTGGAGGCCGCCGGTAACGGCAGCGTGAACCTGGATGCGCCGGAGTATCACGGTGCCTTCAATCGCGCGGTGCGAGACTCGGGCGCCATCTTCGTGGGCGCCAGCAGCGCCATCTCCCGCACGCCCATGTGCTGGAGTAACTACGGCAGCCGCGTGGACGTGCATGGCTGGGGCGAGAACGTCGTGACGCTCGGCTACGGCGACCTGGCCTCCACCACCGAGAACCGGTGGTACACGGCCAGCTTCGGCGGCACCTCCAGCGCGGCCCCCATGGTGGTGGGCACGGTGGCCAACCTCCAGGGCATTGCCAACGCCGCCGGCAAGGGTCCCATCAACCCCCGCGCCCTGCGTGAGCTGCTGCGCGCCACCGGCACGCCGCAGGCCGCTGGAACGAAGCAGATCGGCCCGCTGCCCAACCTGCGCGCCGCCATTCCCCAGCTGCTCGCGAAGTGAGCACGCCCGTGCCCCGTGGCGCCCACTCGGGCCGCGGGGTCGCAACACCCGGTACCGGAGCCCACGCGGGCTCCGGGCCTACACCGACAGCGATTCCTCCTCACCGTAGATGAGCCAGCGCCGCGCCGAGCTGTCGTCCGTGAAGCGGCGGAGAATCTTGTCCGTCCCGCTCTCGCGCGCCACGCGGTTGAGCTGCAGCACGGCCAGCTGGCTCTCCACCATCTCGGCCACGCGCTGCACACCGTGGTTGATGCCGAACTGCTGCACGTCCCGAAGCGCCTCCGCCACCTGCGGCGCGGAGGGACGGAAGGTGCGCATGTCCGCCTTGATCTTGATGCTTCGCCCAGCCAGGCCGAGCGTCGCCACCTTCAACTCCTCGACGAACTTCGACATCTCGTCCGGCCGGATCAGGCCGTCCAGAACGAGATCGATGATCGCGTGCTGCTTGTCGACATCGACTCTGTACACGACCACTCTCCTTCCGTGTTGGGGGAACACGGCACGGGGGGTTAAAGGGGAGATGGAGAGGTACAAGTCTATACCGCACTCCCTTGGGACAGATGCCCTACCACTCAGGGTGTCAGGTAGTCAGCCCCTTTCTAAGACGGAGAGTAACAACTCCAAGGCGCGCGCCGCAGCAGCCCGACGGATCTCCGTCCGATCGCCCGAGAAGAGGTGACGCTCGTGGAGGACGGTGCCCCCGCGGCGTGCCACAGCCAGGTAAACAAGCCCCACGGGCTTGGCTGCCGAGCCACCCGAAGGGCCTGCAATGCCTGTCTCGCCGAGCCCCAGGTCCGCATGAGAGCGCGCCAGTGCGCCCTCGGCCAGGGCGCGGGCCACTTCCTCGCTGACGGCCCCGTGGGCCACCATCAGCTCCACTGGCACGCCGAGCTGCTCTGTCTTGGCTTCGTTCGAGTACGGGACAAAGCCACGCTCCACCACGGCGGAGGCGCCGGGGATGTCCGTCAGGCACGCGGACACGAGTCCCCCTGTGCTGGCCTCGGCCAACGCCAGCCGTACGCCCGCGCGCCGGCAGGCCTCCAATACGCGGCGCGCCCGCTCTTCCAGCTCAGGTTGCGTCACGCACTCGTGTCCAGGGTGGCGCAGATGACCGGGACCAGCATCTCCTCCCGGTGGCCCACGCCCACGTAGCCCGGACCCTGGCGGATGTGCACCGTGGGGTGCGGGAAGGACCAGGAGCCCTCGAGCAGCCGAGCCGGTGCCGGAGAGAAGCCCGCGTTGCTCAGCCGCTCCACCCACGTCTCCACCCGCTCGTGCCGCTCGTAGCGCTGCGAGTCGTCCACCACGCCGAGGATGTCCTCCAGCTCGCGGCCGAAGAAGAGCTTGATGCCGTTGCGCTCGCGCGCGGGCAGGCCCAGCTCGTCCACCATGTCGAAGTTGTGGGAGAAGTGATTCCAGACGTTGTGGAAGCGCTGGGACAGCGAGTCGGTGACGTGGTCCGAGTTCGGCTCGCACAGCACCACGGCGGTGGGCTCCACCGCACGCAGCCGGTGGAAGATGTCCTGTCTGTCCACGCCCGCGGCCATGTGGTGCAGCGCAAAGGCCGAGTGCACCACGCGAGGCCCGGGGCAGTCGCGCAGCAGGCCCCAGTCGCTCGCGTCGAGCGCCTCGATGACCTTGGGGATACCCCGGAAGCGCAGCTTGATGCCGAGCTCCTGGGCCGTCTCCAGGAGGCTGACTTCCGCTCGCCGCAGGCTGTCCGTGTCCGGCTCCACGCCCACCACGGTGAGCCGCCGGGGCGCCGCGCCGCTCGCCTTCAGCGTCCGCAGCAGCGCCACCTCCTGCCGCCCCGTGCCCAGCCCCACGTCCAGCAGCGTGGCCTCCTCATGGCCCGAGAGCAGACGGCACAGCACATCATTGGCGATCTGCCCGGCCAGGCCCACCATCGGCAACCGCTCGGCCACCAGGTTGAAGAGGGAGATCTGCGGCAGCTCGAAGCGCCGCAGGTACAGGTTCATCTGCTGCGCCTCGCCGACTCCCAACCGCCGCGCCAGCGCCGTGGCGAAGAGGAAGTACTGCATGTCCTCGTCCACCGCGTCGACGTCCAACATCCGTGTGAGCGCCGCCAATGCGCGCCGGGCCGCGGACGCCTGCCCTCCCTGGAGCTCCTCCAACGCACGCAACAACAATGCGAATTTTTCCGAATGCACTTCACGACCTCCAGAGCCCCTCCAGGAGCGATCAGGATTATCCCCGCTCTCCTCGGAGTTCGTCCATCCCGGTTAATTTCCGGTGTCACTGTCTTCCCGGAAAACCGTTGAAGTGCAAGAGGTACGATCCGACCCAGGCGGGTCAACGGCGCCGACGTCCGCCCAGGGCGATGAGCAGGACACCACCGGCCACGCACCCACCGCCGATGAGGAGATCACGCTGGGTGCGCTCGGTGTAGCGCCCGGTGAGCTTCTCCACGGCACGCTCCGCGAGGGAGTCGGTGGCGCGGTAGGCACTCACCAGGAGCACGGTGCCTGCGATGACGAGAACGAATCCCACGATGCGGGCGATCCCCACGGCTTACCTCTCGATGGCATTGAGACGAGCCGGGACCTCCCGGCACGGCGCGCAGGTTAATGCGGAATGGGCGCCCCGGGGGTAGCTTCCGCGCGCATGGCGACCTCCCTCCTCGAGACCTTCCTCACCCGCGCCCGACAAGAACCCGGGCGGCCCGTCCTGGACTTCGAGCAGCAGCGCTTCACCGCCGGCCAGCTCGCCGGTCACGTCGCCGCCTTCGCCAGCGCCCTCCAGCGCCGCGGAGTGAAGCCCGGGGAGCGCGTGGCCCTCTTCTTGGAGAACAGCCCCGCCTTCGTCATCTCCTACCTGGGCACTCAGTACGCCGGGGGCGTCGTCGTCCTCGTCAACACCCAGTACCGCCTGGTGGAGCTCAGCCACATCCTCTCCGACGCTGGGGCTCGCGTCTGCGTCACCGGAGCCGCGGGCGCCGCCGAGCTCGCGCCCTTGAGGCCACAGCTCCCCTCGCTCGAGTGGCTCGTCACCGTGGAGCCCCCTGGCGCCCCCGTTCCGTGGCCCGTCGTCGACTTCGACGCGCTCCTCGCCGAGGGCGACGCCTCCGCCTCCCTCCCCCTGCCTCAGGGAGAGCAGCTCGCGGTGCTCGGCTACACCTCTGGCACCACCGGCCGCTCCAAAGGCGCCATGCTGCTGCACCGCAACCTGCTCGCCAACGTGCGCGCCGTCACCGAGGCCTGGCGCTGGACGGAGAGCGACAGGCTCCTGCTCACCCTTCCTCTCTTCCATACCCACGGCCTCATGGTGGGCCTCCACGGCACGCTCTACTCCGGTGGCAGCGTGGACTTGCGCCGCCGCTTCGCCGCCCCCGAGGTGCTCGCCGCCCTGCGTGAGGACGCCTCGCTCACGATGTTCTTCGGCGTGCCCACCATGTACGGCCGGCTCGTCGAGGAGGCCCGCCGCACCGGCGTGCGCCCCCGTCCCCTCCGGCTGCTCGCCTCCGGCTCCGCTCCGCTCAGCCCCCAGCTCTTCCACGATGTGGAGGAGACGTTCGGCCAGCGCATCCTCGAGCGCTACGGCATGACGGAGACCCTCATGAACACCACCAACCCCTACGAGGGCGAGCGGCGTCCCGGCACCGTGGGCATGCCCTACCCTGGCCAGGAGGCGCGCGTGGTGGACGTGCGCACCCGCCAGCCGCTGCCGGACGGAGAGACGGGTGAAATCGAGGTCCGGGGCCCCCACGTCTTCGCCGGCTACTGGCAGCGCCCGGACGCCACCACCGAGGCCTTCGACCCCGCGGGCTGGTTCCGCACCGGGGACCTCGGCCTGAGGGACGCCGACGGCTACTTCCATATTACGGGCCGCGCGCGCGAGCTCATCATCAGCGGCGGCTTCAACGTCTACCCGCGCGAGGTGGAGGAGGTGCTCGCCACCCACCCTGGCGTCGCCGAGGTGGCGGTGCTCGGCCTGCCGGATCCGGACTTCGGCGAGCAGGTGGTGGCTGTCATCGTCCCCCGCGCTCCCGCGCCCGAGGCCCAGGTGCTGGTGGACTTCTGCAAGGACAGGCTCGCCAGCTTCAAGAAGCCCCGCCGCGTCGTCTTCGTGGAGGCCTTGCCCCGCAACGCGCTCGGCAAGGTTCAAAAGCATGTGCTGCGCGAGCGCCTCCAGTCCGACACCACCGTCCAGAAGCCAACAGTCACCTGAACGTTCGGGCACCTTCCGACACTCGGAGCGGAAAACTCCTCGGGGCCGGGCGGGGATCGCTAGTGTCCTCGGGGCGAGAGGAGTGGGGAGCGTGAACGAAGCCGAGCTGTCCGAGGAGCCCGTTCGCCGGGTGTCGACCGGGTCCTCGGGCCTGGACACCATCTTGAATGGCGGGTGGATCCACGGTGGCACCTACATGGTCACCGGCGCCCCCGGGACGGGGAAGACAATCCTCGGCAACCAGCTGTGCTTCTCGCACGTGGCGGGCGGCGGCCGGGCCGTGTTCATCACCATGCTGTCCGAGTCCCACGGGCGGATGATGACGCACCTGCACCGCATGGACTTCTTCCAGCGCGACGTCATCGGCCAGTCGCTGCACTACGTGAGCGGCTACGCCACACTCAAGGGCGAGGGGCTCGACGGGCTGGCGCGCTTGCTCTACCGCTCCGTGCGCGAGCACCAGGCGTCCGTGCTGGTGGTGGACGGGCTGCTGGCGGTGCAGGAGAGCGCGGGCTCGGAGCTGAACTTCCGCGAGTTCCTCCACGCGTTGGGGGTGCACAACGCGCTGGCCGGCTGCACCACGCTGGTGCTCACCAACCGGCAGGAGAACGCCGCGGCGCCCCAGTTCGCCATGGTGGACGGGGTGATGGTCCTGGAGATGCAACGCCATGGGCTCAAGGTGGTGCGCACCGTCGAGGTGACGAAGCTGCGCGGTGAGGCCCAGCTCATCGGCCAGCACACCTTCGAAATCAACAGCGGCGGGATTTGCGTCTACCCGCGCCTGGAGACGCTCTATCCCGAACAGCCTCGGGAGGAGCCGGGCCCCGAGCGGCGGATGGGCTTCGGCGTGCCGCGGCTGGACGAGATGATCGGCGGAGGGCTGCTGCCCCAATCGGCCACGATGCTGTTCGGCTCGCCGGGCAGCGGCAAGACGCTGCTGGGGCTGCACTTCCTGGCCAGCGGCGCCCGCCAGGAGGAGCCCGGCCTCTACTACGGCTTCATGGAGTCGACCCCCCGGCTGCTCGCGAAGGCAGCGAACGTGGGCCTGGAGCTTCGGCCGTGGGTGGACTCGGGCACTCTGGTGGTGGAGACGCGTGCAGCCGTGGAAGCGCTCCCGGACGCCCTGGCCCACGAGCTGCTGGTCTTGGTGGATCGCCACAAGGCGCGACGGCTCGTCCTCGATGGGTTGGAGCCGCTCCTCCAAGAAACGCTGGGCCCGCGGCGAACCCCCGGCTTCCTCACCGCCCTCACCAACGCGCTGCGCGCACGCGGCGTCACCTCGCTGATGACCCAGCAGACCCACGTCTTCTTCGGACCCCAACTGGAGGCGAGGCTGGAGGGCCTGGAAGCCATCGTCGACAACATCGTGTTCCTCCGGTATGTGGAGCTGCGATCCCAGCTGTACCGGATGCTGTCCATCCTCAAAATGCGCGAGAGCGATTACGAATCGGCCCTGCGCGAGTTCTCCATCTCGACGCGAGGCATCGACGTGGCCGAGACCTTCGAGAGCGCCGAGGCCATCCTCACCGGCCAGGCCCGGCCGCTGCGCAAGAAGCAGAAGCGCTCGCTGCGCAAGAAAGTGGAACGGCGCATGCCCTCCTCCCGGAGACGGAGCCGCTCATGAGCAAGCTCCTCATCGTGGACGACGAGGTGGCCATCCTGGAGGCCCTCACGGACATCCTCTCGGTGGAGGGGTACGAGGTGGCCACGGCCGCCAATGGGGCCGAGGGGCTCGAGCACACGCGCAAGGCTCGGCCGGACCTCATCCTGTTGGACTTGATGATGCCCGTCATGGACGGCCAGGAGATGCTGCGCCGGCTCAAGGAGGACCCGGACCTGCGCACCATTCCCGTGGTGGTGATGAGCGCCGGGCGCGTGTCCAAGTCAGAGCTGCAGGGCAGCCGCTTCCTGGCCAAGCCCTTCGAGCTGGATGACCTGCTGGACACCGTGTCCGCAGAGCTCAACAAGGGGCACTGAGGCCCCCTCCCTCTCCCTCTGGGAGAGGGCTGGGGTGAGGGTATCGGGTAGACCCGGGTTCCCTCAGGTGCCCTGGCCGCCGCCCGTAGCCGCGCGGAAGAGGTGCGTGCGGTAGTGCGTCAGCTCGGCGATGCTGGCGCGCAGGTCCGCCAGCGCCGTGTGCCCCGACGTCGTCTTCTTCAGCGGCACCATGTCTGGGAACCACGCATTGCCCAGCACCTTCAGGCTCGTCACGTCCACCTGCCGGTAGTGCAGGTACCGGTCGAGCATCGGCATGTACTTCACCAGGAAGCGGCGATCCGTGTGGATGGAGTTGCCACAGAGGATGCCCTCCCCCAGCCCGCAGTACTGCGCCACCAGGCCTGTGACGTCCTTCTCCGCCATCCGCAGCGACGTCGACGAGTCCCGCACCTTCTTCAACAGCCCGTTGCGCGTGTGCATCTCCCGCACCACCGGCTCCATCCGCCCCAACACCTCGTCCGGCTGCCAGACGACTCGCTCCATCTCCGCCTTCGGCACCAGGTCCGGGCCCGTGATGATGACGCCAATCTCGATGATGGCCGACTCGTCGGGGTCCAACCCGGTCATCTCCAGGTCGAGCCAAACGAAACAGGGGGAGGCATGGGGTGCTGGCATGAGGCGCTCAGTGTAACCCGGGTTTCCAGAACGGGGACGGATACCCTCACCCCAGCCCTCTCCCGGAGGGCGAGGGGGGTTGTTCTCCGCGGTCCTCCTCATCCTCCAGGAATGTGTTCACGTCGATTTCGGACTCCAGGGTGCGGTGCACCGGACAGCGGTCCGCTATCTGCACCAGCCGCTGCCGCTGCTCCGCGCCCAGTGGCCCCTCGAGCGTCACCACCCGCTCGATGCGGTCCACCTTGCCCTCCTTCGTCTCGCAGTGCTGGCAGTCCTCGGCGTGCACCTTCGTGTGGCGCAGCCGCACCGAGACGTGCTCCAAGGGCCAGCCCTTGTTGCGCGCGTACAGGCGAAGTGTCATCGCCGTGCACGCCCCCAGCGCCGCCGCCAGCAAGCCGTAAGGCGAGGGGCCTGTATCCCCGCCTCCGAAGGACGTGGGCTCGTCCGCTCTCAGCCGGTGCCGCCCCACTCGGATGTCCTGCGCGAACGGGCCCTCCCCCGCCTCGCGCACCTCCACCACGCCCTGGGCCAACTCCGGCCCGTCCTCACGCTGCGCCTCCACCTCCCGCGAGCCCACGTACCGCCCCGCCCATGCGCCCAGCATCGCCGCCGCAAAGCGCGCGTCCTCCGGCCGGCTTAACAGGTGGTCCGCTCCCTCCAGCGCCAGGATGCTCTTGGGCTGGCGCGCCGCTGCGTAGAGGCGCTGTGCCTCCCCCATCCCCACCACCCCGTCCCCCGGCGCGTGCAGCACCAGCAGGGCCCGGCCCAGTCGGTGCAGCACGTCCTCCATCGGCGACCGGGTGAGCGCCTCCAGGAAGTGCCGGGAGATGCGCACCGCCCCCACCCCCAGTCGCACCCGCGCCTCCCCCTGCTCGCCCGCCTGCTTCAGCACCGGCGCCAACAGGCCGTGCACCTGGCCCGTCTCGAAGGGCGCTCCGAGCGTCGCCACCGCCCTCGCCTCGGGCACCTCGCTTGCCACGTGAAGCACCGTCGTGCCTCCCAGGCTGTGGCCGATGAGCAGCCGTGGGGCTTCCCGTGTCGCCCGCAGGTACGCCACCGCCGCCAGCACATCCGCGAGGTCCGAGAAGTCGTGCGTGACGGGAGCGTCCGCCCCGGCCTCCGTGAAGTCGAAGCGCAGCACCGCCAACCCATGCCCCGCCAGCGCCTGGCTGATGGCCTTGGCTGGGAAGGCGTCGCCCCCGCACGTGAAGCAATGCGCGAACAGGGCGTAGGCCACCGGGCGCCTCGCCGGCAGGTCCAGGTGCGCCTCCAGCTTCCGGCCCCGGGCTCCTGGGAAGGTCACTCTTTCGGTACGGGTCTCCATCGGACGTCGGGGCGCGTCAGGGCCTCACCTCGAGTTCCTGCGGCGAACCGAGGAAGCGCGTGAACCAGCCCGCCGCCAGCTCCGCCACCCGCTCCAGCGCGCCCTGCTCCGGGAACAGGTGCGTCGCCCCCGCGATGACCTCGAGTGCCTTCGGCGCACGCAGCCGCTCCAGCGCCTGCTGGTTCAGGTCCAGCACGATGTCGTCCGCCCCGCCCACGATGAGCAGCGTCGGTGCCAGCACCCGCTCCAGTGCACCCCCCGCCAGGTCCGGCCTCCCGCCCCGGGACACCACCGAGGCGATCGCCTCCGGCCGGTCCGCCGCCGCCACCAGCGCCGCCGCCGCCCCTGTGCTCGAGCCGAAGTAGCCCACCCTCAGCCGGCTCAGCTCCGGATGCGCGAACACCCAGTCCGTCACCTCGCCCAACCGCCTCGCCAGGAAGTCGATGTCGAAGCGCAACGCCGCCGTCACCTCGTCCTCCGCCTCCTCGTCCTCCGTCAGCAAGTCGAAGAGCAGCGTCCCCAGCCCCGCCATCCGCAGCGTGTACGCCACGTAGCGGTTGCGCGGGCTGTGCCGGCTGCTCCCACTGCCGTGCGCGAAGATGACCAGCCCCTGCGCCCCGTCCGGCACCGCGAGCGTCCCGCCCAGCCTCGCCTGCCCCGCAATCACCTCGACTTCCCGTTCCACCGCCATGTCGCTCCTCCTCGTGCGCTCAAACCCACCAGTTATCCCCGGCGTCCATCGCCGCCTCGGGACTCCCCGCCTCCCGGCGCGGCCCGCGCACCCGCGCCAGCAACTCCTGCACCTCCTCGTCGGATGTCTGGCTGAAGTCCTCGTAGAACTCGCCCACCGCCAGCATGAACTCGGCGGGATGGACGCAGACCAGGTCGTCCACCTCGGCGCGCAGCGAGTCCAGGGACTCCACCGCGCCCACCGGTACCGCGAGGATGATGCGCCTCGGCCGCCGCTCCCTCAGCGCCCGGATGGCGGCCCGCACCGTGCCTCCCGTGGCCACGCCGTCGTCCACCAGGATGACCGTGCGGCCGGCAAGCTCCGGCGCGGGATGCGAGCCCCGGAAGCGGGCGACGCGGGCCGACACCTCCTCCGCTTCCCGCTCGGCCGTTTGCAGCACCTCCGTCTCGGAGAAGCCCAGCGAGCGGATCATCCCCCGGTCCAGGAAGAGCGCTCCTCCCTCGGCCACCGCTCCCAGGCCCAACTCCGGCTGCCCCGGAGCCCCCACCTTGCGCACCACCCACACGTCCAATGGCGCCCCCAGCGACCGGGCGACCTCGAAAGCCACGGGAATGCCACCGCGTGGCAGGCCGAGCACCAGGGGCGACTCGGCCCGGTATCCCATCAGCAGGGCCGCCAGTTGCTGGCCCGCATCCGTCCTGTTTCGAAAGCGCATGCTCCCCCCGGGGCGAAGGTCTTTTGTTTAGGAGAAGCACGGCGCACGTCATTGGCTCCCGACGCCCTACCGAGGGCCCGGTCACCCACTCGGCGCGGGTGCACGAATCCCGCCCCCCTGCCCGGCTGGAATGAGGGATGATGCGCGCCACGATGTGGAGGGGAGCATGGACCTGACCGTCTTCAGTGGCACCGCCAACCGCCCCTTGGGGGAGTCCCTCGCCCGGGCACTCGGACGCCCCCTGGGCAGGTGCAACCTCGAGCGCTTCCCGGATGGTGAGCAGCACGTGGAGCTCCTGGAGGATGTGCGCGGGCGCAACGTGTGCCTGATTCAGCCCACCGTGCCTCCCGTGGGAGAGAACCTGCTGGAGCTGCTGCTGATGGCGGACGCGTGCTGGCGCGGTGGCGCGGCTCGGCTCATGGCGGTGCTGCCCTACTTCGGCTACGCGCGGCAGGATCGGCGAACGGGCTCTGGCGAGGCGCTCGGCGGCAAGCTGATGGCAGACCTGCTGGAGCGCGGGCACTTCGAGCGGCTGGTGGCGGTGAATCTGCACACGGCCTCGCTGGAGGGGTGCTTCGCCATGCCACTCGAGCACCTCAACGCGGGCACCCTGCTGGCCGAGGCCGTGCGGCCCTACGCGGGCCCGGGTGCGGTGGTGGTGTCCCCGGACCTGGGCGCGGTGAAGCTGGCCGAGCGCTATGCGCGACAACTCGGGCTGCCGCTGGCCATCGTGCACAAGAGCCGGACGAGTGGCTCCGAGGTGAACGTCCGCGGGCTGGTGGGCGAGGTGCGCGGGCTGCGGCCCATCATCGTGGACGACCTCATCTCCACCGCGGGCACCATCGCGGCAACGGCGGAGGCCGTACGGGAGGCGGGCTGCGCCGATGACATCACCGTGGTGGCCACCCACACGCTGCTGGTGGGCCCCGCGGTGGAGCGGCTGGCCCAGGTGCCCATCCGCCGCCTCATCTCCACCGACAGCGTGGTGCCTCGCCAGGGGCTGCCCTTCCACCACGAGGTGGTGGGCCTCGCCCCCCTGCTCGCCGACGCCATCTGCCGCGTCACGTCCAACAGAGCCTGACGACGGGAGACCCCCCTCCCGGGCTCATTCTTCGCCGACTTGTCCGACTGTCGGACAGGTCCGCGCCAACCACGACCAGAGGAGCTGCCTCTCTACCGCGCTCAGGCCCGTACCACGGTCACCCGGCGACCCGTGGAGGTGGTGGCGGCGACGGCGCGGGTACGCTCCGCGATGGGGGGCTGACCCGTGCGCCGGTCGAAGATGACGAGCCACCCGCTGTCGAGCCCCAGGCCCGCCAGATAGCCGTCGAGCTGGACCAGCCCGTCCTCCAGCGGATCCTTCTCTCCATCGCGCCACACCTTGAGCTCCAGGGCGAGCGTGTCCGGCCCATGGCGCAGGCAGAGGTCCATGCGTCCCGTGCCGATGGCGTACTCGCGCTCCAGCGTGCCACCCCCGTTGGCAACCCGGTGCAGGAAGGCCATGAGCACCAGGTGGGGCGCAATCTCATGGTAGGGCGCGGTGCCCAAGAGCGGCTGGCCGTGCTGCCGCCAGAAGGCGAGGAACGCCTCCATGAGGCGCTCGGTGTCCAGGCGCCCGTCAGCCCGCAGCCAGGTGATGGACTGGGGTGGCAGCGAGGCGAAGGCGGTGTTCGCCAGCACCCGGGGGATGACTTCCCGGTACAGGGGATTGGCCACCTCCAGGCCCCCCGCGGGCGCCAGGCGCACCAGTCCCAAATCCTGGACGAAGCGCAGATCATCAGCGGGCACTTCGCCCAGGGCGAGCCCCGCGAGAAGAGGCTCGAGGATGCGGCGCACACGTGGCTCGCGCAGCCGCTCGGCGAGGCTGTCCAGGTGGGTGTCCTGGCGGCGCAGCAGAATCTCCTTGGCGGCGTCCACGTGAGCGGCGGTGAGGGCCTGCCCCCTGTCGGGCACCAGCTTCTCCACCATCTGCCGAGCCAGAGCGTTGACCAGCCAGGGCTGGCCTTGCGTCCAATAGAAGGCCCTGTCGATGGCCTCCGGGAGGAACACCTGGCCGGTATCATGGGTGTGCTGCTGGTACAGCTCCTCCACCTCATCGCGGGTGAAGTTGCGCAGGGTGAGCGACTCAACCTTGATGTTGAAGGGGCTCGAGGTGCCCAGGTGGCCGCGCGAGTCCGTGGTCACCTTGTAGTCGCGCACGTCACGCAGGCCACACAGGACGACGGAGGCGGGAAAGGCAGTGGGGCGATCGGAGTAGCCAGAGCGCAACTGTCGCAACACGTTGAGGAGACTCTGACCGCGCAGGGCATCAATCTCGTCAAAGAAGAGCACCAGGGGCCGAGGGCAGACACGCGCCCAGGCCGCGAGCGCCGTGCCCAACAGCGAGATGTCGGGCGAGGGGGGGAAGGGCGGCGGGTGCAGCTCCGCGGGCAGGTAGATCTCCGCGCTACGGCGGATGCGCGACAGAATGGCACGCTGCGCCTCGGCGAAATCATCGCCCGCCGCCTCACCCTCCTCACAGGAGACATGGAGCGCGGCGTAGCGACCCGAGGCCGTGAGCTCCTCGGCCAGGGCCCGCAGCGCCGTCGTCTTGCCCACCTGCCGGGGAGCGTGGAGAACGAAGTAGCTCTCCTGGCCGATGAGGGGAAGCACCTCGGGCAAGCGCCGCAGGGCCGGGAGCATATAATGATGATCCGCTCGGCAGGGACCAGCGGTGTTGAACCAGCGAGGCATGCAGAGAAGGTAACACCATCCCGCTCACGCGCTCGCCCGCTCCTGCCTCCGGCGCCGCGGCACCAGAATCTCGAACACCAGGTACGAGAGCAGCACCAGCCCCGCGAACACCGCCGTCGTCCCCACCAGCCACCGGTACGTCAGGGGCTCGCTCAGATGCCCGAGCACGGCCTCGAAGAGCGACCCGGGCCGGTTCAGCACGTTCCAGCTGTTCCACCGCTCGAAGCGCCCCAGGTAGATGCCGTAGCCGCACAGCACCGACGCCGCCAGCACCCCACCCCACGCAACGACCCGTCCCCACCGCTCCTCCAACAGCCGCTTCCATACCTCCAGCGAGAGCAGCCCCAACAGCCACCCCGTGGCCGCGAAGCTCGCCAGCATCGCCGCGTCGAACCACATCGGCACGCCCGGCCTCGGCTTGAGGTGGATGAAGTCCGTGAGCAGGTACGGCGCGTTGGGGAACGCCAGCAGCCACGCCCCGCCCAGCGGTAGCAGGTTCCACCACCGCCCCTTCCCGCGCGCGTGCAGCAGGCCCGCCAGCAACGCGAGGCCATACGGCACCCACGCGAGGAACAGGTTCCACACCAGGAAGAGGAAGCTCCGCTTCCCGCTCCACTCGAGCCGCAGGTGGAGCATGACGACGGCCACCGCGCTGCTGAGCAGCACCGGCAGCAGTCCATGTTGACGCAGGAGGGACATCCATCGGGAGCGCAGGGTCATCATGGCGAGCACCGTGTTGTGGCCCGAGAGCCACGGGTGTGTCCGGCCCCCCAACACCCCCGCCGTCCCCAGGCTGACGCAATGACACGGCGAGCGTGGCCACGGGAGGACAGGGTGTCATGTTGGCAGGGGCTGGAAGGCATCCACCCGAGGAGCAGAGCAAGCCCCGGGCCATTCCCCCGTCCTCCGGTTAATCTCCCCGCCATGTCCGACACGTTGCTCACGAACCTGCAAGCCGGAGTCCTCACCCTCACCTTCAACCGGGCGCAGAAGAAGAACGCCTTCACCGGCGAGATGTACGAGGCCGCCGCCCAGGCCCTGCTCGACGCCGATCAGAACGAGGCCGTGCGCGTGGTGGTGCTCACCGGCGCGGGTAACACCTTCACCGCGGGAAACGATCTCAAGGACTTCCTCGAGCACCCGCCCTCCGGCGAGGACAGCCCCGTCTTCCGCTTCCTGCGCGCCCTGTCGCACCTCTCGCGCCCCGTGGTGGCCGGCGTGGAGGGCGTCGCGGTGGGCATCGGCACCACCATGCTGCTGCACTGTGACTACGTGGTGGCCACCGAGCGCGCCGTCTTCAGCATGCCCTTCATCAACCTGGGACTGAGCCCCGAGGGCGCCTCCAGCGTGCTGCTGCCCCGCGTGGCCGGCCTGGCGCTCGCCTCCGAGCTGCTCATGTTCGGCGACCCCTTCGACGCGACCACCGCCCTGCGCGCTGGCATCATCAACCAGGTGGTGCCCGAGGCGAGCCTCGCCGAGGTGCTGCACAAGCGCGCTGCCGCGCTCGCCGCCAAGCCCGTGGAGTCGCTGCGCCTCACCAAGCGCCTGCTGCGCGAGCCCCTGCGCGCCACCGTGGACGAGGCCCTCTCTCGCGAGGGCGCCCACTTCATCCAGCGGCTCAGCTCCACCGAGGCCCGCGAGGCCTTCAACGCCTTCCTCTCCAAGAAGAAGTAGTCCGGCCAGCGGCCTACGCCGCCCCTTCCAGCAGCGGCACCTCGGGCTCCGGCGGACGCGGGCGCTCCGCCGTCACCTTCAGCCGCCGTACCACCCGCCCCATGTCCCCCGGGGACACCGGCGGCCAGACCCGAGGCGGTGTCCTCGGGAGACTCGGACGCGACGAGCCATTCGCCCGGGGAGCCAGGCCCTCGTCCTTCACGTGCGCCATCTTCGCCTCCGAAGTGGGAACCGTTACTCTGGGTGAAAAGGCTAAAGGTCCCCCTCCGAGAGGGTCAAGGCAGCCGGGCCCTGACTGTAGAATGTGTTTTCCAGCCAAAGCCCGGAAACTCCCGACTGTCGCTCCGCCGACAGCGCTCAGCGTCCGGGCGCCGTCGACGCCTTCTTGGGCGAGGCGAGGAAGGACTCAATGCCGGGGCCCTGGGCAGCCTTGAAGGCGATGCACAGGTCCACCCCTTCCAGCACCTGGGCGAGCGTGCGGGGGCCACCGGGAGCACGCGCCATGCGCTCGGTGAAGAAGGCGGCGGCATCCTGGCGGTGCACCGGATCGCAGTACGCGCTGGCCGACCACGCCAGCATCTCCACGCCCGCCTCGGGCAGCCGCGCGGCAAGCGCGTCGTAGTTCTCCTTCACGAAGGCGTAGGCCACGTCCCGCGTGCGCACGTCCCAGCCAGCCGCGAAGAGCAGCCTGAACACCTCGCGCATGTCCACGCCAGGCTCCAGCAACAGCTTCAGGTTCTCCCGCACCAGCGAGGGCTCCCGGAAGCTCCCCAGCGCGCCGAGGATCTGCTCACGCTTCTTGCGCGCCTTCTCCGCGCGCATGGCCGTCATCAGCTTCGTGTGCAGGGCCGCGTCCCCATGGGCGGCGGCGATGCTCAGCGTGATGCCCACCAGCTCCGGAGCGATGGCCTTGCTGTCCCCCAGCCACTTCTCCGCCAGCTTGCGCGCCTCGGCCACCAGCTTCGGGTCTGCGCCCTGATGACCAGCGAGGCGCAGCAGACTGGCGCGCATCAGCCGGGTGTCCTCGTCCTCGTTGGCGCGCGGGGTGAAGCCGAGCGCCCGGGCCCGAGCCCCGTAGGTGTCGCGCAGGAAGCGCTCCCGGTCCGCCAGGCGCGCCTCGGAGAGCGTCGAGGGCCGCAGCAGATCCAACAGCTCCAGCGACGCCTCGAACACCTGGCGATCCTTCTCCCCGGCCAGGCCCGGCAGCAGCCCGAGCGCGTCCGCGGCCTGCATCTGGCCAGCGCTCACCAGGGCCTGCACGTCACCGAGCAGGGCCACGCGCTCGGCGCGCGAGATGCCGCGGCTCTCGGGGGAGAGCAGCCGGCCCAGCATCTGCGCGTCCAGGGCGGAGCGGTAATAGCCAGCGCCGTCCGCGTTGGGCAGCAGCCAGGAGGGGCAGCTCTTGGCTTGGGTCAGCGGCAGCTCGGCCGTCTCGCCCTCCATGACGGTGCAGGCGCGGTCCACCACCGAGCCCGAGCCGTAGCGCACGCACAGGGGCACCTTCCACGTCTGCTTCGCCTCGCCCTTGGAGCCCACCGGCAGGAAGCGGCTCTGCGAGAGCTTCACCACGGGCACCTTGTTCGAGCAGTCCAGCCGCATGGAGACAAGCGGCGCGCCCCCCTGGTCCAGGAAGGAGCCCAGCACGCCGGACACGTCCTTGCCGGCCTCGGCGGACAGGGTGTCGAGGAAGTCCTTCGCGGTGGCGTTGCCATGGGCATGGGCGCGCAGGTAGCGCCGCACGCCGCGCTGGAAGACGTCCCGGCCCAGCCAGCTCTCCGTCATGGCCAGCACCGCCGCGCCCTTGCCGTAGGTGATGCCGTCGAAGGCGTTGAGGATGTCATCCTCGCTCTCGATGGGCTGGCGGATGCGGCGTGCCGACACCATGCTGTCCGTGTCCAGCGCACGCGAGCGGTCGCGCACGCGCTCGACGGGCGCGTCCCACGTGGGCTGGGCGTGCTCGACGGTGCGCGGCGTTATCCAGGTGGCGAAGGCCTCGTTGAGCCACAGGTCGTCCCACCACGCCATGGTGACCAGGTCGCCGAACCACTGGTGCCCCAGCTCATGCATCTGCGTCTCGTAGAAGCCGCGCTGGCGGTTGATGGCGTCCTCGCCGGGCTTGGCGAGGATGAGCCCCGAGTTGAACGTCACCAGGCCCGGGTGCTCCATGGCGCCCCCGAAGAGCGGCACGGACAGCACGTCCAGCTTCTCGTACGGGTAGGGAATGCCGAAGTACTGCTCCAGGTGGCTGAGAATCTCCGGCGTCACCTTCGCCGCGTAGGTGCCCTCCACGGCGCGGCCCTTCGGGGTGACGATGCGGGTGCGCACCCCCTTCTCGCCCGAGGGCTTCGCCTCGAGGAAGTCGAAGGGGCCCACGCCAAACGCGATGAGGTAGCTGGGCAGCGGCTGGGTGCGCGCGAAGCGCCAGGTGGTGCCACCGTTGGCGTTCGGCTCCTCGCTCACCAGCGGCGTGTTGGTGACGGCCACGTTCCCCGCGGGCACGTGGAAGGTGAGCTGCCAGGGCACCTTGAAGCCCGGCTCGTCGAAGCACGGGAAGACGCGCCGCGCGCCGAGCGCCTCGAACTGGGTGTACGCGTACCACGCCCCGTCGTCCTGGGCGCGGAAGGTGCCAAGCGTCTCCCGCTCGGAGATCTGGCCCTCGTAGGCGATGCGCAGGTGCGCGGTGCCGGGCTGGAGCGTGCGCTCGGGGATGAAGCCGAGGAAGTCCCCGTTGCCCTTCGTCTGGGTGACGGCCACGGGCTTGCCGTCGACGGTGAGGGTCGCCTCCTTCAGCTTGAGGTGACGGCCGAGCAGCCAGATGGCGTCGGCGGCTTCCTTCACCTCCAGGTCGATGTCCACCACGCCCTGGAAGGTGGGCTGGGCGGGGTCCAGGGTGAGCGCGGCGGTGTAGCCGGTGGGGCGCACCTGGGTCGGCAGGCGCAGCGTGGGCGACACGGGGCCGGGCCGGGCCGGAGTGGCCGGAGCCTGCGCCTGGGGCGCGGAAGCACTGGAGTCCGGCGTGGGCACGGGCTGACGAGCACCACAGGCTGTCAGCGTGGCCAGCAAGACGAGTGAGGCACGTCGGGTGGTCTTGGGCATGGGCGGGGGTCTAGCCCAGGTCGGGCGGGCAGGGTAGCGGCGGGAGGTGCGAGGCCTCTTGCCTGACATCCCACTTCCAGGTGGAGTGCGCCGCCGTGTCCGCCCCCGCCCCCTCCCCCGAGTCCCAGCGTCTCCCCCTCCCGCTGCCGCCCACCCGGCTCACCCAGGTGCTCGGCAAGCGTCCGTCGCCCGTGGTGGGGTGGCTCGCCAACCGGGTGATGGACGCCGTGTGCGCGCTGCCCGCGGCCATGAGGGATGCACTCGCCCGCTTCGTGGGGTGGCTGGCCTTCACCCTGGGCATCCGCCGCCGGGTGGCCCTGGAGAACCTGGCGCACGCATACCCGGAGAAGAGCGAGGCTACGCGGCGTGCCATCGCGCTCGGGGCCTACATCACCATGGCCCGAGTGGTCATCGAGTCCATCGACCCGAAGGACCATGTGGAGCCCGAGTGGGAGGTACCGGAAGTCCAGGGCGCGGCGTGGGAGACGCTGAAGGCGACCATCGCGAAGGGCCAGGGCGCGCTGCTGGTGACGGCGCACTTCGGCAACTGGGAGCGCGCGGGGAAGATGATTCTGCGGCGCGGCATTCCGTTGAACGCGCTGGTGCGCCCACTGAATGGGGCGCTCAACATGCGCATCGTGGACAACCGGGTCGCCGCGGGCGCGGGGCTCATCTACCCCAAGGGGGCCATCGCACAGGCCCAGGAGGCGGTGCAACTGGGCGAGACGGTGCTGATGCTGCTCGACCAGTCCCTGCCAGCGAAGGCGGCGGTGTTCGTGCCCTTCTTCGGCAGGCCAGCGTCCACCACACCGGCGATGGCGGTGGTGGCCCAGCGCACGGGGGCGCCCGTGTTCGTGGTGATGGGGATACGAGACGCGAGCGGGCGGAAGATGCGGCTGGAGATAGAGGGGCCCATTGCTCCACCGGAGGGCGTGGGCGAGCAAGACGCCGTGACGGCACACACCGCGGCGGTGACGGCGGTGCTGGAGAAGTACGTGCGGCGCTACCCGGAGCAGTGGCTGTGGCTGCACCGGCGCTGGAAGGTGCAGCCACCGTCGGAAGGAGCGACCCCGCTCCAGGGGTTGAATCCGTGAATGCCCCCTCTCCCTCTGGGAGAGGGCTGGGGTGAGGGTATTTCCCAACCCACTGTGAGCACCGTGAGCACCATGACGCGAACCCTCTTCATCGGAGACGTGCACGGCTGCAGGGAGGAGCTCGAGGCGCTCCTGCGCGAGTGCGACTGGCGCCGGGAAGACCGGGTGGTGCTGGTGGGAGACCTGGTGGCGAAGGGTCCGGACTCGGCGGGCGTGGTGCGCCTGGCGAGGGAGCACGGGCTGCTCGCGGTGCGGGGAAACCACGACGAGCACGTGCTGCGCTGGCACACGGGGAAGATGCCCGAGGGAAAGAAGCTCAAGCGCGAGCACAAGCAGGTGCTGGACACGTTGAAGGACGAGGACTGGGCGTACCTGGAATCACTGCCCCTGCACCTGCATTTCCCCGAGCTGAACGTGCGCGTGGTGCACGGGGGCCTGGTCCCCGGGGTTCCGCTGGAGGAACAGAAGCCGGAGCTGATGCTCAACCTGCGCAGCATCACGCCGGACGGAGAGCCCTCGAAGAAGGTGGACGACGGAGCCCCCTGGGCGAGCCTGTGGAAGGGGCCGGAGCTCGTCATCTTCGGCCACGACGCGCTGCGAGGCGTGCAGCGCCACCCGTATGCCATTGGCCTGGACTCAGGCTGCGTCTACGGCCAGAGCCTCACCGCGTACGTACTGCCGGAAGGTCGCTTCTACTCGGTGAAAGCGAAGCGAGAGTACATGGAGCTCTGACGAGGCTCCGTGATGAGTCCCTTGAGTTGCATTCCACTTCCGATATGCTCCGCGCCCTATGGCTCACGGAGCGCACACGTGGCAGCTTCTCCTGATCCTCATGGGCTTGGGGTGCTCACAGCCTCAGCCTATTCCAGGCGTTGTACGGCTTGGCCCCGAAGAGAGGTTCTTGGAAAGCCTTCCGGGACCAATGGCAGGCTTCGGGTCATTCGATACTTCCTCGGATGCGCTACTCGCGGCCTGCTCGCTTATTCTGTCCAAGCCAAACGCAACGGCTCGTCACATCAAAGACCCAGAGCTGGCTTTACGCACCTCAACCGAATATTGCGCCTGGCTGTACTACACGCCGGACCACAAATATGAGTTGAGTATGCTAACGGACCAGGCAGAGCCAGGCGCTGCTCTGACCGGGAAGAAAAGCTGCAGAATTCCTGCCTTCGTGGATGACCAACGATACCCACCAGGCAGCCTCAAGTACGTCTTCGCTCTTCACAATCACCCTTTCGGGGGTCCGCTGTCCTATTTCGACATGCGGAAGATCATTGATCTCGCCAAAACTCACGAATGGGTCGTGGACACGAAAGAGGGGAGGATTCCGCTCGCAGTCATCGCGTTCTTCTCGAACACAACCGATCCTGAAAACCCCACGTGTGACGGCTTCTATCAATACACTCCAGAGACTCGCACGCTGGATCAATGGGCCAACACACAAGAGGGGTGGCGACGGAGAAAGATGGGAACCGTGACCTGGCTCAGTGACAGAACCTATCGTGTCGATCCGGAGTAGAGGACTCGGATGAGAAACCTGCCTCTCGTGCTCGTCGTCTGCCTCTCGGGCTGCATACTCCGCAACCTGTTTCAACCCCCAGCGCCACCGCAGTACGACAACTCCATTGTCTTTCCACGATTCTTCGAGCAGGAGGCCGTCGAGATTGGCGCGAAGGATGAGCCGTATGAACTGGATGGTGTGACGCTCCGGGCCATCACGATTGCCGCGAACGACTTCCTCCCCATAGGGGCCAAGAATCCGCCTTGTGAGAACAGGCAAGAGGCACAGCGTTATCGCGTCATTCGCCGGGGGGACATCCTCTTTGTCTACATCTACGAGGACTACGAATACTGCGGCAACCCCATGCCGCTGGATTCAGGAGCCAAGTACGCGATCAGCACGGATGGCCGTATTCTCCAGCGAATCATCGATGGTCAGCCCGAGGAGCCCTTCGGCCCAGTGAGTCCCGATGCTGGTGACCAGTGGGTTCCAGCGAAGCCGGGTGTCCCGAGTGGCGATGCGCCTGTTTCCCCCTCGACTCCAGATGGACGGGTTGGCCTGCGTGAGTCATGATCGGTGAGGCGCCCTCAAGACATCTGAATTACTACACGGGCAACAAGACGATCACCTGTACGTGTTGAGCACAGGTGGCACGCTGCTGTTTCCGGAAAGCATGGGCGCGCTGCGCCCGGGTGCCTTCGCTTCTGGGCCTGGGGGTGGACAATGCGCGCTGACTCGTCAGGGGCGAAGGGGATGGGACTGTTGCTTGCCCTGGCCCTCCTGTCCAACGCTTGTGTGTCGCTGACGCCACCGCCAGGCCCGGGACGGAGCCCGCGCTACATCCTGCAAGGCGCCACCGGGCCCGCCATATCCGGAGGGACGGACGAGGAGTCGCCGCTCGTCCTCGACTCCCAGCCGCTCTCCCCTCCTGCACCCGAGGCACTGGAGCGGCTGCACCGTCGCCGCGGCTCCCGGGAGGCGGTGACGGGGGCAGACCCAGGCGGCGTCGACGCGACTGTGTGGCAGAGCGCCCTCGCTGCCCACCTGGCCCTTCGCAAGAGCGTGGGCGAGGTGTCCGACTCCACCCGCCGCATTTCCGGCGAGCTCTCCAGACTCAAGGCCAGCGACTCGGGCATTGCTGGCGCGGGCAACGGCATCTTTGTCCGCTACGTCGACTATGGCGAAGCTCAGTTGCGGTGGATTGACGCCGAGCTTGCCACCGCCACGGAGCTTGCCACCGAGGCGTCGGAGGTGGAGGACCCGAACATGCAGCTCGCCCTGCTGCGCCTCGCTGGCCCACGGCTGGAGGCCGCCATGATGGGCTCCATGCTGCTGGCCGTGTGGTTTGACTTCCTCAACCTCACCAACGTGACGCTCTCCCGACGCCTCTACGGCATGGAGACGCTCTTCATGAGGATGGACGGCTGGCAGAAGAGGATGGAGCCTCCCATGACGGCCCTCTCGTCCCTGGAGCCAGAACAGGTGGAGTCAGCGGCGGAGGACATGCCCGCCCTGGTAGTCCACCTCACGGGCGAGTTCGCCGCACTCCTCGAGGCCATCAACAAGGGGGCGAAAGTCCTCGAGACGGCACTGGTGCTGAAGGAGTCCATAGAGGCGCTCACCACAATGTCAGTGCTGAAGTTCACGTTGCCCGCGCCGCGCGCGGCTCCTCCCGCCATGCTCGGTGTGGGCCTCATGGTGGGCCCCAGCGGCGTGATGATGGGGACGCGGATTGTGGTGTCCTCCGAGTGGGTGGAGATGATGCGCCAGTTGGTGCGCGTGGGCGTCCTCTCCCTACCCGCCGTCAGCACCGCAGTGCGGATTCAGGCCGGCCACGTGATGATGGCACAGGGACATGGCGACCTCCCGCAGGGTGTGCGCAATGCGCTTGGCGATGCGCCCGAGGTGCGGGCCATGCGCGTGACGGGCAAAACGGGCGCCGGAATGGCCGAGCCCCCACGTCACCACGTCCTGCCGAAGGAGTTCCGCGAGTGGTTCGAGAGGCGCGGCTTCACCGACAAGATGAGAATCGACTGGTTCTGTGTCTCGCTTCAGCAGACCCACCACCAGGCAATTCACGGTGGTGGAAACTGGAAGCTGGGGCGCCAATGGTCCCGTGAATGGAACCGGATGATCATGGACGCTCTGCGCAAGGCCGAGTCCAAGGCGGGCCGGATGTTGACGCGGAACGAGGTTCAGACATCGTCGCGGAGAATATGAGCGACTATAAGATTCCAATGAATTTCGTTCGCTGCCGTGGAAGATGAGCGAGGATCGTTCCTGGGAGGGCAACGGAAGGCCCGCCTGTATGAGCGGGTTCGCGAGAGGGGTTACGAGTCGGTCACGGCCTTCGCGAACGCCCGCCCCACTGCGTCCTTGGTGGCGTTGGCCGACGAGTTGGGCCCGGACGACATCGCAGGGGTGCAGGTGCTGAGCGGGTTGCTCGCCGAGGCGGAGCAGCGCAAGCAGGTCACTCGCTTCGTGCGAGATGTGCTCGTGCGCATGTTGTCCCAGAGTCTTCCCGATGGGTGGCCGACTGTGCTGGACGATGCCAACCGCTTCAAGGTTGCCAAGGCAATTGGTCGCTGGTTTGCGTACACCCCAGAAACCCACAAGGAACGCGCCGACAGGGCTGGTGATGCACTCCTTGCCACGCCACCGCCGCCCGGTTGGCGCCCGCTCGGGCCCGACGACGAACTACTGCTCACGCTCCTGCCCGACGAAACAGTCTAGCCCCAAGCTTTGGTCGAGCCGGGCCGCAGCGGCCAGGAAGGAGCGGGTGAAGAAGAGGACGCCGCGAGTGGACTGGGCGGAACTCCTGAGGAAGACGTTCGACTTCGAGGTGTTCGCCTGCGTGAGGTGTGGAGGCAGGCGGCGGGTGCTGGCGTACCTGAAGGCAGGGGGTGGAGTGCGAGCGATTCTGGAGCACCTGGGTCTGGCCACTGCAGGTGCGAGGCTGGCCCCGGCGCGAGGGCCCCCCCAGAGCGCGTGGTGTTGAGGCTCAAGCCGCCCCAGCCCAGAGAGCCTGGCCCCTGCCGCGCACCTCATTATTGGAGGGCGGCCTGGGGTGGCGTGTACCCCAAGGGGCTTCGCGGCTTCTCCACCCGCCTGGCGCTCTGCTCTGCCGGCCCCGTCCGCGGCCCTCCTCGGCCCCTGGGCGCTCCAGCCCTCTCCCTCCACATGGCCTCTATCCCGCCTATACGCTCCCCTCGTTGCCCGGAGTGCTGGAACCCAGGAGCGGGCCGTCAGTGGCCGAACGCCTTCGCGAAGAAGTTCTCGAGCCGCGACTTCTCGGGCTGCACCGTGCCCGCGGGCGAGGCCACGGCGGTCGCGCCGGCGAGGCTGGGGCGCAGGCCCGCCGCGATGCCGGGCTTGACGTGGTGGCGCAGGTCCAGGGCGGCGTCGGTCTTGATGTGGGTGCCCACGCCCATCGCGGCGTTGACGTCCGCGGAGTGCTTGAGGAAGCCGTTCTCCAGACCGAGCTTCCCGCCCGCCTGGGCGGCCACGCCCGCCACCGCGCCCGCGGTGACCGAGCCGTGCAGCCGGCCCAGGTGTCCGCCCGCCGTGCCATACGCACCCGCCGTGGCGGCCGCGCCCACCTGGCCCGAGAGCATCGCCGTAGCAGTCCTCGGGTCCAGGGTCGCCACCCCCTCAGCGTAGGCGGTGGCCGAGGCCTTGCCCTCTCCCTTGAGGTAACCGCCCACGTGCCGGTTGAAGTCGTGGCTCACGCTCGCCCCGACGCCCACGCCCGTCTCCGCCTTGCCCGTCAGCGCGGCCGTGTACGCGTGGCCCTTCGTATCCGCCGAGACGCCCGCCTGGGCTTGCGCCTTGAAAGCGTTGGCCTCGGCGGTGAGCTGAGCGCTGGTCACGCCCAGACGGCCCGCGTGAACCTTCTGCAGCTCATAGGAGGCATGGGGCCCGTTGAGCTCGGCCTGAGCCGAGTAATGGTGCAAACCCCCGCCGTTGTAGCTCGCGGTGGAGGCCTGCATCGAGCCCAGGCCGCCGCTCACCTTGCCCCCGAAAGCATCCTTCTGGAAGGGGTTGCCCGGCCTGTCGATGAGCATGTTCTGCTTGGCGCCCGGGGGAAGCGTGAGCTTGTTGCCGCCGCCGCTCACCATCAGGTTCGAGGCCTCGCCCGTGCTCTTCTCCCAGGGGCTGTACGTGGGGCCGCCCTCGGGCAGGCCCGGGTGCTTCACGGGCTTGGGCTCCGTGGCGATCGGCGGGCGCGCGGCGGGCCTGGCCGCGGGAGTGGTCGCCGTCGAGGAAGGCAGCGAGGCCGGCAGCGTGGAGGCGCGACCCAGAGGCTTGGGCTGGGACGCCGTGGGCGTGGGGAGGGTGGCGGAGCGGCGGGGCAGCGTGGGGCGGATGCGGGGCATGGGAGCTCTCCTCGGGAGGTGCGGCGGAGGTTGGTACGGAAGAGTGATGTCCTGTCCCTTTGCACCCGACATGCCATCCACAGGTCGCTCTCCGTGGAAAGAAAGCCTCGATGGTTTCAGGGGGTTACGGGAAGGGACTCGAGTTAGGAGCAAGGGGGTGGTGAGAGCAGTCACCAGCCGGGAGACAACTGCCACCACCCCGAGCCCGATGCACCCCGGCTCCGACCGGGACGGTGGATCCGCTTGCCTCTTCCGGCTCCACCTCTACCCGCTCGTATGAATGGTCGAACCCGGCACCGCGTGCGACGCCAGGTCCGCGACAGCCAGGAGCGCGCTCCCACGAAGAAGTGCTGAGACGTGCCACGCACGCGGAGAGACGTCATTCGAAGCGGCCATATGCCTCCAGCTTCGTAGCGAGCAGGAGCGGCTCGCGAGCCCACGCGGCAATCGCATCCGCCTCGACGGCGAAGGGCGTCCGCGCGCGCATGGAAGATGAGGCCTCCATCACCGGGCCTGCTCCAGGCCCGCTCATCTTCATCGATGCCCATCAACCAGCCGGTCCAAATTTCCATCAACAAGCGTGCGCGGTAACACTCAAGCCCACCGTGGTGGTGAACGGCGTGCGGAAGATTGACAGGCCCCTGGTCCAGTCCCTGCTCAACGCGCCACCTTGGCGTATTCAATATGGCGAAGCAACGATCGCCCAGCCAGCTCACGCCTCGCTTCGGTGAGGTCGTGCGCATCCTCCACCCACTTCTCGAAGGAGGAGGCCATCCTCTTCGCCCGGCTGGGTGACATTTCTCGCAAAAGAGTATTCAGGTGCTGGCGCGCCTCGGCCTCACGGCCTTCCAGCAAGGTGTGAAGCGCCAGGATCTGCAAATCTCCATGAGCCTTCGAGCCCTTCTCAACTCTGCGCCGCGCCACCTTCGCTGCCTCGTCGAAGAGCCTGGGCGCCCTGGTGACGAGGTCGTTGCCATGGGTGACCCCCACCATGGACCCAAGCACAGCATGCTCCTTCAGGAGTCCCAGGGCCAGCTCGGCATCACCTTCGCGCAAGGCCCGTATCACTTCTCGTGGCCCACCCAGCAACGCTTGCTCGTCTTCGACGCAGAGGGTGGCAGCAACCTCGAGGCGGCCCGCCTCCACCGCTCGAGCCGCAACCTGGGCCAGCAACTCGCTCGCACTCTGGCTGAAGTAGCCTGCTGGATGCTTCACCACGGCATCGACAGTCTGGAAGGCCTGAAGCACGGCATCCCAGTCCTGACGGTCAGCCTCCGCAGCAAGCTTCGCCAGAACCTTCTCGCCCGCGGCTTCACGCTCATCAGTCATGAGCGCGGACTACCACTGGATTTCAAGTGGCCTCAGGTGAATTGGGTCAACGCATCGAAGCGCTGGCACTGCCCTCGCGGCCTGCACAGCTGGCCCCGGCGCAGGGGCCCGCATCGCATGCCGCGTGGGCCGTCCCAGGTGCTCCTGAATGGAGCGCCCCCCCCTGAGTGCTGTCACGTACTCCAACACCCGTCGCCTGCCTCCACTCCCGGCACAGTCGAAGACGTCCAAAACAAACTTCATGCGCTGCTGCCCGGCCCCATCCTGTCGCCGCGTTCGCTCCTTCTTCGCTTCCTCCTTCGCCACTGCCTCGGTCGGTGCTCTCGCCTCTTCTTCTTTCGGCTCTGCCTCCGTCAGGAGGAGCAGAAATGGCCGGAGTTTCGCGCCTGGAGCGAAGACGCCATGCGCCTACCCGGTTGAGGCTCCCCTGTGGAGCCGCTTTCTCAATCAACAAGGAGCAGAGAAAGTGTCAAAGGAATCGTTTCGAAACCTCGTGCTCTCCGAATCCCCCACGAGTCGTTTGACACCCTTTTCGGGCCCTCCCCCGCCCCAGGACTTCGGTACTCATTCGACATGGAGCTGGCCTCACCCCAGGTAGAACAACCCTGGAAGATAGGATGCGGGACGGCCAACCATACAGGGGAGGGGAAGACCCTCATGAGGGGCAGAGAAATGACTCGGCCCCCTTGACGGCGCCCGCTCTCTTCACTTGTTGCGTGGATGGACGAGCAGCGCGCCTCTTAGAGTTTTCCACGCACGAGCACCGTGCGGTCACCACTGCAGTCCTCATCCGGAGCCCCGCACCGCCAAGGAAGGTGGCCTGGGCCAGGCAGGCGTGTGTCCCCCGGAGATGAATCGGTTCTGCCCCGGCCCGGCGTGCGGTTCATGGGCTCCCCGTCTGCGGCCCTCACCTCCCGCTCTGCTCCCGCCCTCTACCCACAACTGGGCTCCTGTCCTTCCTATACGTGGTCGAGCTCCAGATCGCAGACCTCGGGCTTGCTGTCCATCTTCGGCGCAACGTGCTCGGTCTCCAGCTGGTTCAGGGTCTTGGTCGCCGTGGCGGTGCCCTCGTTCACGAGCCCCTTCACGGTCTCGAGGGCCTGGGTCGCGGTGTTGATGGCGTTGGCCACCGAGTTGAGGATGTTCCCAAGGCCCGACTGCAGGGAGGCCTCCGGCGACATCGCGGCACCCAGCTCCGGGGGGATGGGTTGAGGCACTTGAGCAACTGGTGTCGCCGATGACGAGAGGCGATCCCATGTCGCCCCTGCGGTGGACCTGCAAAAGTACCCGGAATCTGGCAACAGAGTTGCGGCTCGAAGGCTATCGGGTCAGCCATGTGCTTGTCGGCCCCTTCAGAAATGCAGGACGGGAGTGGCAATCGAAGGGCCGACCGGAAGAAGTCAATGTCCACGACTTTCCCGAAGAGGCCTTGGGCAAGACGATCCCTATGGCATCTTCGACATGAGCCGAAACGAGGCTTGGGTCAGTGTCGGGCGCGATCATGATACACCAAGGCGGAGAGGTGCTCTGCAAGCCGTGGAAGCCGAAGAATGGGGAGCAGTTCCCCAAATCTGCTTTCAAGCTGGACATGCGCAGCCGGACAATCGCCTGCCCGGGAGGACAAACGCAGCGCTTCACCCTCGGGACGACCGTCGAGTTTGAAGCAGAGGAGTGTGACCGCTGCCCTCTGCGTGCGCAGTGTACGGAGGCGAGGCCGGGTCATGGGCGAACTGTCGCAATTGGCGAGGATGAGGCTCTCCAGCATCGGCTCCGCAAACAGGTGAAGACGCCCGCTGGCCGGCAGCGGCTCCGCGAACGAGTCGGAGTGGAGCACAGGCAAGCCCACCTGGCACGCCGACAGGGACCTCGTGCGCGCTACCGCGGAGTGCGCAAGAATGTCTTTGACCTGCGGCGTGCCGCTTTCATTCAGAACCTTGAAGCATGGCAGCGGCGCGTGGAGTCATCCCCGCCGAAGGTGGGATGACGTGCGCATCAAACTGGTCGGTGTTCTAGAGCTCGCCCGTCATGCCAAAGACGGGGGTGCCGAGCGGGAGCGTGCCCTCGGTGGGGAAACCCTCCTTCACCCAATACTCGATGCCGCCGATCAACTCCTTCACCCGGAAGCCCAGCGCGGCGAAGCGGACCGCGGCCTTGGTGGCGCCATTACAGCCGGGGCTCCAGCAGTAGACGATGATGACGTCGTCCTTGGAGAGGGAGGCCGTCGTCTCGGCGGTGACGGTGCGGCCCGGGATGTTGAGCGCGCCGGGGATGTGGCGGCGCGCGTAGGCCTCGGGTGAGCGGGTGTCCACCACGACGAAGCCCTTGCGGCCGCGCTCCAGGTCGAGCTTCAGGTCGGCGGGGTCCGTCTCCACCGACAGCTTCGCGAGGAAGTGCTGCCGGGCGGCCTCGGGCGTGGCGGCGGGCGTCTCGAGGACAAAGGAGAAGTGTGGCTCGGTGGATGGGGACGCAGGACGCATGACGGGGCTCCGTGGCGGAAGGAGGGAACGTCACGGAGTATGGGGACGAAGTGGTCCCCTCGAAAGAGCCATTCCCTCACGGCGGCAGGTACCATTTACGCATAAGAGAGCGTTGGTGGCCTACGCGCGTCGAGCGTACCGCGCCTCGTGCTCCACTCCTGGGGGCGTACAGATGGGCTTCCATCATCAGACGCAGGGGCAGGTCCGCCAGTCGTGCCAGGAGCTTGGTCAGGGGGATCCGCCGTCACCGGAACCGCCTGGAGAGCGCGGTCACCGGTGATGTCTGCTGTCACCAGGCACGGGCCGCCGGGTCAGCCCGGCGGCCCCCTTGCTCGGTGCTTTGGCCCAGGCGCTCAGGCCTCCATGGGCGCCGAGCTTGCGCTACTGAATCTCGCCGGCGCTCACGGTTCCGAGCCGAGCCGTCGCCAGAAAGGACTCGGCATCAATCGACTATGATGTCGCGGGGCAAGTTGGGGCCCTTCCCGGGAGACGAGGTGTCGAGCATCAGTCAATGGTCGAGGACGCGGGAGGCGGGGTCCTGAGGTCGAGCACCAGATCCTCGGGCTTGAGGTTGATGCTCTTCTCCCTCGAGGACGCGGGAGGCGGGTCCTGAGGTCGAGCACCAGATCCTCGGGCTTGAGGTTGATGCTCTTCTCTCTCGAGGACGCGGGAGGCGGGGTCCTGAGGTCGAGCACCAGATCCTCGGGCTTGAGGTTGATGCTCTTCTCCCTCGAGGACGCGGGAGGCGGGGTCCTGAGGTCGAGCACCAGATCCTCGGGCTTGCTGTTCATCTTCGGCGCACCCGGCTTGAACCCGTCGAGGTTGAAGTCCGGCATCTTGTCCGGGAGTTTGCCCTTGATGTCCGGGCGGGGCGAGAGCTTGGGCCCTCTGCCGAGCTCGAGGTCGGGGGGCTTGATCCCGCAGTCGGGGATGATGTCCTTGAGCTCGGGCATCTTGTCCGGGAGTTTGCCCTTGAGCTCGGACATCTTGTCCAGGAGTTTGCCCTTGAGCTCGGGCATCTTGTCCGGGAGTTTGCCGTTGATGTCCGGGCGGGGCGAGAGCTTGGGCCCTCTGTCGAGCTCGAGGTCGGGGGGCTTGATCCCGCAGTCGGAGATGATGTCCTTGATGTCCTTGATGTCGGGCATCTTGTCCGGGAGTTTGCCCTTGATGTCCGGGCGGGGCGAGAGATTGGGCCCGCTGTCGAGCTTGATGTCGGTCTTCTTGTCCGGGAGGGGAGCAAAGGAGCTGCCGATGTCTGCGATGCTGCGGCCGCACAGCTTGATGTCGGGCTTCTTGTCCGGGAGTTTGCCGTTGATGTCCGGGCGGGGCGAGAGGCTGATGTCGGGCTTCTTGGAGGGACCCTTGAAATCGGGGATCGAGGTCATCGGGATGCTCTTGTCGATACGCATGGACTTGTCTCCGGAATGGAAGGGGGTTGTTGCCGCGAGAGGGGAACGCCTTGACGTGAAGGCGTTGGTGCAGCGCTCGTGCCAGGGCTGATGAGTCCGGAGATGAACGTGATTACGAGGGTTTACGTGGAGGTGGGGCCGCACGCAGGCCCGAATGGTGACCGCCGTCACCGGCTCTCCCTGGAGAGCGCAGTCATCAGTGGTGACTGCTGTCACTAGGCACGGCGGGAGCCCACCGGGTGCCTCTTTGTCCCCTCTCAGAACTTGAGTTCTTTGACATCCGCTCACCGGCCCACCCTCGCGGACACCTTTCGGGCTCACATGTGAGGTTTCGTTCATGCGCATCCTCGGAACGATTGCTTTTGGAATGGTCACGTTGCTGGGTTCAGCGGCTCATGCGGAGCTGCCCGTCATCAAGACGGCGCAGGCGTCCTGGCAGGGCTGCGATTATACGATCAAGGTGTTGCAGGACGTTGATACGGGTGGGACCTTCCCGCTGCCCCTCTACAGAGTCTCCGTTCAGAGTGCGGTCGTTTCGTCCGATACGTGCTCGTTGGTGCCCACGACCGTCGAGCTGGGAACCTCGCTACTCGAACCGAAAATCGCGATCGCGGTCAATGACCAGGGACTCGTGGCCGCCTATTCCGGAGGCGAATATGTTCGGGCCATGGGCGGAAGATGGGTCCACACCTATATTCACCGCTTGAACCCGAGCACGCTGCAAACCACGAGGCTCGCGGCGGATTGGACGTCGGCCCCTGGAACCGCAGGGGGGCCGGGGACCGCGGAGGTAGATCAACTCACCATCCATCCATCCATCCCACGTTGAAGTGACGGGCACGCGGGACGGGAACCTGTTCGCCGTGGTTCCAGGCTACTCACCCTATCGGTTCGGTGAGGGCACTCGCTTCGCCGCCTTCTATCCCGGCTTCTTCGCGCCGAACCAGCAGCAGCCCATTCTGTTCATCTATTGAGCCCGCGCGATTGTGAAGCACCTGGGCCTGGCCACTGCAGGTGCGAGGCGAGCCCCGGCGCGAGGGCCACCCCAGGCCGCGTGGTGTTGAGGCGCTCAAGACAACCCACAGGCCCAGCTTTTCTTATGCTCAACTGCTGAGAAGACGTTCGACTTCGACGTGTTCCGGGGAGGGAGGGGAGGGCTCGCGGGCCCATGGAACACCGCCTCCACGTTGTTCCCGTCAGGGTCGAGCAGGAAGGCCGCGTAGTAGCCGGGATGGTAGGGACGGACGCCCGGAACTCCGTTGTCCCGGCCGCCGTTCTCCAGCCCGGCGACGTGGAAGCGCTCGACAGCCTCACGAGATGTCGCCTGAAAGGCGAAGTGCATTCGACCGGTCAGTGCTCCGGCCGCCGCACGCGAATTCTCAGAGGAGACGAACAGTTCGTCTGCCCAGAAGTAGTCCGCGCCTTCTCCGCCGAGAGGAATGCCCAGCGCTCCGAGAACAGCCGAGTAGAAGCGTTTACTGGCCGCAAGATCTCGCACGACCAACTGGAGATGGTCGATGAGACGGCCCCGATGAAGCATGTTGGTTTCCATGGTCGAAACGCATACCGCGCAGGGCTTCGAGCATTCAAACATCCGAACGCGAGCCGCTGTTCGATGACGTTCTGCGCTGAACCACGATTGTTGCGAATTCGCTTCCCGCTGCCTCCAGGAGTGGACCCGTCCCCACTCCACGCATCGAGGACTTGGGCTTGACACCCTCTCAGGGGCCCCGAGAGGGTCCTCAGGGTGCCCCCTCGCTTCATGAGTCGTTAGCGCTCAGTAGCTCCCGTCATAGCCAACGCCGTTCCTGAGGGAGAACCAGGTCTCACCGCAACGATGATCAGGATTGCCATTCGCATCGTAGTCGCATTCATAGGTGCCACTTCCAATGTAATAGCTGTGACTGCCAGGCTGGAGGTTGGTGCTGAGGTTGGACCTCATCGAGGTGTTGTACTTGTAGTCAGAGTACGTGGAGACGTAGTTCAGCTGGATGGCGGCGCCCAGATTGACGGGGTTGGTACGGGCGCGATCGGCCCAGAAGGTGACGTAGTAGTCCGTCGCCACGTAGACGTACCATGGGCTTTCAGACCGCGCGGTTTCGACCGCCTCCAGGGTGACGAAGGGCACCCCGGCCAAACTCTTCTTCTCCAGCGTGATGGTCTCATCCGGGCTCTGAGCGGTGGACGGGACCGCCGTCGCCTCGAGTTCCGGCTGGCAGGCAAACGTCAAGGGGAGCAGCACGAGTGATGCGGCAAGGAAGGTTCGTTTCATAGGATTGAGGTGAGGCGCTGGGTGGACAGTGATGGCGACGAATTCGCCGCCACCACGATGAGCGGAGCCGGAGAGGGTGTCAAAGGAATCGATACGAGGGACTCGACGCGCCGCGGTGCAGCTCGAACTGGCCAGACGCTCTGGAGCCTCGACACCCGGCGCCCGCGCGTCCGGGAACTGGCCACCGAGGCCCATGTTTACTGGCAGCGGCTCGGCCATCCCCAGCAGGCCCAGCCCGAAGGAGCCCAACGTCAACCAGCCCCCCGGTCCTGGCCCTGCTTCGCATTGGCGAAGCTGACGGGCTGGAGCAGCGCTTCACGCGCCGCCCCAACTCCTTCGTCCCGGCGTACACGCTGGAGCGACCACGCGCCGGCTGCCCCCGCTGCCTGTCTGAGTTCGCCAATGTCTGTCGGATTCCCTGCGCGAAAGCAGACGAGGCTGGGCTTCCGCCCGGCGCGTGCGCTCAGGCGAAGCGGCTGCTCATTGTGACCCGGTACATCCGGAGCCGCACCGTGGCCGCTCCTGGCGGGGGCTCAGCAGGTGTGGCGACAGAGTCTCTCACACATGCTGCGGGTCTGCACACATTCCGCGATGATCGACGGGTTGTTTCCAGCGCTGTTCACGCAGTTCTGATAGTTGGGGTTGCAGCTCGAACAGCAGGGAAACATCGGTTGGATCTGCGCCTCGGCCTCCTGTGTGGGAAGCGCCACGGCGCCCAACGCTCCCAGGGCCAGTCCGAACAATCCAGCCTTCAATGCCTTGAGCACGGTTCAACTCCTTTTGTTGATTGTGTGCTACTGGTTGCGACGACGGGTTCAGCTCTTCTTGGTCTTGACGCCAGACGGCCACCTTGCGACTCCCTGTTCCGCCAGGCGAGGCGCTCCCGAGCAGCAGTCAGGGGGTCCTGGATGCCGGGAGTCCTGCTGAATTCCCGTCTTAGTATTTATTCCTGAAACTGTATGATTTGTCAATCTGGGCCAATACATCCAGGTTGTTCTTGGTTTCTCATGGCCCGGAGTCCACACTCCAGTTTCTGGTGAAATACGCATTGCCCCGGGTGCCGCTCCCCGCGTGAGCGTGCCGTGCGAGTCTGTCTCCCGGTCCTGCTGGTTCGAGGAGGAGTCGCATGACGTCGCCGAAGCACCAATCCATCGTTTGCCCCCCACCTGCCCAAGCCCGCCGGTCCCTTCACGTACGCCAACACCCGGCGCCTGCCTCCACACCTCACGCAGGCGAACACGTCGAAGTCGAACGTCTTCCTTTGGCGTTCCCCGAAAGTCCACTCGCGGCGTCCTCTCCTTCTGCGGCTCCTTCCTGGCCGCTGCCTCGCGCGCCACGCTCGCCTCCCCCGCTCCTGCTGCTTGGGGGAACTGCTGGTGGGCGGCCTGGAAGGTGAAGGCGGCGGCAATCAGCGCCATCTGGCGGTAGTTGAGGGCCGCGAGCGAGAAGCCATCCTCCAGGTTCTGTATCTGCGGTGCCTTGAGCTTCCAGCCCTGCTCGAGCCTGCGCCGGCACTCGGGCGCGCGCAGCTTCGGTAGTCATGCCAGTCCCATATTCACGATGATGCTGCGCAGGACGAAAAGACTTCAGGAGGAACCTATGCAGATATGGGAAGCCATGGACAGCGTGCCGGATGAAGGGTTGGAGCGGCACAAGCTGGACCCGGATGAGCGGAAGGGTCGCACCCTGCCGGCGTTCTACTCCGCCCACTGAGCGTCGTACACTTCACCGCCAGGCCGGTCCCGGCAAGATGAATGGTTTGTCACCGGCGAGCGTCAGCTTGCCCGTGTTCGGCGCGACGTACACCGGCACGGAGATCGGCTGAGTCACCCCACTCGCCTTCCAGGAATCGAGCTTCTGCTGAACGATCTGATTACTGACGTGCTGCTGCACCGGGTTGATGTGGTCGAACCGGGTGCCAGGAACGTCCTGCTTGGGGGATTGTACGTATGAATACCGATGACCGGCAGGCCTTCATGGGCCCACCTTCGGGAGTCAGGTTGCGCGAGTCCTGTCTACAGCAGGAGACATGCCAGGACCGTGGGGTGCTCCCTGGAAATCCCAAGTGCCGGATGTTCTTGAACCTCGGCATCCCGGAGCCATCACCAGGGCCGAATCCGGGCGAGTCCGAGGCCCGGTCCCCCTGGTGACTCCAGTCATTACCCGGGAGGCCTCCACAGACCGATGGAGGAAGGTCGTCCCCCATGGATCCCCCCATAAACAGGTCGGTTCGATGCCCGTGCCAGGGGCGCTCACCGCTTCCGCGGGGGTGGTAACAGTTGTCACCAGGGGGGTGAATGGAGCCTCCACGCCGCTCCACGAGTGTAGAGCGACAGCAGAAACGAACCCCCTCGCGCCACTAACGTTGACCCCCCTTGGTTTGGTGCCTCCGCCTCGGGCAAACCTCACGAGGTTCCACGGTGTCTTCGCTCCAGGCTCGAAATTGCGGCCATTTCTGCTCCCCCAAGCAGGTGAGGAGGGGGCGAGCGTGGCACCTGAGGCAGCGGCCAGGAAGGAGCCGAAGAAGGAGAGGACGCCGCGAGTGGACTGGGCCGAGCTGCTCAAGAGGACGTTCGGTTTCGAGGTTCTTCAGGAGTGCCGTAGCTGCCTCACCGCGACGCGGCGAACACCAGCCAGGCCGCGGACACGTCGAGCAGTCCGTGCACCACCATCAACCACGGCAGCAGGCTGGGACGCCACCGCACCGCCGCGCCCACGGTGAGCGCGAAGGGCAGGAACATGAACAGCCGCCACGAGAGGAAGCGCGCGTCAAAGAGCAGCGGCAGCGTGGCGTGCTGCGCGGAGTGGAAGAACGCGGCCACCGCGAGCGCCTGGATGCGACCCAGGCCCCACGCCTCCAGCCGGGGCATCGCATCCGCGTAGTAGGTGGGCAGCTCCGAGAACGGAATCGTCAGCGGGAAGAGCACCAGCGCCGCCACCGCCGCCCACGTGGGCAGGGGCAGGACGAACATCTCGAGCGCGCGCTGCGGGTCCCCGAAGAGCAGCGTCGCGAGCGCGATGTTCGGAAGCTGTGCCATCGGCGCCGCGACCACCAGGACCCCCAGCAGCGCGAGCAGGTCCATCCCCACGTGGCGCCCGTCCACCTGGTAGAGCGAACGCAGGCTCCTGCCCTCGCACCACGTCTGGCTCCAGAGCCGCGCGATGGAGACAATGTTGGTCAGCACGGCCGTCACCGGCCACCAGGCCGCCGAGGCCCTCCACGCATCCTCCCGGCCCGACAGCGCGAACCCGGCGGCGATGACCGCCTGGAACGCAGCAAACAGCAGCGTCCGGCTCACCAACGACACCCAGGGGAAAGAACGTCCACGCTCCAGGGCAGGCAGCCGAGCAGGGGTCGAGAGAGCGATGTCCATGAAGTCCTCCACGAGTGAGGCGGAGTCGTCCGCCTCGTCATGACGGGAGGTCTATCCCCTCGGAGGGGGGCGGGACTTGTACGGAGGGGACACGGCGGAAGGCGCCTCCTCCTCGACTGTGGCGACGACGCGCTGGCCCTTCCCGAGGGCACGCGACGGCGGCGCTCCCGCGAGCTCCCGGAAGTCCCTGTCCAGGTGCGGCTGATCCGCGTACCCCGCCTCGGCCGCGAGCTCCGCGAGCTTCCTGTCCGGCGTGGTGGCCGCCCCGCGCCACGCCCGAGCCATCCGCGCGAAGCGCACAAAGTCACGCGGTGGCACCCCGACCGCATCCTGAAACCGCCGCGTGAGCTGCCTCCGAGACACTCCCAACGTCTCCGCCAACTCTGCCACGGGCGGGCTGTCGGCACCCGCCAAGGCCCGCGCGGCCTCGCACACGAGCGCGTCACAGCACGGGCGCAGGTGCTCGGAGATCAAAGGCCACAGCCCCTCGAGAGCAACCTCCCCTCCAGGGCGCTGGCGAGCCCACTCGGCAAGCGCGGCATCGAGCCCCGGAGCCACCTGCGCAAGAGGCAACACACGCTCGCGCAGCGCAGCCGCGGACGACCCCAGCAGGCACGCGCACGCGGGAGGCAGGTGGATGCCCAGGACGTCCACCGCGCCCACGGGCTCGAGCAGCAGCGCACGCCCCAGCCCGCCCACCACGAAGCGCTCGGGGAGGGGGCGAACCTGGCCCTCCTCCACGAGCCGCCCGGGCTCACCGAGCTGCAGCACCACATCCGCCCCCGCCACGTCCGGCAGGATGGGGACGCGCAGGTCCTTCTCCGCCTGCCCCGTCAGACGCCACACACACTCCACGTGGCGAGCGAGCGGGGCGGGGGCGGGAAGGGAGTGCGAGTGCAGCATGAGACCACTGGCTCGCGCGTCACCCTTGGAACGGACGCACCACCATCACGGGCCTGTCGGCGTGCGACATCACCGCCTTGGCCACCGAGCCCATCAGCGACGTCTTCAACCCCGTGCGCCCGTGCGTGCCCACGCAGATGACGTCCGCGTCGAAGCGCTGCGCGGCCTGGAGGATGGCCGTCGCCACATCCTGGCCCGCCAGCACCTCCACCTGCACCTTGCGCCCGTGGGCGTCCGCGTCCCGAGGCATGAGCTGGTGCAGCCGCTGCCGCAAATCCCGCTCGGACTCCGTCACCTGCGGCGCCTCGCCCACGGTCACCACGTACACCGAGCCACCGTTGGGCAGCAGCGAGAAGGCATACGGAATGGCCCGATTGGCCGCGTCCGAGAAGTCCGTGGCCACCAGCACCGAGCGCAGCTCGGGAATGGGCACCGCCGAGCCGCGCGCGGCCACCGTCACCGGCACGCTCACCACCGACATCTTCGCCAGCCGCAGCGCGTGGTGCGACACGCTCCACAGCTTGCCCATGGCCCGCCGCTGGTGCGAGCCCACCACCAGCAGGTCCACCTTCTCGTCCGCCGCCAGCGCCACCAGGTGGTCCGCGATGCGCCCCACCCCGGCCTCCAGCCGCAGGCGCACCGGCGGCTGGTCCTGCGTCTCCAGCGGCGACACCAGCGTGCGCACCTCGTGCTCCAGCGAGCGACGCAGCTCGGGCGACACGTCCTGGAAGACATGGGG
The DNA here is from genome assembly GCF_044360475.1 of Archangium minus. Taxonomy (NCBI): domain Bacteria; kingdom Pseudomonadati; phylum Myxococcota; class Myxococcia; order Myxococcales; family Archangiaceae; genus Archangium; species Archangium minus. The sequence goes on from NZ_CP043494.1 coordinate 12,258,732, forward strand.
GTGCGCCAGGCCCATCCGCTGGTACTCCTCGTGCGGCCAGTAGACGCGCCCAGCCACCACCTCCACCTCGCCATAGCGCCGCAGCCCGCGCAGCCAGTCCCGCGCCGCCTCGAAGGGCTGCGAGCGGTCCACGCCCAACATCACCTTCAGCGGACGCTTCCCGGCCACCCACGCCTCGAAGGGCTCCACGTCGCGCACCACCAGCAGCGGCACCGACAACGCCGTGGCCAGCCGGTCCACCGTGCCACCGACGCCCAGGAAAGGCGAGGCGCTCGTGGGCCCCGCCGTCACCACCAGGCCCGCGCCCTTCTCCTGGGCGAAGCGCGCCAGCTCCTCGGCCGGCTCACCCGTCAGGAGCTGGTGGCTCACCCGCGCCCCCAGCTTCTCCACCCGCCGCACCTCGTCCTGCAGCGCCGACGTCGCCGTGTCGTGCAGCGTCTGCCCGAAGGCACGCGCCAGGTCGCCTGGCAGCACGTGCACCAGGAAGAGGGGCTCGTTCAGCTTGCGCGCGAGCTCCGCCGCGGCCGTGGTCGCTCGCTGGGCGGCGTCCGAGAAGTGGGTAGCACAGAGGATGGTCATAACGGCTCCGCACACGGGCTTAGGGCCCGGGTCTTGGGTAAAGGTCGGTTCACGTCCCGTGCCGGGCACTCTAGCCAGCCGAGGCCCCTCCGAGCGGGGGTAAAATCGCGCCTCGTGCCCCGTGTAAAAGCTGCACGCCCGACGCACCGCACCGCAAAGCCTGCGTGCCCGCTCCCAGGGCGCACGAGCGGCCCTCCTGGCATCGCGCTCGCCCCCCCTCTCATCGCTACCTTTTCACCGGAGAAGCCCCTTCATCAGAGAAGCCCTGGAGGTTCCCCATGTACCGCTGCTCGTCCTGTGGCGCCTTCAACCGCGTGCGTGAGCCCCATCCCCCCGGCCAGCCCACCTGTGGCCGGTGCCAGCGTCCGCTCGACTTGTCGGGTGCGCCTCAGGAAGTGGACGGAGAGTCACTGTGGCGGGCGGTGAGGGCCTCGCCCGTGCCCATCCTGCTGGACCTGTGGGCGCCCTGGTGTGGCCCGTGTCGCGCCGCCGCCCCCATCCTCACGGCCGTGGGGCACGCCCAGGCGGGCCGGCTCCTCGTCCTCAAGCTGAACACGGACGCGAATCCCCAGGCGTCCAGCCAGCTCGGCGTGCGGGGCATTCCCACCTTCGTCGTCTTCTCCGGTGGCCGCGAGGTGGCGCGCCGCAGCGGGTTGATGCCGCAGCCGGAGTTGGAGCGCTGGGCCCTGTCGGCCGCCCAGGGCGGAGGACCCTGGGCTTCGGCATGAGCGCACGAGGGGGAGCCGAGCGTCACTCCTTGAAGATGGCGACGGACGCGACGCCGTCCGGACCCACGTAGCCGCGGTACATGCCCGCCGAGTTGAAGGGCATGGCCACGTTGCCCTGCGCGTCCATGGCGATCACACCGCCCTCGCCGCCCGCCTTCACGAGGACATCCAGGACGACCTGGTTGGCGGCCTCGAGCAGCGGCAGCTCCAGGTACTCCATGCGGGAGCAGATGTCGCGCGCGACGGTGTAGCGGATGAAGTACTCGCCATGGCCGGTGGCGGAGACGGCGCAGCGCTCATTGGCATACGTGCCGGCACCGATGACAGGCACGTCGCCCACGCGGCCGAAGCGCTTGTTCGTCATGCCACCCGTGGAGGTGCCCGCCGCGAGGTTGCCGGCCTGGTCCAGCGCCACCGCGCCCACGGTGCCGAACTTGTGCTCGCGGCCCGCGGGGTGCTCCCAGAAGGTCGAGGGCCCCTGGGGCTGACCCTGCTCGGCGGGCGCCTGCTGTTGCTTCTTCTCCGCTTCCAGGGCGCGCTGCAGGGACTCCCAGCGCTCCTCGGTGTAGAAGTAGCTCTCGGGGACGAGCTCCACGCCCTGCTGCTTCGCGAACTCCTCGGCACCCGCGCCGATCATCATCACATGCGGAGACTTCTCCATCACGGCACGCGCGAGCGTGATGGGGTTCTTCACGTGGTGCAGGCCCGCGACGGCACCGGCCGCACGCGTGCTCCCGCTCATGATGGCGGCATCGAGCTCGTTCTTGCCGTCATGGGTGAAGACGGCGCCCTTGCCCGCGTTGAACAGGGGCGAGTCCTCCATGACGCGGATGGCAGCGGTGACGGCATCCAAGCTGGAGCCGCCCTGGGCGAGGACGGAGTGACCGGCTTGGAGGGCCTCGTTGAGCACGGCGCGGACAGCGGCCTCGCGCTCGGGGGAGAGGGACTCTCGCTTGATGACGCCTGCGCCGCCGTGGATGACGATGCCCCACCGGGGGGCGGGCCTGGAGACGTCGTCAGAAGCGCTCATGAGTTTCTCTTCCTCCCGTTTGGAGGTGAGAGCCGTAGAACACCCGAGCGGCAGCAGCAAGGCCGACAGGGTAGCGGTGGCAAGAGCACGACGAAGCGGAACGAGCATGCGTTGAGTCCTCGGAGAATCTCTGCGTCTGCCCTCCAATATTCCCTCTCCCCCTGGGAGAGGGACGGGGTGAGGGTATCGAGTGAACCCGGGTTGAATCCCCGGTCCACACGGTGGGCCACGGGTTGAAGAACGGACTCGGCTACCCTCACCCTAGCCCTCTCCCAGAGGGAGAGGGGACCTACACCGCTAGCTGCGATGCGGCTTCTGCCACATGCCGATGAGGCCGACCGTGAGCAGCTCGTCATCCGAGTAACCCGCGAGCTCGCCCTTCTCCCGCAGCTCGCGCAGCGCGGGCGCCAGCTCATCCTGACGCTCGTAGACGAAGCGCACGCCGGGCATCGTCTCCTCGAACATCCGCTTCCACTCGTCCATGCGGATCTCGTTCACGTAGCAGTTCGGCTTCACGGCATCCCGGTGGGCGGGGCGCAGGTGCGGCCACCACGGCAGGTCCCTCCCGCCGTTCGTATAGGTGCGCGGATCGTGGCTGCCGGTGTGGCTCGAGTAGAGGTGGACGGCGATATAGGCAACACCGCCCGGACGCAGCACGCGGGTCACCTCCTGCAGGGAGGCGCGCGGCTGGGCAATGTGCTCGTAGGCCGACCACGAACAGACGACATCGAAAGTCGCGTCGGGGAAGGACATCTGCTTCGCGTCCATGCGGTACACGGGCAGGCGCCGGAAGCCCGGGACGGAGAGATCTCTCGCGAGCGTCTTCTCGAAGAGCTCATCCCAGCCGAGCACCTTGCGCGTGAGCGTCTTCGCCGTGCGGAGCACCGAGTTGTACCGGAGCATCGCCACGTACTCGCGTAGGTCGAAGCCCTGGGGGACGATGTCCATGTCGATGCCGGTGACCCGGTTCTTCACCGAGAGCACCTTCATGTGCTTGAGCTGCTGGCCGGGACCGACGTCGAGGATGTCCAGCCCCTCGAGCTCACGTCCGAAGGCCTCTTTAATCCGCTTCTCGCACTGACGGACGGCTTCGATCGTGAAGCCCACTTGCTGGATCGTGCCCTCCTGCCACATGCGGTAGAGGTGTTGGACCTCACGTACGCGGCTGACGAGCCCGGCGGGCATCGATGAATAGGAGTACCGCTCCTGCTTCGTTTGCTTCGCTTGATTCACGTGCACGCTCCCCCCGGCAAACCGGGCGAGGCAACAAGCGGTGGTTGCAGCTCCACGTCAGGGCCGCGCTCGTTCGATCTGTCGGTCAACCTGTCCGATGTTGCCAGACAACCCGTCCCGGTAGAAGTCCGCCCTAGGGGGCTCGCGGTGTTGCACCCTGTTCCACTAGCCTCTAGAGGCTCGGGCCAGGCAGCTCCCCTGGAGACCGAGCGAGCCTTCCCGAAGTCTCCTGATGACTGCCCCGTCCCCGGCTCCACCGCCTGCCGCGCCGCGCATTGCCACCGGACCGCGGGGGCTCCCCCTCATCGGAGTCGTTCGCGACGTCCGGAAGGACGTCCTGGGCTGGCTCACGCGGACGGCGGCGGAGCACGGGCCCGTGGCGCAGTACCGCTTCGGCCCCGGGCGCGCCTATCTCGTGACGCACCCGGACGGGCGCAAGCACGTGCTGCAGGACCACGTGAAGAACTACACGAAGGACCACTACAGCTATGCCATGGTCCGCCGGATCGTCGGCGATGGCCTGCTCACGAGCCAGGGCGAGACGTGGCTCAAGCAGCGCCGGCTCGCACAACCGGCCTTCCATCGGGCGCGCATCTCGGCCATGGCGGGGCAGGAGTTCTGGCCGGAACCCGAGCGCTTCGACCCGGACCGCTTCACACCCGAGAAGATCGCCGCGAGGCCCCGGTACGCGTACTTCCCGTTCCTCGGAGGTCCGCGTCAGTGCATCGGCAACAACTTCGCGCTGATGGAGGGCACGCTCATCTTGGCGACGCTCGCGCAGCACCACCGTCCGAGGATGGTGGCCGGCTACACACCGACGCCCGAGCCCCTCATCACGCTGCGACCCTCCAGAGCGCTCCCGGTCCTCATCACCGCGCGCTGAGCCGCATCTTGAGTCTCAGGAGGGCCGGGTCAGGATGAAACGCTCGAGGTCCTCGTCCCGTCCCAGGTGGTGGAGCGCTTTCTCCTCGCGACCGATGTGCCGGAACCCGGCCTTCTCCAGCACGCGCCGGGAGCCGGGGTTACGAGAAAAACAGTTGGCGTGAATGGACTCCAGGCCGAGGGTCTCGAAACCGTAGCGGACCAGGGCCTGAGCCGCTTCCGTGCCGAATCCCTGCCCCCAATAGGCACGCCCGAGCCAGTAAGAGAGCTCGGCGGTGCGGGGGCGCTCCTCCGCGGCCTCCACCAGACCGGCCGCGCCGATCATCTCGCCAGAGTCAGGCAGGCAGAGCGCGAAGACATGCGAGCGAGCATCCAGCGAGGAAATCCAGGCCTCTGCCATTCCGTCTTCGAAGGGGTACGGGATTCCCGCCGCGTTCTCCGCCACCTCGCGGTCGCCCGCCAGGCGCTGGACGGCGCGCGCATCTTCCAGTTGAAGGGGACGGAGAATCAGGCGAGCACTTTCGATGGCAGCCCCCTTGTGACCGTGAGAGAGGGCGCGCTGGATGGAAGGAGTGAGCCGTGCCGCGCGGATCGCATCCATCGCGAACTCCCAGCGCCCCTCGGCACAAAGACCGCTCAAACCTGCATCCTCATAGGCCTCGAGCGCCGCTGACACCAAGGCTTTGCGCACCGCCTCGGCGACAGCGAGACCAGCCTCATCGCAGCGTTTGCAGTCGAGCTCAATCCCCAGCCGACTGCGCCGTCCCTCCTCCGTGAGGACCCAGGGACGCGCCATCCACGGCGGCTCATGGCGCATGTGCTGCCGGTGGCCGCACTCAAGCTCCGCGACCCAGTGGCCTTCACCGTCGAGATGGAACCCAGAGATCTTCTGCTTCATGGGGTCTCCCTAACTTCGAGAGGGTGTAGCGCCAAGAAATGAGCACGGCCTCAGTCAGCATCCTCTGGGGCCGTCTCTCGTTCGGCAGCCCGCTTCTTCTCTTCCCACTCCATCAGGGAGGAGGCCACAGGGTGAAGCGAGTGGTGCGTCAGCCGCTTGTGGTGCACCGCGAGGTAGTGCTCCCCTGCAACTGATACGAACGCAAAGGGAGCGGCTGGGTGGATCTTCAGCCACGCCCCTGCTTCCTCATGGGTTTTGAAGGATGGCGCCGAGGGAGGAATACCCCTGGCGGCGAGCTCTTCGATGTACGGCTCTATGACGAAGTCGCGGTACATACCGCGCGTGTTGTCTTCACGCGAAGACCAGACCCGATAGTACTCATCGCCAATGAGGATGTGTGTCGGGCTGGGTGGCTCAGCAAGTCCCCTCAGCCAGGCCTCTGCCTCATCGCGCTTCGTGAAACAAGCGATGGCGAGCGGGGCATACTCAAGGCGGTTGTTGACGTAGTCCTCGAGGGCATCGAGTTGCCCAGTGTCGGCGATGAAGTTGAGCAGATGGATGAGAACGCTCGCGGACCGCTTCTGTTCAGGCTCGGGAGTCTCGTTGAAGGCCTTCACAAGAAGCTCCATGACCCTTCGCGAGGTCGCATCCTTATGCGCCTCGAGGGTCGTGCTCACGTGGGGGCGTGACGTAGGAGAACCCGCCTTGAGGTAGTCTTCAAACAGATAGACCTGACCTGTTTCACCGATAAATGCCCTGTACTCGTTCACAAGAGACCAGAGCCGCTTTTCTTCATCTCTCCCCTCGAGCTGCGCGACTCGCCATTGAGCCGTGGCAAATTGTGACGCGCTGACGAGGGAGTCGTAGATGCTCAAAGGGCGGCCTCCACAATGGAGGGGGTGGTGGGCCCCCCTGGGGACGCTTCCGCGACAAACACGAGTGGCATCAGGACGAGAGCACCTCCACCCGAGGCGGCGACCGCTGCAACGAAGACAACTCCAGCGATGACAATGACGGAGCCAACAAGAATCTCCTCGCGATGATTCTTGATCCAATCAACCGCAGGCTCTATCTCATCAAACTCTGCTGCGTAGTCCTCGGCCCAGCTACCCATTCGCCGCCTGCACATGTCTGCCTGCTTCCTGCAGTGGTCCGGGCACCACCACTTCTTGGCTTCTCGCCACGGCTGTGTCTTGACATGTTCATATTTCCAGTGGCCGACCCAGACCGGCCTGCTACTCGCGAGGCAATCCTCCTCACACTGGACTCGCCGACCTTCGCAATACTCCTCCAGCCCCGTGGACGAGACGCGCACGAGGCTTCGATTCGAGCGCCTCCCGAGCATGGGGTATTGGAACTTCATCAGCTCGAGGTCCTTGAGCGGCTTCCAGACATGTCGGGTTCTCGATGTGGGGCTCCAAGCATCCCCCCCCTATACCCGGCCACGGATGAGCGGAGAAGGAGCAAAGCGGTCAACGCTCCTGCTCCGCGCTCATGACAGACCTGGCTCTCGTTGAAGGGGGAGATCCAGGGTGGCCGTGGCGCCCTTACCGGGGCCCTCGCTCTCCAGCGTGAGGCTCCCTCCCATCAACTGAGCCGCCAGCGCGCTCGCGTGCAGGCCGAAGCCGTGGCCGTCCTTGCGCGTGGTGAAGCCATGCGCGAAGAGCCTCTCGCGCACCCCCGGCGCTATCCCCATGCCGTTGTCCGTCACCTGGATGCGCGCCCTCCCCTCCTCCGAGGTGAGCTTCACACGCAGCAGCCGCTGCCCCTCTGGCAACACGTCCAGCGCGTTCTTCGCGTTGCTCAGCAGGTTGATGAGGATCTGCAACACCTTGTGCTTGTCCACCTGCGCCTTCGGCACCGCGGACAGCTCGCGGATGATGGAGACGCCGTGGCGCTTGAGCGAGCCCAGCTGGATGCGCAGGGCGTCATCCACCAACTGCGCCAGGTCACACTCCACCTCCATGAGCGAGGTTTTGGCGTAGGTCTGCTGCACCTGGACAATGGCGCGGATGTGATCGATGTGCCGGGCCATCGCCTCCACATCTCCCATCAACTTCTCCTGCTCGCGCAGCAGCTCGTCGGAGAGTCCGGCCAGATAGTCCGGGAGCTGGCTGCCTCGCGGATCCCGGACAAGGAACTCCGCCAGGGTCCCTCGGTTCTCCAGGATCAAGGTCGCAGCCTGCTTCACTCGACTCACACGCGAGGAGCCCACGGCCCTTCGCATCAGCTCGATGTTGATGACAGCGCTGGTGAGGACGTTGCCCACGTTGTGCAGCACGTTGGAGGCCACCTCCGTCATGCCCACCTCGCGAGCCATGTCCACCATCCGGGCCTGCGCCTCCTTCAACTCACGCGTGCGCTCGTCCACCCGCCGCTCCAGCTCATCGTTGGCCCGACGCAGGGCCGCCTCGCCCCTCTGGATATCCGCGTACAACCGCGCGTTCTCAAGGGAGATGGCCGCCTGCGAGGCGATGTGACTCAACAACGCGAAGCGCGCTGGACTGAAGGCGTTGGTGGCCAGGTTGTTCTCCAGGTACAGCACCCCGGAGAACACCTCCTGCCTCATCAATGGCAGACACAGTACGGACCGGATTCCGCCGCGCTGCAGGTACTCGTCGGACGAGAACGGATGAGGCTGGGAGGCATCGTCGATGCGCACGTGCTCCTGGGTCCGTTTGACGTAGGCGATGAGTGTCCACGGCAGCTCGTGGGCGCCCTCTCCCAACGGAAAGACGGCACCTTCCGGCGAGGCGCTCGAGACGGCCGCGATCGAGAGCGTGTCCCCGCTCGGCAGCAGCAGGGCGCCCCGCTGGGCTCCGGCGTTCTCAATGGCCACCTGCATCAGGGTGTTCGCCAGCCGCTCCAGGACGATCTCCCGGGAGATGGCCTGCTGCGCCTTCACCACCGAGAGCGCGTCGATTTGCGTCGAGTCCGTGGTGGAGGTCGAGTGCTCCTCGGCGTCTCGCGAGGGTGCCAGACCCTCCCACCGGGCCTCCAGGTGCTGGACCTTGCCCCGGGCGCCCCACTGCAGGTACGCCGCCCGGGCATCACGCGCGAAGGCGAGGGCCACCGTCGGCGCCTGCCGCGTCCGCCAGAAGTTCGCCGCGAGCTCCGCCGCGATGCCGACGAAATGGATGAAACCATTCTCACGGGCCAGACGGATGGCCTCTTCATACGCGCGGGTCGCATCCTCCGAGCGCCCCTCGAGCCGGGCCCGCTCCGCGAACACCATCCGCTCCGGGGCGCGGAAGGTCTCGGGACAGCTCTCCGCCCACTCCGCGAGCTGCGCGTGGTGCTGCTGGAGGGCCTCGAGCGACTTCGCCCGTGCCTCCGCCCCCTGTCCCTCACAGCACGCGGCCAACGCCAGGGCACGGTAGAAGTGGAAGTCCAGCATGCTGATGCTGAACTTCATGACCCACATCATCCCGGTCGCCTTGTCCGCCGCCTCGATCGCCTCCGAGAAGGCGCCACACATGAAGCGGGACTTGAGCCGGATGAGCCAATAGGTGCTTCGCAGGGAGCTCATGCGCGCGGACGTCAGGCTCGCCTCGAAGGCGCGCTCGTCGAACCCCTCCCCGTTCAGCGTGTCAAACGAGAGCGTGCACCCGCGCAGCAGCTGCACGTAGCGCTGATGGAGGAGGATGATGTCCGGCGCGTCCACGCTCCCAGCCCTGCGCGCGAAGTCGGCTCGCTGCACCGTGTCCCGGTAGACATCATCCAGGTCATCCCCCTTGGCGATGCGGTTCTGGATGATGGACATGACGCAGTAACAAGCCGTCAGGACGTCACTGATCTGCACCGAATGGTGGAAGGCGCTGAGGATGACCTCCTGCGTGACGGAGAAGGGCTGGCTCCAATAACAGACGTACTGCATGCTGTAGAGGGCGTTGGGCCGCCGATGGGTCAGGTTGTAACGCTCGACGAGCTCGCGAGCGAGCCGGCTCAGCGCATAGCCCTCCCGGTACCGCTTGAAGAAGGGGCCGAACATCACCCCCAGCCAGCCGAAGCCGGTCACGGATTCCGCCGTGAAGCCATGACGCAGGGTGAGGGACACCATCCGGCACAGGGCGATGGTGAACAGATGGGGACTGGTGAAGAACGCCGACGAGTAGAGTCCGGCCAGGGTGAGCATCGCCAGCTTCACGTCCGGATCCGTCATGGGCGGAAGGTCGATGAAGCTCTCGATGGGCCGGTCCCCGATCAGCGCCCGCACCTCCTCATAGGCGGCCGTCGCCTCCTCTTGCGAGGGATTCACGGGAATCGGAATGCCCAGCAGCGCCAGGCATTCCAGCGAGCAGTCGCGGGCCTCCAGGATCCGGCCCATTCCAAAGCAGATGTCATTCTTCAGGCGGTAGGCGGCCACCATGTCCGCGCGGGTACGGGCTCGGGGGCGTAGCTCCTCGGCCAGACGACCCGCCTCGGGGGCATTGCCGCTCATCAGCTCGCACGTCGCCTGGTCGAGCCTCACCTTGAAGGCCAGGGCCTCGTCCGTCTCCCACGGGTCTCCTGGGATGAGTGAGAACGCCTTCGTGAAGTAGGTGATGGCGGGCCGATGCGCGATGGACGCCATCGCCTTCGCTCCCGCCTCCGCGTTCAGCCTCGCCAGCCGGTGGCGCTCCTCCGGCTCCTTCATCAGCTCCGCCCCGGCGTTGAGCTGGCTCACCACGTCGAAGAGCTTCTCCCTCAGCTCTTCGGCTGTCAGGCTCTCCAGCATCACCCGGCCGATGCGCAGGTGGATGGCCTTCTGCTCCTCCTCCGAGATGAGCGCATGGGCCGCCTGATGGATGCGATCATGCAGGAAGCGGTACTGCTCCGGGCCTCCCCGCATCACCAGGCCCTCCTGCAGCGCGGGCCCCAATCCCAGCTCCACCGCCCCCACGTCCCCCAGCTCCGAGAGGGTGCTCAACATGGACAGGGAGAAGACGTTGCCCACGCACGCGGCCAGGTGCAGCAGGCGCTGCGCCTCCCTGGGGAGTTGGCGCAGCTTGCCCACCAGGAAGTCCACCACGTTGTCCGAGTACCCCATCGCCCGGACACCCTCCGCGTCCCACCGCCACCCTCCCTCCGCCGTGCGCACCAGCAGCCCGTCCTGGTCCAGCGCCAGCAGGAGCTGGTTGAGGAAGAACGGGTTGCCGCCCGTCTTCTCCCGCACCAGCTCTGACAACGGCTCCACCACCTCCCGTCCCGCTCCCGGCAGCGTATCCGCCACCAGCTGCTCCACCTGCTCCTGGCTCAGCGGCTCCAGCAGGATGTCCGTCACCTGTGCGCCGGCCTTGCGCACCGCCTCCAGGGACAGCATCAGCGGATGGGAGAGGCTGACCTCGTTGTCCCGGTAGGCCCCAATGAGCAACAGGGGCGGCGCCTCCGAGTGAGTGAGCAGGTGCTGCAACAATTGCAGACTGGCCGCGTCCGCCCACTGCAGGTCATCCAGGAACACCACCAGCGGATGCTCCCGCGTGGCGAACACGCCGAGGAACTTGCGAAACACCTGATTGAAGCGAGTGCGTGCCTCGGAGGGAGGCAGCGTCTCCACCGGAGGCTGTCTGCCCGCGATGAGCTCCAGCTGGGGGACGAGCTCCACCATGCGCTGGCCCTGGTCCCCCCAGGCCTCCTGGAGACGCTCACGCCACTGGGCCAGCTCCTCGTCGCTGCCCGCCAGCAACTGCTGCACCAGCCCTCGAATCGCCTGTGCCAGCGTCGCGTACGGAATGTCTCGCTGGAACTGCTCGAACTTCCCACGCAGGAAGAAGCCTCGCCGTTGCACCACCGGCTTGTGCAGCTCCTGCACCAGTGACGACTTGCCGATGCCCGAGTAGCCGCGCACCAGCATCAGCTCCGCCTGTCCTCCGTGGACGATCCGCTCGAAGCCCGCCAGCAGCGTGGACACCTGGGCCTCGCGCCCATACAGCCGCTGCGGCAGGGAGAGCCGCTGGGGCACATCCCGGGTGCCCAACGGGAACATCTCGAGCTTCCCCTCGCGCAGCCTCTCGCGGCACTGCTCCAGATCGGCCTTCAGCCCCTCGGCGCTCTGGTAGCGCTCCTCGGCCGTCTTGGCCAACAGCTTCATCACGATGGCCGACAGGGCCAGGGGAATGGACGAAACCAGCTCCTGAGGCGGCTTCGGGTGCTGGGCCATGTGCGCGTGGAACCACTCGAGCGCATCCCGCCCCTGGAAGGGCCGGCTTCCCGTCAGCAGCTCGTAGAACGTCACTCCCAGCGAATAGAGGTCCGTGCGGTAGTCCACCAACCGGTTCATCCGCCCGGTCTGCTCCGGCGACATGTACGCCAGCGTCCCCTCAATCAGGTGCGCCGGTGCCGCCTCCAGGTGCTCCACCCGTTGCAGTGAGGCTCCCCCGAAGTCGACCAACCGGGTCTTCCCCGTGGGCTCGACGACGATGTTGGACGGCTTGATGTCCTTGTGGATGACGCCGCGACGGTGGATCTCCGCGAGGATCGACACGAGGGGGATGGTCAGCTCCAGGAACCGCAGCACCTCCATGGGCTGGCCCACGGACTCAGACAGGGGCTCGCCCAGCACCTCCTCCATCAGGAGCACCGGGCGCTCGAGAACCTGCTCGTGGGCATAGGGGCGGACCACGCCGCTCACCCCCCGCAGCCGTTGCAGGATGCTGAACTCCCGGCGATAGCGCTCGCGCTCGCGCGGGCCCGTGGCGGCCGTCGCGGGAGTCTTGATGATGACCGGCAGGCCATCCGACTCGCGCACCCCTTGGAAGAGCACGTTCAAGCCGGTGGAGCGCAGCGTGCCGAGAATCTTGTAACCCGGGATGTCAAACATCATGGCTCAGGTCGACCAGCCCCCCTCCGAGTCAAAGAGCGTACAACCGAATTCATTCCCACCAGAAGCCACCCCCCGTCCCCGTGATTCGCTCGCCGGGTACAGCCCAGGGATTGGGGGTTTGCCTCCAATGGTATCTGCCACGGGACGGAAATGGCTCTTTTGAGAGGACCACTTCATTCCCATACTCCGCCACGTTCATTCCTTCATCCCCGGAGTCACACCATGCGTCCCGCGTCGCCGTCCACCGAGCCACATTTCTCCTTTGTTCTCGAAACACCCGCCGCCACGCCCGAGGCCGCGCGGCAGCACTTCCTCGCGAAACTGTCAGTGGAGACGGATCCCGCCGACCTGAGGCTCGACCTGGAGCGCGGCCGGAAGGGGTTCGTCGTGGTGGACACTCGCTCGCCCGAGGCCTACGCGCGCCGGCACATCCCCGGAGCGCTCAACATCCCGGGCCGCACCGTCTCCGCCGAGACGACGGCGGCGCTCTCCAAGGACGACGTCATCATCGTCTACTGCTGGAGCCCGGCCTGCAACGGCGCCACCAAGGCCGCGGTCCGCTTCGCCGCGCTGGGCTTCCGAGTGAAGGAGCTTCTGGGCGGCATCGAATACTGGGTGAAGGAGGGCTGCCCCACCGAGGGCACGCTCCCCCAGGGCGTCCCCGTCTTCGGCGCCAAGGGCGAACTCTAAGGGACTCCCCGTACCTGGTGGGCGAGGTAGGCTGCGAGCCCATGCCGCGAGGAGTGCCCGCCAAGCTGTTCCCTCCGCACCTCCCGGGGTTGCGCCAGGAGCAGGGACCGCTGCACCGTCAGCTCTACGAGCGCCTGCGTCAGGCCATCCTCACAGGCGTGATACCGCCCCGAAGCCGGTTGCCCTCCACTCGGACGCTGGCGGCCAACCTGGGGGTGTCCCGCAACACCGTGGAGCAGGCCTTCGCCCAGCTCGACGCGGAGGGGCTGCTGGAGCGGCGCGTGGGCTCTGGCTCGGTGGTGGCCCTGCCCGAGCATGTCCGGCCTCCGGATGGACCGGTTCGCGCCCCCACAGGCCGAGCCGAGCTCGCCCCACCGCTGCGCGCGCGAGGCCGACGGGTCGCGGAGCTGCCACTGTCGGCGGCGCCCAGCGGCCTGCTTCCCCTCACCCCGTGCATGCCCGCGCTGGACGCCTTCCCGCTCTCCCTCTGGCGGCGCTCGCTCCAGCGCCAGAGCCGGCAGACGGGCACGCAGTTGCTGAGCTACGGAGAGACGGCCGGTTGGCGCCCGCTGCGTGAGGCGGTGGCCGCGCACGTGGGGACGTCGCGCGGGGTGCGTTGCGACTGGCGGCAGGTGCTCATCGTCACCAGCACGCAGCAGGCGTTGGATTTGGTGGCGCGCCTGCTGCTGGAGGAGGGCGACGCGGTGTGGATGGAAGAGCCCGGTTACCTGGGCGCGCGCACCGCCTTCTCCGCGACGGGCGCACGGCTCATCCCCGTGCCCGTGGACGAGGAAGGGCTGCGGGTGGACGAGGGCCTCTCTCGAGCACCCAAGGCACGGCTGGCCTATGTGACACCGTCCTACCAGTACCCGCTCGGCCTCACGATGAGCCTCGCGCGCCGGCTGGCCCTGCTGGAATGGGCTCGGGCCTCGGGCGCATGGGTGGTGGAGGACGACTACGACAGCGAGTTCCGCTACACGTCGCGGCCCATCGCCGCGCTGCAAGGGTTGGGTGACACGGGTCGCGTGCTGTACGTGGGCACCTTCAACAAGGTGATGTTCCCCTCGCTGCGGCTGGCCTACCTCGTGGTGCCGGAGCCGCTCGTCGAGCCCTTCCTTCGCGCCAAGTCCCTGGCGGACGGACATACCGCCCTGCTGTCCCAGGCCGCCATGGCCGACTTCATGGAGCGCGGCCACTTCACCGCGCACCTGCGGCAGATGCGGCTACTGTACGCCGAACGGAGGCAGGCCCTGCTGGATGCGCTCCGCCGCGAGGCCGGGAACAGCCTCCAGCCGGTGGGCTCCGTCGAAGCGGGCATGCATGTCACGGTGAAGCTGGCGGGCCGCGCGGATGACGTGGCGCTCGTCCAACGAGCCGCGAGCCGAGGCCTGGACACGCGTCCCCTCTCCGCACATTACCTGGGAACGAAGCGCTCAAGCGGGCTCGTGCTGGGCTTCTCCGGCGTGGACCCCGCCGCACTCCGGTCCGCGGCAGCCTCCCTGGCGTCGCTGCTCTGACTCCGCCCCACCGTGCTTCAGGGGAGTGGGAGCTCCAGGGTGGCCGTGGCGCCCTTGCCTGGGCCCTGGCTCTCCAGCGTGAGGCGCCCTCCCATCAACTGCGCGGCCAGCGCGCTCGCGTGCAAGCCGAAGCCGTGGCCGTCCTTGCGTGTGGTGAAGCCGTGCGTGAAGAGCTTCTCGCGCACCTCCGGCGCTATCCCCATGCCGTTGTCCACCACCTGGATGCGAGCCTGCCTTCCCTCCAAGACAAGCCGTACGCGCAGCAGCCGCTGCCCCTCGGGCAGCACGTCCAGCGCGTTCCTCGCGTTGCTCAGCAGGTTGATGAGGATCTGCAACACCTTGTGCTTGTCCACCTGCAGCTTCGGCACTGCCGACAACTCGCGGATGACGGAGACGCCGTGGCGCTTGAGCGAGCCCAGCTGGATGCGCAGGGCGTCATCCACCAGCTGTGCCAGATCGCACTCCACCTCCATGAGCGAGGTCTTGGCGTAGGTCTGCTGCACCTGGACGACGGCGCGGATGTGCTCAATGTGCCGAGCCATCGCCTCCACGTCCTCCATCAGCTTCTCCTGCTCGCGCAGCAGCTCGTCGGACAGCTCGGCGAGGTACTCCGGGAGCTGGCTGCCTCGCGAGTTCTCGGAGAGGAAGTTCGCCAGGTCGCCGCGGTGCTCCAGGAGCAGGCCCGCGGCCTGCTTCACCCGGTTCACACGGGAGGAGCCCACGGCCCTTCGCATCAGCTCGATGTTGATGACGGCGCTGGTGAGGACGTTGCCCACGTTGTGCAGCACGTTGGAGGCCACCTCCGTCATGCCCACCTCGCGGGCCATGTCCACCAGCCGGGCCTGCGCCTCCTTCAACGCGCGCGTGCGCTCGTCCACCCGCCGCTCCAGATCGTCGTTGGCCCGGCGCAGGGCCGCCTCGGCGATCCGAACCTCCGTGTACAGCCGCGCGTTCTCGAGGGAGATGGCCGCCTGCGAGGCGAGGTGACTCAACAGGAAGAGGCGCTCCGGGCTGAAGGCGTTGGTGGCCAGGTTGTTCTCCAGGTACAGCACCCCGGAGAACACCTCCTGTCTCATCAGCGGCAGGCACAGCACGGAGCGGACTCCACCGCGCCGCAAATACTCGTCGGACGAGAACGGATGGGGCTGGGAGGCATCGTCGATGCGCACCTGCTCGTGGGTCCGTTTGACGTAGGTGATGAGCGTCCACGGCAGCTCCCCGTCTGGAGAGGCGCCTGAGACGGCCGCGACCGAGAGAAAATCCCCCTTCGGCAGCAGCAGGGCGCCCCGCTGAGCGCCGGCGTTCTCGATGACCACCTGCATCAGGGTGTTCGCCAGCCGCTCCAGGACGATCTCCCCGGAGATGGCCTGCTGTGCCTTCACCAGCGTGAGTGCGTCGATCTGCGTCGAGTCCGTACTGGTGGTCACCTCGGTGCGGAGGGTCTCGTCCTCAGGGATGACCCGCAGCGGCGCAAGGCCTGGCCAGCGGGAGTCCAGGTGCCGGACCTTGCCCTGGGCACCCCACTCCACGTAGGCCGCCCGGGCATCGCGCGCGAAGCAGAGGGCGGCCGTCCGAGCCCGCCGCGTCCGCCAGAAGTTCGCCGCGAGCTCCGCCGCGATGCCGAGATACTGGAGGAAGCCGTTCTCGCGGGCCGCATCGATGGCCTCTTCATAAGCGGGGCTCGCCTCATCCGGCCGCCCCTTGAGACGGGCCAGCTCCGCGAACACCATCCGC
The DNA here is from genome assembly GCF_044360475.1 of Archangium minus. Taxonomy (NCBI): domain Bacteria; kingdom Pseudomonadati; phylum Myxococcota; class Myxococcia; order Myxococcales; family Archangiaceae; genus Archangium; species Archangium minus. The sequence continues at coordinate 12,274,825 of NZ_CP043494.1, forward strand.
TCCGGAGCACGGAAGGTCTCGGGGCAGCTCTCCGCCCACTGCGCGAGCTGCACATGGTGCCGCTGGAGGGACTCGAGGAGCTCCCCCCGCGCCTCCTCCGGCCGGGCCTCGAAGCTCGCGGCCAGTGACAGGGCCCGGTAGAGGTGGAAGTCCAGGATGTTGATGCTTCCCTTCATGACCCAGATGAGCCCGGCCACCTTGTCCGCTGCTTCGAGCGCTTCCTCGTAGGCGCCACACATGAAGCGGGACCTGAGCTTGGTAACCCAATAGGCGCTCCGCAGGACGCCCATGCGCGCGGACGACAAGGACGCCTCGAACTCCTTTTCGTCGAAGCCCTCTCCGCTCAGCGTGTCGAACGCGAACGAGCGCCCGCGCATCTGCTGCACGTAGCGCTGATAGAGGAGGATCACGTCCCGCGCATCCACGACCCCGACCTTGCGCGCGAAGTCGGCTCGCACGAGCGACTCCTGGTAGACATCATCCAGGTTGTGCCCCATGGCGATGCGGTTCAAGAGGATGGACGAGCTGCAGTAGCAAGCCGGTTGGAAGTCCCCCATCTGGACCGCGTGGTGGAAGGCGCCGAGGACGATGTCCTGTGCCACGGAGAGGGGTTGGCTCCAGTAGCTGATGAACTGCAGGCTGAAGAGGAGCCTCCCCCGGAGAGCGGACAGGCTGTAGCGCTCGACGAATTCGCGGGCGAGCACCCCCAGCGCATAGCCCTCCCGGTACCGATTGAAGGAGACACCGGACATCAACCCCAGCCAACTGAAGCCCGTCACGGAGTGCGCCGTGAAGCCGTGACGTAGGGTGAGGGAGACCATCCGGCACAGGTTGACGATGAGCAGGTGGGGATTGATGAAGAACGAGGACGAGAAGAGCGAATGGAGGGCCCCCATCGTCAGCTTCATGTCCGGATCGGTCATGAGTGGAAGGTCGACGAGGCTCTCGATGGGGCGCTCTCCGATCAGCGCCCACACCTCCTCATAGGCGGCGGTTGCCTCCTCCTGTGAGGGATTCGAGGGGAGCGCCATGCCCAGCCGCTCCAGGAACTCCAACATGCAGGCGGAGGCCTCCTGGAGTCGCCCTCCGCCCACCAGGGTGTCATTCTTCAAGCGGTAGGCATCCGCCATGTCCGAGTGGGTACGTGCTCGAGAGAGGAGCTCCTCCGCCAGACGGCTCGTCTCGGCGGAGTTGCCACACATGAGCTCGCACGTCGCCCACTCGCGCCTCACCTTGAAGGCCAGCGCCTCGTCCGTCTCCCACGGGTCTCCCGGGATGAGCGCGAACGCCTTCGCGAAATAGGTGATGGCGGGACGATGCGCGATGGACGCCATCGCCTTCGCTCCCGCCTCCGCATTCAGCCTCGCCAGCTGGTGACGCTCTTCGGGCTCCTGGATGAGCTCCGCCCCGGCGTTGAGCTGGCTCACCACATCGAAGAGCTTCTCCCTCTGTTCTTCGGGAGAGAGCCCCGCCAGCATTGCCCGGCCAATGCGCAGGTGGATGGCCTTCTGCTCCTCCTCCGAGATGAGCGCATGGGCCGCCTGGTGGATGCGATCATGCAGGAAGCGGTACTGCTCCGGGCCTCCCCGCATCACCAGGCCCTCCTGCAGCGCGGGCCCCAACCCCTGCTCCACCTCGCCCACGTCTCTCAACTCCGAGAGGGTGCTCAACATGGACAGGGAGAAGACGTTGCCCACGCACGCGGCCAGTTGCAGCAGGCGCTGCACCTCCCTGGGCAGCTGGCGCAGCTTGCCCACCAGGAAGTCCACCACGTTGTCCGAGTACCCCGTCGCCCGGACGCCCTCCACGTCCCACCGCCACCCTCCCTCCGGCGTGCGCACCAGCAGCCCGTCCTGGTCCAACGCCAGCAAGAGCTGGTTGAGGAAGAACGGGTTGCCGCCCGTCTTCTCCCTCACCAGCGCGGACAGCGGCTCCACCACCTCCCGCTCCGCCCCTGGCAGCGCATCCGCCACCAGCTGCTCCACCTGCTCCAGGCTCAGTGGCTCCAGCTGGATGTCCGTCACGCGCGCGCCCGACTTGCGCACCGCCTCCAGGGACAGCATCAACGGATGGGAGAGGCTGACCTCGTTGTCCCGGTAGGCCCCGATGAGCAACAGGGGCGGCGCCTCCGGGTGGGTGAGCAGGTGCTGCAACAATTGCAGACTGGCCGCGTCCGCCCACTGCAGGTCATCCAGGAACAACACCAGCGGGTGCTCCCGCGTGGCGAACACCCCGAGGAACTTCAGGAACACCTGATTGAAGCGGTTGCGCGTCTCGGCGGGCGGCAGCGCCTCCATGGGAGGTTGGCTGCCCGCGATGAGCTCCAGCTGGGGAACGAGCTCCACCATGCGCTGGCCCTGGTCCCCCCAGGCCGCCTGAAGACGCTCACGCCTCTGGGCCAGCTCCTCGTCGCTGCCCGCCAGCAACTGCTGCACCAGCCCTTGAATCGCCCGCGCCAGGGTCGCGTACGGAATGTCTCGCTGGAACTGCTCGAACTTCCCACTCAGGAAGAAGCCTCGCCGTTGCACCACCGGCTTGTGCAGCTCCTGCACCAGTGACGACTTGCCGATGCCCGAGTAGCCGCGCACCAGCATCAGCTCCGCCTGTCCTCCGTGGACGACCCGCCCGAAGCCCGCCAGCAGCGTGGACACCTGGGCCTCGCGTCCATACAGCCGCTGCGGCAGAGAGAGCCGCCGGGGGATGTCCCGAGTCCCCAACGGGAACACCTCGAGCATCCCTCCGCGGCACTGCTCCAGATCGGCCTTCAGCCCCTCGGCGCTCTGGTAGCGCTCCTCGGCCGTCTTGGCCAACAGCCTCATCACGATGGCCGACAGGGCCAGGGGAATGGTCGGGAGAAGCTCGTGAGGCGGCTTCGGGTGCTGGGCCATGTGCGCGTGGAACCACTCGAGCGCATCCCGCCCTTGGAAGGGCCGGCTTCCCGTCAGCAGCTCGTAGAACGTCACCCCCAGCGAATACAGGTCCGTGCGGTAGTCCACCAACCGGTTCATCCGCCCGGTCTGCTCCGGCGACATGTACGCCAGCGTCCCTTCAATCAGGTCCGCCGGTGCCGCCTCCAGGTGCTCCACCCGCTGCAACGTGGCCACCCCGAAATCGATGAGGCGGGTTCCGCCCTCCGGCTCGGCGATGATGTTCGCGGGCTTGATGTCCTTGTGGATGACGCCATGGCGGTGGATCTCCGCGAGGTTCTCCGCCAGGGAGATGGCCAGCTCCAGGAAGCGCGACACCTCCAGGGGCTGGCCCACGAGCTCGGACAGGGGCGCTCCGCGCACCTCCTCCATCAGGAGCACCGGACGCTCGAGGACCTGCTCGTGGGAATAGCTTCGGACTACCCCACTCACATCCCGCAGCCGTTGCAGGATGCCGTACTCCCTGCGATAGCGCTCGCGCTCACGCGGGCCCGAGACGGCCGTCGCGGGAGTCTTGATGATGACCGGCAGGCCATCCGACTCACGCACCGCCTGGAAGAGCACGTTCGAGCTCGTGGCTCGGAGCGTACCGAGCAGTTTGTACCCTGGCAGGTCGAGCATCACTCAACCCAGGCGGCGAAACCGAAGCTGGATGCCGCTCTTGGGTTGGGGGAAGGGGACCAGGAGGTATTCGAGATCCTGCCCCGGCACGAGCTCCCACGCGTAGTGCTTCAGCAACAACGTCAGCATCACGCTCATCTCCACCATCGCGAAGTGCTGGCCCAGGCAGATGCGCGGCCCGCCACCGAAGGGAATGAACGCGCCTGGCTTCTTCTGTTCGGTGCGCTCGGAGCCGAAGCGGTCGGGGTCGAACCGGTCCGGATCCGGCCAGTTCGAGCCCGCGTGCGCGGCCCTGATGCTGACGGGCACCATCCAGCCCTTGGGGATGCGGAAGCCCTTGAAGACCACGTCCTGAGTGGTGACGCGAAAGGCCCCCCCAATGGGTGGAATGCGGCGCATCCCCTCGTTGATGAGCTGGGCGAGGTAGGGCATCGCCCGCAGCGCATCCAGCGTGAGGGGGCCATTCAGGCCCGCGACCGCCTCGCGGCCGCGCTGGAGCACGTCCGGGTGTTGGGCCAGCAGCAGCATGAGGTTGGCGGTGGCGGTGACGGTGGTGTCGTGCCCGGCGAAGAGGAGCAGTTGCAGCTCCTCGACGATCGTCTCGCGCGTCAGGGGGGCGCCCCCTTCGTCACGGCTCTGGAGGAGCGAGCCCAGCAGATCCGGCGGTTGCTCGGTCCGCGTCTGCCGCTCGGCGACCACCTTGTCCAGATAGCCGACCATCGCCTTCTTCGCGGCGAGCGCCCGACCGAACGTCGTCCAGGGCAGGTTCACCGTAAGGGGAGAGAAGAGTCCCGCCGTCCAGGCCTTGAAGTGGCGCATCAGGAACGGCACGTCCACGGTGTCCTGCCCGAAGATGAGCGCCAGGGCGATCTCAAAGGCCAGCTCCCGCATGGCCGGCCACAGGGTGAAGTCACCCGGGAGCGCCGCCCAGCGTTCGAAGTGCCGCGTGGCGAGCGACTCGATGGAGGGCACGAACCCGCGCATCGTCGCGTAGCTGAAGTGGGGCGCGAGCAGGCGGCGCCGCTCCAGATGCTCCTCGCCTTCGATCATCGAGAGGCAGTGCGCCCCGAGCAGCTGGCGGATTCCAGGAGTCCAGCGGTTCTTCAGGTACTTGCCCTCGCCCGCGAAGATCCACTGGATGGCCTCCGGGCCGAGCAGGAACGCGGTGGGCGACCCCAGCACGTGAGACCGGAAGACGGGGCCGTACTGACTGTGCCGGCGCTGGATGAAGGCCCGGCTGGAGCGCAGATACTCCAGCGTCTCCCCGAGTAACGGGAGGCCAGACTTTCCAGGCGGGAGGGGGAGGTTTTCAGGAGATGGGGAGCTAGCATCCACCTGGTGCGTCATGTCGATGTCTCCGGGCTGTTGGGGGCACAGCCCATGAGGTCCGATCATACAGGAAGCCCAAATGGGACGTGAGGGAGGGGCCGAGGGTGCAACCCCTCCTCTCCTCTAGCGTGCGTCGCGACTTCACTCCTGGCGAAGCACGAGCAGCCGCAACTCGGTCATGTCCTCGATGGCGTACTTCACGCCCTCGCGCCCCAACCCCGAGCCCTTCACGCCTCCGTAGGGCATCGTGTCGACGCGGAAGCTCGGCACGTCGCCCACGACGACGCCACCCACCTCCAGCTCGTCCCACGCGCGCATCGCCTTCGACAAGTCGTTGGTGAAGAGACCCGCCTGCAAGCCATAGCGCCCCTCGTTCACCACGCGGAGCGCCTCGTCGAACGCTCGGAAGGGCTGGAGCAACACGACCGGTCCGAAGGCCTCCTCCGCACTCAGCGGCTCGTCGGCGGGCACGCCCTCCAGCACGGTGGCCTCGAGCAGTGCACCACGCCGCCCTCCCCCGGTCAGCACACGCGCCCCACGCTCCACCGCGCGCTGAATCCACCCCTCCAGCCGCCGCGCAGCGGGCTCGTCAATCATGGGACCCAGCGTGGTGGCCTCATCCCGGGGATTCCCCGCGCGCAACGCCCGCGCCCGTGCGACGAGCCGCTCACGCAGCGCGTCGTACAACTCCTCGTGCACGAGCACGCGCTGCACCGAGATGCAGCTCTGCCCCGCCTGGAAGAAGGCGCCATGCGACACACGGTCCGCGATGAAGTCCAGGCGGTCGCCCTGGTCTCGGTCCACCACGCAGGCCGCGTTGCCGCCCAGCTCCAGAACCACCTTCTTGCGGCCAGCGCGTGCCTTGAGCTCCCACCCCACCTTCTCCGAGCCCGTGAACGAGAGCAGCTTCAGCCGGTCGTCCTCGATGAAGGGCCCCACATCCTCGAGGCGCGTCGGGAGGACGGAGAAGGCTCCCTCGGGCAGGTTCGTCTCGGCGAGCACCTCGGCAAGAATCATCGAGCTCACGGGCGTGCGATCCGACGGCTTGAGCACGAACGGGCAGCCCGCGGCGATGGCCGGCGCCACCTTGTGCGCCACCAGGTTGAGCGGGAAGTTGAACGGGGTGATGAACGAGCACGGGCCCACGGGCACGCGCTGAGTGAAGCCTCGGTAGCCGGCCGCGCGCCGCGACACCTCCAGGTTCAGCACCTCGCCTTCTATCCGCACGGCCTCCTCGGCTGCCGCCTTGAAGGTGTCGATCAACCGGGTGACCTCGCCCCGCGCGTCACGCAGGGGCTTGCCTGCCTCCACGCAGAGCGCGAACGCGAGCTCCTCGGCCCGCTCACGGAAGCGGCGCACACAGTGCTCGAGCACCTCCTGCCGCGCATACGGCGCCAGCCTCCGCATGGGGCCCGTCGCTCGCACGGCGGCGGCGATAGCCTCCTCCACAGCGCCCGCGTCCGCGAGCGCCACGTGTGTCACGACCTCGCCCGAGTACTTGTCGGTCACAGCCAGCTCCGCGTTGGGCTGTCGCGGACGGTTGGCCAGGTAATACGGGTAGCGTTCAGCCAGCATGGCGTTCCTCCCTTTCACACGGCGCCGAGCGCGCGCGCATTGTCCGAGTAGTCGATAGGCAAGTCGATGACGTGCACGCCGCCCGACTCCAGGCAGCGCGCGAGCGTGGAACCGAACTCCGTGGCGCTCGTGGGGCGGTGTCCGCGTGCGCCGTAGGACTCCGCGTAACGAACGAAGTCTGGGTTGCCCAGCGCCATCCCATAGTCCGGCAGCCCCATCTCCCCCTGCTTCCAACGAATCATCCCGTAGCCATCGTCGCGCACCACGACCACCGTCAGGTCCAGCCGCAAGCGCACCGCCGTCTCCAGCTCCTGCGAGTTCATCATGAACCCGCCATCACCACAGACCGCGAGCACCTTGCGTCGCGGGTGGACCAGCTTGGCCGCGATCGCGGACGGGAGCCCCGCGCCCATGGTCGCGAGCGCGTTGTCGAGCAGCAGCGTGTTGGGCCGGCGGCAGCGGTAGTAGCGAGCGAACCAGAGCTTGTACATGCCGTTGTCCAGGCACACGATTCCGTCATCCGGCATCGCGCGCCGCACCTCGGCGACGAGCCGCGCGGGGTAGATGGGGAAGCGGTCATCGTCGGTGCCACGCGCGAGCTGCGCGTCGAGCCCCGCGCGGGCCTCCTCGAAGGGCGAGAAGTCCCAGTGCGCACGCGAGCCAACGCCCTCCGCCAGGCGCCACACCGCGTTGGCGATGTCGCCCGTCACCTGCACCCGAGGGAAGTACACGGGGTCCACCTCGGCCGGCGAGAAGTTCAAGTGGACCACCGTGCGGCGGTCATCGCGCATGACGAAGGGCGGCTTCTCGATGACGTCATGGCCCACGTTGATGATGCAGTCCGAGGCCTCGATGGCACGATGGACGTAGTCCCCGTCCGAGAGCGCCGCCGTGCCCATCCAGAGCGGATGCGTCTCATCCACCACGCCCTTACCCATCTGAGTGCTGAAGAAGGGAATGCCCACGCGATCCACGAAGACGCGCAGCATCTCCGAGGTGAGCTTGCGGTTGGCGCCCGCGCCAATCATGAGCAACGGGCGGCGAGCGGAGGCGATGGCCTCAACCGCCTGAGCAATGGAGGCCTCATCCGCCACGGGCCGGCGATGGGCGAGCGGCGCGATGGGCGCGGCCTCGGTGGACTCACGCGCCACGTCCTCGGGCAGCTCCAGGTGCGTCGCGCCGGGGCGCTCCTCCTGGGCCCGGCGGAAGGCCTCGCGCACCGCGGAGGGGATGTGCTCCGAGGAGACGAGCGTGCGGGTGAACTTGGTGAGTGGCCGCATCATCCCCACGACGTCGACAATCTGGAAGTGGCCCTGCTTGCTGACCTTGATGGGCTTCTGCCCGGTGACCATCACCATGGGCATGGCGCCGAGCTGAGCATACGCCGCGGCCGTCACGAGGTTGGTCGCGCCAGGCCCTAGCGTCGAGAGGCACACGCCCGCGCTCCCAGTGAGCCGCCCCCAGGTGGCAGCCATGAAGCCCGCGGCCTGCTCATGACGCGTGACAACGAAGCGCATGCCCGCGGCGCGCATGGACTCGAGCATGTCCAGGTTCTCCTCTCCAGGGAGTCCAAAGACGCAGCGCACGCCCTCCGCTTCCAGCGCTCTGACAAACAGATCCGATGCCTTCATGGGGATTTCCTCCGGGACGAGGAGAAATCTAAACGGGACCCACGATTCGTCCATTCGTTTGTTCCCATGGAGTCGATAGGCATTGCCTATGATGGAGGAATGGAGCTCCGCCACCTCCGCTACTTCTCCGCCGTCGCTGACACGCTGCACTTCGGCCGTGCCGCGCGACACCTCCACGTGTCTCAGCCCACGCTGTCGCAGCAGATCCGCCAGCTCGAGGAGGAGCTCGGCGCGCCGCTCTTCGAGCGCGCACGCAGCGGTGTGCGGCTGACGCAGGCGGGAGAGCTGTTCCGCACCTATGCCTCGCGCGCGCTGGAGGACGTCAACGCCGGCCGAAGGGCGGTGGGAGCGCTGCACGGGCTGACGACGGGGACGCTGCGAGTCGGCTACCCACCCAGCATGCGCGGCGTGGTGGTGCCCGCGCTCGCCGCCGTGCTGCGCAGGCATCCGGGCCTGGCACTGAGCGCCGAGGAAGCCATCGTGCGACGCGTGGAGCGGCGGCTCGCGGATGGCAAGCTGGACGTGGGGCTGGCGTATGCGCCCGCGCGCCTCCCCGACCTCGACGCGGAGCCCGTCTTCGACAGCAAGCTCGCGCTCGTCGTCGCCCGGGGGCACCCGCTGGCGGGAGCGGAGTCCGTCGGAGCGCGGCAGCTCGCCGAGGAGCCCTTCGCCTTGCTCTCGCGCGGGCTGCGGGTGCGGGCGCGCGTGGAGGCCTGGTTCTCCGCCATGCGGCTCGCCCCCCACATCGCGCTGGAGTCGAACGCGGTGGGCACCGTGCTCGCGATCGTCCGCGCGGGCCTCGCCGTTACCGTGCTCCCCGAGCCGCGGCTCGCCGACGCCGAGCGGTTGGTGGTGAAACGGCTCACCCCCGCGCCGCGGTCCGAGCTCGCGGCACTCCTCTGGCGCAAGGGCGCGCCCCGTGCACCCGCGGCGGAATTGTTCGCGGCGGAGGTGCGTGAGAGGGCGAAGGATGCCGGGGAGGATTGACGCGTCAACATTTGTGTCAAACCAGCCATTGACGCGTCAAAACGCTCTTTTCCCGAGGCCTTCAGGGTTGGCGCACACCCCACTTTCCTCTAGAAGCCCCCGGCGGCTCCGTGGCCCGGAGCCTGCAATCACGCTTGTCACATCCATCGCTCTTCGAGAGCGGCCGCTTCGGAACCGGAGCAAGCGGGTGGGAGGGAAACCTTGTTTTCACGAAAGCATCACCAGCTGCTGGGAGGAGTCGCACTCCTCTGGGCATTCACCTCGCAGGCCCAGACCAGCATCCCCAGCTTCGAGCTGGAGCGCCTGCAACTCAACCCCAGTGCGCGCGACAGCCTCGTGCTGTCCACGGGCGACCTGCTCCAGAAGGGGCAGTACAACGTCGCCTTCACCATGCACTATCAGCGCAAGCCGCTCGTCCTTCTCCAGGATGACAAGGAGATTGGCACCATCATCTCCGACCGCGTGACGGCGCACCTGAGCGGTGCCTACGCCTTCACGGACTGGCTCGAGGTGGGCGCGCAGATTCCCGTGGTGTCCCAGTGGGGCCCGGAGACGGGGCGGCTGGGCTATGAGACGCCCTCGAACCTGGCGCTGGGTACGCCCTGGCTGCAGGCGCGCGCCGGCATCCTCTCTGAGAATCGTGATGGACCGCTGGACCTCGGCGTGCACCTCGGCGCGGCGCTGCCCTTCGGCAGCGCGGAGGCCCTCACACGGGACCAGGGCTTCGTCTTCACGCCGCGCCTGGGCCTCGGCAAGCGCATCGGCGACTCCTGGCGCGTGGGCGCCGACGTGGGCGCGCTCGTCCGCACCAAGTCGTACCCGCTCTCCGAGGGACGGGTGGACTCCCGGGACGAGCTGGGCCTGGAGGTGAATGGCGGCATCAACGTCTCCGCCGCCCTGTTCGGCCTCAAGGAGGAGCTGCTGGTGCGCGGCACGTACCCCACAGCCCGCACGCCCGCCTCCCTGGAGGTGCTGCTCGGCCTGCGCGCCCCCCTTGGCCAGGGCGTGGAGGTGTACGGCATGGGCGGCCCCGGCTTCGGACAGACGCCGGGCACGCCGAACTTCCGCGTGTTCGCGGGCTTCTCCTTCTCCCCTGACACCGCCGCGGCGGCCCGGTGCGTGGAGGGCAAGCCCCACGACCCGGCCCAGTGCCCCGACCTCGACGCCGACGGCGACGGTGTGAAGAACTCCGCCGACCGCTGCCCGACGGAGAAAGGCCTCGCCGAGCTCAACGGCTGCCCCGACACCGACGACGACAAGGACGGCATCCTCAACCGGGCCGACCGTTGCCCCGCCCAGGCGGAGAACATCAACGGCTACCAGGATGAGGACGGCTGCCCGGATGACCCGGACTCGGACGGCGATGGCATCACGGACTCGAAGGACGCCTGCCCAAAGGAGGCCGAGGACAAGGACGGCTTCCAGGACGAGGACGGCTGCCCCGATCCGGACAACGACCAGGACGGCGTCACCGACGCGCGCGACGCCTGCGTCAATGAGGCGGGTCCGAGGGAGAACCGCGGCTGCCCCGACAAGGATCGCGATGGCGACGGCATCGTCGACCGGCTCGACAACTGCCCGGACGAGAAGGGCACCGAGAAGAACAAGGGCTGCAAGGAGAAGCAGCGCGTGGAGATCACAGAGGGGCAGATCCGCACGCTCGAGTCCGTCTTCTTCGAGAACAACCAGGACGTGATCAGCCCGCGCAGCTACAAGCTGCTCGACTCGGTGGCCTCCGTCCTCAACTCGCACCCGGAGATCGAGAAGCTGCGCATCGAGGGCCACACCGACAACCAGGGCAAGGCCGACTACAACATGGACCTGTCGCAGCGCCGTGCCAACGCGGTGGCGAAGTACCTCCAGGGCAAGAACGTGGCCGCCGACCGCCTGGAGCCCAGGGGCTTCGGCCAGACGCAGCCCATCGCCAGCAATGACACCAAGGAAGGCCGCGCGAAGAACCGTCGCGTGGAGTTCAAGATCGTCGGGGACGCCAATGGCGTAGAGACGAAGCAGGGCAACCCCTCCGACACCATTGAGAAGTGAGGTAGAGATTCCATGGATACGTGTGTCAATGAAACGCTCCCCCGGGAGCCAGTAACCGTGAAGCCCTCACGCGCGGGTCTCTCCGCGGCGGCGCTCACGTTCGCCCTCCTCGCAACCCTCACCGGCTGTGGTGGAACGGAGCTCTCCGGCCCCACCTCCTCCGAGCCCACGCAGGAGCGCACCTCCGCGCTCGTCAGTACCTGCGGCAACGGCAAAATCGAAGAAGTCGAGCAGTGCGACGACGCCAACACCACCGCCGGCGACGGTTGCAGCCCGACTTGCACCCTCGAGGCCCATGCCAACTGTGGCAACGGGACGATCGACGACTTCGAGCACTGCGACGACGGCAACACCACCGCCGGTGATGGCTGCAGCGCCACCTGCACCCTCGAGGCCGGGTACAACTGCATCGCCAACCTCGCGAGCCCCTCGGGCCCTGTGACGTGCGCCGTGACGTGTGGCGATGGCGTCAAGGCCGAGGCCGAGGAGTGCGACGATGGCAACACCACCTCGGGTGACGGCTGCTCCTCCACCTGCGTCAGGGAGAGCGCCTTCAATTGCCAGAACACGAACGTGAGCGCCTTCTTCACCCGCCGCGGCCGCAGCGAGTGCACGAAGGTGTCGAACCTCAACTCTCCGGTAGGCCTGCCCGAGGCCTCGACCCAGCCCTTGCTGAGCGTGCCGGGCCGCTACCGCATTCAGTACGTCTCGGGAGCCGCCAGCTTCTCGAACAACGAGAACTGGCGCCCCGGCATCATGGGCGTCAACTACAGCTCGGCCACCGGTCCGCAGAACTTCTCGCGCGGGTACACCGCGGGTTACACCACGCGCACCGAGGCTCTGAGCCAGGCCATCCGCAACCTGCCGACGCTGCGGCAAGACTTCGATGCCATCACGGGCGACGTCCGCGTGGCCTTCATCGACACCGACTGCGACAACGGCAACAACAGCGAGAACACCATCACCTACCGCGTGGACTCGGTGTCCATCTGCCAGCTGCCTCCCGTCATCACGGATCCGCCCTCGGGCGACACCTCGGGTGCGACGGTCGTGGGCACCGGCACGCCGGGCGCCACCGTGAACGTCTATGTCGGTGGCAGCACCACGCCATCCTGCACCGCCGTCGTCGATGCCACCGGCCGATGGACGTGCAACCTCGTTGGTGTGACCCCCGGGACGCAGACGATCACGCCTACCTCCACCATCGTGAGTGCCACGGTGCCGGGTAACCCCGTCACCTTCAGGTACGATGATACGGAGCTGGAAGCCCCCATCATCACGGGCCCGCCCAATGGCTCCGTGACCAGCAACACGACGCCCCCGATCAGCGGCACGTCGGAGCCGGGCACCACGGTGACGGTGCGCGAGGGGACGACGGTGATCTGCACCGCGATCACCAACGCCAGCGGCGCGTGGACCTGCACCCCGACCACGGCGCTCGCCCAGGGCCCGCACACCGTGACGGCCACGGCCACCCGGCCGTCGGGGGGTGACCCCAGCCCGGAGTCCAACTCCGACACCTTCACCATCGACAACCAGCCGCCCGATACCTCCATCGACCAGAAGCCCGACTCGAGCACCGAGAACACCACCGCCGAGTTCACGTACTCCTCGAACGAGACGGACGTGACCTACGAGTGCGAGCTGGATGGCCAGGGCTGGGCCCCTTGCGCGAGCACCTACACCGTCACCCCGGGGCAGCACACGCTGCGCGTGCGCGCCACCGACAAGGCGGGCAACGTGGACCCCTCGCCCGCCGAGTACACGTGGACGGTGACGGAGCCCGTCACGGAGCCCGAGCCCCCGCCCGAGCCTCCGGCAGGGGAGCCCCCCGTCTTCGGAGGTGGCGGCTGCAGCGCGGCGCCCGTGTCGTCCTGGCTGGCGCTCCTGGGCCTGCTTGGCCTGCGGCGGAGGAGCCGTCGCTGAGCTGAAGTGAAGGGTCTCTGAAAGACCCAGACGGGGGTCCACCTGACCGGGTGGGCCCCCGTTTTCTTATATGCTGCCCCGGTGGGGACGACGGGTCAGAAGCCTGAGGCGTACGAGGAGGAGTTGCTCCTCGCGTTGGATGAAGGGCTGCTCTCCCAGGAGGAAGCCGGAGCCCTGCGCGAGGAGGCGCTCCGCCTGGAGCGAAGTCCCCTGGAGCTCCTGCGGGAGCAAGGCGTGCTCTCCGAAGACACCCTCGTCATGTTGCGCGAGGAGCTTTCCCGAGAAGACACAGGCCGGCGCAACGGCTCGAACTCGAGTGACTCCCAGCCCGAAGAGGCCGCCACCCTGGCCCCCGGCACGCCCGGAGCGTCCCCCTCGTCTTCCGTCACCCCCTCCGAGGAGCCTCGAGAGCCCACCTTCCCGGTGCCGAACTGGGAGCGCTACCAGCCGGTGCGCTTCCTCGGCCAGGGCGGCATGGGCCTGGTGTTCCTCGCGTATGATCCTCTGTTGCGCCGCAACGTGGCCCTCAAGTTCGTGCGCGGCGGAGACCCCGAGCTCGCGCGCCGGTTCCTCGCCGAGGCCCGCGCCCAGGCCCGCGTGCGGCACGAGCGCGTGTGCGAGGTGTACGAAGTCGGTGAGGTCCAGGGCCGGGGCTTCATCGCGATGCGGTACGTGGACGGGCAACCGCTGGGACAACTCGCGGACGCGCTCACCCTGGAGCAGAAGGTGCTGGTGCTGCGCCAGGCCGCCGAGGGCGTGCACGCGGCCCACCGCGCCGGCCTCATCCACCGCGACATCAAGCCCGCCAACATCCTCGTGGAGCGCACCGAGGACGGAGGCCTCGCGCCCTTCGTCATGGACTTCGGTCTCGCGCGAGACTGGCGCGACGAGGGCACGGCCTCGGGCGCGGTGCTGGGCACGCCCCACTACATGGCTCCCGAACAGGCCCGGGGCGAGGTGTCCCGGTTGGACAGGCGCGTGGACGTCTATGCCCTGGGCGCCTCGCTCTACGCGCTGCTCACCGGACAGCCCCCCTTCACCGGCGCCAACGCCCTGGAGGTCATCACCCGCATTCAGTCCGACGAGCTCCGCCCTCCCCGCGCACTGGACCCGGACATCCCCTCGGACCTTGAGGCCATTGTCCTCAAGTGCCTGGAGAAGGAGCGCTCGGCCCGCTACGACTCGGCGCGCGCACTCGTCGAGGACCTGGAGCGCTTCCTTGGTGGCGAGCCGGTGCTGGCCCGCCAGGGGCTGGGCTACCGGCTGCGCAAGAAGGTCCGCAAGCACCGGGTGGCGCTGTCTCTCGGCACGGGCGCGCTGCTCGTGGTGACGCTGGCCCTCGGCCAGGCCGTCCTCGCCCGCCGCGAGGTGGCCGAGCGCGAGCGACTCTCCCGCAGCTTCACCGAGCGCGTGGAGCGCATCGAAGCCTCGGCGCGCTACTCCGCCCTGTCGCGGTTGCACGACACACGCGAGGACCGGAAGGCCCTCCGCGCGGAGATGGACGCGCTGGAGGCCGAGGTGCGCCAGGCCGGCCCTCGGGCCCAGGGTCCGGGCCAGTACGCCCTGGGCCGCGCACTGCTCACCCTGGATGACCTGGAGGGCGCACGCGAGCGGCTCGAGTCCGCATGGCAGCTCGGCTACCGCGAGCCCCGGGTGGCCTGGGCGCTCGGGCTCGTGCTGGGCAACCTCTACCGCGAGCAGCTCCTCCAGGACGTGGAGCGCCGCAGCCCCGAGCAGCGCGAGGCTCGCCGCCGCCAGCTCGAGCAGCGCTATCGGGACCCGGCGCTCGCGTACCTGCGGCAGGCCGAGGGCCTCGACGTCCACGCCCCGCCTTCCTATGTGAAGGCGCTCTTCGCCTTCCACGAGGCCCGCTACGAGGAGGCGCTGGCCCACCTGGAGACCCTGGGCACCGCACAGCCGTGGTTCTACGAGGCTCCCCTGCTCCGGGGCGACGTCTTCCTGGCCCGAGCCACGCAACGCTGGAACCAGGGAGACAGCGCCGGCTCCCAGGCGGACCTCGACGCTGGCCGCCAGGCCTATGCCACCGCCATCGGCACCGCCGAGAGCGAACCCTCCGCGCACTACGCCCTGGGGCGGCTGGAGCTCGCCGCGCTCATCATGGAGCTGTACGGCAAGGGAAACATCCTGCCCCACTACCAACGAGGCCTGGAGGCCCTGTCCCGCGCGCTCGCCGCAGCGCCGGACTCCTACCGCGCCCAGGTGCTGGAGTCGGGCTTCCACCGACGGCTCGCCGAACAACGCATCAACCAGAGCGCCAAAGATGTGGAGCCCCTGCTGGAGAAGGCCATTGCCGCCGCGCGCGCCAGCCAGGAGCTCGCACCCCCGAGAGCCCGCGTCCCGCTGCAGCTGGCCGTCACCTGGCGGCTGTGGGCCCGCTACCGGCAACAGCAGGGGGAGGATCCCCGCGAGCAGCTCCGCCAATCCATCGAGTCCTTCGAACGCCTCCGCCCCGAGGAGCGCGACTACGCCTTCTACGCCAACCTCGGTGTGACCCACAGGGTCTGGGCTGACTATGAGAGCGAGCACGGCGGAGACCCATTCGTCCACCTGGGCAAGGCCATCGACGCGTACCTCGCCGCCATCCACCTGGACGAGCGCCAGGCGGATGCGTGGATCAACCTGGGCAGTGCCTACCGCCAGCGGGCCTCACGCCCTCACGCGCCCGACGTGGAGGGAGACCTGGAGCGGGCCCGGGATGCGCTCGATCGGGCACTGGCCCTCAACCCCGCCAATGTCGCGGCCTGCTTCCACGGAGCCGATGTCTCCACCCAGCTCGCCCACCTGCGCCACAACCGGGGCGAGGACTTTGGGCCGGACCTCGAGAAGGCCCTGACGCTCTACCGCAAGGGGCTGGCCATCAACCCCAAGCTGTCGCTGCTCCACAATGGCCTGGGCATGGTGTTCGTGTGGCAGGCGGAGCAGCTCTGGGAGGACGGAGGCGATCCCGAGGCCCTGCTGACCCAATCCCAGCAGGCCTACGAGCAAGCCCGAGCCGTGGCGCCGCAACAAGCCTATGCCTACAACAACCTCGGCGAGGTCCATGCCCTGCGGGCCACCTTCCAGCTCGCGAGCGGAGAGGACCCGAGCCCAAGCCTCCGCAAGGCCGAGGAGTCCTATCGCAAGGCGCTCGAGCTGTTGCCCGGCGATGCCAACTTCTGGGCCAACCTGGCCCGGACGCATGACCTGATGGCCACCCGGATTCTGGAGCAGGGAGGTGACCCTCGGCCGGAGCTCGACCGTGCCGAGGAAGCAGTCGCCCGTGCACGCCAGCTCCATCCGCGCCTCGGTGATGCCTGGCGGTACCTCGCGGAGGCGCGCGGCGTGCGGGCCCGTTGGCTGGCGCGGCGGGACCAGGCGCGGGAGGAGGACTTCGAGGAGGCGGCAAAGGCCTTCCAGCAGGCACGGGAGCTGGAGCCGCAGCGGCTGGAGTACCAGCTCGCCGCCGGCCACTTCTACCGCGCCTGGGCCGAGTGGAGGGAGCACCGCGGCGCCGACCCCGTCCCACTCTTGCGGCAAGGCCTCGAGAGGGCCGAGCAGCTCCTCGCCACCCGGCCCCGGTGGGCCAGGGCCCAGACCCTGCGCGCGAGCATCCTCCTGGCCCTGGCCGATACCGCCGCCCCGGCCGAGCAACAGCGAACGTGGCGGACCCAGGCCCGGGAGGACCTGAAGCAGGCCCTCGCCCACAACCCTCACCTCAGGCCCGCGTGGAGCCACCAGCTCGCCGCTTTGCAGCAGCCCGTGGCGGGCTCACCTGGGCCCTAACTCGCGCCTGCGCCTACTTCTTCTTGTCCTTCTCCTCGGGGGGCGGGGGCTCCGTCGTCACGTCCAGCGAGCCATTCTTCGACTCGTAGTTTCCGCCGTGCCGGAACTTCCCCTCGACCCACGAGAGCGCGACCTGGGAGGTCGTCACGGTGAACGGGTAGGAGCCCGGTCTGGCATGCATGTCGACCTCCAGCGAGCTCGTGGGCCCCTGGGTGCCGCCCGTCAGCGACAGATTGGACGAGGAGAAACAGCTGGGCGTTCCAAAATTCATCTGGACGCTCTGGGCGGAGGTGGGGAAGTGGAACGTCACGATGTCGCCCTGACTGACGAGATTGCTGGGGTCGTACGAAATCCCCGTGTCCGTGATGTAGACGTTGATGTGGTTGGCCATGGGCCCTGGCTCCTGAATCCCGTGCGGGGACAGTGAAGGGACGTTGCTCGCCGGGAATTGCAGGCACCGTACCAGGCGGGCTCACCCGCCGTTCCCCTCGGAAGCACGGCGCTCCCGTCCCGGCCGGGGCCCGGATGGACACGTCACCAACACGTCAGGGACACGGGCCGACACGTCAGCGCCAGGACCCGGGAGCCACGCTCAGGCCTCGGCGAGGCCCAGCTCACGCACGCGGCGCTGGAGCGCGCGCTTGGACACCTCGAGCCGCCGCACCATCTGATCCAAGTCTCCCTGGCACTCGTGGAAGCAGCGGGTGATCTCCTCCGGGCTCAGGTCCTTCGCGGTGCGGATGAGGGAGCTCTTCTCGATGAGCACGTAGACGGAGGAGCGGGGAATGCCCAACCGGTCCGCGGTCGCCTTGAGATCCCACGAGCTGGCACGCAGGGCCTCCAGCAACTCCTGCTCCCCGACATCGGAGGGCTTGCGCCGGGAGGCTCGGACCTCCGCGGAGTCCGGCTCCTCGGAGGCGGGAGCCGGCCTGGAGGCGCCCGGAGTGGAGAGGACCTGCCCGGGAACGGCGGCGGCGGCGGAGTCCAGCTCCTGCTCGAGCCGCGCATCGACACGCAGGCCCGGCAGGCCGCGGCTGCCGATGACGAGCTGCCGGGTGACATTGCGCAGTTGGCGGATGTTGCCGGGCCAGGCGTAGCGCACCAGGCGAACGGCGAGCGAGGCGGGCAGCCACGGCTCGGCGCGAGGGTCCGTGCCCGACAGCCGCTGCAGCTCACCCGTGGCCTCCAGCTCCTGACGGGCGAAGTGGAGGAAGAGCGGGCCAATGTCCTCGCGGCGCTCGCGCAGGGGCGGCACCTGAATTTCAAAACCCGCCAGCCGGTGCAGCAGCGGCGCCTTGAAGACGCCCTGACGGATGCGCTCCTCCAGGTTGGCGTCCGTGGCGGTGATGAGCCGCACGTCCACGGGCACTGGGGCATGGCTGCCCACGGGGAACACCTCGCCCGTCTCCAGCACGCGCAGCAGCGCCACCTGCACCTCGGGCGGAGCCTCGCCCACCTCGTCCAGGAAGAGGGTGCCCCCATGGGCCGCACGGAAGAAGCCCTCGCGGTCCTTGGCGGCGCCCGTGTACGCGCCCTTCTGCACGCCAAAGAGCTCGGCGGAGACCAGCTCCTTGGGGAGGGCACCCAGGTTGACGCTGATGAAGGGGCCGGCACGGCGCGGACTGTTCTGGTGGATGGCGCGCGCCACCAGCTCCTTGCCCGAGCCCGTCTCACCTCGGATGAGCACGGGCACGTTCAGGTCAGCCACGCGAGAGACCTCCTCGCGCACGCGCCGCACGCCCTCGCTCTGACCCACCATGCCCAGCTCCCCCAGGTGAGGCTGCTCGGGCGTGCGCGTCAGGTGGAGCAGCACCGCCACGCGCTCGGCGAGCACGATCGGCACGCCCGCGGCCAGCTCCTCGGGAGAGAGCTCCAGGCCTCCGATGACGGGGCGCCCGGCGACGTGAACCTGCGTGCCGTCCTCGGGCACGAGCAGCCGCACGCCACCGCGCACCCCGGGCTCGAACTGCACGGGCTTGCGGCTGATGAAGGGGTCTCCCAGAGGCAAAGCCAGGAGGCTGCCAGGACGGGAGAAATCCGGCTCATTCCGTGACAGGGACGCCGTCCTGCCCAGGGAGACCAGCGTCTCGAGCAACAGCCGCTCGCCGATGCGCTGGGGCTGCGGATGAGAGACGATGGTCAGGGTGGGCACGGAGCGCGAGGCGTGGGCTTCCTTGCCACGCGCGTGCACTGCGGTCGTCGAGGGGTCGTCGGAGATCTTGCGCTGCATGGGGCCTGGCAGAAATTTCGCCATGGGGGAGTCTACACCGCCCCACCCCATTACCACACGGGAGGCGCACTCCTGGCAGGCCGGACGACTACTGAGCGCAGTAGGTCTCGCGCTCGAAAATGGCCGTGACGTTGACGACCGAACCCGGGCGGATGACAAATCTCGACGAACCGCGATGCGAGCCGCGTCATCCGGCAGCGCTCGGGGCCTCCACACGCGACCAACGACAGCAGGGCCGCAGTGACCGGAAACCAACGCAGACGCGCCAGACCTTCGTGGGACATTCTCTCTTCGCTCCTGTGAGGGATGGGGCCCGCGCTCCAGAGCAATGAAGAGGCCTCCCGGGCGCTCCACCGCTCCCGTCCAGGAAATACGAGGGGTTGGACAGCGCCCTCGTCCATCAGCCAGGCCCCTAGACGCTCCCTCGCTTCCAAGCTCCAGCAGCACGGGGCCCGGGTGTGCAACGTAGGAAGGAAGGAGCGGGCGGAACGCAACCCTTGCGTCCATCCCGCGCAGCCCTTGCGCCCTGGCGGGTGCGAGGCGTGCCCGTGCCTCGGAGCTGGGCTGGCACGGGACATGGAATGGAGCGGGTCATGGCTCGCATCCTCATCGCGGTTGATGGCTCTCCCGCGTCCCTGCGCGCCCTGGAGTTCGGGGCCTCGCTTGCAGCAAAGCTGGGGGTGGGAGTCGTCCTGTTGTACGTCATGCAGCAGGTGATGCTCCCCATGGGCGGCGGCGGCGGCCCGGAGACACTCTCCGAGCTGCAGGACGCCCTCCGGACCGAGGGCACCCAACTTCTGAACTCCCTGGCGGACAAGGCCCGAGCGCACAACGTGGCGGTGGAGACGGAATTGGGCGTGGGAACTCCGGCGCTCGCCATCCATGACCGCTCGGAGGCGCCGGACATCCAGATGGTGGTGATGGGGAGCCGGGGACACGGAGCAATGGCACGGCTGCTACTCGGCAGCGTGGCCACCCAAGTGGTGCACTCGAGCGGCAAACCTGTGGTGGTCGTGCGATGAGCGGACCCGGAGGAAGTGAGATGAGGCGGATACTGGTGGCGGTCGACAGCACCGACGTGGCGCGCGAGGCGGCGCGCATGGCGCTGGACCTCGGCGGACGCGTGAACGCCCGGGTGACGCTGGTGCACGTGCTGCCGCCCTCGATTGCCGAGGGAGAGACAGCGGACTTCGCCGCCTTCGAGCGCGCCTGCGAGGACTACGCGAGCGGGCTGCTGGCGGAGATGCGCCAACTCACCGGCCGCAGTGGGCCTCAGACCGAGGTGACGGTGCTCCACGGCGAGCCAGCGGAGGCCATCTCGAAGGCAGCCGAGGCGGAGGACGTGGACCTGGTCATCGTCGGCACGCGGGCGCGCGGGGCGCTGGCGCGCACGCTGATGGGAAGCGTGGCGGACACGCTGCTTCGGCAGTGCCCCAAACCCCTGATGGTGGTACCCGAGGCGCCCAAGTAGGAGAGCGAGACGCTCGAACCCGCGATACCGGGAGCCCCCAGATGAACGACCTCACCTCCAACGCTGTCCGGGAGAAGACCTCCCAGAGCGGACCTCCTCTTTCAGAGCCGCGCCCGGTCAACGTCGCCGGAGCGCCCTCCTTGGGGCTGAGCCAGGCGGAGGCCGCGCGGCGGCTGGCGGAGCACGGGCGGAACGAAATCCAGCGCGAGCAGACGCGCTCGCCGTGGGGCGTGCTGCTGGAGCAGTTCCGCTCGCCGATGATCGTCCTGCTGCTGGGAGCGTGCGGGGTGTCGGCGATGCTGGGGGAGCACGCGGACGCCATCGCCATCGGCGCCATCGTGGTGCTCAACGCCCTCATCGGCTTCGCGCAGGAGTTCAAAGCCGAGCGGGCCCTGCTCGCGCTGCGCTCGATGACGGCGCCGAGGGCGCGGGTGATGAGGGACGGCTACGCGGTGCAGCTCCCCGCGGCGGAGGTGGTGCCCGGGGACGTGCTGCTGCTGGAGGCCGGAGACGTGGTGGCCGCGGACGCGCGCCTGCTGGAGGCCCACGCGCTGGCCACCAATGAAGCAGCGCTGACGGGCGAGAGCGTGCCGGTGGACAAGGCGGCGGTGCCGGTGGCCGCGGATGCACCGCTGGCGCAGCGTACGGATTCGGTGTTCCTGGGCACGGCGGTGACACGCGGTACGGGGGTGGCCGAGGTGCGAGCCACCGGCATGCACACGGAGCTGGGGAAGATTGCTCACCTGCTGGCCTCGACGAGCGACACGGACACTCCGCTGGAGCAGCGACTGGAGCGAGTGACGCGGACGCTGCTGATGGCGTGCGCGGCCATCGTCGTCCTGGTGGCGGCGCTGGGCCTGTGGCGAGGACAAGGGTGGCTGGCGGTGCTGATGTCCTCCATCTCGCTGGCGGTGGCGGCAGTGCCCGAGGGACTTCCGGCGGTGGTGACCATTGCCCTGGCGCTGGGCGTGCAGCGCATGGCGGCGAGGCACGCGCTGGTGCGCCGGCTGCAGGCGGTGGAGACGCTGGGCTCGGCGACGGTGGTGTGCACGGACAAGACGGGCACGCTCACCACGGGCACCATGGAGGTGCGCGAGGTGTGGGGTGCGAATCCCCACGCCGTCCTCTTCGCCTCGGCGGCGTGCTGTGACGCCTCGCTGGGGCCAGACGGCAAGGAGGGCACGGGAGACCCGACGGAGCTGGCGCTGCTGCGTGCGGCGTTGGCCCGGGGCATCCACCGCGAGGAGATTGAGCGCGATCGTCCGAGGGTGGCGGTGCGGCCCTTCGACTCGGAGACGAAGCGCATGTCCGTGCTGCGTGCGGACGGGGCCCTCTACGTGAAGGGTGCGCTGGAGGTGCTGCTGCCGCGGTGCAACGCGGGCACGGAGGGTGCGCTCGAGGCGATGCGGACGCTGTCCGGCCGAGGCCTGCGGGTGCTGGCAGTCGCGCGTGGCTCGGGCCCCGAGGAGGAGGGGCTGGAGCTGCTCGGGCTGGTGGGCATGGCGGATCCACCGAGGCCAGAGGCGGTGACAGCCGTGGCGGCGGCGCGCGCTGCGGGAGTGCGCACGGTGATGATTACCGGCGACAGCCAGGAGACGGCACAGGCCATCGGGCGCGAGCTGGGCATCCTCCTGCCGGGGGAGGACGCCGCGGAGCGAATCCACGCGCGGGTGACGGCCGAGGACAAGCTGCGCATCGTCCGCCGCTGGAAGGAGCGGGGCGAGGTGGTGGCGATGACGGGGGACGGGGTGAACGACGCGCCGGCGCTGCGCGAGGCCCACATCGGCATCGCCATGGGGCGCACGGGCACGGAGGTGACGCGCGAGGCAGCGGACCTGGTGCTCACGGACGACAACTTCGCCACCATCGTCACGGCCATCCGCGAAGGCCGCGCCATCTACGAGAACATCCGCAAGACGCTGGTGTACCTGCTGGTGGGCAACGTAGGCGAGCTGATGTTGATGTTCGCCGCGTCGCTGGTGGGCCTACCGCTGCCGCTGCTGCCGCTGCAGCTCCTGTGGATCAACCTGGTGACGGACAGCCTGCCGGCGCTGGCACTGGTGATGGACCCGGCGCGAGCGGAGCTGCTGTCGCGTCCGCCTCGACGCCCGGACGAGCCGATGCTGGGCCGGTCGCAGTGGCACCACATCCTGCTGATGGGAGCGCTGGAAGTGGCGGTGGTGATGGGGGTCTTCGTGTGGACGGACCCGGTGGAGCACGTGGAGCGAGCGCGCGCGCTGGCCTTCTCCACGCTGGTGTTCGCGGAGCTGATGCGAGCGTTCGCCGCGCGCAGCGCCACGCGCATCTTCTGGGAGGTGGGGCCGCTCACCAACCGGCTGCTGCTGGGCGTCGTCCTCTTCTCGGCGGGGCTGCAACTGGCCATCTACGAACTGCCCGCCGCGCGCGCGCTGTTCGGCCTGGGGGAGCTGCACCTGTGGGAGCTGGGACTGGCGTTCGCGCTGGGCCTCATCCCCGCGACGGTGCTGGAGGTGTCGAAGCTGGTGCGCCGCTGGAAGCGTGGCTGACAAAGAAGGGCACCGGGCCGGACGAAAAACGGCAGTCCGGTGCCCTCACGCGGCGGTGACCCGCGGAACGCCTCGCGGTGCTCTCCTCTGAAAGGGTGTGCATGGCTGGGGAGCGAGCGGGCGAGCACGACCGTTGCACAAGGCCGCGCCCATGCCCCGCAAACCCAGACATCGCCTCCTCCCGTTGTCTCCCTTGATGCTCTCTGTCGCACTCGGCTGCTCTGGCCCCGCGCCAGAGCAGAACGCCACCGAGGCCTCCACCTCGGAGTCACAACCCCCCTCCACTTCTGAGCCGCCCCTCCCCTCCCCCGTGGAGCAGCCCAGCCCACCGCCAGGGCTTAAACCCTCGCTGGTGAAGGACATCCTGGTGGGCGAACCGCCACTCTCCGGGAACGGCAGCAACGCCTCGTTCATCTACGTGCCCTCCGCCGCCACGGATTCGGCGGCCTACTTCACCATCGAGGACGGGCTCACCGGCTCCGCGCTCTGGAAGACGGACGGAACCCCGGAGGGGACCCGGTTGGTCCGGCAGTTCGTCACCCACGTGGGGTACGGCTCCCTCCCGCAGTCACTCGCCGCGGTGGGCGACACCGTCTACCTCACCGTCGCTGACGAGAACCTTGGTACTCGCATCATCAAGAGCGACGGCACGCCTGAGGGGACCGTCAACATCCAGCAGCCCTCGGCAGGCCCTGTCATCGGTCCCATCGGCCCCAGCGAGCTCATCGCCTGCAATGACCGGGTGTTCTTCCGCACCGACGATGGCCTCTGGACGCTCGACGGCACTCCCGAGCGTCCCGTCCGCCTCGCACCGGTGCACATTCTCCTCGAAGACGATCTGCGCAAGAACAGCCGCATCGTCTGCGCGGAGGGAACGTTGTTCTTCGTGGACGCCCTTTTCGATGAAGATGGGGCGCTCTGGAAAACGGACGGAACTCCCGAGGGGACGGTGCGGCTCGCCTCGCTCGGCTATGTCTCCTCGGCGGCACAATACCCCGTGCTCTTCGCCGCCGGCTCACGGGTGTTCATCAACCCTGGCAACTGGGAGAGCAGCTTGTGGACGAGCGATGGCACCCCCGAGGGGACCGTCCAACTCCCGGGCATCGACCCGTACGAGCCGCTCTCGGTGCACACGACCGTCGGAGGAAACCTCTTCTTCTCCGTCCGGAACTCCTCCAGTTGGAGCTGGGCTCTGTGGAAGAGCGACGGCACCCGGACCCAGAAGGTCGTAGACCTCCCCGACGCCCTGCAATACCCGGTGCCCACGGGCCTGTCCGTGGGGAACACCCTGCTCTTCTCGGCGTACAACGGCCACCTCACGCGGAGCGATGGCACACCCGAGGGCACATTCCTCCTCCAGGAGAACCTCTCCCTGGACGAGCTTCCCGAGCGGAGCACGGCGGCCTCCCCTCCAGATGGCCGGCTGCTCTTCTCTGCGGGAACGCAACTCTGGGTCACCGATGGGAGCGTGGCGGGGACCACGCCCTTCCTGACTTCTCAAGGCCAGCCCCTGTACGGCCCCTCGAGCCTCATGCGCATGGGGAACCGTGTGGTGTTCTGGGCTCACGGAGACCTCCACGGGATGGAGCCCTGGGTGACGGACGGGACACCTGAAGGCACCCGCCTGCTGCATGACACCTACCGCTTCGACGACTCCGATCCCCAGCTCCTCACGGATGTGGACGGCACGCTCTTCTTCTCCGCCTGGAACACCGAGCACGGATTCGGGCTGTGGAAGAGCGATGGCACCACCGAGGGCACCACCCTCGTCAAGGAACTCGGCATGATGCGCTGGCAGCGCATCCCCGCGCTGACCACCGTGGACGGCACGCTGTTTTTCTTCCGCGAGAGCAACTCCTCACTGTGGAAGAGCGATGGTACCGAGGCTGGAACGAGCAGCCTCCGCGGCTTTCGCTCCATCGATAAGAAGTGGCTGACCCCGGTGGGCTCGACCATCTTCTTCTCCGCCTCCGCAGACACCACCGTGGGCACCGAGCTGTGGAAGACCGATGGCACCGTCGAGGGCACTGTCCTCGTCAAGGACATCCGTCCGGGCAGCGGCGGCTCCGACATCGCGAAGCCGACGCGCGTCGGGAACACCCTCTTCTTCACCGCGAACGATGGCGTCCACGGCGACGAGCTATGGAAGAGCGATGGCACCGCCGAGGGCACCGTCCTCGTCAAGGACCTCGTCCCTGGCTCCCGCGGCGCCATCAACTCCTTTGAATACCAGGAGCGATTCGCGCTGGGGACGACCCTGCTCTTCACCGCCAACGACAACATCCACGGTGCGGAGCTGTGGAGGACCGATGGCACCGCCGAGGGCACCGTCCTCGTCAAGGACATCTACCCGGGCCCGCTCTCCTCCAAGCTCCACGACCTGGTGGAGCTGGGGGGAACAATCTTCTTCACCGCCGATGACAGCATCCACGGCCGTGAGCTGTGGAAGACCGACGGCACCTCCGAGGGCACCGTGCGCGTCACGGACATCGCCCCGGGCGCGGACTCCGCCTTCATCGCCCCCTCCTGGAGCTCGGACCGGCCCTCGCGCCTGTACGCCCTGGGCGGCACCCTCTTCTTCGCGGCGGATGACGGCGTCCATGGGTACGAGCCGTGGAAGAGCGATGGCACGGCCGCGGGGACCGTCCTACTGCGCGACGTGCTGCCCGGCCCCGAGAACAGCGGTGCGCACCTGGCGCCCTTCGTGTCCGTTGGCAATCAGGGCACCATTGCCTTCTCCGCCTCGGACGGCGTGAGCGGCCTGGAGCTGTGGACCACGGACGGCACCACCGCGGGCACCCGCCGTTTCGCCGACGTAGCCCCCGGGCCGCTCAGCGCCTCTCCGTTGGAGCTCACCGTCTCCGGCTCGCGGCTCTTCTTCGTCGCTGATGACGGCGAGCACGGCCGGGAGCTCTGGTCCGTGAAGCAGGCCGCCTTCCACCACCAGCCGTAGCTAGTGAACGCTGTCGGCCGGGCCCGGGACGCTCTCCCCGGGTCTGGCCTCCGGAGGGTGGGCCGCGGCGTGGGACTGGGGCAACCGCACGCGGAAGGTGGAGCCCATGCCGGGACGGCTGTCCACCTCGATGCGGCCGCCATGCGCCTCCACGATGCGCCGCGCCACTGACAGGCCGAGCCCAATACCCGGAGCAGTCTCGCGCGCCCTCCCCATGCGCTTGAAGGGCGCGAAGAGGTTGCGCATCTCCTCGGCCGAAATGCCGATGCCCCGATCCACCACGGACAGCAGCGCCTCCTCCCCCACGCGCTCGACCCGCACCTCCACCACGCTGCCCCCTGGCGAGTACTTCAACGCGTTGCTCACCAGGTTATGCAGCACCTGCTCGATGCGCGTGGCGTCGCAGCTCAACATGACGGGCTCTTCGGGAAGCAGGAGCCGCAGGTCATGGGAGGAGCCCCCGGATTGGTACAGCTCCACCACCTCGGTGGCCAGCTCGCGGGCGTCGCGCTCCTCCAGGCTCAACTCGAAGCGACCGGCCTCGATGCGGGTGGCGTCGAGCAGGTCCCCCACCATCCGGTCCAACCGCGCCACCTGACGACGCACGAGCCCCATCGTCTTGCGCAGGCGCTCCTCGGGCACGGGACGGCCGGAGGTGACGAGCGCAGCGGACATCTTCAACGCGGAGAGGGGGTTGCGCAGATCATGCGCCACGCCCGCGAGGAAGGTGAGCTGCTGCTCCTGCTGGCGTGACAGGGAGTTGGCCATCTCATTGAAGGTGTGTGCCATCTCGCGCAGCTCGGTGGGGCCCTCCTCGGGGGCGCGGGTGCGCTTGCGGCCGGAGCCGAAGCGGCGCATGGCCTGGCTGATGTCGAGCAAGGGGCGGAAGACGAAGCGGCGAATCCACAGCAACAGCCCCGCCCCACCGAGCACCAGAAACGCAGCCACGCCGATGCCAATGATGTTGGCGATGCCATCCCACCGATCGGCCTGAGCCCGGGCGACGCGAGCCTCCTGCACGTTGAACTCGACGAGCCGGTCCAGGGCAGAGAGCGCCGCTTCCATGCGGGGGCCCATCACCCGGGACACCTCCTCGGCGGGCTGGTTCTGCAGCCCTTCACGCGCGAGGAAGAAGGCGGAGATGGAGCGCTCAACTTCGTCGATCATCGCCAACTCCTGCTCCATCCGAGCGTTGCTCCGGGCCTCGGAGAGATGGAGCTGGACGGCGGCTTGCGTGCTGGCGAGTGAGTGGCCGTTGGTCGCGGGTAGCTGAGGGGAGGTGGAAACAGGCAGCCGTGCAAGGGAGAGCAGGTCCACCTGGAGCGCTTCGGCGAGACGGACGCCCTCCACCGCCTCGCCCATGCTCTCGGTGGTGCGGTGAAGGTAGGTCGTCAGGGTGACGAGCGAGGCAGCGGCCGCCAGGGCGAGCACCCCCAGCAGGGTCACGGCCATGGTGATGACACCCTTGAGGCTCATGGCACCTCCGGGCGCGGTCCTCCCGCGCCGTATCTTCTCAGAGACAGAAGATGTGTCCGGAAGGTGTCGGCCCTCGACGCTTGGTAGGAGGGAGGCCATGAGAACAGGTGCCCCCCAACCAGGAAGGGGAGCACCAGGATGCGGCCCCACTCCTGCGTAGCGCAGGCCTACGGCTGGCTGGCGGTGACGGGCGTGATGCGCGCGTCGGCCGCCTTGGCCGTGTCGGCGGCGGAGTAGCCCGGGCCTGAGGCGGGGAACTTCGCGGCGAGGTAGTCCGCGAAGGCCTTCTGCTCGCGGCCCTCGGCCGAGAAGCCCTGGCCGCTGGTCGTGGCCAGCGAGACGCGGTTGAAGAGCCCGCCGTTCTCCTGCTCAAACCGGCGGAACGGGTAGCCGTCACCGCCACCGGCCAGGAAGCCGAGCGTCACCAGGCGGAAGGTGCGCGTCTCGTCGCCCACGAGGACGCCGTTGTCCACCAGGGTGTCCACCACGTCACCCGCCTCGTTCACGAGGACGGCCTTGAGGATGCGCTGTCCGGGGGTGGTGACAGTGCCGCTGCCGTCGAGCACCTGCGCCTGCTTGCTGGCGTCATACTCGAAGCGGATGCCGCTCACCTGGGGGAACTGGCCCGGAGTTGCGCCAGGGGCCACGGCCGCCACACCGTGCTCGAGCACCTCCTCGAGCTGCTTCGCGGTGACGGTCACCAGCGCCAGGTCGTTGTTGAAGCGCAGGCTGTTCTCGATGTCGAGCTGGCTGATGTCGCCCTCGTGCTTGTTGGCGGCGGGGTTGGCGGCGGGTGGGCCGTAGGTGGGGTCGGAGCCAGTGCCCACCGCGCCGATGGAGTCGCGGATGCCGCCGCCGTTCTTCAGGGAGATGACGGTGGAGGGATCCGACTTCTGGGCGTACCAGAGGTTCGCATCGGAGGTGATGTTGCCGAGGTTGGTCTCCTCGGTGCGCACGGAGGTGCGCAGGCCATTGAGGTACACCTGCGTCTTGCCAAAAATGGTGCCGTCCTTGGTGAGCACCACGCCCTTCACGCCGTCGGCGATGGCCTTGACCTCGGGGTCCACCTGGGAGGCGGCCGCGAGGCGAGCGACCCCCGCCGCGTCCGTGGCGTAGGCGCCATTCTGCAAGGAGTTGTGAAGCGCCGGGAGGAGCACGCCCGCCTCGTCGAAGTGAGCGATGAAGCGCCCCACGTAGTGCCAGTTGGAGGACACGTTCAGCACGGCGATGGGCTGGTCGGACTTCGACTTCTTCCACTGCGGGTACTCCACAGTGGCGGTGTCGCCGGAGTAGAGCGCGTCATCCGCATCGGCCCAGACGGCGTGGTTGCCACCCGCGATGATGATGTCCACACCATCGAGGCGCTTGGGCAGCTCGTCCACCTCGACGAAGTACTGCTGCATGTGCGCCATGAGGATGATCTTGTCCACGCCGGTATTGCGCAGCGCATCGACCTGGGCCTGGATGATGGAGGCCAGCCCGTCATAGTCGACGGGATCCGCGGGCGAAGTAATGACGGTGCCCGGCGAGGAGATGCGCGGCAGCTGCGGGGTGGTAGCGCCCACGATGCCGACCTTCTGGCCGTCCAGGGTGTAGATGATGCTGGGGGTGATCTTGTTGTGCAGGCTCGTGCCGGGGTTGTTGGCATCGAGCTCGGTGCCGGCGGGCACGACCTGCCCCTTGAGGTCGCTGTTGGCGCTGAAGTCGAGGTTGGACGTGAGATAGGGGAACTTCGCGCCGGACCAGTCACCATCACTGGCGATGATGTTGCGAATCTCCCGCGTGCCGTTGTCGAACTCATGGTTGCCGAACGAGGCGGCGTGGAAGCCCATCTCGTTGAACATGGCCATGTCGGCGCGGCCGGAGCTCTCCTTGCCCACGCCGGGAACGGTCTTCATGGCGGGGTCTCCCCCGGCGTTGAAGAAGACACCGGGGAGCCAGAGATCACCGCTGGCGAGCTTGAGGGTGCGGCGAGGGAACTGTGCCTCGAGGACGCGCAGCACGGCGGAGAAACGCGGAGCATCCTCGGTGGCGGGGAGACCGGACTCCATGTCCGAGGCGTGGAGGACCTGGAAGGAGAAGGCGGCCCGCGGAGGCACGGAAAGAGGAGGCGGCGATTCCACCTCGGTGTTGCCACAGCCCGAGGTGAAGGCCAGCGCCAGGAGAGCGCTGGCCAGGAAGACAGGTTGTTTCTTCGGATGAAGCATGGATGCGTTCCGTCGGTTGAGACGGCCCTTCGGCCGTGGAAGGAGCCGGAGGGTAGCGAAAAAATCCACGCCAGGAGAAATGACGAATCAGGCTCCGAAACCACCGAGGGCGGTACGGCTGAAGCTGGCGGCGCCTTGGCTGACGCGGACGGCGGACTGGCTGAAGACCTGGAAGGCCTTGCGGATGTCCTGGGCGCTCTGACCGGGGGTGAGGATCCACTTGTCCTCGATGCCCATCTCGCGGAAGACCTTGCGGAAGTCGGTGGTGCCGTCGTCGATGCCCATGGCTGCGACGATGTGATTCTCAGCGCGGCGAAGGTCGTTCACGAGCGCGGCGACATCGCGAGGGCGGGAGCTCTGCGAGTGGCAATCAGCGCCATCGGTGATGAGGAGGGTCACAGTGCGAGCAGAGACGCCGTTGCGAGTGAACTCCTGGGCCTTGGCGAGCACGGTGCCGAGCAAGACAACGGCCTGGTCATAAAGGGGCGTGCCCTTATCGGGGTCATAGTTCTTGGAGTGCATGCGGACGACGTCCTCGAGGGGCCGGAAGGGATTGAGGACGAAGCCATTGAGGTAGCGGGTGTGGAAGAGGATGCCGTCCTTCTGTTGGGAGGAGAGGAGAGCATCGAGGACGAGGTTGTGACCGTCGCAGACAGTCCGAGCATGACCCGAGTGCTGGATGGAGCCGGAGTCATCAGGCATGACGGTGACGAGGACGACCTCGGAGGCCTGGACGTCATCAACGCTGATGCCGAGTCCCGCTTGGATTTGAGCGCCGAGGTCAACGACGGTGAGGGCCTGGAGGGCGGCGGGGCTGAGAACGCCCTCGGAGTGAGCGGCCTGGAAGAGCTGCGAGACATTGGAACTAGAGCTGTTGCCATTGCTGGAAGAGGAGCTCATCTGAACCTCCGTGAACCCCTCCCTCTCCCTCCGGGAGAGGGTCGGGGTGAGGGTACGTGGAACCGTGCGAGGAAAACCGTGCGAACCGACTAAGCGATGCGGAGATCCGGCCACGAAGCGAGCGGATCCGTGGACTTCACCAGGTGCATCCCAGCATCGGCGAAGCGCTTGAGAGCGGCCTCGGTCTGAGGAGTGAAGTCCGCGGCGAAGCCGCCCTTGCCATCGGGAACAGTGACCGAGGACATGCAATCGGTGAGCAGATACACCTTGCGAGCAAGCGCGGCATCCTGAGCCAGAATCTCCCCGAGCAGGTCATCAATGGAGCTCTTCACGCAGTGGCTGGCGGCCTGGCCGGCGATGACGACGGCATCGGCGGTGAGGAGCGTCTTGATGAACTGGGTATTGCGCTGAGCGAGCGGCTGCCCGTCGTGGCGAGTGAGGACCTCGGGGCGAAGCACCGAGTAGTTCTCCGTCAGAGGATTACCGCCCTTGACCTCGGCCCAGGACTGGGCGCCGCGGGCGAACGAGTGGAACAGCCGAGCCTCCTGCACAACACCGGCGATGGCATGCCCATCACCGCCGAGGAGGCAGTGAGGAGGCCAGAGGTAGAGGGTGTACTTCCCGGCGCGCTCGAGTTCCTCGCAGTAGTACTTCACCTGCTTGAGGAGCCAGGGGTAGTTGCCGCCGCAGAGCCACTTCGCCATGGCGGGATTGGGGCGGACGAGGCCGCGTTCAATCTGCTCGCGAGTGACCTCACGGTAGGCGGTGAGGGGCTGGTCGTTCTGGTCGACCCAGAAGGACGGGAAGAAGATCTGGTAGGCGAAGTGGGTATCGAGCGTGGTGGTGACGTTCGTCAGGGCACCGAGGTTCTTGTAGATGAACTCGGCGATGCGGCGGCTGTCATCGATGGCGCCGCGGCCGGAGCGTCCGCCGACGTAGAGGGAGCCCTCGGGGAAGCAGAAGTCCTTCTGGACGTCGATGAGGAGCAGGTGGAGGTTGAAGGAATCAGTGGCAGCGGCGGAGAGGCCGTGGGCGCCGCGCCAGGTGTGAGCCTCGGCCTGGAGCGCCAGGGCATTGGGCCCGTAGGCGTACGCGCTGGCATTGGCGGGCTTGTAGAACGACGGAAGCGGCAGCTCCTTGAGCTTCGACTGCGTCTTCATGTGCATCCCCCTTCGTGTATCGACAACACCAACATAGTGTCCAAACAACACCATGTCAAGGCGAGGTGGCCCGATTCGGGGCCGCCCCGGGTACGGCGGAGTGTCAGCTCATGCGCAGGGCGGTGACGTCCTGCCGGCGGACGACAGTGAGCCCGTGCTTCGAGAGGAAGAGGCGGCTGTCCGCGTCGACGAAGGGCTCGGTGTCAGGGAACTCGCGAACCACCTCAAGCCGGCCCTGACGTAGCTCCACGCGGACGAGCCCCGCATCGGTAGGGGCGAACAGGGCCTCTCCCGCGGCGCACCTGCCCCGCAGCGAGCCGAGCCACGAGCCATCCCCCGCCTCCCCGCGCGCACTCGCCTTCACCGCACCATCCGCGCCCACCACCACGCAGTGGTGCACCGTGCGACCGCCCGTCTCCTCAGCGAGAAACAGCCAGCAGAGCGAGCCATCGAAGACGGCCTCCGCGTCCACCAGCCTGCCCGAGGGCCACGGCAGAACAAGGCCATCCTTGAGACCGGGGCGCTCGGCGTCGAAGACGAAAGCGCCACGCAGCGAGCCCGCGCGGTGGAAGCCGAGCCCGAAGCGCGGCCCCACGAAGAGGCGCGTCTGCCCGGCGAGCACCTCGCCCATGCGCTCGGGGCCAAACGTCCCATCCCGCCACAAGGCACCGGCATGCGCCCAGTAGCGATGGCGCGCATTCGCCGCGAAGGCCGGACGCTGGTCGGGCGCATCCACGCCAAGCCGCTCGGGGCGCTGGCCCGCAGCGAGCACCGCGAACTCCCCGCCCTTCCCCACCAGCGTGACGGCTCCCTGGAGCGCCCAGTGCAGCGAGGGGTCCATCCCGCCCTGGAGCACGGACGAGCCATCCTCACGCCGGTATGCCCCATCCGCGTGGAAGAGCCAGCGCAAGGTGCCGTCCTCGACACAGGCGTGGAGGATGACCCCTTCCGTCGTGAAGAGGCGAGTGGCCACCACCTGGCCGCGCACAGTGGTGACGGGCGTGGTGGCTGCCGTCGCGCTCGGGCGGCACGTGGGGCACGAGGCCCGCGCGTGCTCCACGCCACACGAGGCACAGACGGTGAAGCGCAGCGAGTCCAGCAGCGGCAGGGGAAAGGGCCCGCGTGCGTCCTCGACGAACACCCGGTGCAGGCAGTGCAGCAAGTCATCCGGGAGGACGCCGAAGGGCGTCGCCGGCTTGGGGTACTGCACGTCCGGGTGGAAGACGGTGATGCGCTGGAGGACACGCGCGGTGGGCGTGGCCTTGGGGGTGGGAGGCTTGGGCCGGTGGATGCCCCCATGAGGCCCCACGCACAGAAGGCTCTGCATCAGCGCGACGGCAAAGGCATACCAATCACTGTCCGTGGACGCCGGGCGAGAGGGCATCAGCCCCTGAGTCGAGCCCCCCAGGCGCAACGGGTCGAGGAACTTCTCGGTGAAGACGGTGGCGAGGTAGGGGCCGAACTGGAAGCTGTCCGCGTCAATGAGCCACGCGTCGTTACCGGTGACGAGGATGTTGAGGTCGTTGAAGTCGCCCACCACCACACCGCAGCCGTGGAGCGCGGAGAGCGAGCGGTGCAGGCCCCGGAAGAGCTCCGCGACGCGTGAAGACGGCACGCCAGCGCGGCGGAAGGACGGGTCACCGAAGCGGCGCAGGGGCTCGACGCCCTCGAGCTTGCGCATGGCGTAGCCAAGCACCGTCCGCCCCTTCTTGTCGGTGGCGAGCGTCTGCGGAGAGATGACGCGCGGGGGCAGTGGCTTGGGGAAAGCGGGGAGCTTGTGCTGGTGCTCGGCGATGCGGGCGCGGGCAGCGGCCTGCTCGTCGGGGAGGTTGCCGTAGTCGGGGTGCTCGGGGGGCTTGAAGAGCTTGAGGACGCGCCCGTCGCCCAGGTCGAACACGTCGGCCTCGCCGCCCTTGCCGAGCGCCTTCGTGGGGTCCAACCGGAGCTTCTTGCCTTCGAGATAGACATCCATGGTGTCAGGCCCTCCCCTGCCGGCGGCGCAGGACGACGAGGGTGGTGTCATCGGAGAGCAACCCGGGAACGCGCACGAGGCGCTGAGCCGAGAAGTCGGCGCGGACGGCCTCGCGGTTGAGGAGCGCGAGGCGACGGCGCAGCGCGTCCGGGTTGGAGAAGAACCGGTCGTCGCTCCAGAACTGCGAGAGCGGACCCACGGGCTCATCGCGCTCGGGCACCCGCGCAGCAGCAAGCCCCTCCAGGTCACAGACGCCATCCGTGCCAAGCAGCAGGGAGTCCACCTCCTCGGTGCGCCGAAGCGCTTGGGCCTGCAAGGAGACGGCGCCCGGCTTCAGCAGCCCATAGGCGAGGTAGGGCGGCGCATTACCGGGAAAGGGCCCGAGCCGATGAACCGAACCATTGAGGGCCCAGAGTCCGTCACCCGCGGAGAAGACGAGTGTGTGCTCCGGGGTGACAACAGCACCCACGAGGGTGAAGAGCAGGGCCTCGCCGATGGCTCTCTGTCCGAGCTCCCCGGAGAGGGCCTGAAGGAAGCACAGGACATCCGCGCCCAGGCGCTGGAGGAACCCGGGCGAGTCGACGGGCACCTGCTGGCCTAGCAGCGAGAGTGCGCCCTCCACCACCCTGCGGGCGCCAAGCTGCGCCCCCAGCTCGCTCTGGGCGCCACTGCCGCACCCATCCGCGACGACGGCGGCGAGCCCGTGCTCGCTCGCCCGAGCCCAGAGGGCGTCCTGGTTGTTGCGTCCGGCTCGGGCGTGCTCCCGGCCCATGACGGTGGCAGCGGCGAGCTCGAAGGGCAGCGAGGACATGGCACTCCTCTCCTAGGGACCTGACAGACTTCGTGTCTTACGGACACATAGTTAGTGTCATTAAAACACCAAGTCAAGCCAGGTATGGGCTCCTTCCGTGAGTTGGGGGCAGGGGCACGAGCAATCTGTGCTTGAATGCACACCGACATGCAGAGCTCCTATGACCGCGCCTCGATCCTGATGGACAAGGGGCTCTACGCCCATGCGCTCCCCCTGCTGCAGAAGGCCATCGCGGAAGAGCCCGAGCACGCCCACGCGCACGCCATGCTCGGGCAGTGCCTCCAGGGGCTCAATCGAATGCCGGAGGCCTTGAAGGCGGCCCGCGAGGCACTCGCGCTCGACCCCGCGGACGCCTGGGTCCGGCTCTGTCTGGCGCAAACGCTGGCGATGACGGAGCAACGGCTCGAGGCCACCGAGCATGCCAAGGAGGCACACCGGCTGTCCCCGGAAGACCCCGACCCTCTTCGCGTGCTCGCCCACCTGGCCCTGCGGGGCGGACAACACGAGCAGGCGTTGGAGCTCCTGGACCAGGCGCTCGCGCTCGAACCGGAGGACCCGGAGCTCCACGCCATGCGCGCCATGTCGCTCCGTGCGTTGGGCCGGCATGACTCCGCGGACGAGGCGAGCCGGACGGCCATGGCCCAGGATCCCCAGGAAACCACAGCACTCCTGTCCCGGGGCATGATCTGCCTGGACCGGGGCGACGTCCGCGAGGCCGAGGCACTCTTCCGGGCTGCCCTGGCGCAGTACCCGAACGAGCCGGCCTACCGTCATTCCCTGCTCGTCGCGCGCCTCGCTGGACGCCCCGTGCTCGGTCCGGTGTTCCGCCTCCTGCTGCGCGTGCGCAACGCCCTGGGCACCCGGCTCATGCTCGGACTGTTCATCCTGTTCGGCATGTGCGGCTTCATGCACGTCATGGAGCCAGGCCAGGAGCAGCTCTCGCGCTTCGCCGCGGGCCTCCTGGGCCTCTACGCGACACTGTTCATCCTTCCTGAGGTGTTGATGGCCTCCGCCTCCTGGCTCTTCCGGGAGCAGCACCTGGAGGGAGTGGAGTCAGCGTCGCTCGCCGTCTCGGCGGGAAACCACGCCCTCGTGGTGCTCGTGGGCGCCCTGTTCTGGGTCCTGGGTCCGCGCGTCCTGTGGGCCCTCCCCATCTGCCTGGCGGCGTTCGTGGTGCTCGTGGGGCCCCGCCGGTCCGAGCGTTCGCTCCGGGTGACTCCACGCCAGCGGGTGACGCATCGAGCGCTCTCCCTGGCCGCCTCGCTGGTGTTCACCGTCCACCTCGCCCTGGGCCTACCCCACGTCTGGCTGAGCCTCCTGCCAGCGCTCTACTTCATCTTCACCAGGCGCTGAGCACACCAGACGGGTGGGCATGTCCTCGAGGGCGAAAACCCGGGCGAGTGCACTGTCCACTTCTGAACGCGTACAATTCGACGTATCGGCGCGACGACGTCATGGGGACCGGTTCTCGCCAACAGGTGAGCTCATCCATGTTGGATATTCCGGGATACCGGGTCCTCGGTACCATCCGAGCCACAGGCTCGAACGCTTTGTTTCAGGCGGTGCGCGAGGCAGATGGCCTGCCCGTCATCATCAAGACCCCCATGGCAGCCTCGCCTGGTCGCCCAGAGAGTGAGCGCTACCGGCGCGAGTTCTCCATCCTGGAACGGCTGCGGAACGTGCGAGGCGTCGTCAGGCCCTATGCCTATGAACGAATCGGCGAGCGGCCCCTGCTGCTGCTGGAGCGAGTGCAGGGCCCGTCCCTCTCTGAATCCACGGGCCAGCCCCTGGAGCTCTCCCGGTTCTTGCAGCTGGCCCTCTCCCTGACGTCCACCCTGGGGGAGGTCCACGGCCGCAACGTCATCCACAAGGACATCAAGCCCTCCAACATCATCCTGGAGCCCTCGGGCGACGCACGGCTCATCGACTTCGGCGTGGCCACCCTGCAGAAGGTGGAGCACCT
Organism: Archangium minus; assembly: GCF_044360475.1. Taxonomy (NCBI): domain Bacteria; kingdom Pseudomonadati; phylum Myxococcota; class Myxococcia; order Myxococcales; family Archangiaceae; genus Archangium; species Archangium minus. Next base: position 12,311,315 of record NZ_CP043494.1, read on the forward strand.
GGACGCGGCGCCGACGCACTTGATTGAAGGCACTCTGGCCTACATGTCGCCGGAGCAGACGGGGCGGATGAACCGGGCGGTGGACTACCGCACGGACTTCTACTCACTGGGCGTCACCTTCTACGAGCTGCTCACGGGTCGTCGTCCCTTCCAGGGAAAAGACGCGCTCGAGTGGTTCCACGCCCACATGGCGCAGAAGCCCAGGCCCCCGCACGAGCTGAACCCGCAGGTGCCCCTGGCCTTGTCCGCGCTCGTCCTCAAGCTCCTGGCGAAGGTGGCCGAGGAGCGCTACCAGAGCGCCGAGGGGCTCCTGGCGGACCTGGAGCGCTGCCGCCAGGCGCTGAGCCAGGGAGTCCGGGAGGAGTTCACGCTGGGCACGCAGGACACGCCCAACCGCTTCCAACTGCCGCAACGGCTCTATGGACGAGAGACGCAGGTATCCTCCCTGCTCGAGGGCTTCGAGCGGGTGGCCCGCACGGGCAGGCCAGAGCTGTTCCTCGTCAGCGGGTACTCGGGCATTGGCAAGTCCTCCGTGGTGAACGAGCTGCACAAGCCCGTGGTCCAGCGCCGCGGCTTCTTCCTGAGCGGCAAGTTCGACCAGTTCCAGCGAGACATTCCCTACGTCACCCTGGCCCAGACACTCCGGGGTCTGGTGCAGCAGTTGCTCGCGGGAAGCGAAGAGGAGATTGCCCGGTGGCGCCAGCGGGTGAACCAGGCCTGGGAGGGCCAGGGTCAGCTGCTCGTGGATTTGGTGCCCCAGTTGGAAGTCCTGGTGGGCCCCCAGCCCGCGCTCCAGGAGGTGCCCCCTGGCGAGGCGCAGCAGCGCTTCTATCGGGTGGTCCGCCAATTCATCTCGGTGTTCGCCACCCTGGAGCACCCCCTGGTGGTGTTCCTGGATGACCTGCAGTGGGCGGACCTCGCCAGTCTGCAACTGCTCGCACATTTGCTGTCGCAGCCGGAGACCCTCCCGGTGCTGTGGATTGGCGCCTACCGAGACAACGAGGTGGGCCCCACCCACTCGCTCCTCTCCGTGTTGGACGAGGTGCGCAAGGCAGGGGCACACATGACAGACATCCGCCTGGAGCCGCTGAGCCTGGCACAGGTGGAGCACCTGGTGGCCGACACGCTGCCGGGAGCGGAAAGGGAGGTGGTCGTCCCCCTCTCGGCGCTGGTGCACGAGAAGACGGGCGGCAACCCCTTCTTCCTCCTGCAACTGCTGGTGACGCTCCACCAGGACGGTCTGCTGGTGCGTGTGCCCGGAGGAGGCTGGCGGTGGGACGCCGAAGGGGTGCGGGCCCGCGGCTATTCGGAAAACATCGTCGACTTCCTGGTGGGCAAGCTGCGTCAGCTCCCCGTGGGCACGCAGCATCTGCTGCAACTGGCGGCGTGTGTGGGCAATGTCTTCTCCCTCCAGATGGTGGGCACCCTCGCCGGGCTGTCCGCGGAAGGAGAGGTGGAGCAAGGTATCGAGCCCGCGCTCCAGGAAGGCCTGTTGGTGCGCACCAGCCCGGTGCAGTACCGCTTCCTCCATGACCGCATCCAGCAGGCGGCCCACTCCCTCCTCTCCGAGTCGCAGCGCAAGGCCGCCCACCTGCGCATCGGCCGGCTGATGCTCGACGGCCTCTCCCAGGAACAGCTGCGCGAGTCGCTCTTCGACGTGGTGAGCCAGCTCAACGCCGGGGTGGAGCTGATGGAGGACCCCGCGGAGCGCAGCCACCTCCTGCAGCTAAACGTCGAGGCGGGTGACAAAGCCAAGGCCGCGATGGCGCTCCGCCCCGCCATCACCTACTTCTCGACGGCCTTCTCACTCCTTCCGGGAGACCCCTGGGAGACGAACCCCGAGCTCGCCTTCAAGCTGCGATTCACCCAGGCGCGCTGTGAATTCTCGTACGGCAACATCACCGAGGCGCGCCGGCAAGTCGATGAGCTCATCCCCCGGGCTCGCACCCGTGCGGACTCCGTGGCCGTCCACATCCTGAGGATGGACGTCCACTTCGCCATGAGCGAGAGCCAGCAGGGCCTCACCTGCATGCAGAAGTGCCTGGCCGTGCTGGGCATGCCGCTCTCGCCGACCCCCACCTGGGAGGAGGCGGTGGCCGCCCATGAGGAGGTGTGGACGTTGTTGGGGGAGCGTCCCATCGAGAGCCTCATCGACCTGCCACTCACGACCGACCCGGACGTGAAGCTGGCCATCAGCACCCTCCTGGAGTTCTACCCAACCGCCTACGCCACCAACCACCACCTGTTCATCATCATCGTGAGCAGGATTGTCTCCCTCACCATCCGCCACGGATTCGTGGATGCCGCCACGCCCGGATTCGGCTGGTTTGGCTTCATCTCCAGCTCGTACTTCAAGCGGTACCGTGAAGGCCTTGCCTTCTCCAAGCTCGCCCTCGAGTTCGTCGATCGGCACAACCTGTCCGCCCACCGCGGGAGGGTTCTCTACTGCATGCAGTTCTGCAGCTATTGGACCCAGCCCCTGCCCCAAGCGCAGGAGCTCGTCATCAAGTCACTCCACCACGCGCTTCAGGTGGGAGACATCCTGGGCGCCGCCTACAGCAACTGGTACATCGTCTACAACCGGCTCTGCATGGGGCATCACCTGGAGGAGGTCTACCGGGAGTCGCTCGTGCGCAGCGAGTTCTTGCGCAAGACGGGAGTCATGGAGCCCCTGGACTATGTCCTGCTGGATCAGCGCTACGTGCAGAACATGCGCGGGAACACCCGCTCGTTCGGCTCGCTGAACGGGGAGGGCTTCGATGAGCAAGCCTTCGAGGCGCAGCTCCCCAAACGCCAGGCGACCCTGAAGAGCAACTATTGGCTCGCCAAGCTCCAGTCACGCTTCATGTGCGGAGCCTACGCGGAGGCCCGGGAGGCAGCGGACAAGGCGGCCGAGTTCCTGTGGGTCATCCAGGGCACCCTCCCCCAGTGCGTCTTGCACTTCTACCGCGCCCTCGCCCTGGCGGCGTGCTTCGAGGAGGCCACGCCCGAGGAGCAGCGGCAGTTCCTCGAGGGCATCCAGTCGCACCAGCAGCAGCTCGCGGAATGGGCAGACACTTGTCCCGAGAACTTCCATGCGCTCGAGCGGCTCGTCTCCGCGGAGCTGGCCCGCCTCGTGGGACGGTCCGAGGAGGCCACGCGCGCTTATGAGGAAGCCATCCGCTCGGCGAGAGAGAATGGTGCCACCCAGTACGTGGCACTGGCCAGCGAGCTCGCCGCGAACTTCTGGCGCACCCGGCAGGCGCCCATCGTCGCTCATGCCTTCGCACGGGAAGCTCGGGCGGCGTACCGGCAGTGGGGTGCTCAGGGCAAGGTTCAGCACCTGGAGTCCCAGTGGCCCCACCTCTCTTCCGCCACGGACACCCAGGCCCAGGACGAGCTGACCACCAGCAGTACGGACTCGACCCGTATCGACGCGCTCACGGTGGTCAAGGCCCAGCAGGCGGTCTCCAGTGAAATCGTCCTGGAGCATCTGGTCACCACGCTGCTGCACGCAGCCATCGAGAACGCGGGGGCCCAGAGAGGCGCCCTGCTGTTGCCCGACGGCGACACCCTGTCAGTGGCCGCCATCACCGGCACTTCATCAGAGGGAGCGGCTCCGGAGCTTCCGTGGACGCTCCTCTCCTATGTCCGGCGAACGCGCGAGCACGTGCTCATCGGCGATGCCTCCAAGCCCCACTCCTTCTCCTCCGATGCGTACCTGGCACACAGTGGAGCGCGCTCGGTGTTGTGCCTGCCGCTGGTGAGGAAGGATCGATTCTCCGGGGCGCTCTACCTGGAGAACAACCTGGCCACCAATGCCTTCAGCCCCGCGCGCCTGGCGCTCCTGGGTCACATTGCTTCCCAGGCCGCCATCTCCATCGAGAACGCTCGGCTTTATGAGGACGTCCAGCGCGCCAGGGAGGAGCTGCACCGAGCCAATGAAGAGCTGGAGCAGCGGGTGGAGGAGCGCACGCACGAGCTCAAGCAGGCCCAGGCCCGCCTGGTGGATACCGCTCGCGAGGTGGGCATGGCCGAGGTGGCCACCAACGTGCTGCACAACGTGGGCAATGTGCTCACCAGCGCCGTCGTCAACCTCGAGGTGATGCGCAAAGCCGTGGGCTCGTCTCGCGTGAGCCGCCTGAAGCAGGCCGCTGCCCTGATTCTGGAGAACCAGGCCGGTCTGGCCGACTTCCTCGCCGAGGGCTCTCGCGGCAGCCACCTGCCGGGCTACCTCTCCGCGCTCGCTGACGAGTTGGTGAACGAGCAGACCCGCCTCATGGAAGACATGGATGCCATGGGCCGTCACATCGAGCACATCCGCACCATCGTCCAGGTCCAGCAGACGTACGCCAGGACCACGCTCATGACCGAGGAATGCGACCTGGCCCACCTCATCGACGATGCCCTGCGCATCCAGATGCCCGCCCTGCAGCGCCATGGTGTGTCCGTCCGCCTCGAACGCGCTCCCGTCCCCAAGGTGAAGGTGGACAAGCACAAGGTGCTGCAGATCCTCATCAACCTGCTCAGCAATGCCAAACACGCGCTGGACTCAAAGCCCGAGGGGCAGCGCAACCTGTGGATAAAGCTGAGAGCGGAAGGGTCGGTGGCACGCATCCAGGTGGTGGATGATGGAATGGGAATCGCCCCAGAGGTGAAGGGGAAGCTGTTCGCCCATGGCTTCACCACCCGCAAGGACGGCCACGGCTTCGGCCTGCACTCCAGCGCCCTGGCGGCACAGCTCCTCAGTGGCCGCCTGACCATCGAGAGCGAGGGGCCGGGGAAGGGCGCCGTGACCACGCTGGAGCTCCCGCTCTCCGTGTCTGAGAAAACGTAGAGACGAAGTGCCGGGTGACACTTCCCGCTGCCCCCGGTGTCCCATTGCATACGAAAGCCGCAAGGGACCCGCCTGGGAGTGATTCATCCATGTCTCGATATCCTGTACGTCACCTCTTCCTCGCCCTGGCGCTCGCCGCCAGTGGCCTCGGTTGCGAAGACAACCCGACTGTTGTCGACGCGGACTACGCCTTGACTCATGTCACGGTCATCGACGCCGCCGGAACCCCTCCACAGTCCGACATGACGGTGCTCATCAAGGGTGAGCAAATCGTGGCGCTGCGGAAATCCGACGACCTCGAGCTCCCCGACGGTCTGAAGACCGTGGATCTCCAGGGCAAGTATCTGCTGCCGGGGCTGGCCGACATGCACGTCCACACCCAGAACATGGAGCAGGTCTTCCCCCTGCTCCACGTGGTGAACGGCGTCACCACCCTCCGGCACATGGACGGCGAGCCCTTCATGCTGGAGTGGCGACGCAGAATCGAGGAGGGCCGCATGCTCGGGCCCCGGATGATCCTCGGCAGCACCATCATCGACGGCACTCCGTCGCTCTGGCAGAACTCGCCAGTCGCCCATATCTCGGTCCGCAACGAGGCCGAGGCCCGGGAGGAGGTTCGCCGGGCCAAGGCCCAGGGCTATGACTTCATCAAGGTCTACTCCCGGTTGTCGCGCGAGGCCTACTTCGGCATCGCCGACGAAGCTCGGCTGCAACAGATGCCCTTCGCCGGACACAGCCCGGACCTGGTCACCGTCGCTGAGGCCAGCGCGGCGGGCCAGGCGAGCTTGGAGCACCTCTACGGGGTGATGTACGCGACATCCTCCGAGGAGGAGGCGCTTCGCGAGCGGGTCGGGCAGATCTCGCTCAGGCCCGAGACCATCACCGGCTACAACACCTGGTTCCAGCAGACCCACGCCGTGGAGTGGGATGCGGCTCGCACCTACTCCCCTGCCAAGGGCATGCAGCTCTTCAATCAGTTCGTGAAGGACGAGACCGCCCAGGTTCCGACGCTGACCCAGCACAACGTCCTCGACCGGTCGATGGACCTCGACATGAACGATGAACGGCTGAAGTACCTGCCAGCTTCGATGGTGGCTGGCTGGAAGTGGCAGTTGGCGGAAATCTACCTGCAGGGCCGCAGTGAGGAAGAGAGTGCGCAGCGCCGCGACCTGTTCAACCGCAGGCTTGCCCTGGTGGGTGAGATGCACCGCGCCGGTGTGCGGGTGATGGCGGGAACCGACAGCACCACGCCCTGGGTGTTTCCGGGCTTCAGCCTTCATGACGAGCTGGCGCTCCTGGTCCAGGCCGGGCTCACGCCGCTGCAGGCGATTCAGGCCGCCACCCTCGAGCCCGCGCGGTACCTCGGTATGCAGGGCTCACTGGGGACGGTGGAGCAGGGCAAGGTCGCCGATCTGCTGGTGCTCGATGCCAACCCGCTGGAGGACATCCGCAACACCACGCGCATTCACTCCGTGGTGGTCCGGGGCCGGTTCATCTCCGCCGAGGAGCGGCAGGCGCTCCTGAGCGACCTGGAGACGCTTGCCGGGAGCATGTAACGCGGCCAGTCTCAGGGAGGTGCTCGCGGTGACGAAGTACGGCAACATGGGCACGTCCGTGCCGGGCAGGAGCCTCGAGCTCGGGTTGTGCCCGGTATGAAAGCGAGCATGAAGATTTCGTGGCTGAGACGTGGGGCACCCTCACCTGTTGGTGCCTGGAGACTGCTGCCTCTGGTGTGCGTGTGGCTGAGCTGCGGCGGGTCCGGAGGAAAGCAAGCACAGGCGCCTCACGAGGACGGCCGTGCCGCCGTGACCCAGGGACGGCGCCAGGCCCCGCTGGCAACCGGGCCGGTGTCGACGCCGCGCATCAACCACGAGATGCACACGGCAACGCTGCTGCCCTCGGGCAAGGTGCTGGTGGCTGGAGGGCCAGGAACGAACGCCGAGGAGTACGACCCGGCTACGGGCACCTGGAGCACGATGGGCCCGATGCTCGAAGCCCGCTACACCGCCACGGCGACGCTGCTTCCCTCGGGCAAGGTGCTGGTGGTGGGAGACTTCCTGGACCCCGCCGGCGCCACCGCGGAAGTGTACGACCCGGCCACGCGCACCTGGAGCATGACGGGGCCACTGAGCAACAGCCGCTTCCTTCACACGGCGACGCTGCTTCCCTCGGGCAGGGTGCTGGTGGTGAGCCAGGGTGAAGCGGAGGAGTACGACCCGACCACCAACGCCTGGCGCACGACACGCGCGATGGCCACGGCCCGCCTGGAGCACGCGGCGACGCTGCTGCCCTCGGGCGAAGTGCTCATCACCGGAGGCCACGGGGAGGACCGCACGCTGGCCAGCGCCGAGGTGTACGACCCGGCCACGCGCACCTGGCGCATGACGGCGCCCATGAACCAGGCCCGCAGAAACCACACGGCGACGGTGCTTCCCTCGGGCAAGGTGCTGGTCACCGGAGGCTCCGGGGAGGATGACGGCGCGCTGACCAGCGCCGAGGTGTACGACCCGGCCACGCGCACCTGGCACATGACGGGCGCGATGGCCACGGCCCGCTCCGACCACACGGCGACCCTGCTGCCCTCGGGCAACGTGCTGGTGGTCGGGGGGGACCTCTCTAGCCTCCTCACCAGCGTGGAGGTGTACGACCCCGCCACGGGCACCTGGAGCGTGGCGGCTCCGCCCATCACGGGGGGCCACGTCTTGCACACGGCGACCCTGCTGCCCTCGGGCAACGTGCTGCTCGTCCAAGGCCAGCAGGCGGAGGTGTACGTGCCCCCCGCCACGAGTACCTGGAGCCCCGTGGCCGTGCCGGCCCTGCTCCATCGTGGCCACACGACGACCCTGCTGCCCTCGGGCAAGGTGCTGGTGGCCGCGGGCGAGGGGACGAGCCGAGCGGAGGTGTACGACCCGGCCACGAACACCTGGCGCGAGACGGGGGCGCTGACCCACACCCGCTCCGGCCATACAGCGACTCCGCTGCCCTCGGGCCAGGTGCTGGCCGCCGGAGGGGGGACAGCCAGCGCGGAGCTCTACGACCCGGACACGGGCACCTGGCACGAGACGGGCGCGATGAAGACGAACCGCTCCGGCCACACGGCGACGCGGTTGCCCTCGGGCAGGGTCCTGGTGGTCAGCGGGACGGATGCGGAGGAGTACGACCCGGGCACGGGCACCTGGAGCGAGACGGGCCCGCTGGCCTCGGCCCACACCCATCACACGGCGACGCTGCTGCCCTCGGGCCAGGTGCTGGTCACCGGAGGAGGAACGGCCAGCGCGGAGCTCTACGACCCGGCCGGGCGCACCTGGAGCACGACGACCGAGATGAGCCAGGCCCGTGCCCACCACACGGCAACGCTGCTGCCCTCGGGCCAGGTGCTGGTCGCCGGGGGTTCCGGGGTGGATGGAAGCGCACTGACCAGCGCCGAGGTGTATGACCCGGACACGGGCATCTGGCACGAGATGGGTGCACTGGCCCACGCCCGCTCCGGCCACACGGCGACGCTGCTGCCCTCGGGCAAGGTGCTGGCCGCTGGCGGCGTGACCGGCGGCTTCAGCTCGGAGGAGTATGACCCGGCCACGGGCCTCTGGAGCGCAACCGTCACACTGCCCGACGAGCGCTCCGGCCATACGGCGACCCTGCTCCCCACGGGCCAGGTGCTGGTGGTCGGCGGCACGAACACTCTGAATGCCTCCCACGCGGCGCTGTACACGGATCCGCGGGTTCTCGAGACCTGGCGCCCGGCCGTGGACGCGCTGGTCGCGAAGCCAGGAGCGGCGTTCCGGCTCACCGGGCGCGGCTTCCGGGGCCTGTCCGAGGCCAGCGGCGGTATCACCCAGAGCTCCGCGACCAACTTTCCCCTGGTCGGGCTGCTGACCCTGGAGGGGAACACGCTCCTCCGCCTTCCAGGGAGCGGCTTCTCGGACACGGCCGTCACCGTCACACTGCCCGCGGTGAGGGATGGCGACTACCTGCTGTCCGTGATGACGAACGGCATCACCGGCGGGCAGCTCCTCCGGGTGGACGGCACCGCTCCGGCTCCGCCCCAGGTGGAGACTCCGGCCAGAGGAACCTGGCTCAACACCGCCCGGCCCACCCTCTCCGGCACCGCCGAGCCGGGCAGCACGGTGCGGCTGGCGCTGTCCGGAGGGAAGACGTGGACGCTCACGGCCGACGCGCGAGGAGCCTGGAGCTACACCCCGGACACAGCGTTGACCGAGGGGCCTCACGCGGTCTCGCTCACCGCCCTCGACGAGGCCGGAAACGAGAGCCCTGCTTCCGAGGTGCTCGACTTCACCGTGGACACGCGGGCCCCCGATGCGCCGGAAGTGACGACCCCCTCCGACGGCAGCACCTTCTACACGAAACAGGTGCCAGACATCCTGGGCTGGGCCGAGCCGGATAGCGTGTTGCAGCTGAGACTGGATGAGGGCGAAGCCGTGACGCTGAAGCCCAATGGCGCGGGCACATGGAGGTTCACGCCCCCTCCGCCCCTGGCACTCGGGCGCCATGTCATCTCGGTCACCGCGACAGACCGGGCGGGCAACACCAGCGAGCCCACCACCTCTTCCTTCATCCTCGCCACTCCCGGCAGCTACTACGGCTGGAGCTGCACCACCTCTCCCGCCTTCCCGCTGCTCTGGGCCTGGGTGCTGGTGGCCTTCTGGCTCCATCGAGAAGGCGCACGTCGAAGCCGGTGAAGGCGTCGGTGAAGCTGCTATCGGCAACCGGGGCGCTTTGACACCCTCCACGAGCCGTGGTAGCCAAATGACCGCTGGGCCGCAGCAGTGACGCTGCTGCGGGCCTCCTCCTCGAGGAGGCGAACAAAGCTACGTCACCTGAACCCGTGGGCCGAGAGGCCCGAGACGCGGGGAGGTGGCGAGCCTTCGTCACCTCCCCGGGAGGAGATGAAGATGACGACGAAGCCCACCCCCGACGAAGTGGCGACCGCGTACGACGTCTGGTCCGAGGTGTACGACACCCAGACCAACGCCACGCGCGACCTCGATGCCACCATCCTCCAGAGCCAGGACCCCTCCCTCTTCCGAGGTGACGTCCTGGAGATTGGGTGTGGCACCGGGAAGAACACGGAATGGCTCGCTCCCAGGGCCCGCAGCCTGGTCGCGCTCGACGCCTCGGAGAAGATGTTGGACCGCGCGCGCGAACGCACCGGGGTTCAACACGTCCAGTTCTTCCTGCATGACCTGCGCAAGCCTTGGCCCGTTGAGGAGGCCTCTCGCGACACCGTCACCTGCAATCTGGTGCTCGAGCACATCGAGGACCTGTCCTTCGTCTTCTCCGAGGCGAAACGCGTCCTCAGGCCAGGTGGCAGGCTCTTCATCTGCGAGCTACACCCCTACCGGCAGCTCCAGGGCAGGCGGGCGTATTTCGTGAATCCGAACACCGGCGCCCACCAGAGCATCCGCAGTTATCTGCACGACGTCTCGGAGTACCTGAATGCAGCCGTGGACGCGGGCCTCGTGCTGGTTCAAGCGAGGGATTGCCGGGATGAGGGTGAACCGCGCACGGCCGTGCCCCGCCTGCTCTCCCTGCTCTGGCGGAGCTGACGACGGTACGCGCCGGGCGTCTGGCCGACGTGTCGCTTGAAGACCTTTCCAAAGGCGCTGTCGGTTTCGTAACCCACGGCCTCGGCGATGGCAGTCAGGGATTCATCGCTCTCTGCCATCCGCTGCATGGCCGTGTGCATCCTCCAGCGCGTGAGGTACGACAAGGGACTCTCGCCAATGACGCCTTGGAAGCGTGCGGCGAACATCGAGCGCGACATGCGGGCGATCCTCGCCATCGCGTCCACCGTCCACGGATGCTGGGGCCGTTCGTGCAACTGCTGAAGGACTGGCCCCAGTTGAGGGTGCTCCAGCGCTCGAAGCCATCCGCCCATCTCAGGGGGCAACGTCTCGACGTAGGTGCGCAGCGCGTGGATGAACAAGACGTCGGCCAGCCGGGTGGCGACGATTTCGTGCCCGGGCCGTCCCGCCTCCATCTCCGCGGCGACGAGCTGGACGGTGGATTCCACCCAACGCGAGGAGACGACCCCGTCTCCTTTGACGTGCAGCACCCGAGGCAGGCCCGCGAGCACGGGGTTGAGCCACGTCCCCTTGAACCCGAAGCTGAAGGAGATGAGCGTCGTCGGCGTCCCGTCCCCGCCATAGCGCAGGATGCCTCCGCATTGGCCGCCATGTGCCGCGTAGATCTCAGGCAAGGGATACGGGCGTGTCTTGGGTGAGTCCCTCAAGACATGAGGTGTGCCACCCAGAATGAAAACCCAGTCACCCGCGGCAAGCGGGATGCGCTTGTGTTCGATCTCCAGCCAACAACCTCCGCGAGAAATCGCGTGGAAGAAGCCCGGGTGTCCGAGGTCGAGCTTGAGCCCCCATGGCGCGCTCAGCTCCAGGCGGCCATAGACCTCGGTCTTCAGTTGAAGGCTGCGCAGCGAATCCGCCAGGACGTCCATTCGTGCCTCCTCATCAGACGATCGGACCAGAAAATCAGAGGATTGCACATGGAACGTCCGAAATCACAGCTCTAAACATGGGCCAAGACGAAGGAAGCCGTTCGCCAAGGAGCAACCCATGACTGCCATGTCTGTAACGCCCACCGCCACGAAGGCGACTCCGAGGTCTCGCGGGGCGCTCTTCCACGCGCTCTGGTCCGGGTGGGCCGCGTCCATTCCCGTCGTGGCGCTGGCCACGCTCGCCGTCCTCGCAACGCCGCACATTCGAGGCATCGGGTTCTTCCCAGCGCTCCGCTACGCGGTCGTCACGCCCGCCTGTATTCTCGTCGCAATCGCGTCGGCATTTCTGTACCGCGCCCTGGCCAGGCGTACCGCGCGCCCTCGTGCGACCCTGGCGGCAACGCTCATCGGGCTCGCGCTGGCCGTCCTCCTGGGGATGGCGGCCGTAGGAACACCCGGCCTCGCCGCCGCGGCCTTCCCCGCCGTGCTCAGCGTCGGTGTCGCCTTGGCCCTGCTCATCCCACGCTTCGCCGATCGCCCGCGACGCTCGCGAGGAGGCACCGTCGCGCTCGTGGCCTTCGGCGTGCTCGAGGTCATCGGTGTCTTCGGCGCGCTCTCGAGCGAAACCATTGCCCCACGCGACCCTCGGGGGCTCGCGTTCGAGCTCCCTCGCGCGATGTTTGACGTCGACCACAAGTTCATCGAGCTCCCCAGCGGAGCCCGTATCCACTACGTGGACGAAGGCGAGGGCGAGACGCTTCTCTTCTTGCACGGCAACCCGGCATGGTCGTTCCAGTGGCGCGACCTCATTCGAGGACTTCGAGGCTCGTACCGCTGCATCGCGCTCGACTACCCCGGCTTCGGCCTGTCCGAGGCGCCCGCCGGGTTTGGCTTTACGCCTCGCGAGCAGAGCCTCGTCGTCGAGGAGTTCGTCGATCGCCTCGGGCTCCGCGACGTGACGTTGGTGATGCAGGACTGGGGCGGGCCCATCGGCCTCGGACTCGCGGGACGCCGCCCCGAGCTCGTGCGCCGCGTCATTCTCGGGAGCACGTGGGCGTGGCCGACAGACACCAGCTCTCCGCGCGGCAAGTTCTCGGTCATCGCTGGCGGGCCCCTCGGCGAGTTCGTGCAAGTGAACTTCAACGGCTTCGCCTCGTTCGGAATCAAGAACGGCGTCGTGCGCGAGCTCCCCTCCGGCGTCCTCGATGTCTACCTGCGACCCTTTCGCCCCCTGGAGCGCCGTGGCATCGCGGCGTTCTATCCGGGGCAGATCACCGCCGCGACCGAGTACTTCGCGGAGGTCGAAGCCAGCCTGACTCGCCTGGCCGACAAGAAGGCACTCATCTTCTGGGCGCTCCAGGACCTTGGGTTTCCCCGGGCCGATCTCGAGCGGTTCGAACAGACCTTCCCGAACCACAAGACGATCGAGCTGCCCAACGCGAATCACTTCTTCTTCGAGGACACCGCGGAGCAGATGATTCCGGAGATCCACGCCTTCATGTCGTCGGAGCCGGGACGGGCGACCGCGCCCGACGCCGCTGGTGACTCTCGATAACGGAGAACCCAGGGCGCGTGTCGAAGTGCCGGGTGACACTTAATGCGCACTCCCTCTCGGGCCGGGAAGCCACGTCACGCGGCCCGAGCGCCCTCACTGCGCGCTCTGTAGAAGCCCCGCATCCCCTCCATCATCCAGCCACGAGGCGTGAGCGCGAGGAAGGAATCGCGAACCGCCACCACCGCCCGGTTCCGTCCGAGGATCATCGACCCCATCCACCGGGCATTGCGCTGGAGCCGTTCGGCGATGGGTTGCACGCGGGCCGAGTAGGCAGCGAGCGCGGCCTGGGCCTCGGAGGTGGTGCTCAGCGCCTCGGCCAACACGACGGCGCTCTGGAGCGCGAAGGCACTTCCCATCCCCGACAGGAACGTGGGGCACGCGGCGGCATCACCCAGCAGGCCGACCCTCCCGCGCACGATGGAGTCGAGGCGGATCATCTTGATGTCGTCGACGAACACGAAGCTCTGGTCGTCGATCCCCGCGAAGGCGGTGCGCACCACCGGTGCGAATGCGTTGTACTCACGAGCGAAGAACGCTCGCGTGGCGGCGGCCCCCCGGAGCTTCGGCCGGAGGCTCTCCCCGCCGTGGTACACGATCACCGAGAGGCGCCCCGGTGCGCTCGGGATCATCCCCACCATCTTGCCGCAGCCGAGATACGCCGAGAACTCCCCGAGCTCGAGCCCATGCGCCACATCGATGTCGATGGCGACGTAGCTACCTCCGAGCAGGAGCTCTCCGCTCTCGCCGAAGAGCCGCTTGCGCACCTTCGAGTGGACTCCATCGGCGCCAATCAGCACGTCTCCCCACTCCTCGCGGCCATCGGAGAGCACCACGGTCACGCGCCCGGCCTCCTCACGGAAATCGGTGACCTCGGTCCCAAAGCGCACGTCGACGTCGTCGCGCACGCGCCGGTGGAGCACGTCGTGGAGATCGGCCCGCCGAATCGGGAGGAACCCCCCCAATCCCGCGTTCAAGGCGGCCAGGCGCTCGGAGCGGAGGAGTTGCCCACCCCGCGTGAGAAACCGCACCCGGCCCGAGAGCGGAAGCGCGCGGGCCTCGCAATCCTCGCGCACCCCAAGCCGGTCGAGCATGGCCACGCCCTCGGCCTTCAGAGCAACGAAGTGGCCCTGCGGCCGGAATTCGCGCGCCCGCTCGATCACCAGGCAGTCATGGCCCGCGTCGCGGAGAAGCCGCGCGAGGGCGAAGCCGCCGATTCCACCTCCCGAGATAAGCACCTTCATGTTCATTCCTCCTTCGGTTCGAGTGCGCGGTTTCGGCGCACACACTGAATTCAAGGGCGCAGCAGGCGCTGGTAGGTGTCGAACACCACCCGCGCGTGCTTGCGCACGACGGCCTCGCTCAACGTCTTGCGGCTGGCGACGAGCGCCTCGTCGAGCACGGAGTCACTCACCACCATCAGCGAGACCAGGAGCTCGACCGGGAGATCCGTGCGCACGCAACCGAGCTTGCGGCCCAACTGGATGACCGAGCGGAATTGCTCCTCCTGCCGACGGCGCAGCATCGGGGCCAACCGCGGGCTCGCGCGCAATTGCTGGCTGAGCTGACGGAACGCGCCGAGCAACTCGGGGAATTTGGAAGCCGCCACCAGCCAGGCCAAGAAGGTCTGCTCCAGGCTCGGCCAGAATTCCTCGGCGCTCACCGGCTGCCGGGGCAGGAGCGGCGGAAGCTGCGCCTCCAGGCGGTCGTACAGGTCCTCCGCGACGGCCGTGAAGAGGTCCTCCTTGTCCACGAAGTAATAGTAGTAGGCCCCCTTGCTCAGGCCCGCCTTCGCGAGGATCGCATTGAGCGAAGCCCCCTCGATTCCCTTCTCCGTGAACTCATGGAGCGCGATGCGCAGCAGCTCGGCGCGCCGGGCCTCGGGAAGTTTGTAGAACCGTTCGAGTGGCATGGACCAATGGTATAGACCACTGGTCTAATCCGCAACGCATTCTCGCCTTCAACACCTTCCGTCCCCTTCCCCCCTGGTCGCCGTGGGCCGGATTTCCGCTCCTCAACCAGCCAGAAGCCCTCGGGGCGCCGTGGCCTCGAGCGCGGACAGGAGGCGGAGCGCGGCGTCATCGACCTCCCGCCGCCATGCGAGGCGCCAGGGTCGGCGGAGCGGTCCCGACGCGAGACGCTTCACGACAAGATCCCCCTTGCCGAGGTGCGGGCTGGAGATCCACTCGGAGAGCACCGCGATACCCATGCCTGCACGTGCCACGTCGAAAATTGCCTCCGTGAGCGGCAGCCGCTCGATGTGAAGCCGCGGCCTCGCCCGGCCAAACACGCTCGACATGAACCAGTGCGACTCCGCCGACGCGCCCTGCCCAATCAGGAGCTTGTTCTCACGGAGATCCGCGGGCGTGAGCGTCTTGCGCGCCGCGAGCGGGTGCGACGCCGACATGATGAACACGACCTCATCGGAGAAGATCTGACGCTCCTCGAGTCTGTCGCGAGGGACCACCGACGTCGTGACGAGCGCGACGTCGATCTCCCCGGCCTCGAGCGCCGCGACGGGAGAATACGTGTGCTCCAGCGCCAGCGCGACCTCGAACTCCGGCAGACTCTTGCGCAACCGCATGAGCGTGGACGGGAGCCAGTGGTACACGGTGTAGCACTCGCAGACGAGGCGGATGCGCATGGGTGGAGTCACCGGCGCTCGCACAAGATGCTCGAGGTCACCCAACTCCACCAGAAGGCGCGTCGCGCCCGTGACGAGGCGCTGCCCGGCCGCGGTGGGGACGAGCCCGCGAGGCGTACGGTCGAAGAGGCGCGTGCCAAGCTTGTCCTCCGCCGCGAGGAGCGCGCGGCTCACCGCTGGCTGCGTGAGATGCAGCACGGACGCCGCCTGCGCCGTGGTGCCGGCGGAGGCCAGGGCGAGCACGACGCGAAGGTCGCGCACGTCGAGACGGGGACTCGGAGGGGGAGCAATGTCGTCCATGCATTGAGTCTATGCCAAGGATGCGTTGGACGCATTGCCCCGAGATGCGCAGAGTAGCGATCGTTCCGACGAACGGAACGAGACCGACCCCTGGAGGAAATGCCATGCAACTCTATTATTCGCCCCTGGCTTGTTCGATGGCGGCCCGAATCGCGTTCTACGAGGCAGGCGCGGACGCCACGTTCATCGAGGTTGACCCGAAGACCAAGCTCACGCGCGACGGAAAGGACTTCCGGGAGATCCACCCGCTCGGCCTCGTCCCGACCCTCCGCACCGACGATGGCGACATCCTCACGGAGAACGCGGCGATCCTTCAGTACGTGGCCGACTTCTACCCCAAGGCGAAGCTCGCGCCGACGGACCGCATGGAGCGTGCCCGGTTGCACGAGTGGTTGTGCTTCATCGGGACCGAGCTGCACAAGGCGCTCTTCACGCCACTCCTCGACCCGAAGGCCCCCGAGGGCGCGAAGGCCTACGCGCTGGAGAAAGGGGCGTCCCGCCTCTCCCATCTGGACAAGCACCTGACCGGCCGCGAGTTCCTGCTCGACCGCTTCAGCGTCGCGGACGCGTACCTGTTCACGGTCCTGAACTGGTCCGTGGTGACGCCAGTGGACCTGAAGAAGTGGCCGGCGATCAGCGCATACGTCACGCGCCTGCGGGACAGGCCGAGCGTGGCGAAGGCGTCCTCGGAGGAGCGGGTGCTCTACACGGAGGAGCAAGCGCGGCACAAGGCCAGCACTTGAGCCCACACAGCCGGACACCGCGAGCAGGGCGGGGGCCCGAGCAGGTGCAGCGTGCCAGGGGCGCCAGCAACCACCAGCGATTCGGTAACGGCATGCAGCTCGCTGGCACGCCGCTCTCGGGCCGTCCTCGCCTACTCGGCAGCTCTCCTCACATTCCGTGGAGCGCCCAACGAGGGATGGCCCCGAGACGTCCAGGAACGACGTCCGGGGCCTGTCTCCTTCTCCAGCGTCCCGTTGGGCTCTCCAGTCAGGGGCTCGGTGGGTTGTCCAAGGGTTCGAAGAGGATGTCGCCCTTCAACCACCCCCGGGCAATCTGGAGCCTGAAACGGAAGTCGTATGCCGCGTCGACCGGCTGGCCCTGGTGCTGCACGGGCGTGAAGCGCATCTTGTAAAGGGCCCGGATGATGCTCTCCCCTATGTACGGGAGAGGCTTGCGGATGCAGCAGTCCTTGACCTCGCCGTCGCGGGTCAGGAGGCACCGGGCGATGAACGCGCCCTGGAGACGGGCCTCCAAGGCCTCCCGCGTGTAGCGTGGCATGCGGCCCGAGAGATACTTGGGTGGACTCATTCCCGGCTCGAACGGCGTGACGGACGAGCTGTCGTTACCCGAGGGGCATGAGTGGAGCACGAACGGCTGGAGGCGGTGCTCCTCCTGTTCGGGCAACTGGTAGTCGGCGCGCCAGCCCGCGGGCGTGCGTTGGAACCGCAGCTTTTCCTCGGTGGTGACGGTGTCTGGGTGGTGCCGCGTCCAGCGCACCAAGGCCATGAAGCGTTGCGCAGGGGTCTCGGGGTTGAGCACCTCGGGGGTGCGCAGCGACGGGTCTTCCCATCGAGGCCGGGTGAGCCGGACGGTGACCTCGGCCTGGTCTTCAAATATCGATGCGCCATACGCTTCGCACTGGGAGTACCGGGCCAGTGCGGAGTAGAGGCCAGGCCTGTCGAGCTCCGAGAGCCGCATCAGCGAGGGATTGCGCTGGATGAAGTCGAGATCCTCCTGCCGGATGAGCTCGGAGGGGACGAGGGCTTCCGGGAGGCGCGAGGTCACGGGGGCGGTGAGGAGCTGATACCGGCAGAGCAACGCCGCCCGCTGCTTCAGCTCCCCCCACTCGCGCTGCTGTTCCTCACTGGGTGGGGGAGGGCGCACACCACACATGACAGGATAGACGTCCGAGGCCGAAGAAGCACACCCCAGGAGGTTCATGGACAGAAGGGAGAGCAGAACGCTCCACGTCGGGAAGCGGGGCATGGCGCACGACTATACGACACTGCCCCCCTGGTCGCCGCGGACCGGATTTCCGCTCGACCTCCCGCCGCCGCTGCTCGCGGCCATCCCGCAGTTCCGAGGCGAGCCAGGCCGCCAGCTCAGGCGGCGGCGAGTGCGTTGATGTCCCGGTTCTCAAGCAGGCGCTGGGGTGCGCCCTGCTTCGCGACCCGGAGCATCGCGCGACCAACGCGCTCGGTCGTCGTGAAGAACTCGGGATAGAGCATCTCGAAGAACGGAGAAAGCGGCCCCATCACCCAATAGAGGACCCGGTACAGCCGCGTCTTCGACGTCACGCCGTGCATCGGCTGGATGAACCCCGGGCGGAACATGTATGCGGCCTTGAACGGCAGTTGGAACAGTGCGTTCTCGGTCTCGCCCTTGACGCGCGCCCACATGACGCGGCCCTTCCCCGTGCTGTCGGTGCCAACGCCCGACACGTAGATGAACGTCATGCCCGGGTTCAGCCGCGCCAACGTGCGCGCCGCCGCGAGCGTGTAGTCGTACGTCACGCGCCGATAGTCCTGCTCCTTCATGCCCGCCGAGGACACTCCCAGGCAGAAGAAGCACGCGTCGTAACCCGAGAGCTTCTCCTCCACGGAGGAAAAGTCGGTGAAGTCACGGTGCAGGAGCTCGATGAGCTTCTCGTGCCGCTGCCCCGTCTCGCTGCGCCCCACCGCGAGCACCCGCTCCACCTCGGGGTCGAGCAGGCACTCGCGCAGCACGCCCTGTCCGATCATCCCCGTCGCGCCAAAGAGAAGGATCTTCATGTCATCAACCCCCTGTGTGGATATCGCCAAGCTGGGTGGAGACAATGGGATGCTGCTCGGCTGTGTCCCAGGGCAGGCTCGGCCACCAGCGTTCGAGCGGTGGCGGAGCGCCCGGCTCGATGCTCTGGCCGGGCTTGGGCACGATGACCGTGTCGTTCCCCTGTGCGGCCGCCGCGAGTACGCGCTCGATAGGCTCGGTCCAGCCGTGAGCGGCGAGCGTGAACAGCCCCCAGTGCACCGGCAGGAGGACTCGGCCCTGGAGCATCCGGTGGGCGAGCACGGCCTGCTCGGGTCCGATGTGCCAGTCGGGCCAGGCGCTGTGGTACTGGCCCACCTCAATCATCGTCACATCGAAGGGCCCCAGGCGCGCGCCAATGTCTTTCATCGCCGGGAACAGCCCGGTGTCTCCCGAGTAGAACGCACGGTGCGCGGGGCCGTGGAGCGCGAAGCCGGCCCACAGCGTCGCGTCCTTGTCGAGCCCGGTCCGCCCCGAGGCGTGGCGCGACGGAGTCGCGGTGATGTCGAGTCCACGGACCCGCGTGTGCTCCCACCAGTCGAGCTCGACGATGCGCGCCTCGGGCACGCCCCACGCGGCGAGGTGCGCCCCCACGCCGAGCGGCACCACGAAGGTGGTGTCCCAGTCCTTCATGGCCGAGACGGTGGGATGGTCCAGGTGATCGTAGTGGTCGTGCGAGATGACGACCGCGTCGATGGGTGGCAGCTCCGAGAGCGCGATCGGCGGGGCGTACCACCGCTTGGGGCCCACCCAGCTCAGCGGCGAGGAGCGCTCGCTCCAGATGGGATCCATGAGGACACGGTGACCGTCGATCTCGATCAGCGTCGTGGAGTGCCCAAGCCACGTAACGCGCAAACCCGTGGCCGGCGGTGTCTCGAACCGGCGGCGGTCACCGGGCATGGAGGGTGGCGGCTCGGCGGGGCCCACGTCGGGGCTCGCCTTGAACATGGCTGACAGGGAACCCCACCAGTCATTCCAGAGCGGCTGCGGGTTCTCGAAGTGCCCGTCCTTCCATTGCGGCGAGCGCTCCATTCGCGCCCGTCGCGCACCGCTGGCACGAGCACCCAGGGCGGTCCACGCGTCGGCGGCGATGGAGGCCAGGACAACGGCCAGCAGCACCCCCGTCCCGAGCGCCGCGCGCGCCAGTCTGCTGCGGATCTTCATGGGCTTCACCGGCTCCTCCGAGGGACGCATGCCAGGAGGGCTCGCCCGCTCGATACAAATTGACAAAGTACATAAATATTGTCAACTTGTTCGCATGTCGGATGAGAAGAGCCAGGAGCGTGACGCGCAACGCCGGGCGGCGATCCTCCAGGCCGCGCGGGAGTGCTTCCTCCAGTTCGGCTACACGAAGACCTCGCTCGACGACATCGCCAGGCGGGCGAACATCTCGCGGCCGCTCATCTACCGGAAGTTCAAGAACAAGGACGACATCTTCACCGCGGTCATCGAGGAGCTCTTCGAAACGCGCTACCCCCGGGCCGAGCAGGTGCTGACCTCGCCTGGTACCCGGCGGGACAAGCTCCTGCGTGTCTACGAGATCCTCCTGCTCGAGCCGTGGGACGAGCTGATGGGCGCGCCCATGGCGGCCGATTTCTACGAGGTCTGCTCGCGGCTCTTCCCGCAGGTGGAGGCGAAGCACGTCCGGATGCAGCTCAAGCTCACGCAGGCCATCCTGGAGAACAAGGAGCTCGCCGAGGTCTTCATGCTCGCAGTCGACGGGCTCCAGGGAGACCTGCCGGCGACGCGTGTGCTGCGCCGCCGCCTGCAACTGCTCATCGAACGCTTCGTGTGAACTACCCTGGGACGAGCTTCACCTTCGACAGCACATGGTCCACGGCCATCTTGTGGAGGGCCAGGCTCTCGAAGCGCCGCATCACCGTCGGATCAGACTGGAGCAGCCGGCCCAGCTCTTCACGCGTCGTCTGGGTGATCTCAGCGAGGTTGTCGATGAGCGCCACCAGGTCTTCCTCCTTGGGCTGGACCTGATCTCTCGCGAGGATGGCCTGGAGCCCCAGGCTGATCCGCAGCCGCCGCTCGGCGTCGAGCCGGGTGAAGGGATCGCTCAGCCACCCCTCGACCGCCTCTTGCAGCTCCTGCTGCTCGAAGTTCCGGAGGGCCAGCTGCGGGTACTCCGACTCCGTCCACGCGCGGCGTATCTCCTCGTCAATGAGGTTCTGGGGCACATCCACCCGCGTGCGCTCCACCACCTCGTCGAGCACGCGCTCCTGGAGGTCGTGTTGTGCCTGTTGCTCGTGCTCGTAGGCGAGCTGCTGGGCAATGTTCTCCATCACCTCGTCGAGCGTTGAGCCCAGCTCGAGCACGGAGAGGAGCTCCGGGGATTCGTCGGTGAGCAGCGTCACCTCGCGTGCGGCCTTCACGTCCACCAGGAAGCGGGCCTCGGCGCCACGCAGGGCTTCGACCGCGTACGTATCCGGCAGGATGATGCTCACGGCGATGGAGAGGCCCACCTTCGCGCCCACGAGCGCCTCGAAGAAGCCGGGGAAGGTTGGATCCGGCGTGGCCTCCGTCCACCAGTCGGTGCGTACGGAGAAGGGAATGAGCCTTCCGTTCGCATAGCCCAGGACGTTCAGGAGGACGTCATCCCCCAGCGCCACGTCCTCGCCCGGGGCGCGCTCCCTGCGCGGCGACCGCTCACGGCACAGCGCCGAGAAGCGCTCCATGAGGTCATCCTCGGTCACGGGCTCCACGGTGGGGGCGGTCACCTCCAGCCCCTCCAGTGACGGAGCCTCCAGAACAGGGGGCAGCTTCGTGGGCTCCGCGCTCTCGAGCGACTGCATGCCCGGAGAGCGCTGGAGCAGGCGCATCCCCTGCAACTCGGTCAGGGTCATCCCCTTCCCATTTCCCGTGGAATCACTGCTCGTGGACATGCTCTCTCTCGTAAGTACCTGGAGGGGCCGGCGAGGCCCCATGATGGCACTCTAGAAGAGCTTCTTGAAGAAGCCGCCCACCTTGTCGGCGGCCTTCTGGGCGATGCCGGGCTTGTCCTTGTCGCCAAAGAGCCCGCCCACCACACTGGACACGGTGGAGACGACGGCTCCCGCCTGGCTCACGATGGGGATGTTGGTCGCGGCCGCCACGGAGCCCGCGAAGGTGATGACGCTGCAGACCTTCTTGCCCACGGTGGCGTTCTTGTCCGCCAGCGTGCTGGCCATGGCCACGCCGTCCATCGCCGCGATGGCCACGTTGGCGCCCGGAACGAACCGGCCACCGGCCTTGGCCGCCGCCGTCGCGCCTGACTTGAGCGCCGCCTTCGCGATGGGCTGGGCGGCGCTCTTGATGGCGTCGTCACCGGCGCCCTTGATGGTGTGCTTCAGCGCGGACTGGGTGACCTTGGCGGACTTCCCCAGGTAGCGGTTGGCCGCAGCGCGTGCGGTCTTGTTGGCCGCCTTGGGGTCCGCGTCGGGGGCGTGCGCGCGGATGGCGTCGAGGGTCCCCTTCTTCATCTCGCGGAACGCGCGGAACTGCTGGACGGTCTCGACGCCGCCCTTGACCACGTTCGTGGTGAGCGACGCGAAGCTGGCGGTGGAGCCCACGGCCTTGTTGTAGGTGCCTTCCCCGCGAGCCGCCTTGCGCCAATCGCTGACCATCGAGCCGAGCGCAGTGGGGAGTTGCACGGCGTTCATCATGCCGCCGCCCACACCTGCCCAACGCGTGAAGGGGGTATTGCGCAGCTCGACGGTCTGCTTGCCGCCCTTGCTGATCTGCCAGTTCCCGAACGTGTACGCCGCGCTCCGGTTGGCCTTCCCCTGGTTGCCCAGCGTGACGTCCGAGGCGATCTTGAAGAAGTTGGCGCGTACGCCATACCCATCGTTCTTGTCCGCGAGCTTGTCGAAGGCGTCCTCCTTCTTCTTGGGCTCTTCCTGCTTCTTGGCCTGCTTCGGAGCCACGGGGCCCTGCTTGGGCACGTGGGGGCCATAGGTCACTCCGCGGCTGCGGCGATCATCAGGACCGGTAACGGACATGGACGCGTTCTCCAATTGAAGAAATCTTGGGTGGATTCTCGCGCCGAGGCGTTGCGAAGTTGCTTCCAAACCAGCGAATTTAGAAGAGTGCGGGCTCTTTTCACCGTGCGAGAAGACGAAAAAGGACTCGCCTGGGCACTTCGCTCCCGACGAGTCCTCTGACACCCTCCCTGGATGTGATGGACCATGACGAGAAGCCGGCGAGCAGCGTCCGCACCCTCGCGGTGCACGTGCACGAGGGGTGCGACATCTACGTAGGCCGGGCCTTCCGTGCGTGGGCGAAGCCGAGCCCCACCAACCCCGTGCCGGGCCGCTTCGGCAACCCCTTCAAACCCGGGGGCGTGAAAACCCCGGGTGCCATGGTGCGCAAGTACTTCGACCCCTGGCTCTCCGCCCTGCCTGAGGACGAGCAGCAGCGCATCCGTGCCGAGGCCCTGCGCCGCATGGGCCCCGAGGCGGACGCCTTCGAGTCCTTCCGCTGGTACCTGGAGTTGCGCACCCGGTACGACGCGGACTGGCTCGCCGCTGTACGGGCGCTGCGCGGCAAGCGTCTGGGGTGCTGGTGCAAGCCCGGCCCCTGTCACGCGGACGTACTGGCGGCGTGGCTCGACGCCGGCTCCGCGCACTGACTGATCGCCTACGGAGTGAAGACCGACACGACGAGCCCCTCACCGGCTTTCGGCATCCCGACCATCACCCAACGCTCGCCGACCTTGCGGAGCGCGCCGGGCGCTCCCTTGAAAACCCAGGCGTTGTCCTTCTTCTCCATGGGATGGTTGGCGCTCTTCGACCAGATGGCGAGCCCGGCGCGGATGGAGTCGGGAGGCGTCACGTTCGCCTTTCGTCCCTTGAAGAAGGCCTCGTAGTCCTTGGCGAGTTGGGTGAGCGTCTTCGCCTCCTCGGCATTCTCGGGATCGATGCGGGAGAGCGCCCCCAGGACACGGGTGCCGTCCTCGTTGAGCGCCAACGAGGAGATCCACGGCTCGCTCACGACGACCTTCCCGGCCTTCCCACGCTTCACGATCCAGGTCAGCCCCACCAGCGCGTTTCGTCCGCGAACATCCGCGGCGGTGCCTCGCTGTTGCGACAGCGCGACATCGCACAGAGGCTCCGGCTTCCTCCTGGGTTTCTGGCAGGCGTACGTCGTGGCCAGAGCCTCGAGCACGAGTGGCCGCTCCACTTCGAACCGTTGAAAGACCTCGGCGGGGATGGCCGGAGGGGTCTGCGACAAAATGAGCGTGAGTGTCAGTGCGAGCATCCCCAAACCTAGGAACATCCACAGCGGAGCTACAACAAACCAGGTGAACATCCTTCATCCAAAGTGGGGATTGATGGGCTTCGATAGGACTGAACGCAGGGTTCCCTGTCGGTGCCATCCAAGCTATGCCACACAGCGCGAATGAGCCCTCCCCCGCCAGGACCCCCCGAGCCCGTGTTGCCCTACCTTGAGGCGGGCCAGCCCGGCCGCCCCGCCCTGCTCTTCCTGCATGGCGGAGGGCTGAGTTCCAGGCAATGGGCCCCTCAACTCGAGCAACTCGCCCAGGACTTCCACTGCCTCGCGCCCGACCTTCCCGAGCAGGGGCGCAGCGCCCACGTGCGCCCCTTCACCCTGGAGGGCTCCGCTCGGGCCGTCTCGGAGCTGGTGCGCACGCGCGTGCCCAGCGGACGTGCCCACGTGGTGGGCCTCTCGCTGGGCGGAGCGGTGGGGCTCACCCTGCTGCGCACCGCGCCCGAGCAGGTGGAGAGCCTGCTGGTCTCCGGGACCGCGTCCGGGCTGGGACGAGTGCTCGGCACGGTGTCGCTGTGGAGTGCTGGGCTCTACCGGCTGATGTCTCCCGAACGGCTGGCGGCGCTATCCGCGCGGCAGTTCGGCATCCCAGAGGAGTTCGCGGAGGCCTTCCGGGAGGACCTGGCACGCGGTGCCACGGCGGACTTCACGCGCAGCTTCACCCGAGCGCTCATGGGGCTGCGGTTACCCCTTGAGGCACGGGTCCCCCTCCTCGTGGCCGTGGGCGAGCACGAGACGTGGGCCGCACACCGGGCAGCGCGGGTGCTCGCGCGGAAGCTGCCTGGCGCGCGAGCGGTGACGGTGCCAGGTGTGGGTCACGTGTGGAACCTGCAAGCGCCCGCGCTCTTCTCCGCCATGGTACGTGCGTGGGTCCGTGGAGAGGCGCTGCCCATCTCGGACTAAGGGCCACGCGACTACGCCGCCACGACCAGGGCCTTCGGCTCCAGGTAGGCCTCCAGTCCATAGGGGCCATTCTCGCGGCCAATGCCGGACTGCTTGAAGCCGCCGAACGGGGCCTTGGGCTCGTGGGTGAGGGTATTAACCAAGACACGACCAGCGTCGATCCGCGCGGCCACGCGTGCGCCACGCTGAGGATCGCCAGACACCACGTAGCCGTGCAGGCCATAGAGTGTGTCGTTGGCGATGGCGACCGCCTCGTCCTCGTCACGGTAGGTGATGAGCGACAACACCGGCCCGAAGATCTCCTCGCGCGCGATGGTCATGTCGTTGCGCACGTCGGTGAACACGGTGGGCTTCACGCACCAGCCCCGCTTCATGCCCTCGGGCCGGCCTTCGCCGCCGACCAGCAGGCGCGCCCCCTCGTTGATGCCGAGGCGGATGTAGCGCTGTACGCGCTCCCACTGTTTTGCGCTCACCATGGGGCCAATGGCTGTGTCGGCGTCTCGCGGGTCTCCGGACTTCGTCGCACGCACTTCGCGGGCGAGCAACGACTCGAACTCGGCCTGTCGAGACGCCGGGACCAGGATGCGGGTGCCGGCGATGCAGGCCTGACCGTTGTTCATGAAGCCAGCCTGCACCGCCAGGGGCACCGCGGTGGAGAAGTCGGCATCGTCCAACACCACCATGGGCGACTTGCCGCCCAGCTCCAGCGTCACCCGCTTCAGGGTTTCCGCGCCGGCGCGAAGGATCGTCTTCCCCACCACGGTCGAACCGGTGAACGAGATTTTGGCCACGTCCGGCGAGGCGCTGATCTCCGCGCCCACCACCTCACCGCGCCCGGTGACGATGTTGAACACACCGGGAGGCAGGCCCGCCTCGTGCAGCGCCCGGGTGACGATGCGTGTCTGGATCGCGCTCATCTCACTGGGCTTGATCACCGCGGTGCAGCCGGCGGCCAGCGCGGTGGCCAGCTTGCCGCAGATGAAGCCGGCGTCGTTGTTCCAGGGGGTGATCAGACCGGCCACGCCCAACGGCTGCATCACCACCCTCGCGGCGCCAGCCTGGCGCTCGAAGTCGTACCGCGCCAGCACCTCGGCCACTTCGCCGATCACCTGGTGGGCATAGCTCGCCATCCAACGAGCGCGCGACACCGGTGCGCCGTACTCGGTGACGAGGGCCTCGAACAGCTCGTCCTCGCACGCGGCCACCGCCGCCCGCATGCGCTCGAGCATCGCGAGGCGCTCGGCCCGGGTCGTGCGTGAGAACGCCGGGAAGGCACGTTTGGCCGCGGCGATGGCCCGACGTGCGTCCTCGGCATCGGCCAGTCGCACCTGGCCGATCACCTCTTCGGTAGCGGGGTTGAACAGGTTGAACCATTCGTCGCCATGCGGGGTGACGAAGGCGCCGTCGATGTAGAGCTGGTCAATTCGTTCCATGAAAGGACTCCGGTGAAGGCCGGTGCGGTACCGGTCGAAATCCAGTCTGGGCGCGGGGGACCATCCCGACAATCGGGTGTATCCTGCAAGGGCCATCCTGAAAATCAGGACAATCCCATGCACCGCTCAGGACTGATCGAACTGGAGACCGTGCTCGCCGTCGCCCGTCACGGCAGCTTCCGCGCCGCCGCCAAGCAACTGGGCATGTCCACCTCGGCAGTCAGCAGCGCCGTCGCTGGGCTGGAGACAAGGCTGAAGGCGCGCTTGTTCCACCGCACCACCCGCAGCGTGGCGTTGACCGAGGCCGGCCAACGCTACGTGCAGCGCATCGGCCCGGCGGTGGCCGAGATTCGCGGCGCCAACGAGGAAATCAACAGCCAGCCCGAGGCTCCGTCCGGCACGCTGCGAATCAACGCGCCGGGGGACGCGGTGAAGATGATCTTCGAGCCCTTGCTGCTCGAATACCTGCACCGCTATCCGCGGATGAAGCTGGACATCGTCAGCGAGTCACGGCTGATCGACATCGTCGCCGACGGTTTCGACGCCGGCATCCGCCTGGCCGAAGCGGTGCCGCAGGACATGGTCGCCGTGCCACTCAGTAAGGACCTGCGCATGGTCGTCGTCGGCTCACCCGCTTATTTCGCGGAACACGGCAAGCCGCGGACGCCGGATGACCTGACCGGCCACGCCGCCATCCGCATGCGGCTGGCGCACGGAGGCCTGTATCGCTGGGAACTGGAGCGCCGCGGCGAGGCACTGGAGATCGACCTACCGCCGCGACTGATCCTCAGTGATTTGCACACCCTGCGCCAGGCCGCCCGCGCGGGTATCGGCCTGGCGTTCCTGTCCGAGTGGCACATCGCCGATGACCTGGCGAGTGGCCGCCTGGTGACGGTGCTGGACGACTGGTGCCCCTCCTTCCCAGGCCTTCGCCTGTATTACCCCAGGCACCGGTACGTACCGGCGGGATTGAAGGCGCTGGTGGAGCTGATCCGCGAGAAGACCATCGGCCACCGCGCCGCGCGCTGAGGGGCCCGCCAGTGCCTACGAGGCCTGGCGCTCCGCGTTGGCCACATTGGCATCCCGCCAGTACTTCGCGAGACCCGGCTTCACCTTGTCGATGTTCTCGGAGAAGCGGGAGTCCACGACGTACATCTCGCCCAGCCCCCGGTGCATCTCGGGCGAGCACGGGTAGAACCAGCGGCTGATGTAGAGCCGATGCTCCTCGGCCACGTCCATCGCGCGTGCATCCGAGGCCTTCACCCCGGCGATCAGCAACGCCACGAGCTTCTGCGTGATGGCATCGCCCTCAGCCTTGATCTTCTGCCAGTCCTGTTTGTTGTACTGGGCCGTTCGCTTCTTCGACTCGCGGTACGCGTCCGTGTCGCCCCATCGCTGCTGGACCTCGTCCTCGTACTTCGAGGGATCGTAATCGCCGAAGACCTCGAACATCTCTTCCCTGCTCATGGCCGTACCTCGCTCGAGTGACTCCAGGGCCGCATCCACGGCCTGGAGCAGTGCCTTGATGCGCACTGCTTTCTCGGTGAGCAGCTTGCGCTGCATCAACAGGCCCGCCTTCAAATCGAAGGACCGGTCATTGACGATGCGCTGAATCTCCTCCAGCGGGAACCCGAGCTCCTTGAAGAACAAGACCTGCTGCAGCTTCCGCAGGTCCTTGTCCGCGTAGAGCCGGTATCCCGCCTGACTGCGCCCCGAGGGACGCAAGAGGCCGATCTCGTCATAGTGGTGCAGCGTGCGAACGCTCACCCCTGCAAGTCGTGAGACCTCGCTGACCTTGAGACCCATCCGCTCACCTCGGCCACATGGATAAGGCCTCACGTTACGTGAGGGTCAAGTGGGAGGAGCAGGCAATCCGTCGAGCCTTCGATTTGCCGCTACCATGCGGCGCGGCCTACGCGGCCACGTCCCAGGCGATGGGCAGGTGCTCGTAGCCTCGCAGCATGAAGTAGGGCCGGAGCACCGGGGCCACGTCCGTGCGCAGCCGCAGGCCGGGCAACCGCCGCAGCAGCTGCTCGAAGGCGATCCGCCCTTCCAGCTTCGCGAGCGGAGCGCCAATGCAGTGGTGGATGCCCTTGCCGAACGCCAGGTGCTTCTTCGCGTCGGAGCGGCGGATGTCGAAGCGGTCCGGCTCGGAGAACTGAGTCTCGTCGCGGTTGCCGGAGGCGTACAGGATGAACACCCGCGCGCCCTTGGGAATCGTCACCCCACTGAGCGTCGAGTCGGCCATCACTGTCCGGAAGAAGCCACGGATGGGGGCCTCCATGCGCAGCATCTCCTCGATGGCGTTGGGCAGAAGGCTGGGGTCCTCCCGCAGGACCGCCAGTTGCTCGGGGGCATTGAGTAGCAGCCACAGGCCGTTGCCGATGAGGCCCGTCGTCGTCTCGTGGCCAGCGGCGAACAGGTCCATGGCATTGCAGACCGCCTCCTGCTCGCTCATGGGCGCGGTGCCACCCAGGGACTGCGGCACGAGGAGCGTCAGCAAGTCCTCTCGCGGGTGGCGCCGCCGCTCGTGGAGCTGCTCCTTGAAGTAGCGCTCCATCGCGATGAAGCCGTGCGCGCACTGCACCAACTGCTCGAGGGGCGCGGTCGCCGACATCAGCGCCGTCTTGTCATCGGACCAGCGCTTGAGCCGCTCCATGTCGGAGCGCGGCACGCCGAGCAGGTCGCAGATGATGAAGCCCGGCAGCGCGTAGGCGAACTGCTGGATGAGGTCCGCCTGGCCGTCGCGGATGAAGCCGTCGATGAGCGCGTCCGCTGTCGCTCGGATGGCGGGCTCCATGGCCGCGATGCGATGGGCGCTCAAGGCCTTGCCAAATACGGCCCGGACGCGGGCGTGGTCCGGGGGATCGCTCTGCACGAGAGAGAGGAATTGGGAGTACCCCTGCTCGAGGACCTTGCGCACCTCGGGGTGCGGCTCGGCCCTGGCATCGAGCGCGCCCACCGAGGAGAAGCGCGCGGTGTCCAGTTCCACCTCGGAGATGTCCGCGTGGCGGGTGACCACCCACAGGTCAAACATGGGACTGTGGAAGACGGGCCGCTCACGCCGCAGCCGCGCATAGAGCGGATAGGGATTGTCTATCTGGTCGGGAGCCAGCGGGTTGAAGTGGGAGGAGACCTCATCCGAAGAAGGCGCGTTGTGGGCGGTCATTCGCGGGGATGATAGACCTGCTCGTTCGGTGGTTCCCAGTCGAGGTCACCCCGGGGACTGTCCACCCACGAGGGACTGAATACATTGGCAGCGCCCATGGATGACGCGCGACACGAGCCGGAGAGAAACGCTTCACCTGAAAGGCGCGGCCGTCCGGTGGTGGAGTCCCTGCGCGAGTACGGCCGGGGCATCGCCGGGGGGCTGCTCTTCAGCATTCCGCTGCTCTACACGATGGAGGTGTGGTGGGCGGGGTTCATCACCCGGCCTGCCCACCTGCTGCTCTATCTGCTGGGGACCTTCGTGCTGCTGCTCGGCTACAACCGCTACGGCGGCTTCCGGCGGGATGTGGACTGGAGCGAGGTGTTCACGGACTCGGTGGAGGAGCTGGGGCTGGGGCTGTTGGTGTCCACGGGGGTGCTCTTCCTGATTGGCCGCATCACCGCAAACAGCTCGTGGCCAGAGGTGGTGGGAATGGTGACGGTGGAGGCGGGCACCGTCGCCATCGGGATCTCCGTGGGCAGCGCGCAGTTCGGAGGCGGAGGCGGGGGCGGGGGTGAGGGCGGCAAGGAGGGGGATGAGGCCAAGGAACGGGATGCCGCCGAGCGCGTGCCCGGCCAGCTCGTCATCGGCTTTTGCGGAGCGGTGCTCTTCGCGGCCAACGTGGCGCCCACGGAGGAAATCGTCATGATCGCCGTGGAGCAGACGCCCTTGCGGCTGTTGGGGATGGCGCTGCTCTCGCTGCTGCTCGGAGGACTCATCCTGTACCAGCTCGACTTCACGGGGGCGCACCGCTTCACCCGGCATCGCCAACTGGGAGACGTGCTGATGGGCACGGTCATCACCTACGCGCTGGCGCTGGCCTCCTCGGCGCTGGTGCTGTGGTTCTTCGGTCGCTTCGACGGCAACGGATTGTCCATCTGCGTGGCGCAGGTGGTGGTCCTGGGATTCGCGGGGACGCTCGGCGCATCCGCGGGAAGGCTGCTCATCCAATCATGAAAGCGAATTGGAACTGGCTGGAGCGGGTTGTCTTCGCGGTCAGCTGCGCGCTCGTGGCGGCGGTGCTGGGCTATGTGGTGGTGGACGCGTGGACGATGGGCGAGCAGCCGCCGGACCTGGTGGTCACCGTGGGGACACCTCTTCAAGGAAGTGGACACTGGCGAGTGCCCATCACGGTGGAAAACCGGGGGGAGGAGACCGCGGAGGAGGTCCGGGTGGGGGTGGACCTGCGTCAGGGAGGCGAGGTCCTGGAGCGCGCCGAGCTCTTCCTCTCCTACGTGCCCCGCCACTCCCGACGGGAGGGCTGGGTGACCTTCCGTCACGAGCCCTCCCCCGCCGGATTGGAAGCGCGGCCACTCGGTTACGCTAGGCCCTGAAGCACGCTGGGCGTCGTCCCAGCCCGGCCCCAGCGGAGAGGAGGACAACCGCGAGCGGGAGCAGGGCCGCCCCCGCCAGCACCGGGCGTGCACCGCCCACGCCGAGCAGCGAGCCCGCCAGCGCACTGCCTCCCGCGACTCCGAGCGACCAGCACGCGCTATAGAAGGAGAAGCCCTCGGCGTGCCGCGCGGGGGGAAGCGTCCGCTGGAGGAGGAAGGTCAACGTCCCGGTCAGCGGCGCCAGGAAGAGGCCCGCCGCGACGAGCCACAGTCCCAAGCCCAGGAGCGAGGCCATCCACCCCAGCGGGAGCAGCAGCAGGCCCCACATCCCCAGCATGAGCTTCGCGCGCCAGGTGCCCTCCCCGCGCCCCTGCGCCCTGGGCAGCAGGGTATAGGCGAGTCCTCCCACGGCACTCACGGCGGACAGCAGCGCGGCCAGCACGCCCCATTGCGCTGCGCCCACGCCCACCTCCTCCAGCCTCGGAGGGATTCCCGCCTCCAGCGCGCCCCAGCTCACGCCCAGCACCGCCACCAGCACCAGGACAGCCAGCACGCCCGGCGTACGCCACACGCCCGGGCCCTCCCACGTGGTGACGGACGCCGGCACGGGCATGGGAGGTCGCTCCGGGAGGCTCTGACTCAGCACGCTCGCGGCGAGCGCGCTCATGCCCATCAGCCCCAGCGCGAGGAGAGGGACGCCGCTGGAGGAGGCCATCCCCACCAGCAGCGGTCCCAACACCCACTGCACCTCCACGAGGACGGCGTCGAGCGCGAAGGCCGCCTCCAGTCGCGAGGCCGGCGCCACCGAGCCCAGCAGGGCGCGGATGCCTCCCTGCACTCCAGAGGGCATCACCCCCAGCAACAGTGCTCCGGCCAGCAGCACCGGTGCCGGCGCGCGCAAGGTGGCCGCGACGACGAGTCCCATCGTGAGGAGCGCCTGCCAGTACAGCCCCCGCCGCAGTCCCATGAGCAGGGGCTCGCGGTCGAGCATCCGCCCGCGCCACGGCGCCGCGAGGGCCGCTCCCACGGCGCACGCACTCGCCATCCAGGCGCCGAAGGTGAAGGAACCGGTGGCCTCTCGGCCGGCCATGAGCAGTGCGAAGGCCGTCATCGTCCCGGGCAGCCGCGCGAAGAACGCCGTCAGCACCCACCGTCGCCACGTCTGCTCTCGCCACAGGTCCAGAGACAGAGCCACCCGCATCGTCGCCGCCATGAAAACGCCTCCTCGTCAGCGGTACGGAAGATGCGCTCCCCTCATCCGTGAGGACAATCGATTAAGGTGCCCAGGTACGGTGAGTTTTCCTCACCGGTTGCGTGGAGTACGCCATGTCCGCCCCCCTTCCTCCCCTCAATGCCCTCCGCGCCTTCGAGGCCGCCGCGCGTCACGGCCACATGGGACGCGCCGCACGGGAGCTGGGCGTCACCCACGGTGCGGTGAGCCGGCAGGTGCACCTCCTGGAGGAGCACCTGGGAAACAGACTGTTCCTCCGTGTCGGGCGGGGACTGGAGCTCACCGAGCGCGGGCGGGAGCTGGCCGAGCGCGCCACGCGCATCTTCGCGGACCTGGCGTGGGCGGTGGATCGCGTCAACGCGAAGCCCACGGCGGCGACGCTGCTGGTGGGCGTGCCGCGCGCCTTCTCCATCCGGTGGCTGGCGCCTCGGCTGGCCGGGTTCTCCGAGGCCCACCCGTGGATCGAGCTGCGCGTGGACAGCTCGCGCGACGAGGTGGAGCTGGGCCGGGGCGAGGCGGATGTAAGCATCCGCTTTGGCGAGGGCCCCTGGCCAGGTGTGGTGGTGGACGCGCTCGGCGAGGAGCAGTTGTTCCCCGTGTGCGCGCCCTCGTTGCTGCACGGGGGCCGGCCGCTGCGGAGCGTGGCGGACCTGGCGAGGCACACGCTGCTGCACTTCGCCGACACCCCGGACTGGGCGAGTTGGTTGAAGGCCGTGGGCGCCACCGACGTGGACGCGACGCGGGGCCCCCGGCTCAGTGAGCTGGCGGCGGTGCTCGCGGCGGCCGAGGCGGGGCAAGGCATCGCTATCGCGCGCAGCACGCTCGTCCAGCGCGAGCTCCAGAGTGGACGGCTGGTCCGGCCGTTCTCGGGCGAGGCGGTGGACGGCCGCGGCTATTTCCTGCTCACCACGACGCGGGGCAACCGGCAGCCCAAGGTGAGCGCCTTCCGCACGTGGCTGCTGCGGCAGTTCGGCACCGCGCGGTAGCGAGGAGCGCCGGGAGTCCCACCGCACGGGTCTTCCGGCGCCTCCTCGAAACCTGTCGTGGCCGAAGCCTGCTCAGACGCCCCAGCGGCAGCCCGCGTGGAAGCTGTCACCGGACGCATTCGTGACGTCGATCCGGCGCGTGGTCGAAGCCCCGGCGACGCCCAGGCTGTACTGCGCGATCGTGCCCGCACCCTGGAACGTCGACGTGATGGTGGCGCCGACGGTGATCTGGATGGTCACGCCATTGCCCGAGTAGTGGTCCACGATGCAAAGGCCGGACGTCGCGGTGGTGGAGGCGAAGAAGCCGTTGGCCCAGTTCACCTTGCAGAAGCTCATCGTCGGCCCCCAGGCGCAGCCATCGTTGGTGTTGACGAACGTGATCGCGCTGCTCGACGACGTGAGCGC
The DNA here is from genome assembly GCF_044360475.1 of Archangium minus. NCBI lineage: Bacteria > Pseudomonadati > Myxococcota > Myxococcia > Myxococcales > Archangiaceae > Archangium > Archangium minus. The sequence goes on from NZ_CP043494.1 coordinate 12,344,663, forward strand.
CTGCTCGGTGGAGCCGAGTCCCGGTGCCTGGGTCCGCGCGGCCTCGGGCTGACCGCCGCCAGCCTTGGCCTCGCGCGCGCTCGCGTCGTCCGGCAGGTTGCGCGCGCGGTCGTACGCCGCCTGGAGCGCCTCGGGAACCGGGGCTCCGGGGCGCAGCTTCGCGAACGCGAGCAGCGCATCCGAGGACTCCTTGCCGGTGAGCACGAACGACTGGGCTGGCGTCATGCGCTCGACCAGGTACAGGCCACCCGGCGCGGGCTCGTAGAACGTGACGCTGTGCCCGGGCTCAACCTCGAGGCTCAGCAAGGCGTCGGCTTCGGTGGTCTCGCGAGCGGCCGGCTTCGACTCGGCCGTGCTGGCCGGCTCCATCTCCGGCCCCATGCATCCCGCGCACAGCGCCAGACCCAGACTCCCCACGGTCATCCACATCATTCCGTTACGCATGCTCCGCCCCTGTCGCTCTCGCGTCGGGCGACTCCTCATGAGCCGGCTCGCGCGACATTGACGAGACGGGATTGAGCAAGCGGTGTGCCGGGCGTTCGGAGGCGGTCTGCCCTGGAGTCAGGGCGTTCTGGCCACGGGGATGAGCAAGGTTTGCCGGTTGGCGGCGGCAAGCATTGCCTGTCTGAGCAACCATTGCATTGATAGTGTGGTGCCATGCCGAGCCCAGACGAAGACAAGCCGCTCCTCGACCCGGCACAGCTCCGGGAGGACACGAACTCCCCGGTCGAGCCCACGGTCACCGTGGAGCCCCTGGCCGCCGCTCCGGCAGCCCCCGTTGCCGCCACGGGGGGAAGTGCGGTGGTCTCGGGAGCGAGCTGGGACCGCTACGAGCTCCTGGAGCTGCTGGGCCGTGGTGGCATGGGCGAGGTCTACAAGGCCCGCGATCGGCGCCTGGACCGAACGGTCGCACTCAAGTTCATCCGCGGCGAGGATCCGGACCGGGCCGTGCGCTTCCTCCGGGAAGCCCGGGCGCAGGCGCGCATCGATCACCCGAACGTCTGCAAGGTCCATGAGGCCGGCGAGGTGGGCGGGAAGGCTTACATCGCCATGCAGCTCGTCAAAGGTCAGCGGCTCGACCAGGCGGCTGCTGGAATGTCGTTGCCCGAACGTTTGCAGGTGATGCGAGAGGTCGCCGCGGGTGTACACGAGGCGCACCGGCTCGGCATCATCCACCGGGATCTCAAGCCCTCCAACATCATGGTCGAACGCGGTGAGGACGGGCGCCTGTCCCCCGTGGTGATGGACTTCGGCCTGGCCTACGAAGTCACCCAGGGGCACGGGCTCACCGAGACGGGTACGCTGATAGGCACGCCGTCGTACATGGCACCGGAGCAGGCTCGCGGTGAGCTGCGCAACATCGATCGCCGCTCGGACGTCTACAGCCTGGGGGCGACGCTCTACGAGCTGCTCACGGGCGTCGCGCCGTTCACCGGCGACACGCTCGTGGACATCCTGGCCAAGGTCCTCCACGAGGAACCCCTCCCCCCGAGGGCGCGAGTGCCTCACCTCGAGAGCGAGCTGGAGACCATCGTCCTCAAGTGCCTGAGCAAGGAGCCGGATCAGCGCTACTCGTCCGCCCGGGCCCTGGCCGAGGACCTCGGGCGCTACATCGACGGAGATCCCATTCTGGGGCAGCGTCCAAGCATGAGGTACCGGCTGCGGCGGTATGCGCGCAAGCATCGGACCCTCGTGGCTGTGTCGGGGGTCTCGCTGGCCTGCATCCTGCTCCTCTCCGCCTTGAGTGTACGGTCCTGGCTGGAGGCGAGGCATACCCGGCGGCAATCCGAGGCGCGTGCGCGGCTGGCCGAGGACCTCGGACAGCAGGCCAAGGAGATCGAGTGGTTCCTCCGGATAGCGTACGTGCTGCCGCTGCACGACCCCCAGCAGGAGCAGCAGCGCGTCCGCGAGCGCATGGCGCGGATCTCGGCGCAAAAGCACGACCTGGGGGCCTATGGCGACGGGATCATCCACTACGCGCTGGGGCGCGGCCACCTGGTGCTGCAGGAGTTCGAGAAGGCGAACCAGGAGCTGACGCGCGCGCGCGAGATGGGCATGGACTCGCCCCCGCTTCACTATGCCCACGGCCGGGTGCTTGGCGAGCTGTACCACCGCGGCCTGGAGGATGCGCGGCGCAGCGGTGACACGAGCTGGGTGGCCAGGCGGCGGCTGGAACTGGAGAAGCAGTATCTCGAGCCGGCGCTCCGGTCGCTCGAGCGCAGCCAGGGGCTGGAGCTGGACTCACCCCGCTACCTCGAAGGGCTCATCGCCTTCTACCGGAGGGACTACGACCGCGCGGCGCGGGCGGCGGCACAGGCCATCGTGGAGGCGCCTTGGATGTACGAGGCCCGGAAGCTCGCCGGGGACGTGGCCTATCTGCGAGCCGTCGAGCAACTGGAGCACGGCGACTACGACAGGGCGCGGGCAGGGCTCCAGGAGGCGAGCCACCAGTACGAACAGGCTGTCGAGCGCGGGCAGAGTGACGCGGGAAACTACGAGGCCCTCGCCGCGGTGTGGATGCAGCACGCGGAGGTGGATCGTCACCTGGGGCGCTCACCGAGGGAAGCCCTGGAACGCGTGCTGGAGGCCACCCGTGGGGAAATCCGGGCCGCCCCGCTGCGCTCGACGGGATACACCCAGAAGGCCTATGCCTTGTGGCGCTGGTTCCGGATGGTGAGGAGCCAGCGCAACAACCCGGAACTGGAGTCCATTCTCGGCGAGTGGATCGCGGCCGGCTCACGTGCCGTGGAGCTGAACCCGCGGGATGTCTACGCCTACGACGCGCTGGGGCTCGGCTACTACACACGAGGCCAACACGAGGCCCGGAATGAAAGGGATCCGCACCCCGCGTGGGCCGAGGCGCGTGCCCGTTTCATCCGGGCGCTCGAGCTCCAGCCCGCCTATCCCTGGGGGCTCAATGACCTGGCACTGGTCCACTTCGATCAGGGCGACTACCTGCGGGAGCATGGGCAGGATCCGCGTGCGGAATATGCGGAGGCCATTCGCTACTTCGAGCAGGCCGTGCGGTTCGACCCGGATTACCGGAATGCGTACTCGAACCTGACGGCCCTGTACAGCGCGCTGGCCGCATACAGCCTCTCGCGAGGACTCAACCCCGAGGCCGAGGTTCGGAAGGCGCTCCAAGCGGGCGAGCGGAGCCTCACCATCAACAACAGGTTCTACACGGCCCTGAACAACCTGGCCGGTGTGAACCTGATCCAGGCCAGGTACCTGATGGACGCCGACGGCGACCCGCGCCCATTCCTGGAACAGGCGCTCCAGCATGCGGAGCGCGCGCTGAGCATCAACCCCAGGTTCGGTTTCAGCCACTCCTCCCTGGCCGAGGCCCACGTGCTCACGGCACTTCAGCTGCTCCGAGCGGGCCAGGATCCCAGCGACGCACTCGCGTCGGGGCGCCGGGCGCTGGAGAGCGCCTATCGGTATTCCCCCGATGAGGGCGAGTTCCGGTCCCTGGGGGCACGGCTGGGAATGGTGGCGGCGGAATGGGCGCGGCGCCAGGGCAGGTCGGGCCTGCCGCAGCTCCAACAGGCGCTGGAGGAGGCCCGCCACGCCGTGAAGCTGCAACCCACCGCCGGAGCCCACCAGGAGCTGGCGCGGGTCTGCTGGCGGCTGACGCAAGCCCTGCCCCCCGACAAGGCGCGCGCCGCGTTGGCCGAGGGGCTGGCGCAGGTGGAGCTGGCGCTCGAGCGCGATCCGAACCTGGCCCACACCCACGCCATTCACGGAGGGCTGCTGCTGGCCCGGGCGCGGATGGCGCGCGAGGTGGTGGAGCGCCGCGACTCCGCGCGTCAGGCCCGGTCCTCGTTCGCACGAGCCACCGGGCTCAACCCGCTCCTCCGGCGTGAGTACGAGGAGCCGATGCGCGAGGCCGAGGAGCTGAGCACTGACTCCCCAGCAGCTCGCAATGCGATGCCGTGAGCCTGCTCCGCTCCGGGCTACTTCCCGGTGGCGATCATCCCCAGCGCCCACCAGTCCTGGGGCGCCGTGGGGCAGGTTGGCAAGACGGGGGTCGCGGGAAGCGGCGGGGTGTCGATACGACGATTCGCGGGGTTGAAACAGGCCGCGCCATTCTGCGTCCAGATCGCCTCCAGCTGGTTGACCGTGCCATTGACCGGCGTCCCCGCGTAATTGTCCGTGATGGTGATCGGGGTGTTGTCCTTCGTGTAGCTCGCGGCTCCTCCGAAGTAGGCCGCACGCTTCGCCTGGATGCAGGCGCCGAGGAGTGCATCCTCTTGCGGATCCGGGTAGTTGAGCTGACTTGGGTTGTAGCCCCACTTCATGCAGCCAACGATGGCTCCTGACCCACAGGCAAGGGTGGCCGCGATGGGTAGATGCGTCACCTTGCCATTGGAGCCATCGACCCGCTTGGCGGGCAGGAGGAACAGGGCGGTCTTGGGTTGGCCCCCGGGGCTCGTGCAGAACTCTCCTTCCGCACCACTGTTGGTGTAATAGGCCTTCGAGCTCCACGAGCCGCTGTATTGTGGCGAGGTGCTGCCGGCCACCCTGGAGTAGGAGAATTCAAACAGGACGGGGGTGGACTGGACCCGAAGCTTCAGCTGAGCCAACTCATTCTCTGGCACCGCGACGCGGGGCTCGGCGGGCGACTTGTAATAATAAAAGATGAGCCGGGACTCGGTGGGCTTCGTATCGACGCCGACCAGTTGCACCGGTTGGTCCTTGAATCGAGCGTAGACCTTGAGGCTCTGCACGGACTCGAGCCCCGCCTTGAAGTGGCGTCCCGCGAGCTCGATCCAGCGCGTGGTGGAATCACCAGCCAGAACGAAAGCTTCCGGGCAGAACTGCGCCTGCTGCGAGGGGTTGTACTGGATGCAGTAGTTCCCCCCCTGGACGACGTAGATTCCCCTGCCATTGCCCTCCTTGCACTCGGGGCTGGTGCAGGGATCCCCCGCGGCCGCCTGGGTGGCCCAGCAACCGAGTACCAGGGCCGCCAGCGCCGTGGCCGTGCGGCTGTTCAGTCCAGCTCTCATGGGTGTTGCTTCCCCTCTCCGTGATTTGACGTGGTGGAAGAATAGCAAGAGGCAAGCCAACACCTCTTGTGGCCCTTGAACCAGGGGCAGGGCGCCTTGCCCGTGCCGGGGCATGTAGGCATCCTCTCCCGGAATGCTGCCACCCGACCTGATGAAAACCGAGGATGCCCGGCACACCGCCTCCCGCGCGTCTCCTGTGGCGGTGGAGCGGCGGTACCTGCTCGTCCTGGACGGCGGCTCCTCCGCGCTGTGCCCGCTCCCCCGGAGTGGCTCGCTGCTGGTGGGCCGACTGCCCACTGCGGATATCCGCGTGGAGGACCCCTCCGTGAGCCGCCAGCATGCGCGGGTGCTCGTGGAAGAAGGGGAGGTCCGCATCGCCGACCTGGGGAGCCATAACGGCGTCCGGCTCAACGGCGAGCGGGTGGTGGGGACCCAGCGGCTCTGGAGCGGTGACGTGGTGACGCTCGGGCATGTCACGCTCGTCTTCCACTGTGGAGACAGGGCCCTGCCCCTGCGCCCCATGCTGGACACCACGGCCCTGCGGGCCCGGCTGGCCGAGGAAGTCGAGCGGGTGGTCAGCTACGAGCGCGTGGTGAGCGTCGTCGCGGTGGAGCTCGGAGCCTCCAGCATCGCCGTTCCCGAGCTGGTGCACATTGCCGGCAAGGCCTTGCGGCTGATGGACCTGGTGGGCCAGGTGGGCACCTCGCTGGTCGTGGTGATGCCCGAGCTGGGAGGAGAAGAGGCCGGGATCGCCGCGCAACACCTCCTGGAGGAGCTCCGACCGAGGGTGCCAGAGGTTCGGGCGGGTCTGGCCACCGTGCCACGGGACGGACTCAACGCCGACGCGCTCTTGTCCGCCGCACGGGCCGCGGCGCTGGTGGCACCCGCGGGGACCTTGCAGGACAGTGGACCCTCGCTCTACCGGCTCCCGCTGGGCGAGCGCGCGGTGATCGTGGCCGACGCCGCGATGGTGGGCCTCTTCGAGCTGCTGCGGCGTCTGGCCTCCAGCCCCCTGCCCGTCCTCATCCATGGCGAGACGGGCGCGGGCAAGGAGAACGCGGCCTGGGCCGTCCACCATTGGTCGCCGCGCTCGGGTGGGCCCTTCGTGGCCCTCAACTGCGCCGCGCTGCCCGAGAGCCTCGTGGAGAGCGAGCTCTTTGGCTACGAGCGGGGCGCATTCTCTGGCGCGGACAAGCCCCGCGCGGGGCTGTTCGAGCGGGCCAGCGGCGGCACCCTCTTCCTGGACGAGGTGGCCGAGCTCTCGCTGGCCGTCCAGGCCAAGCTGCTGCGGGCGTTGGATCAGAAGCGCATCACCCGGCTGGGGGGCTCGCGCGAGCAGGAGGTGGATTTGCGCATCGTGGCCGCAACCCACCGGGTGCTGGCGGACGAGGTGAAGGAGGGCCGCTTCCGGCAGGATCTCTTCTTCCGCCTGTCCACGGCGGTGGTGATACTCCCCCCGCTGCGGGAGCGGCCGCGCGAGCTGCCGTTGCTGGCACAGGCGTTCCTGGAGGAGGCGTGCTCGCGGGCGGGCCGTCCGCTTCTTCAACTCTCCGCTGCCGCCATGGGGGTGCTGGGTGCCCATACCTGGCCTGGCAATGTCCGGGAGCTGAAGAACGCCATGGAGTACGTGGCCGCCACGGCTCCAGGGCCCATCATCGAGCCCTCGCACCTCCCCGCCTCCTTGAGCCAGCCTGTGTCTCCTGCGCCTCCGGCCTCGGAGCCCGCCGCGCCCCCGTCCGTTGGAGGCGGCGAGCCCGCTTCCCGCACCTTCCGCCCCCTGGCCGAGGAGGTGCGTGAGCTGGAGCGCCAGCGCATGGTGGAGGCGCTGGAGGCCACCGGGGGCGTACAGACACGGGCGGCGCAGCTCATCGGCATGCCGCTGCGCACCTTCTCGTTCAAGCTCAGGCAGTACAAGCTCTCCCCCCGTGGGCGATGAAGCCTGGGGAGGAGTGTGGTCTCTGCCCACATGAGCAAGATCTGCCATGTGGGCAAGAGTTGCACGCAAGCTCTGCCGCCCCGCCTCGTGGCGGCCGCTACCGGGACAGCAACCGTTCGAGCCAGGCCTCGCGAGCCGCCATCTGGCTGAAGAAGAGGATTAGCGCAGGCACCTGCCGTAGAGCGTCACGAGCCCGTTGTTGTAGTCCGCGATGGCGACGTCGCCGCAGCCATCTCCGGAGAAATCACCGAGCGCCAGCCCCTGCGGCGCGTAGTGGCTCGCATACGGAATGGGATAGAGCACCTCCGGCCTCAACGCCCCGGCCTCCTGGAGGTAGACGCCCACCTTCAACCAGCCGCCGTGCAGCACCACGACGTCGTCGTCTCCGTCCTTGTCGATATCCGCGACCTGGACGGACTCCGGGATGTCGTAGGTCGTGATGGAAGTGGGGCCGACGAGGCTGCCGTTGGCGTCCTGCACCATGAGCCACAGGACAGTCGGACTGTTGCCAGACTTCGACAACACCGCGTCGATCCGACCGTCGCCGTTCACGTCACCGAGTCCGATGCCACGGGACAGCACGCTCTGCCCCATGAAATAGGTGTTGGGGGTCGTACCGAGGGCGTTGGTGCCGTTGTGCAGGTGGACCGAGAGGTTCGGCACGGCGTAGGCCTGCCCGGACATGACGGCGAGGTCCGGGAGGCCGTCACCGTTCAGGTCACCCACTTCATGGTCATTGTAGCCCGCCGCGTTCGTGGCGAACGGGACGATCTGCGAGAAGGCCCCGGTGCCGGTGCCGTAGAAGAGGGAGGCGCCGCGGCTCCAGCCCAGCGAGATGATGTCGAGATTGCCATCGCGGTTCACGTCCGTGGCGGAGAGCGTGTCCGCATCACGGTCGGCGACCACGACGGCGGGCTTGAGGCCACCCGTCGCCTTGTCCGCGAGCAGGACACTGATCCCCGACCCGTGACCGACGACGACGTCCAGACAACCGTCCTTGCTCAGGTCCGCCAGCGCGATTCCATTTCGACTCGCGGTGGCACCATAGGGATACGACACCGGCGTGCCGAGGCCGCCACCCGCCAGCTGCGGGAAGACGAAGGCGCGGTAAGCACTGGCGGCGTCGGAAGCATAGGTCGTTGTCATGACGACATCAGGGCGCCCGTCGCAGGTGACGTCGCCGATCGCCACCGCATCCGGCCTGCCTCCGACGGAACGGCTCGTGTACGCCCCGAGGGAGAACTGGACGCCGAGGCCGCTCTGAAGGGTCCCGTTCGGCAACGGGTTGGAGGCTTCAGGCGCGGGTGAGCCTGCACCGTCGTGATAGTGCATAGGCCCATCCACGCCAACGAGCGGTCTGCCGTACACATCCCGTGGAACATCGTGGAGAGACATCTCGCCCTGATTGACCGGGGTGCCTGACTCATCGCACCCCACGGCCAACGCCATCGTTACCAAACAAGACACCGCGTACTGACGCATTGCTATTCCCCTTCGCTGAACCCTCAGCTGAGAGTAAGCGTTTGTAGCAAGCGACTCCGACACTCACGGCGTGCATGCGCCTCACGGACTGCGAGTGTTGGCGCGGAACCAGCCCGGCTCCGCACGCACCGCGGTGTTGCTCGTGAACATGCCCCGCGTGAACACCGGATCCTCGAAGAACACATAGGGGTGCACGAGCTCGGGCCGGCTCGCGGCCTCCAGCCTGGCCGAGAGCACCGGAGGCAGCGTGAAGTCGAGCGCATGCAGGTTGCTCTCAAGCTGCTCCAGCCTGCTCGCACCGATGATGGTGGAGGCCACCGCGGGACGCGTCGCCACCCAGTTGAGCGCCACCTGCGCGGGCGGGCGCCCCACCTCCTTCGCCACGGCCACGAGCTGCTCGACGATGGCCCACGGGCGGTCCTTCAAGAACTTGTCGGCGATGGGCAGACCGGTGGCCAGCAGCGCGTGGGCACGCCCCTCCCCTTTCAACTGCGACCCCTCGCGCGTGTATTTGCCCGACAGAAGCCCACCGGCGAGCGGGCTCCAGGGAACGATGGCCGCACCCAGCTCGAGCGCCGCGGGGATGTGCTCGCGCTCGATGTTGCGCTCGGCGAGCGAATACTCCAGTTGCAGCGCCGAGACCCGCTCCCAGCCGTGGCGCTCGGCCAGCGTCTGGGCCCGCGCGAAGTACCAGGCCGGCACGTCGGAGAGGCCGATGTACCGGACCTTCCCCTCGCGCACGAGGTCGGTCAGGGTCCGCATCACCTCCTCCACGGGCGTCAGGCCATCCCAGGCGTGGAGCCAGTACAGGTCCACGTAGTCCGTCTTGAGGCGGCGCAGTGAGCCTTCAAGCGCGCGGTAGATGTTCTTGCGTCCGTTGCCGCCGGAGTTGGGGTCTCCCGGCGAGGTGCCCATGGTGAACTTGGTGGCGATGACGGCCTGGTCGCGCTTGCCATGCTTCGCGAAGAAGTCACCGATGATGCGCTCGCTCGAGCCGGCGGTGTACGCATCCGCGGTGTCGATGAAATTGCCGCCCGCCTCCAGGTAGCGCGCCAGGATTTGATGGGCGGTGCTCTCGGGGTTGCCCCAGCCGAACTCGGTACCGAATGTCATGGTGCCCAGCGCCAGCGGGCTCACCCGGAGCCCCGAGCGGCCGAGCAGGTGGTACTGCGTCAGGGAATCAATGTGATGGGTAGACATGAGGGTGCTCTCAATCCCTGGCAAGTTGTCTTGCCTTCGCGTTGTCGACAGGCCCTCCCATGGGCCCGTCTCGCCGCTACAGATAGGGGGAAGCACACCTGAGAGCGACCCGCTTCTTGCCCTCTTCGTCCTCCACCTCGTAACGCAGCGACTCCCACTCAAGCATCACCTTCTTGCGTGCGGGGCCCCAGCGGTAATCGCCCGAGAAGGTGTCAAACGATCCGTATGCGCCCAGGACTCACACAAACTGCGGGAGAGCCACGAAATCGGGGCAGGCTCATCCACGGCTTTCGACTACAACGAGCGGATCGCCTTCTCTCGATTTTCCATAAATACTTGTATTCCAGGTATTTTCCGGATACATTGCGGTTGTCTGGGATGTCCTCCACCCCAACTCCACATGAACATGTACCCGAACCCAACGACCGTCTGTCCGCGTGCGCACTCGCTCCGCGAGCGCTTCTCCTGGCGCGCGTTGTACCTGTCCTCGAGCCTTGTCGTCCTCGGCCTCATGGCCACCGCTACCCCGGCGGCCCATGCCGCCGAATACTATGTCTCCCCCGACGGCTCAGACTCGAACCCCGGCACGGAGTCCTCCCCCTGGCGACAGATCAGTCGTGCAAACAAGACGGTGGCCGCCGGCGACACGGTGAAGGTCGCGCCCGGCGACTATGACGGCGGATTCACAACGACCGTAAACGGCACCGCCACGGCGCGCATCACCTATGTTTCCACCACCAAATGGGGGGCCAGGATCAACGTCGATCCCAATCCCACAAAAAGGGATTATGGTTGGAAGAATACCGGTGAGTACGTGACGATCGACGGCTTTGAGATCGATGGCACGGCCGAAAACACCTGGCGTTTCGGCATCTACTCCACCGGCAATCACAGCTTGATCACGCGCAACCACGTGCACCACATCGCCGATGAATACCCGGAATGCTCCAACGCCGGAGGCGCGGGCATCGAAGGCGACAACTGGGACATACCGGATGGCGTCGTCGACAACATCGACATCACGGACAACCTCATCCATCACATCGGGCCATTCGAGAAGGCCCCCTGCAACTACTATCAAGGCATCTATCTTATTGCTGGCGGGAAGATCAAGAACAACATCATCTACAAGGTTGTGTCCTGGGGCATTTCGAGCTGGCACGACGCCGGCAATAATGACATCGCGAACAATGTCGTCACCGACTGCGGCTCCGGCGGGATCGCCCTGGGTGCTGGCGGCTCCGGCGCAACGCCCACCTCTGGCGATTACTTCAACGTCTCGAACAACATCGTCTACAGGAACTCGAACTACGGCATCGTTGAGGGTAGCGGATCGATCCTCGGCGCCCACAACACGTATACGAACAACCTGGTTTATGACAGCGGCACCAACTGGCGGTTGCTCAAGCAGGAGTCGATCAACAGCCAGGCGAAGGGAAACAACATCTCCGCCGATCCGCTGTTCGTGGGCTACATCGCCGGCGGCGGGGGAGACTACCACCTCCAGAGCCGCTCGCCCGCGCGCAACGCCGGTTCCGCCACCTATGCGCCCCCGGCGGACTTCGACGGGGTTGCTCGCCCGCAGGAAACCGCGGTTGATATCGGCGCCTATGAGTTTTATGCCTCCAGTGCCTCCGGGCCCACGCTCTGGTGGAAGTTCGACGAAGGCAGTGGCAGTTCCATCAGCGACTCCAGCGGCAACGCCCATACCGGCATGCTCCAAGGCGACTCCTCGTGGGTGGCCGGCCGCCTCGGCTACGCGGTCAACCTCGGGAGCACCGGGAAGGTGGTCATAAACACGTCCACCCCCGTCGATGTCACCACCGGGGACTTCTCGCTCAGTTGCTGGGTGTACCTCAATGCCTTGCCGTCCGCCTGGTCCTCCATCATCAACAAGGGTGGCTCCGGCGTCGCCGGCTATGGCCTGGAGGTGGACCCGGGTAACCGGCTCACGGCGAGTCTGCAGGGCGCGAGCGGCACCAATCAGCATGTGATTGGCCTCACCGTGCTGGCACCGGGCCAATGGTATCACGCTGTCGCGGTGTTCAAGCGCAACGACAAGGTCTACCTCTATCTCAACGGCGAGCTCCAAACCTCGGCCACCTATGCGCCCGGCAACACCAGCAGCCTGTCCAACACCAAGGCCTTCACCCTCGGGAGCTATTCCAACGCGAACACCTGGCATTTGCCGGGTCGAGTGGACGCAGTGAGAATGTACCACCGCGCGCTCACCGCCGCCGAGGTGAGCGCTCTCTACGCCAACGGGAACTGACACGCGCCTCTCATAGGCCGGTTGCGCCTACCGTGCCGGGCGCCTCGCCGGCCTCGGCCTCCGCGCCGTAACGCAGCGACTCCCACGCAAGCATCACCTTCTTGCGTGCGGGGCCCCAGCGGTAGTCACCGAAGACGCCCGTCTTGCGCAGCACGCGGTGACAGGGGATGAGCAACGCCACGGGGTTGTCTCCCACCGCCGAGCCCACCGCTCGCACTGCGTTCTGGTTGCCGATGCTTCGGGCGATGTCCTCGTACGTGGCCACGTGGCCCGGGGAGATGCGCAGCAGCGCCTGCCACACCTGCACCTGGAAGGGCGTGCCCTTCACCAGCACGGACAGCGGCGTGGGCTCGCGCGGGGGTCGCGAGGGGAAGATGCGCTCCGCCCACGAGGCGGTTGCATCACGGGACTCCACGAAGGTGGCACGCGGCCACTGCGCGCGCAGTGACATCAGGGCCTCCTCCGCGGATTCGTCGGAGAGGAAGTGCAGGCCACAGATGCCGCGCTCACAGACGGCGATGAGGCAGTCCCCGAAGGGCGACGGGTGGATGCCGTAGCGCACGGTGAGGCCCTCACCGCCCAGCTTGAACTCACCCGGTGTCATGGCGGTGAGGGTGACGAAGAGTTCGTGCAGCCGACCGCCACCGGACAGGCCCACGGCATAGGACGTGTCGAGCACGCTGTGCCGCTCGGCCAGCAGGCGGCGGGCCGAGACGAGCGTGTGCACCTGGAGGAAGCGCTTGGGGCTGATGCCCGCCCAGCGGGTGAAGAGGCGCTGGAAGTGGAAGGGGCTCAGGCCCACGTGCGCGGCGACGTCGTCCAGGGAGGGCTGCTCGCGCGCATGGGCGTCGAGGTAGAGGATGGCCTGCTCGATTCGGGCGTAGTCGCTGGTCGCCATGCCACGGCTCCTAGAATGGGTGCTCCTGTACCCGGTATGGCCGCCGGGTCGCGCGGGAGCAACCCGGTTCTTGCGCTCCTCCGCGCCGCCCCATGCCGCAAAAAGCGGGTGGCTCGCCCGGTGCGGGTCTCCCTATCCTGCCGCGCGTTCGTTCCACCCACGTCTGGAGCTTCGATGCGTCTCTACGACTATCTCCCCTCCGCCAATGGCTACAAGGTCCGACTCCTGCTCTCCTGGCTGGGCAGGCCCTATGAACTGGTGCCCGTGGACATCTTCGCCGGTGAGAGCCGCACGGAGGACTTCCTGCAGCGAAAGAATCCCGACGGGCGCATCCCCGTGCTCGAGCCCGAGCCGGGCCGCTTCCTGGCGGAGTCCAACGCCATCCTCCTCTACCTCGCGCGGGGCACGCAGTTCCTGCCGGAGGACGCCTTCGAGCGTGCCCAGGTCGACCAGTGGCTCTTCTTCGAGCAGAACAGCATCGAGCCCAACGTGGGCACCGTGCGCTTCTGGCACCTGACGGGCCGCGCCTCCCGCTACCCAGAGGCCTTCCGCCTGCGCGTGGAGCGAGGCCATGAGGCGCTCGCGTCCCTGGAGCGGCACCTTCGCGGGCGCACGTTCCTCGTGGGCGAGCGGCCCACCGTCGCGGACATCGCGCTGTATGCGTACGCGCACGTGGCGCCCGAGGGCGGCTTCTCCCTGGAGCGCTCCCCCGCCGTGTCCGCGTGGCTGGAGCGCGTGAAGGCCCTGCCCGGTCACATCGGAGCGCTGGCGCCGTACTCCGCCAACGCACACGTGGCGGCCGCCTGAGGCCTACAGCTCGAAGTTGAAGCCGGCCTTCTCCAGCTGCTTGTACTTCTTGTGGTCGAAGCGGTAGAGGCGCGCGGCGCGGTGCGAGACGTCCTGCTCCACCTCGTCGAGCTCCTCGAGCAGGTCCATCGAGAGGATCTTCTTGCGGAAGTTCCGCTTGTCGAGTTCGCGCTCGAGGATCTTCTCGTACATGCGCTGGAGCTGCGTCAGGGTGAACTTGGGGGGCAGCAGCTCGAAGCCGATGGGCTGGTAGCGCACCTTGCCCTTCAGCCGCTGGAGCGCCGTGGCGAGGATGTCTCCATGGTCGAAAGCCAGCTTGGGCGCATCCCACACGGAGAACCAGGCGGCCTCCTTCGCATCGGTGGCCGCGTGGACGCGGTGGTCCGTCAGCTTCACCAGGGCGAAGTAGGCCACGCTCACCACCCGGCCTCTCGGGTCCCTGTCCGGAGCGCCGAAGGTGTAGAGCTGCTCCAGCAGGTTGGGGCGGACGCCCGCCTCCTCCTGGAGCTCGCGGCGCGCGGCGTCCTCGAGCGACTCGTCCATGCGCACGAAGCCACCCGGCAGGGCCCACTTCCCCTGGTAGGGCTCCACCCCGCGCCGGATGAGCAGCACCTTCAGGTCCTCCTCATCCAGGCCGAACACCACGCAATCCACCGTCAGCGCCGGACGCGGGTACTCGTAGGTGTAGCTCACGGGTGACTCCTTTCGTGTCATGGCCCTGAGCGCATAGTGTTAGGCCCACACGAAGTCAAGCCGCGCGTCGCGGGTCTATCGGCCGTTCAGCGAGTCGAGGAACAGCTCCTCGAAGAGGGCCTTGTTGGCCTCGGTACCTACCCGGACGCGTCTGCCCTCGGAGGACACCTTCGTCCGGCCCAGCGAGGCCCCCGCCTGGACCACGTCCAGCGAGCGCGTCTCGAAGGAGACCACACCCGGCCGCGTGGCCGAGACCACCGTGAGCGGATCCCACCAGTAGAGCATCTCGAACTCGATGCCCCCCTGCACCTCCGGGTTGGAGAGGATGCGCGAGACGAGCCCCACCTCGGCCGTGGCGGGTTCGGTTCCCACCCGGCTGGACTCCAAACGGCTGGCAAACGTCTTCGTGACGGGCACGGCTCGGGTCGCGTCCAGCGGAACCAGGAACACCTTCTCGGGAGCGAGCGCCTCGATGAGGCCTCGCGCGGCGGCCGCGTCCCCCATGATGTTGAACTCCTGCGAGTTGTCGTACTGCGACTCGGCGCCGCAGCAGATGTTGCCCGGCACGGACACGGCGCCCCCCATGACGTACACGGCCTCGACGTGGCTCTCGAGCTCGGGCTCGAGCTTCAGGGCCTCCGTCACGTTGGTCACTGGCCCGAGCGTTACCACCCGGACGAGGTCCTCTCGTCCGAAGATGTCCGCCAGCAACCGGGGAGCGCTCTGCTGAGCGGGCTCGGTGCTCTGGGTGCAGCCCTCGAAGGTCCTCGAGAGGATGCGCTCGACGCCGTCCCGCATGGGCTCAGGGAACAAGTTGGTCGCCGTGCGCGAGCCATCGGCCACCGGAACATCTGTCAGGCCACACGCCGCGAGCGTGCAGCGCACGTACTGGAGCGCCTTGCCCGGGTAGCCCGCCCCCGTGTTCGTGACGGTGACGGCCGCGAGCTCGACTCGCCCGAGCTTGTGCTCCTGGCAGAGGTAGGCCAGCGCCGAGATGTCATCGATGTCCGCGTCGACATCAGCCACCAGCACGGGCTTGCGAGGTTCAGGGGAGACACAGGCGCCGAGCGCCAGGAGGGCCGCGAGAGCCATGCTCCGACGGAAGAGGATTCGGGTCATGGCTCTTTATGGCATTCCACGTCATGGGGGGGAACACGGGGGAGGAGAACGGGGAGGGATACCCTCACCCCGGCCCTCTCCCAGAGGGAGAGGGAGTGTGGGCCCGACGGAAGGCCTCGGGGCTCATGCCCCACCAACGCTTGAAGGCTCGGTGGAAGGTGGTGGGCTCGCCATAGCCCAGTAGGAAGGAGACTTCTGCGATGGACATCCGGCGTCGCAGGTAGTCCTCCGACAGCTCGCGGCGTACAGCCTCCAGGATGCCTGCGTAGCTCTGTCCTTCCTCCGCCAGCTTCCGCTGCAGCGTGCGCTGGGGCATATGCAGCGCCCTCGCTACCGCCTCGAAGGAGAAGTCCCCTCCCGCCAGCGTGCGCCGCACCTGCTCCCGGACTCGCTCGGAGAGGCTCGCCGTCGTTGGCAGCCGCGCGAGCGCACGCTGGGCCTTCTTCTCGAACATGCTGCTCAGCAGCGCATCCGCGTGGACGAAGGGCCGCTCGGCATCCTCGTGGGAGAATTCGATGTCGCTGTGGGGCGCACCGAAGACGAGCGGACAGCCGAAGAGGTCCTCGTGCTCCAGGATGTCCGCGGGCGCAGGGTGGACAAAGCGCACCTGGAGCGGCCGCACGTCCACCCCCGTGAAGAAGCGCGTCCCCGTGGCGAGTTGCACCATCGCGACCTCGACCATGTGTCGGTGGGCCGGACGCCAGGGCCCCACTGGAGTGAAGCGCATGCGAACCCCACGCACCGTCTCCTCCACCTTGAAGCGCTCCCCATCTCCCCACACGCGCTGGTAGCGGCAGCCACGTACCATGGACTCCTTCAGCGTCGCGCTCGTAAGGATGACGAGCGAGGCGGCATCATCCGGGTCCACGTAGCTCATCCGCGCCATGTGCAGGCCCAGGTTGTCGTCCCCCGTCACCTCCACCGCCCGCTCCAGGACGGTGTCCAGCACGTCGTAGGGGATGCGCGCCTCGGGGTCGTCGAGGTCGGCCCGGTGCAGGCCCACCTCACGACAGAGTGCCTCCACGGGCACGCCGTGCTCAGCCGCTATGTTCAGCGCCTGGAGGACCAGCCGAGAGGAGAGGGCGGCAGGAGGAGAGGACATCGACGGGAGGACGCTAGTGACCGGCTGGCGTTTCTCGCAAGCCACCAGCCCACTTCCTCATTGCGACAGATCGCCCAACACGTCGGAGAGTGTGGGGGCGGTCAGGGCTCGCTCGAACCAACGATCGAGGAGGGTTATGTCCGTACAGGTCAGGACGCGCTGCCGGGCCTGTTCGCTGACAAACCAGCCTCGCGCGGCGAGGATCCGAAGCAAACTCTCCGCCCGCCCCTGTGCCCGGCCCTGCTCCAGGCCCTGCGCCAGGCCCTGCTGGCGCCCTTGTTCGATGAGCTCCTCGCCATAGGTCCGCATCAGTTCCTCCGCTCGGTGTGTCTCCATGACGGAACGTAGCACTCTGCCTATCGCAGCGCGGACGGTCCTGTCCCCGACCTGAAGGAGATAGCGGACAACCAGGCCCAGTTCCTCATCTCCATGGGGGCCGGAGTGAACCTCAGCGAACAGTGCTACCCAGTCCGGCAGCCTCTGGTTGAGCTCTTCGGTGCGCCCGTAGCGCAGCACGAGCAGGGCCAGCCGGGTCAGGGCCGGGCCCGGGCGTGCCATCAGAGCTTCAGCCCGCTCGGCCATCAGGTCATCGAGCAGGTATTCGAAGCGTGGCATGAGCGCGAGCCAAGGCTCCTGCGCCTCCGCCTCATCCGGCAGGTCGAAGAGTTCTTCCACCCGCCGGGGAGCGGACCAGGCGCCATCTGGCCCGTGGTACATCACCAGAGGCACCACCACCGGCAGCTTCTCGCTGTCTGGGTTCGCTTGGCGCCAGTGCTCAAGCTGGCGCACCACGTAGCGCAGCATCCTCAGCGCCATCCACCTGTCCACCCGGGACTGGTGCTCCAGCAACACGTAGAACAGCAGCGGACGCCCCCCGCTCAGGCGGGCTGAAAAGAGCAGATCGCTCTGGGTCTCTCGCAGCTCCGGGTCCACCACGGAGCCGGACTCCCGCTGCAGCGTGGACCAATCCACCTGGGAGATGACCCGAGGGGGCAAAGCGGCGCGCAGTTCGGCCGCGGCCCGCTCGGGCTGACCCAAGGTGTAGCGAACGAAGAGGTCATGAGGTCCGGGCATGGCGAACAGCGCCGGACAAAGCACTCGATGGGCCAGCGGTGCCGCACAGGGAACCGCCGCTCCGGATGCGTCCGTTTCGGCGACTGCCCTCTCACAAAAGAGACGCCAGCACCCACGGCGGGTTGCTCAATGAGCGCAACCCGCTTCACCACAAGCGCCTCGCTCAACCCAGACCGCCTCCGGGACAGCGCGCAGGGTCCCAGCATCCGCTGAGGCGAGTTCAGGCCTCAAGATTCTGACGCCCTCATTGATTTCCGAGGCGACTCTCTCGAGGCACCCGTCCTCCGCGCGCCGGGGGTCCTCACGGAGAAGGAGAGGCCCTGCACGAAGGCCCCGGACAGGCGGGTACGCATTCTGCATTCCCGCCGAACATGACATCGAGAATCCTCTCTCTGTTTGCATTGCTGATGCTGTCCGCCTGTGCCGAGGACCCCGTCGAGGAGGTCTGCCGTGAAGAACCCTGTCCGGCCGTATACACCCCGCCCGTGTCGCTCTCCGTGAGGTCACCCGCTGGACAGCCACTCCCCGACATCATCGTGACGGGAGTGGAGAACCCCTCGTGCAACCGACTGGGGCCGGAGGCAATCTCCTGCTTCATCGGCACAGGACCAGGCCAGTATGTCCTCGACATCCAGGCGGAAGGCTTCGAGCCGGTCCACCTCGAAGTGAATGTGTTCAAGCGAGAGCGGACGACGTGTGACTGCTGCTCACCCGGCTATACGCCGCAGTCCCTGGGAATCCAGCTCGAGCCCGCGACCTGAGAGGACACGGGCTCCGTCCAGGAGCGCAACGACTTCTTCGCCGCACGAGGAACAGGCATCGGCACTCAGCACGCCGCTCAGCTCCACCGAGAGTGGGTCATGCGCCCCTCACACCGTTCCGCTCGCCACGCGCAGGTGAGGCAAGGCGCGTCCGGCGATGACCTGGGCGTAGCTGTCCACCAGCGCGCCGTTGACGGCCTGGGTGTCGCGCCGTAGCGCGTACGCACGCGCCCGCTGACTGAGCGGGCGGCGTGCCTCCGGCCGCAAGAGTGCCTCCACCTGGTGGGTGAGGTCCTCCACGTCCCGAGGCCGGGCCACGGCGCCGCAGTGCCCCTCCCGTACCAACTCAGGCGGCCCGCCCGCGTCCACCACCACCGCCGGCACACCGGAGGCAAGCGACTCCAGCACCACGTTGCCAAACGTCTCGGTGGTGGAGGGGAAGACGAACAGGTCCGCCGAGGCATACCACCGCGCCAGCGCCTCTCCCGTCTGGTGGCCCACGAACCACGCCTCCGGCAGCAGCGACTGGAGCTCGGCTCGCATGGGCCCGTCTCCCACCAGCACCAGCCGGAAGGCATGCCCGCGAGCACGCAGCCGACGGCTCAGCCCCACCAGCTCGTCCAAGTCCTTCTCCCGCACCAGCCTGCTGACCAGCAGCAGCAGCGGCACCGCGTCGCTGGCGCCCACCGAGCGGCGCAGCTCCTCGTCCCGGTGCGCGGGAGAGAAGCGCACCGCGTCCACGCCACGGCTCCACAGCTCGCAGCGGCGCAGCCCCTGGGCCTCCAGCTCACCCATGATGCGGCGGGTGGGTACATACACGCGGGCACACTGGCTATAGAACCAGCGCATGAAGGCCCAGGCGGTGTCCTCGAGCGCCCCGAAGCCGTAGTAGCGCAGGTAGGCCACGAAGTGCGTGTGGAAGCTGCTCACCACGGGGATGCCCCGAGAGCGGGCGTAGCGCTGCGCCCAGAGGGACATGGGCGAGGGCGTGGACACGTGGATGAGCTGTGGGCGGAACGCGTCCAGCTCCCGGGCCACGTCACCTCCTGGGGGCAGGCCCATCCGGTAGTCGCGGTACAACGGGAAGGGGAGCGAGCCGACGCGCCTCGCACGCCACGCCCACCGCAGGTCCTCCGGCGGGCTGAACGCCGAAAACACCCGGAAGTCGACCTGGCGGGCCTCCAGCGTCTCGAACAGCCGCGCCAACGTCAGCGTCACCCCATCCACCAGCGGCAGCAGCGCCTCGCTGAAGTAGGCAATGCGCATCGGCCCCGAGGCGGACCCCAGTCGCTCCCGTACCACGGCTTCGTCGTGCCGTGGCTGCTCCGTGACCGCTCTGACACATGACACGGTGAACACCTCCCCTGGAGAAGAGGTGCCAGCATCCACCGCCGCCACGAGGGCCTTCGAGACGACTGGGTGATTTCGACGTCACGGCCAGCCGCCGCCCTTCAAACGGAAGCTGGCCGCATTGCCGATGGCCTCAGTCTTGCGGCTCAACCCCCCAGATGCGCTGACCGTTCCGGTAAAGCGTCACGCCCTCCCACTCGGTGAAAGAGGTTTTGGAGGGGTCGAAGGAGTAGTCATTGGATTCGTTGAAGTTCGACCAATCGGCCTTGTGGCTGCGGGTTTCGATTACCCCTGAATCGTCACCCGCTGGAATGCTGCCCGCCGCGGAGCTGAAGGTGAGTTCCAGGTAATGGTCCGCCCCCGCCTTGCCTGTGCTCATCTTCACATGCTTGCCCATGACGTTCGAGTTGCCGATGCGGGCATAATCACAATAGAAGGCAAGCGGCTTTTCCCCGTCCACCGTAAACCAATAGCGAATGGCCAGCTCGCTCAGCGGTACGGGCTCGGCACCGTTGTTCTTGATTTTGAAGTGCGGCCTCAGACTGTTATCACCCACCTGGGTGTCCGCCGCACGGTACTGCAGCACGAGCTTGTCCGTGTCCGAGGGAGGTATCGAGACGATGGCCCAGTAGGCCGGCTTGGACTGCAGACGCTCATCGAACAAGAGGGGCCAATCATTGCGGGCCACCGGGAACGTTCGCAGCCAGGTGTTTGCGTCATCCTTACCCCACAACGTGACGCTGGTGATCAGGCTCTTGTGTCTTTTGAAGACCTCGAACAGCTGCTTGTAGAGAGCGGCCTGCTTCTGCTTCAGCTCCTCCGGGAACGTGTCGTACCGCTGCGAGGCGGAAGAGTACACGCTGATGTCCAGTTCGGTGATGTGCGTTTCGACACCCAGGTCAGCGAATTTGACGATGGAGCTTTCGATCTCCTGAAGCGTCGGGTAGTAGAGGCTGATGTGCGTCTGGTGCCCAACGCCATCAATCGGAATCCCCTTGGCCTTCAACCGCTTGACCAGGTTGTACAGCGCCTGGCTCTTGGCTGAGTCGTGGGTGTTGTAGTCGTTGATGAACAACACCGCATCCGGGTCCGCTTCGCGGGCGAACAGGAAGGCCTTCTCGATGAACTCCTCCCCCGCGATCTGGTACCACGAGCTGCGGCGCAATCCGTCGGGCTGCGAGGCATCGATGACCTCGTTGACCACATCCCACGCGGAGATCTGGCCTTTGTACCGGCCCATCACCGCGTTGATGTGATTCTTCATCCTTTGGAACAAGAGCTCCTTGCTCGCCAGGTTCCCGCTCGCATCACGGAAGACCCAGTCCGGCGTTTGCGAGTGCCAGACGAGCGTATGTCCCCGGAGCTGCTGCCCGTTCTCGAGCGCGAACTGAACGGCCGCATCCGAACCACTGAAGTCGAATACGCCCTCCCGCGGCTCCGTGCTGTCCCACTTCAAGACGTTACCCGGTGTCACGCTGTTGAAGTGCTTGGCGAGCAACTTCCTGTCCGCTTCCGTCAGGAGCTCACTGTTGGAAAACGCGGTACCGATCAGAAAATCATCGGCGAAGACGTCCTTGAGCGAAGGAATGCCTTCTTCAATGATGATGGGCCCGAGATCAGGCAGCCTCTCCATGCGGAAATCATCGATGTAGAAGACCAGCGAGGAGTTGTCCGGTGCCTCGAAGTACACGGACAGATTGTCTGCGGCCTCGAGAAGCTTGTACTGGGCTTGGAACCTCACCCAGTCGTTGGGCGTGACCGTGTCGAAGTAGATCCGCTCGTAGTAGGTGGTGCTCGGCGTCCTGCGTTGCATCGTCATATAGACGGTGGTGTTCGGGGCTGCCTGCGGCAGCTTGAGCCACCCCGTGAACACGTAGGTTTGACCCGGCTCCATATGGGCCGTGACGTCCAGCGTCGGCCCGTGCCACGACTGCGTGCGACCCCCTACCTTCAAACCGTACGAGCCGCCACGGGCCGCTTCCGATACCACCTCCAACGTTTCCACCCCCCCACGTCCCGTCCAGCCTTGCGCCGTTCCATCTTCAAAATCAGTCTGGAGGAGCAGGCTGTTTTCGGAATGTGCGGGAGGCGGCGAGAAGAGCAGCAGAATCAAAGATGACGCCAGGAACGTCTGAAGCACTTTCAGCGCAGGCTTTTGCTTCATTGAACGCGTTCTCCTTCCTTGTGCGTGGATTCAGCTCCGACACCGCCCCTCCGGAGAGCTGGGCGTGAACACCGGGCCAGGGTTGAGTGAAGCGCTCTCCTCAGCGGCAACAGTCAGGCGTAAACACTGATTTGCATCAATTCAGGTAAAACTATTATTCAAAGAACTCCATGCACGTCAAATGATTCAAGAGCAGGGAATTTTTCCGTTCGCCTGCTTCGCTCGAGCCTGAAGGACCCGCAGGGAGGAGAGGACATCCACGGGAGGACGGTCGAGACCGGTTGGCGTCTCCTGCAAGCCGTTCTGGCGCCCGGTGCAAGTGCGTGCCGAGGGCTCGGGTGGCACGTTTGAGCCATGACCGAGACCGCCTCTACCACCGCACTCATCCCGCGCATCCACCTCTTCGAGCTGTTGGATCAAGACTGGTACCCGCGAACCCTGCGGGAGCTGGGCACGGACTACCTCTACACCGTCAGCGAGAAGACAGGCGCCTACGACGCCGCGACGGACATCCTCGCCCGGGGCCTGCGCGCCTCGGAGACACCCGAGTTGCTCGACCTGGGCTCGGGAGGAACCGGCCCCCTGCCTCGGCTGTGCCGGCTGCTGAAGTCGAAGCACGGGCTCGAGCCCCACGTGGTGCTCAGCGACCTGTACCCCACTGTCCAAGGAGCGCAGCGGGCGCGCGAGCATGGCGTCGACTACCTGGAGCGGCCAGTGGACGCCACACGGGTGCCCCCGGACCTGCGCGGCATGCGCACCCTCTTCAGCGCGATGCACCACCTCCGGCCCGAGCAGGTGAGGCAGGTGCTCGCGGATGCCCAGGAGCGCAACGTCCCCTTCGCGGCCTTCGAGGTGATGCGCCGCACGCCCGCGGGTGTCCTCGGCATGCTGCCGGTGCCGCTGATGGTGTGGCTCTTCACGCCGTTCATCCGCCCGCTGACGCCGCTGCGCCTGCTGCTCACCTATGTGGTGCCGGTGGCGCCGCTCGCCAGCCTCTGGGACGGACTGGTGTCTGCGCTCCGGGCACACCGTCCCGAGGAGCTGCGCGCCATGACCGCCTCCCTGGCGCGCGAGGGCTACACCTGGGAGGTGGGCGAGCTGCGCAAGCCCGGCAGGCCCACCGTCACCTATGTGCTCGGGCTGCCGGACCGCACCACCCGCTGAGGCCCTCCGCGGGCCTCATGCGTTCGCGACAAGCCGCTTGAGTTGCCGCCAGTCCACGAGCTGCACGGACTCCTCGGCCAGGGAGAACTCGAGTGAGCGGCGCAGGCCCATGATGTCGCCGCCCATCTGGAAGGGCACCTCGCGATCAAAGTCCATGCGCAGGCGCTCGACGAAGTAGTCGTTCATCTTGGGCAGCGGGTGCGCGCCGCGCCACAGCTTGAACATGTTGCGCGTGGCCTCCAGCACCCCCGCGCCATAGACGCGCACGGACAGCCGGTGGGGCACCGCCTGGGCGAAGGGGAAGGCCTTGAAGCCAAAGCCCCACTCGGGCGTGGTGGCCGCACCGGCGACCCCCACGGGGCCCTCGTAGAGGAGCGCCCCCGTCTCTCCACCAGGCAGGGGCACGACAGTGCCGCGTGCATCCATGGTGAGCGCCGGAGCGCCCAGGTTGTACACCTTCACCCGTGGGGCGCCCCTGCCGAAGGTGTGCCGGGGGATGGTACGGGTGAACAGGGCACCCATGTACCCGCGCAGGCCGCCGTTCGCCTCACGCAGAGGGCCGGCCGGAAACTTCGCGAGGTGGTCCTTGAAATCCTGCAGCGTCTCCGCGTCCCAGCCGGTGCCCGCGAAAGGCGCCACCTTGTTCTCCACGCGCACCAGCGAGAAGAGGCGCAGGGGAGGCAGGCGCTCGCCACAGGCCGCGAGCTGACGCAGTGCGTCCACCGGCTTCGGCGCTCCGGTGACGCGCGCCCAGGCATTGCCTGTACCCAAGGGCAGCACGCCGATGGCGGGCAGCGACAGGCCCTGTGCGCGCAGCTCGTTGAGCAGCCCGGTAATGGTGCCGTCTCCCCCGCCGGCCAGCAGCAGCGTAGGGGGGTTGGGACGGAGCTGTTCGGAAATCCAGGTCCGGGCCTCATCCAGCGAGCGGGTGAGGGCGAGGCGGGCACGGGGGAAGATGCGCTGCACCATACCGCCGACTCGCTCGGAGCCACGGCGTGCGCGCAGGTTGACCATCACGGCGATATTCATGGCGGTGCCACTCTCCCCAAGCCATGTCACGGCTTCGTCATGGCGGGCGTGACCGGCTGTCACGTTCCGGTAGCGGACACATGGCCCTCGACCGCTGGGTGCCCCCTCCGGCCTGCTGGTCCTTTGTTGCCCAAGATGGCGACGAAGCACGGCGGCGCACGAAGGACCCGGAACGGCCCCATGCCGGGCAGGCGAGGTGGCGGAAGCCGGATGGGGCGTCCATGATCGGGACGGCGGAGCCAGACATCCGAGGAGAGGACGCCCTGATGGGTAGGGAGCCCGGCACCCGCCCAAGGCCGCGAAATGACGGCGGTTTGGGACATGGGGGGTGGGTTGTGGGAGCGGTGCCGCGGCTGGTATCTGCGAGGCCGTATGCCCGTCAGCCGGCGGAACGGGCCCTGCAATTCCGCCCCACATCATGACCTTCCTCAACAACTCGTATTCGCTGGTGGTGGTGCTCGCCCTCGCTCTGGGTAATGTGGCGGGGGCGGCGCCGCGCCGCGTGGTGGTCGCCAATGGCGACTGCAAGGACGCGGAGCTCAGCAGTCAGACCAAGGCCCTCTACGACACGCTGGTGGCCCGTCCGGGGGAGAACGTTCTCACCGCGTCGGACTTCGTCGAGCGTCTCTTCCCGCAGCCCTCCGGCAGCTTCGAGGACATCAAGCGGCAGCTCGAGGCCGCCCAGGGCCAGTTCTACGAGGCACGCTACGCCCGGGCCGCTCCGGCCATCGACGAGGTGCTGCGGCAGGTGGCGCGTCTCCCGGTGGGCGAGGCCCGCTGGAAGCTGTACGTCGACGCGCTGCTGCTCCAGGCCGTCAACTACCGCGCCATGGGCCGGGTGAAGGAGAGCGACGAGGCCTTCCGCGGCGTGCTGCGGCTGGACGCGCAGTACGAGCTCGACCCGAACTACTACACGCCCTCCACGCGCCAGGCCTTCGACAGGCTGCGCCGCGAGCTGGCCCGCGCGAAGAAGGTGCGGCTCTCGGTCCAGTCCTCCACCCTGCCCGCCGCAGAGGTGTTCCTCGATGGCCGGAGCATGGGGCAGACCCCGCTGACGCTGGAGGTGCACGCTGGCACCTACGAGCTCACCCTGAAGAAGGGAGCGGCTGTCAGCTTCCCACATCAAATCCCGGTGCAGGGCGAGGAGACGCCGGTGCTCGTGGATCTGGCCTACGAGGGCGCCATCTCCGCGAGCCCCTTCCCCTGCCTCGCCTCCGCGGATGGCGAGCAGGGGCTCTCCCACGCCATCCGGCTGGGGGGCACGCTGGGCGTGGAAGAGGTCATCGTCGTGAAGCTGGAGGGGGCGAGCAGCGGGCCGAAGTGGCTCGCCGCCACCGTGCTCAACGTGGAGGGAGGCCAGAAGCTGCGCGAGGGTGGTTTCAAGACGCGGGGGCTCGACGCCCCGGCCGAGTCGCTCAACGCGCTGGTCGACTTCGTCACCACCGGAAAAGCCCAGCCAAGCGTCGTGGTTGCTCAGGCCAACATCCAGCCGCCCTGGGAGGCGCCTTCCGCTGAGCAGGCCGGGCTCTCCGAGGCAACGGCGAAGTCTGGCTCCGTGCGTCCCCTGCGCGTGGTCTCGTATGTGACGCTGGGTGCGGGCGTGGCGGCCCTGGCGGGCACGGGCATCCTGCGGCTCGCCATCCAGAAGGACTCGCAGGCGCTCGAGCAGGGCAACCACCTCAACGCCAACGGCAACGTCAACGCCGATGATCGCGTCGGCCGGGAGATCGTCAACCGCATGGCGGGGAAGGTCCGCATCCACAACGGGCTGCTCATCGGCTCGGGCGCGGCGCTCGCTACCGGGCTCGTGCTCTTCCTGCTCTCCCCCGCGGAGGCCCCGCCGCCCGTGTCGGTGGGCGTCGTGGCGGGCCCGAATGGGGCGGGTGCCTCGCTCTCCGGGACGTTCTGACGCCGGCTCGGGTACGTTCCCGCGCATGAACGTACTCCTGGCCCTGCTCCTGGCCGCGAGCGCCACCAGCGCTCCGGCCCCCCGCACCTTCCGCGTCGACTACTTCCACACCGGCAACGCCACCGAGGAGCGCTTCAGCCTCGATCGGCTCGTGGTGGAGCCGCTGCCCTGGCCGGGCAGCCCCTCGCGCGCCATCGACGAGACCAACCTCGGCAAGTACCTCTTCGAGGTGCGCGACCGGGACACGAACCGCCTGCTGTACTCGCGCGGCTTCGCCTCCATCTACGGCGAGTGGGAGACGACGCCCGAGGCGCGCGAGGTGAACCGCACCTTCCACGAGTCCCTGCGCTTCCCCACCCCGGAGAAGCCCGTGCAGGTGATTCTCAAGAAGCGCGCGAAGGACAACTCCTTCCGCGAGGTGTGGAGCCTCACGGTGGACCCCAAGGACATGTTCGTCGACCCGTCCGAGCCCGCCTCGCCTGGCGCGTTGGTGAAGCTGTTGGACAACGGCCCGCCGGCGGACAAGGTGGACTTCCTCATCCTCGGGGACGGCTACACCGAGAAGGAGCGCGCTCGGTTCGAGAAGGACGCACGCCGGTTGGTGGACATCCTCTTCACCTTCTCGCCCTTCAAGGAGCGCAAGCAGGACTTCAACGTCTGGGGCCTGATGCCGGCCTCCCGGCAGTCGGGCATTTCCCGCCCGTCCACCGGCATCTACCGAGACTCGCCCGTGGGCGCCACGTATGACGCCTTCGGCAGCGAGCGCTACGTCCTCACCTTCGAGAACCGCCGCTTCCGCGACATCGCCTCGTTCGCGCCCTACGAGTTCGTCGAAATCCTCGTCAACGGCAACACCTACGGCGGCGGTGGCATCTTCGGTCTCTACAGCACCGTGGCCGCCGACAACCTGTGGTCCCCCTACGTCTTCGTCCACGAGTTCGGCCACCACTTCGCGGGCCTCGCGGACGAGTACTACACCTCCGAGTCGGCCTACGCCCCGGCCGAGGATCGCGTGGAGCCTTGGGAGAAGAACGTCACCGCGCTCCTGGACCCCTCGCGGCTCAAGTGGAAGGACCTGGTGGCCGCCAACACGCCGCTGCCCACGCCGTGGAAGAAGGAGGAGTATGAGAACCACGCGCGAGAGGTGCAGAAGGAGCGCCGCCGCATCCGCGCCGAGCGCCGTCCCGAGTCGGAGATGGACGCGCTCTTCACCGCCCAGCGCGACTGGGAGGAGCAGTTCCTCAGCAAGCAGCAGTACTCGGGCAAGGTGGGCGCCTTCGAGGGCGCCATGTACGAGGCCCGTGGCTACTACCGGCCCCAGCTCGACTGCGTGATGTTCACCCGGGACCGAGTGCCCTTCTGCTCCGTATGCCAGCGCGCCATCTCCGAGGTCATCGACCTGTACGCGGGCAAGGGAGCAAAGGGGACGAAGAAGGCACCTTGAGGTTTGGCCTCGCGGCCCGGGAGCTGGGTTCCGGGCCGCCAGGGCGTTGCTCCCCTGCCTGCTGCGGGCCGAGTTGTACGTCTCCAACCTGACACGGAAAGGAGGCGGACACACCCATGGCCATGATGCACAATCAGGAGACGGAGTCCTGGTCTGGTGAGGGAGTAGGAACGAGCGCGGAGTCCTTCCTCGCGCGAATCAACCGTGAGGTCCCCGAGTACTCTCCGACCGAGGCGGCGGACGCGGTGATCAGCGCACTCTGCGAACGGCTCCCTGGCGGGTTGGTTCAGGAGTTGAGGGAGCAGTTCCCTGAGAGTCTGCGCAGGCTCTTCGAGCGCAGTTGGAAGGACCGGAGCGCGCCCGCGAACAAGTTCGACAAGGACGACTTCTACCTGGACATCGCCGAGCGACTGCAGATTGAACCCGAGAGCGTCCGCCTCGTGCTCCATGTCGTCTTCGGTTCCATCCACTCCCAGATTACCGAGAGGCTGGCGGAGAAGATCGCCGCCGAGATGCCTCCCAACATCTCCGGCACCTGGGACGCCGCGCGCCGCGACGCGGACCTGCCTCGCTGAGCGCTCTTGGTGAAAATGAAAACCCCGGAGGGCGCTTTCGCCCCCCGGGGTTTCCCATGCCCTCTCTGACGACTACCGGCCCTGGCCCTCGATGGCGAAGACGAGCGTCACCGTCGCAGTCACCGTCTGCTCCTGCGGCTGGATGGGCGTCGTCACGTCCGCGGCTCCGGCCATCTCGAAGCGCGCCGCCACCGCGAAGGGGCGCGGCGGCTCCGTCACCGTGCTCGCATCCAGCACCGGCCCCAGCCTCACGCCCAGCGACGTGGCCAGCACCTGCGCCGACTGCCTCGCCCGCTCCACCGCGTCGCGCAGCGCGTCACCCTTCACCACCTCCGGCTTGCTCAGCCCGAAGCGCACCGAGTCCACCCGGTTCGCCCCCGCGCCCAGCGCCGTGTCCAACAGCGGCCCCACCCGCGCCAGCTCGCGCACGTGCACCTCCACCATGTTGCTCACCCGGTAGCCCTTGAGCTTCGGCGTCGCCTCCGGCCTGGGCTGGGGCTCGAACTCCGGGAATACCGTGTAGTTGCGCGTCTCAATCTCCTTGCGCGGGATGCCCGCCTGCACCAGCGCGGCGATCACCTTGTCCATCTTCCGCGCGTTCTCCTCCGCCGCCGCCTTCGCCGTGGGCGCCAGCGTCTCCATCGCCAGGTCGATGAAGGCCTCGTCCGGCGCGACCTTCACCTCGCCGGTGCCCTCCACTCGGATGGTCCGAGCCAGGGGATTCACCAGCGGCGTCGCCGGAGTCGGTGACGGCTGCCTGGCTTGAGCCAGCGCTACGGGAGCGGCCAGGGTGCTGAGCAGCAGAACGAGCAATGGGGTTGTACGCACGGCTGGCATCGAAGTGCCTCCTGTGGATAAGGGGTTGCGCCTTGTACCTCCTGACGGAGGAGCAGGAGCGGTATTCTCGCGAGCCACGGGCAAATGTCATGCGGATATTTGCAGGGGTGATGGCGCTACTCTTCGCTGACATGAGCCACGGGGAGTGATGGTACGCGTAGAGCGAGAAGATCTCGTCCGCCCAGTCGGGAAGCAGCTGAACGAGCCGGCCGTCATCCAGATACTCGCGTGTGTTGAGCTCGAACAATTGCGCGCTGCCCTGCCCCCCGAGGCAGGCCGCGAGAATCGCGCCTGTGTCGGGCTCATGGTCCTGGACCCGATCGCGGAGTTCAGCTTGAGCGACTTCGACAAGGTGCATCGAACCAATGTGAGAGGCACATTCGTTGTCACGCAGCAGGCCGCGCGGCGGGTTCGTTCAGGTGGCGCCATCATCAACCTGTCGACGTCCGCCGAGCGGCAGGCGCTCCCCACGTATGGGGTCTACGCCGCGTCCAAGGGCGCCGTGGAAGCGATGAGCCAGCTCCTGACGCGGGAACAGAGGGGCCGCGCCATTTCAGCCGTTATTCTCTTGCGCCCAACGTTGATGGCATTGGCACATATCGCTGCCCTCCGTTCTTTTCCCAGTCAGTGCATCTAGAAAAATCCGTCGAGCGGACAGACCCGCCTTATGTGTTGACGGGTGAATCCCTTTCTGTATTTTGCCGGCCGCTCGCTTCTTCATCCGGGGGGACGACTCTCCTTTCTCAAGAATAGTTGAGGGATTGGTTGGACGAAGAGCGGCGATGATTCTCAATGACTGAAAAAGGGGGATGTGTGTCGTTGAAGCCACAGCGGGAAACCAGGTGGAGTCCGTTCTCGTCCAAGCACTATCTGGCGGGACTCGTCTGTCTGACAGGATTGATGGGAAGTGCGTGCTGGGAGAGCGAGCCCGAGCAGACGAGCCAGGCGCCGTCCACGCTCGAGCAGTCGCTCGAGCAGGGAACCAGCATTTCCGGAAGGTATTACAAGCTCGACGTGGTGGCGATGTCGGGCAAGGGGTTGGTCGCGGCCGTCAATTCGGCCAATCCCTCCGTGCAAATCATCAATGAGGCACCCGCCATCAATGATAAAGGCCAGGTCGCCTTCGTGGCGAAGGTGGCCTCGGGGGCGGACAACCTCTTCATCGGCAATGGGTCCACCACCTTGACGCCGACGGCCTCCTCCACCCGCAAGTATGGCTCGGGGCCGAGGATCAACGCCTCCGGACAGGTAGCCGCCCAGGACTCACTCTCCACGAGTTACTGGGAGCGCATCTGGAACGCGCCGGACGACAACATCATCGTCGAGAAGAGTGGGACGAAGTACAGCTCCGTGGGAGCCTGGCCGGCTTTCAATGACAATGGCCAGATGGCCTTCAGCGCGCTCCGCAACTCCGTCAACAACGTCCTGGTCACCAAGGACTCGACCACCCACGAGATGGCCGTGACCTGGTCGGTGCGGCCGGCCCTGGCCAACGATGGCCGGGTGGTCTTCAGCGAGAACCTGCTCACGGGTCCCATCTCCCTGGCGCCCTACGACCTGAGCTCCAAGGAGACCATCGCGGATTCCTCCTGCTTCTCGAAGCTGGGACGCTTCGCCGCCATCAGCCCGGATGGGCGCATCATCGTCTTCTACGGCGAGACCACCTCGGGTTGCACGCTCCTTCCCATCACCGATCAAGACACCCCGGCGGGCGTCTTCGCGAGCCTTCAGCTCAACGACGGTCGCAGGAAGCTCGTGCGGCTCTCGGGTCTGAAGGTGGAGCAGGTCGAGCGGGAAGGAACCGGAGACAAGGATGGGATTTGTGAGAGCGGCGAGCCCTGCAGGAGCGCGGAGCTAGGCTACGACCTCGACGGATCCTCCTTTCGTTTCAGCTCCTACGACTTCAATTCGAGGATCGCGGTGGCCCATCAGCCGCTCGGCCTGCCGGGTATCGAGGATGACAGCTTCGTCATCAGCTTCGTGGCCACCCCCGAGAAGGCGAACTCGATGGGTACCTTCACCGACAAGAAAGGCATCTGGACCGTTCGCGGAGATATCACCGGCTCGGACGAGTATGCCCGGGTGAAGATGTCCATGCCGATGCCCGTCATCCAGGTGGGTGACTCCATTGGCGGCGAGGTCGTCTCCGAGTTCAGCAGCGGCAACGGTCCTGCCTACCCGGAGATCGCCAATGCGCGAATGGATCTCGCAGGCAAGGATCGTGAACAGCGGCGGGGAGATCACCGGGTCGTCTTCTACGCGAAGACGAACAGTGGCCAGTTCCTCCTGGTCCGCGGAGAGCATCTGGATTCGGATGAGGATGGCCTGGCAGACCACTGGGAGCTGGGTGGTATCGACTTCAATCAGGACGGCACCGTCGATCTGGCGCTGCCCACGCTCTACAAAACCAATCCCTTCATCAAGGATCTCATCGTCGAGCTCGACTACATGAAGGATACGGAGGCGCACAACCACATGCCCCACCCGAGGCGGCTCAAGGCCGTGCACGACGCCTTCGCCGCGCATGGCATCCGGCTCCACCACTTCCTCGACGATGAGGTGACCGAGGAGGAGATCATTGGCTTCTTCAACTACGGCTCCGTCCGGACCGACATCCCCGTTCCCAGTACGATCAAGTACTTCTCGGAATACAAGTACGGAGACATCCAGAACCTCTGTGGCACGGCCCTGCTCGGCCGAGCGACCGAGCGGAAGCTCCCGAACTGCTTGAACATCCTGCGCGCCCGCAACATCTCGACACGGTATGCGCTCTTCGCGCACACGCAGGCGCATGCCGAGGCAACGGGTATCGCCGAGGCCGGTGGGAATGATCTGCTGATCGCCATCTACGGCAAAGACCCCGCGACCCATCCGGATGTCGCCACGACCTTCAGGAAAGCGAGTGGGGATGGGAAGTCCTGCACGATCGATGATGATGTAGGAGCGGATCAGGGCCTGAAATGCGGGACGAACGAGATCGTGGCCGCAACCTACATGCACGAGTTGGGTCACACCCTGGGGCTGCGCCATGGCGGTTCGGACGATCTCAATTGCAAGCCGAATTACGTCAGCATCATGAGTTATTTCTTCCAGACTGCGGGAATCCATCCTACGCGCAAGCTGAACTACTCAGAGCGCGAGCTCGAGCCGCTCAACGAGAATCAGCTCAATGAGAACTACGTCATCACCGCGTTTCCCCTGGACATCATCTACTGGGGTCACACGGGTAATGCCGTGAGCGGCTCCGACAAGAGTCTGCCCCATATCAACTGGAACGAGGACACGGACAAGGACGGCAAGCCCATCATCCAGCCAGCCCCCTATCCCTTGAACATCAACCGGCTCGATCCCATCGGCTGCAAGGACCAGACACTGACGGAACTGCGTGGTCACGATGACTGGTCCAATCTCCACTTCGACTTCCGTCGCAATGCGGAAGGGAGCTCGTCCTTGTGGGGTGCTCCCGTGTCGAGTGAGAATTTCAGGATCGACACCTTCCACGAAGTGCTCGAGACTCTCGACTCGGATGGAGACGGCGTGAGCAACGCGGACGACAACTGCGTCATGGCCGCCAACCCGGGGCAGGAAGATCTGAACGGCAACGGGCAGGGAGATGCGTGTGAGCTCGTCTTCGCACCGACCGACCTCGCGGCCAGCATCACCACGTCTCCGGCTACCGTCCACGTTGGAGACAACCTGACGTTCACCCTCACCTTCACCAACCAGAGCGCGTTCCCCGAGACCCAGGTGACCGTGTTGCAGGAGCTGCCCGCCAATGCGGACTTCGTCTCCGTCTCCAGCGCGCAAGGCCAGTGCCGGCGTAACGGGCTGGCGGTGGGGTGTGATCTCGGTGGGTTGAAGGGTGGGGCCTCCACGACGGTGACCGTCGTGGTCCGGCCGGCGGGCGTGGGCACCGTGGCCACCTCCGTCGAGGTCACGGGCGTGCAGCAGGACCCCGTGGCGCAGAACAACACCGCCACCACGAGCGTCAACGTCGCCCCGTAGTCATCGTCACCGGGGGGCCCCTCCCCCTGGTGCCATTCCCCGGGTGGACACCCGGCATGCTCGCCAACGCAAGCATGTCTGG
This sequence comes from Archangium minus, assembly GCF_044360475.1. Lineage (NCBI taxonomy): Bacteria > Pseudomonadati > Myxococcota > Myxococcia > Myxococcales > Archangiaceae > Archangium > Archangium minus. The sequence continues at coordinate 12,377,575 of NZ_CP043494.1, forward strand.
GTTCACCCGGGGAGGCCCTACCTCGCGGGCCTTGGAGGAAGCGGATGGAACGCAAGCGTCTCAACCGTGGGGAGTCCCTGGCCGTCCTGGCCCTGCTGCTCCTCTTCCTCGGGTGCAGGGGTCCTCGTCAGTCGAGGGAGGCCGTCGTGCCGGAGCCCGCCCCCACCCCTGGCCGGATGGGGGCGGGGCCATGGCTCCTGCAACTGCATCAGTCGAACCTGTGGGTCCGCACACCCTCGGGAGACGCGGGCTACGCGTTGACCCGATCGGGCCGGGTGGTCTCCCAGATGCTCGGCGGGCATGAGCTGGGATGGACGAGTGTGGCCATCTCTCCCGACGGGCGCCAGGTGGCCTACGTCGAGACCGCCGAAAACCCAGACGCCAACACCCCTGGAGGGTGGAGTCTGCTCTGGGTCGTGAACGCCGATGGCACGGGCCGCCGCCTGCTCGTGGACCTGCGCGAACGCACGCCTCTCGAAGGGAATGTCCGTGCCGGACCCATCCTCTGGTCCTCGGATGGAAGCCGGGTGGCGTACGTGCTGTATTCCTATGAGAAGAAGCCCCGCGTCCGGACACACTATCCCCTGGCCATCGTCGACGCCGTGGAGCTCGCCACCGGCCGCCGGGAGACCTTGTTCCAGTGGCCGGAGCGCGGGTCGTTGTTCGAACCGCGAGGCTGGTCCGTGAAGCGGGGGGAGTTCTACTTCACGTTCGAGCGCGTGCCTCCGTCTCCACCTGAGTTCACACCCTGGGGGGTCGGCGAGTTCGTCACCCTGCGGCTCGGCTCCGGGGAGAGCTCGCGGTCCCCTCCCGCACGGGGCTCCCTGTCCCCGGATGGCCAGCAGCTGCTCCTGCTTCCCTCCATGCTTCGCTGGGGAGACAAGGTCGGCCCCTCCCTGTGGGATGGCCAGGCGCTGGAGGTTCCCCGGGATTTCGAGTCCTTCCTCGTGCAGCGCGTGGCCTGGATGCATGGGCAGCCGGTGGCCTACCTCACCACCTACCGCGGAGCCGAGTGTATTGCCCGGACGCCGCCGTCCGAGCTCTACCGCCTGGAGGTGGGCGGGAGCTCGCCCCGGCTGGAGCAGCACACGAAGTACCCCTGGCTGCTGGTGCTCGAGTTCTCTCCCGACGATGCGTACGTGCTGATGGCCGTGGTCGCGCGCCACCCACAGAGCAGGGACGGGTGCGCGCTGCACTCCTTCGAGTCACTCCTCGTGGCCGAGCGCTCACGCTTCGAGGCCAGCACTTCCCTGGAGGAGCTGATCGCCGCCAGTGTCCGGGTGGATGACCCCGTGTCCCGACTGGGCCGTCCCCTGCAGGGCTTCATCGGTTGGCTGCGATGAAAGGAGCAGGAGCGGTATTCTCGCGAGCCACAGGGAGATGTCATGCGGACATTGTTGGTGCTGGTCGCGCTGCTCACCGGGGGTTACGCAGGCTACGTGGCGTTCTTCGTCAAGACGCCCTATTCGGCCTACTCGCAGGCGCAGCTCGGCCAGCTCGAGGACGAGTACACCCGGCAGTACCTGTCGGCCGAGGGTGACGAGAGCGAAGCCCTTCGCGTCTCGCTGTCGCTCATCCGGGAGGAGCGAGCCCGGCCCCTTCACCTGAAGGCGGCACTCGGGGCCGCTGGCCTCTCATTCCTGGGAGCGCTCGTCCTCACGCTCGTCCAGCGGCGGCGCCGCGCTGCCGAGTCCCACGACGCCTACGGCTCGACCCAGGAGCACGCAGACCCTTCCTCCACACAGGCCCCGGTGGCCTCCCGCGAGCAGGCCGCGGCGCTCCTCGGGGTCCGCCCGGATGCACCTCGCGCGGTCATCGAAGCCGCCCTCCAGGCTCAGCTCGCGGAGAGGGACCCCTCTCTGCTGCACGGGCTCGGGCCGGATCTCCGCCAGCGCGTCCTCCAACAACGCGAGGCGCTCGTCCAGGCGGCGAACCTGTTGTTGGGACGGCAGGAGATTCCCTTCTCAGACGGCTCGAGCCGGAGCTGAGCCGAAGGGCCTCGGGTCCCGCGCCTGCTCAGGCCGCCTGGCCTGGCTCCGCGCTGCGCGCCTTGGCCACCCACTCGCGCACCTGCTCACGCAGCTTCTGCGGGTCAAACGGCTTGTCCACCCGCGCGTTCTGCACCGTGTCCATGAAGGCCCTCGCCGCCGGCGTGAAGGCACCACCGGTGACGAACACCATCCGGCGCGCCACTCCCGGCGCCGCCGCCGACAGGTCCGCGTGCAGATCCATGCCCGTCAGGTCCGGCATCATCAGGTCGCAGAGGATGACGTCCACCTCCGTGCCCTTCGGGCCCTTGAGCAGCTCCAGTGCCTGACGCGAGCTCGTCACCACCTCCACGTCATGCTCGCGCGCCAGCGTCCGCCGCAGCGCCGAGCTCACCATCACATCATCATCGACAATCATTACCCGGCCACGCACGCGCGCACCCTCCTGCTCTTGTTGCATCTGACGCACTCCCTGGGACGGGGACACGGGCGCCGCTGCGGCCCGGAGTGTCACACGAACTACCGTCCCCTTGCCTTGTTCGCTCTCCACGGCAATCTCGCCCCCCATGGCCGTGATGAATCGGTGACAGAGGGCCAGCCCCAACCCCGTCCCCACACCCACCGGCTTTGTGGTGAAGAAGGGGTCGAAGATGCGACCCATGACTGCTGGGGGAATCCCACACCCGGTGTCGCGCACCTCCGCCACCATCCGCGCCCCGTCCCGCCGCGTCACCAGACGGACCTCGTTGCTCATCGAATGCCCCTCGGGCAGCGCCTGTGCAGCATTGATGAGGAGGTTGAGGAAGACCTGCGCCAGGCGAGACTCGTTGCCGTCCACCCAGCCGGAGTCGGCGTACTCCTTCACCAGCCGGGCTCGGGGTGCCAGCTCGCCGCCGGCCAGCTTGGCGGCTGAGTCCAGCACTGCATGCAGGTCCACCGGCCCGCGCGCGTCCTCGTCGCCCCGAGAGAACGTCTTCAGGTCCTGGACGATGCGCCGCACCCGATCCGCGCCATGCCGGGCCTCACCCAGCACCCGGTCAATATCCTCGAGCCGTCTGCGGCCCGGAGCGCCCGCGGGCAGCTCCCGTCCCAACGCCGAGGACTCCGCGAGGGCGTACTCCAGGTTGGAGACGATATAGGCCAGCGGGTTGTTGATTTCGTGGCCCACGCCCGCCGCCAGCGTGCCCACCGCCGCCATCTTCCCCGCCTGCACCAGCTGCGACTGGGCTTGACGCAGGGCGCGCAGGTTCTCGTCCAGCTCGCGGTTGGCCGCGGCAAGCTCGCGCGTGCGCTCGTCCACGCGCGCCTCCAGCCAGCGCTCGCGCCGCTTCAGCCGGCTCATCTGCAGCGCGTATCCCCCCAGGGCCAGCGCCCCCACGCCCAGCACGCACAGCGCGTAGAAGGCCAGCGTCTCGCGGAAGCGTGGCACGACGCTCAGCTCCACCACAGCCCCGGGCTCCGTCCATTCCCCGTCTCGGTTGGCTGCCGTCACCACGAAGCGGTACTCGCCCGGAGACAGGTTCGTGTACGAGACGGTGCGCCGGTCCTCCGCATCCACCCAGTCCGCGTCGTGGCCCAGCAACCGGTAACGCAGTGACAGCCGCGTGGAGTCACCCAACGAGAGCGCGGTGAAGCGGAACTCCACGTCCCGCTGCCCAGGCTCCAGCACCAGCTTGTCCGAAGGCGGCACCGGCCTGCCCTGTACCCGCACCTCCTCCAGGCGAGGCTCGGCCGGCGGTCGGCGCACCACCATGCGATCCGGATCCACCGCCACCACACCGCGCAGCGTGGGGAACCACAGCCGCCCATCGCGCGAGCGCCACCCCGCGGGGAACAGGCCCCCGTTACACTCGGAGCTGCGCATGCCGTCGCGCCGATCGAAGAAGACGGGCCTCACCAGGGCGCGCAGCCCCTCGGCCACCTCCTCCAGCTCGCGCCGGGGCACCCGGAAGATGCCCCGGTTGCTGCTCATCCACAGGAAGCCCTTCGAGTCCTCGAGCACGCGCAGGACCAAATCCTCGTAGAGGCCCTGCGCGGTGGTGAAGCGGGTGAAACGCCCGCCGCGCAACAGGGTCAGGCCCGAGCCTGAAGCCACCCACAGGCCACCCCGAGGGTCCGCGTACAGGTCCAACACACGGTTGCCCGTCAGCCCGTCCGCGGAGGTGTAACGGGTGAAGGTGTCACCCGACAGCCGGTACAAGCCTCCGGAGGAGCCGAACCAGAGCGTCCCCTCGGAGTCCTCGGCCATGGTGACAACAGGTAACGCCGCGCCCGACGGCCCTCCCTGCTCCGCACCGAAGTGGGTGAAGGTGCCCTGGCGCAGCCGGCTCAGGCCCGAGCCGGTGCCAAACCACACGTCCCCGCGCGAGTCCGAGAAGAGGGAGTAGATCTGCTCGTCCTCCAGCCCCTGCTCGCGACCCACCCGGGTGAAGCTCCGGCCGTCGTAGCGGAAGGCGCCCCCGGTGGTCCCCACCCACAAGTGGCCCTCCCGGTCCTCGTACATGGAGCGGACGTTCGCGTGGGGCAGCCCCTGCTCCGGACCGAAATGGGTCGCCTCCCCATCCTTCAGGCGCGTCACCCCGCCCGAGAAGGAGCCCACCCACACCGCGCCCTGCCGGTCCTCCAGCACCACCGAGGTCAGATCATCCTGAATGCCCTCGGGCTGACCGAAGGTGACGAAGGGCGCGTCCCGCAGCCGGCTCAGTCCCCCCATCATCGTCCCCACCCAGAGGGAGCCCTCGCGATCCTCCAGCAGGGAGAGCACCGCCGAGCTGGAGAAGCCCTGCTTCGGGCCGAGCACCGAGAAGGCCCCCCCCGACAGGCGCGCCAGCCCACCCGTATCCGTCCCCACCCACAGGTTGCCGTCTCGATCCTCCGCCAGGGCCGTCACCTTGTCGTCCGGCAGCCCGTCGCGCGGGGTGAAGAGCCGGGCCTGGCCCTCGCGAAGGCGCATGAGGCCCACGTCCGTCCCTATCCACATGGAGCCGTCATGGCCCTCGAGCAGCGCTCGCACCGCCGCCCGGGCCGCGCCTCCTGGCAGGCGCACCGGCTCCACCCGGCCCTTGGACAGACGCGCCAGTCCCTTCGCCGTGCCCACCCACAGGACGCCGTCATGGTCCACCCGCAGCGCGTGCACCCAGTCGGCGGGCAACCCCTCCGCGGTGCCGTAGCGCTGCGACTGCCCGTCGCGCACGTAGAAGAGCCCTTCCTGCGCTCCCACCCACAGGCCGCCGTCCGAAGCACGCACCAGCGAGGACACCTCCACCTCACCCGGCCCCGCCGGTGCCATGCGCTGGAAGCGCCCCTCCCGGTACGAGAGCAGCCCCCGCCCCGTGCCCACCCACAGCGTGCCGGACGCGTCCTCGACGAGGGCGCGAATGACCTCGTCGCGCAGCTCGGGCGTGTTGCGCCTGTCGTAGACGGTGAAGTGCACGCCGTCGAAGCGGGCCAGGCCCTCCCACGTGGCCACCCACAGGTAGCCGTCACGCGTCTGCGCGAGCGCGAAGCCCGTGTTCTGCGGCAGCCCGTCCTCGTCCTTCCAGGTGTCGTGGCTGTACTGCGTGACGCGACGGGCCGGGTCCAACGCGAGCGCGGGACCCCCCAGGCCCATGAGCACCGTCATGACCAGCCCTAGCAGGCCGTGCATCCCGTCTCGTCGCATTCCAGTCACCATGTGCCATGTTCGACGTCCCTGGAGCAAACCCCACCCCAGGAACTCCCGCCGCACGCCGGGCTGCCTGTTCTTCCAAGGATTTCACGAAACGTCAGGGCAAGCAGGCAGGCGAGCGTCCGTCCCAAGGGCACTTGGGCCTGAAGGGGAGGTGCTAGCGTCGCTCCCCCGCCGCGATGAACGCCACGAGCCCCCGGGCGACGCCCGACCCATCCCCCGAGCCCCCTGCCCTTGTGCCTCCGCCCGAGGAGCCCCGCCGCCGGCCCCGGCACCGCTCGGACTGGCCCCGCCGGGCGAGCCAGGTCGCCGTGGTGGCGCTGCTCGTCTTCGAGTTCACCGTGAGGAGAACCGACAGCCCCTGGCGCGAGGCGATCGCCGTGCTGCTGGCCGGAGCGGTGGTGGCCACCTTCGCCGGGGAGTTGGTGCGCGACACCTGGGCCTTCCGCCTGCGGCTGTGGCGCCACCGGTGGCCGGATCTGCTCTTCGCCGTACCGGCGACGTTGTCGCTGGGCGCGGGCAGCCCCCGGGGAGCGGCGACCCTGGTTGCCCTGCGTCTGCTGTCCCGTGAGCTCATCGATCTGGTGGCCTGGCGCCCGGCGAGGCCCGTCCTCCAGGCCCTGCTGCAACGCCCGCTGCCGCTCCTGTGCCTCTCCTTCCTGCTCACCATCGCGGTGGGCACGCTGGGGCTCATGTTCCCCGCCGCCACGCGGGATGGCACGGGCGCGCCCTTCCTCGTGGCGCTCTTCACCGCCACCAGCGCCTCGTGCGTGACGGGGCTGGCCGTGGTGGACACCGGGAGCTACTTCAGCTCCTTCGGCCATTGGGTGATTCTCGGCCTCATCCAGGTGGGCGGCCTGGGCATCATGACGCTCACCACCACGCTGGCCCTGGCCTTCCGCAGTCAGCTGTCGGCAACCACCCGCGGGGCCATGCGGGAGATTCTGGAGGAGGAGACGGTCCAGGGCTTCCAGAAGCTGCTGTACTCGATGTCCCTCATCACCGTGACGCTCGAGGTGCTGGGCGCGCTGGCCCTCTACCCCGCCATGGCGCTGGCTCCGGATGGCCGGGCGCTGGCCGCCTCGGAGCGTGTCTTCTATGCGCTCTTCCACGCGGTGAGCGCCTTCTGCAATGCGGGCTTCGGCCTCTACCCCGACAACCTGACGCGCTTCGTGGACCACCCCAGCGTCAACCTCACCGTCATCGCCCTCATCACCCTGGGGGGCCTGGGCTTCCCCGTCGTCACCTCGCTGCTGGACTGCGGGCCCTGGAAAGAGCGCGGCCTGCGCGGGGCCTGGCGTGCCCTGCCGGTGCACTCGCGCGTGGTGCTCCTCACCAGCGCCGCGCTCGCGGTGGGAGGCGCACTCGCCTGGCTTGTCCTCGAGTGGAACCACTCGCTGGCGGGGCTCTCCCTGGGCCAGCGCCTGTGGGCCAGCCTCTTCCAGAGCGTCTCCCTGCGCACCGCGGGCTTCAACTCGGTGGACCTCGCGAAGCTGGGCACGCCCATGCTGCTGCTGTGCCTGGTGCTGATGTTCATCGGCGGCTCGCCGGGAGGCACCGCGGGCGGAGTGAAGACGACGACGGTGGCGGTGCTCGCCTTCACCTTCCGGGCCCTGCTGCGCAACCGCTCCGAGGTGGAGGTGATGGGCCGCAGCGTCCCCCCGGCCACCGTGTACCGGGCGTGCGCGGTGACACTCATTTCCTTTGGCCTGCTCTTCGGCCTGGCCTTCCTCCTTTTCGCCGCCGAGCCCCACCTGCCCTTCCGCGACCTGCTCTTCGAGGCGGTGAGCGCCTTCGGCACCGTGGGGCTGTCCACCGGCGTGACGCCACAGCTGTCCGCGGCGGGCAAGCTGGTGGTGTGCGCCCAGATGTTCGTGGGGCGACTGGGCCCCTTCACTCTCGCGCTCGCCCTGGGCCTGTCCAAGGCACGCGCCAGCTACAGCTACCCCTCGACGAAGATTGTCGTGGGCTGAGGAACGATGATGCGCAGGACGTACGTGGTGGTGGGCCTGGGACAGTTCGGCGAGCACGTGGCACGGCGCCTCTCCGAGGCCGGCGGCGAGGTGCTGGCCGTGGATCGCTCCCTCGAGCGCGTGGAGGCACTCAAGGACGTGGTGGCCCAGGCCGTGCGCGCGGACTGCACCTCGGAGGAGGCCCTGCGCGTGCTCGGAGTGGGCAAGGCCGAGGTGGCCGTCGTGGCCCTGGGCGAGGAGGACTTCGAGGCCGCCGTGCTGGGCACCGCGGTGCTCAAGGGAATCGGAGTGAAGACGGTGGTGGCGCGCTCCTCCACCCGGCAGCGGGGGAAGATTCTCTCGCTCGCGGGAGCCACCCGCGTGGTGTACCCGGAGGCGGAGATGGGAGATCAGCTCGCACGCCTGCTGCTGCACTCGAGCATGCAGTCGAGCACCGAGCTGCCCAATGGCTACGCGCTCGCCGAGCTGCGCGTGCCCGAGCACGCCGCGGGCAAGAGCCTCCAGGAGCTGCGGCTGCGGCAGACGCACGGGCTGAACGTCATCGCCATCCAGCACCGGGGCGTGGTGAACGAGCCCATCCCCGAGGCCATGCTCCACGCGGGCGATGTGCTCCTGCTGGCGGGCAAGGGCGAGCGGGTGGCCGCGCTCGCGCGACTGTGGGAGCCGAGTCGGTAGCGGCTCAAACCCGCTCGACCTTCGAGAAGATGCGCCGCAGCAGCGCCTCTCCCTCGGAGCGAGGTGGCGCCGAGGACACGAACGACGGCAGCGGATGAGCCTCGAACCGCGGGCTCTTGGACTCCAGCTCCGCGGGTAGGAAGCCGAGACACCCGGTGCCCGGGTGGATGCATGGATGCTGTCCGATCTGCTGCAACATGGAGAGCCTCCCGGGAAGGAATGCAGCACCAGACGAATTCTGCACCCCCGGTCTGACACGCCAGGCTGGGAAGAGCCGGGCCTTCTGGTGTTCCCCCAGGCAGGAAGCCGAACTACTTCTTCACACACCGTTGCAGTCGGATTCCACACACCCCCAGCTTGCCTGCGGACACTGGAAAGGAGTCCATGACATGAAGTCCGTCATTCGGATGGGTTTATGTGTGGCAGCGCTGTGGGGTGGTGCAGCACTGGCAGGAGAGGATTGGAAGCAGCCGGGGACTGGCGGCTCCGGCATGGAGAGAGAGCGATCGGTCTACCGGGCCGAGGACAGGGGAGCGGACACGGGTCTCTACGTCCTCCTGGGAGGCGGTACGGAGGGATACACCGGCTCGAATGCCGCCGCCCTGAACCCGGGCTTCGCCTATGGAGCCACCGTCGGCGTGAAGCCCTCGAAGCTGCTGGGCTTTGAGCTCAACTACAATGGCGCGCTCAACGACGTGGACCTGGCGGGACCGGGTGGCACGGCGGATGGCGCGGACATCGTGCGCCAAGGCGGCCAGGCGGCGATCACCCTCGGGCTCACCACGACGAAGCTTCAGCCCTACGTGCTGGGCGGCGTCGGCATCCAGAACTACAACGTCCGCGGCGCCAGCCCGGTCTTCGGCTTCGTGGATGACACCAGCGGGTACGTGCCGGCCGGCGTGGGCCTGCGCTACAACATCACCCGGCTCATCACCGCGGACGCCCGGGTGGACTACAACATCCCGTTCGCCCAGGACTTCGCACCCGACAACGACGTGGGTGACGGACGCTACAAGGCGCTGCTGCAGCTCGGCGGAACCTACTGACGTGCCGGCCCCTCACCTCGAAGCACCGAGGGGAGGCCCGGGGCTACGTGCCCTCGGGTCTCCCCGTGTGCTTTCCGGACTCAGGGGAAGCGCGCCATGAAGGCTCCCAGCTTCGCGCCCGCCTCGCGCGTCGCCGCATCCAAGCGCCTCGGCCCCGCGGGCATCTGCATCGCCAACTCCACCAACGCCGGCTTCATCTCGTCCCAGGCCGCGTGGGACTCCGCCTCGCTCCCGAAGTGGCGGGCGTGCACCAGCCACCCCGAAATCCCGCACGTCAGCGCATAGAAGGAGCGCGCCGGGTCCTCCTCCAGCGTGATGCGCAACCCCGCCGGGTGCTCCTCGTCCCGGACGATGGTGCCGCCTTCCGCGCCCCCCAGCCCCAGCGTCCGCCCTTCTTCCACCGGCCTCCAGCCCTGCTCGTCGCTCATCGCCTCTCGTGCCTCCCGCGCAGGGTTCACCCTGCTCCAGCCGGGGAGCCACCGGCAACCCTCCGCTGGTGCCCAAACGAACGGCCAGACGAATTCCTCCCCGGAGCCCCTGCTGTTTTCCCTCGATTAAATCCGCCTTATCCCTCGCACCCTGTGTGCGGATTTCCGCCTCTAACTCCCCGAACAACCCGGAAGTCTTCGCGCCATCCGCACTCGCATGCAGCAGGAATGAAGCCTTACGGCAATTGTCGAGTGGCCGCCTCCCAGGCCGCCTGCACAACAGGCGATTACCCCATCGAGTAAGAGGAGCCCGACATCCATGAATCGCATCACCATCGCCGTCCTGATGCTCTCCACCGCCGTGGGCTGTGGAACGAGCCGTAGCGCGACCGGGGGGCGCGCGGAGCGTGAAGGAAACGGTACCGTGACAGGCATCATCTCGTTGGCCGACGAGGTGGGGCCGAAGACCGGGGACTACTGCGAGGGCCTCACCGTGAAGGTGGCCTACGCGGACGCCCCCGAGGACGTGCTGGGCAGCCGCATGGTGAAGGTCAGCCGCGGTCGCTGCAGCTACCAGGTCACCGGCCTGCCCAGCGACGGCCCGGAGTTGCAGCTCACCGTGGCGCCGTCGCCGGCCTGGAAGTGCGCCAACGCGGGCACGCCGACGCTCAAGCCGGAGCAGCAGACGCTCAAGCTGAAGGACTACCAGGCGGAGACGCGGGACTTCCGCGTCACCTGCGAGACCTCGGCCGCCGAAGCCGCGCAGTGAAGCCGTAGCCCGTTCGCATCCACAGGGCTCCGGTTCGCGCCGCGAGCCGGGCCCTGGCACTACTCACCGTGGGTGTCACGGCGCAGGTGGCACCGCTTGTACTTCACCCCGCTGCCGCACCAGCAGGGGTCATTGCGCCCAGGACGATCCTTCCGAGGCACGGGAATCGGGGGCAGCGAGTCCAGCACGCGCTGGAACATCTCGCGCAGCCGATGACGCGCACGCTGAGCCCGCTCGCGCTTCTCTCGCTGCGCCTCGGTGAGCGTGCCCCCAAGCGTCTCGATGGCAATCGCCAGCTCGATGACGGACTGGTGGGCGAAGAGATCCTCCTCGTCCTCCGCCACCGAGGTCGCATCCAGCGCCCGGACCAGGGGCTCGAGCGTCCGCGCATCACCGTAACGCGCCAGGTTCATCGCCCCCAGGAACGGATCCTCCTCAAACTGCTGGATGAGCGCCGAGTAGATGCGTTCGTCCTTCACACCGCAGCGCGACAATACGGAGAGCAGCCCGAAGCGCTCGTCCGGGGTCCGGCTCCGCTCAAGCGCCTCCAGCGCGGTGGGAGCCACCACAGGCCCCAGCTCCTCCAAGCCAACCAGGAGCGTGTCATAGAGCAACTCCCCGGGCAGGCATCGCATGAGCCGCTCCACCAGCGCGGGCACGGCCTCGAGATCTCTCCGTCGTATCAGCAACCTGGCCGCGTGAATGGGTGCACAGCCTTCTCCTGGCGCCGAGGTGTCGGCCAGTGACTCGTCACACAGCATCTCCACCAGCGGAGCCACCACCTCCTTGCCGCGCGAGAGGATGTCCGTGACCAGGTCCGCGGGGAGCTGAACCGTGTACTCCACCACCTGGCGCACCAGCGCCTGCGCTTCATTGTCACGCATCGAGCTGCCCCCCCTGGAGCGAGCTGCGGACCTCTCCCACGAGCAGGGGATCATCCGATGCGATGAACTGTTCAGGCAGCGCAGAGAGGATGTGCCACGCCTGCTGCCACCACGCCGCCAGCTCCACCTCCTTCACCAACCCCAGCCTGCACACGAACTCGCCCCAGGGACGCAGCGCGAGCGCCGTGGCGGCATGGACGTGCGGATGCAGCGTCCGCTCCTCCACCATGCCGCGCACCCAATGGTCCAGATCACTGAGCACGGGCAGCAGCAGTTCCATGGCCCGCTCCATCCTGCCGTCGTGCCCAAAGGGGCCGGGCAGCAGCTGGAAGAACTCCGGAAAGAGGAGCTGCGTGCGCCCCCACGGCCACCCATGCCGCACCCGCAGCTCCGGCTCAAAGGCCATCACCAAGGACCGCTGCTCCTCGAAAAAACTCTCCGAGGACAGGGCAAGCAACTGCTGGCCCGTCTTGCGCAACCACTGCTCTCGGCCAGCGCGCAGCGCCAGCCCCGCCTTCACCCAGTGCGGCACCGCTCGAGCAAAGGGCGCAAGGTGCGCATACAGATCCGCCAGGGACAGGTCCGGCGACTCCCGGAGTGCCACGTCCATGCAGGTGAGGACCGAACGCGTCACGTAGTCCACCCGGGTCCACTCGGCGACCGTGTCGTCATCGCGCACCCGCGGCCACGCCTCCATCAGACCCGCTCGCGCCTCATCGAGCCGACCCCGGAACAGGCACCACTCCGCCAACCGGGACACCAGCTCCGCGTCCCCCGTCAGCCTGGCCACGGACACGAGCGCCCCCTTCACCTCCCGGCCCGGCAGGCGCAGCGCCAACTCCACGCGCCACGTGCGCACCGCTGGCTCAGCGTCGTGCACCTTCGGAGCCCGCTCCTTCCACGCGTCGAGCAGCCCCTCGAACTCCGCGTACCGGTCGGCCGCGATCAGCGCCTCCTCCACGCGGCTGCCCACCTCGAAGGCATCCTCTTCGTCGAACCCCGGGTGACTGGCAGCCTCGCGCGCCAACGCCAACTTCTCGTCCACGGAGGCCTCCGCCAGACGCTCGTAGAAGGCCAGAGGCAACCCCGACTCATCCCGCTCGCTGCCGGTGCGCTCCCGTAAATCCGCTGGGAGCCGCTGCCCCCGCGGTGCCTTGTCGTGTCGTTCGTTCCCCATGGCCACTCACTGTAGACGTGACCGCAGAAGTTGGCACGAAAATATGACCTCTAATGTCGGGTGCAACGCCTGAGCGCCCGGTCGGTGCGCATGCTCCCTCTCCCTCTGGGAGAGGGCGGGGGGTGAGGGTATGCGTTACCCGCGTGGCTCCTCGCGTGTGGCCCTCTCGTGGCCCCCTCGTGGCCTCCTGGAGGCTGGGTCCACAGCGGCGCACGGGTCACTCACGGATGGCAGACTGCAACACAGGGAGGGAAATACCCTCACCCTAGCCCTCTCCCAGAGGGAGAGGGGACTTCCACGGTTCAGCGCTCCGTGACCTGGAGGGTCAGCTGCTCGGACTCCTCGATGAGCTCCCGCACCAGCTCCGCCGCCGGCTTCCCTCGAGACAACGCGGCCGCTTGACCCGACCAGAGCGCGATGAACCGGGAATCTCCTCGCGCCGCCGCGGCACTTCGCAACGGCGTCGTCGCCGCGTGTTGCAACGGGTACGGAAGAAGCTCCTTCGTGTCCGCGAGTGCCTCCGTGAAGGCATTGGCGAGCCCTCGGGCCGGACGGCCGGAGAAGGCCCGTGTCACCACGGTCATGTCGTCCCGTGCCTCTCGCAGCGCGGCCTTGTAGACGGCGGCAATGCCCGATTCGGGGCAGGTCAGGAAGGCTGTCCCCAACTGCACGCCACTCGCCCCGAGCACGCGTGCCGCAACCAGACCCCTCCCATCCATGATACCTCCGCTCGCCACCACCGGGAGGCGCACGGCGTCCACCATCTGGGGCACCAGCGCCATCGTGCCCACCAGCGCCGCCTCGAAGGGCCCCGCGAAGGTGCCCCGGTGCCCACCCGCCTCGCTCCCCTGCGCGACGACCACGTCCACGCCCGCGGCCTCGAGCAGCTGCGCTTCCCGCACCGTCGTGGCTGTCCCCGCAAGCACCATCCCGCGCGCCTTCAACCGCTCAAGCACCGCGGCGGGGGGTATTCCAAACGTGAAGCTGAACACCCGCGCCCCGCTCTCCGCGATGGCGTCGACCTGCTCCTCGAAGGGCGGAAGCGGATTGGCCGGCGGCTGGGGCGGAGCGAGCCCGAGCTCCTGATGGTAGCGGGCCAGCACCGCCAGCATCCGGCTCGAGTCGACCTCGCCGGGCTGAGGCTGGGGCGCGAAGAGGTTGATGGCGAAGGGACGATCCGTGAGCTCGCGCACCCGGCGCGAGTGCTTCACGATGTCCTCCGGCTTCAGGTAGGCGGCTCCCGTGGAGCCCAGCCCGCCCGCGTTCGACACGGCGGCGACAAGCTCCGGTGTCGTCGCACCGCCCGCCATGGGCGCTTGGATGATGGGGTGCTCGACTCCCAACAGCGATGCAAGGTGACTCCAGGCGTTGGACCGGGGCATGCCGTTCCTCCAGTGGGGGCTCGGCCGCTACATTAAGAGCCCGGCCCCCACGGGTCAGCGCTTTCACGCCGACCCGTCCTGGAGTCACCTTAAGGCGTACTGAAGACGTACTGCGGTGCGGCTAGGGCGCCGAGACCGTGTTGACGATGACCGTCAGGGAGTTGCGCAGCTCGGAGACGCTCTGCGCCCGGAAGAACACGCCCTCGCCCGCCCTCGCGATGCTCTGGAGCATGGGGCTGTCATCGTTGTAGCCCACGACGAACGTCTGCACGGGCTCGTGCCCCGCCCTGTCGCCGCGCAGGTCCATGTGCGACAGGAAGAAGGCCACGTCGTCCATGAAGTTCTTGTTGCCCACGCCCAGACCGGCCGGCCAGTTGTAGGCGGTGTAGTCGCAGTCCGCCTTGGTGTACCACCCGCTGGCAGGGGGATACTTCCCGGCCTTGTCGCAGTAGTTGATGCCCCCCACGTCCGGGTTGTGCTCGGGGTCGGCCGGGTTGAACCGGACCGGCGACTCATCCGGGTGCGAGGCTCCCTGGTCGATGAGCAGCTCCATCATCTTGGTGATAGGCACCGAGTTGTCCTCGTAACGGGGCGTGCCTCCCGCCACCACGAGCACGGCGGTGCGCTGGTTGTCGAAGCAGATGGACTTGTTCTCGCTCTCGGACGGCTCCCAGGGCTGGCCCGGCAGGGAGATGCCCCGGTCCGCATCCACATAGGGCGCCTTCAGCCACTCGTCAGGAGCAGCGGCCCAGGTCGCACCGAACTGGCCCGTGTACGGGTTGTCATACGTGCCACCGTCGCAGCACCCCGGCCAGCCCCAACCCGGATCAATCGGCTGCCCGAACCAGTTCCCCCACTGATTGTCCTGCACCTGCGAGGAGAAGTAGCCACCCAGGCCGAACAACGCCTCACCGACGTTGCGGTCATGGTTGCGGAACTGGACCTGGTTGACGGCACGCTTCAGCGCGGCCCGGTCGAGCGCCGCCTCGTTAACGGTGGGGGTGGACTTGTCGCAGCTCGGGCTCATGCCCTTGAGGAGCTCGGGCGGATCAAACCACCCCTGGTCCCTTCCGAGCGTGGCCACGCCCATGCGCACGTTGGACGCCTGGGAGATGACGTCCTTGACCGCCTTGCGCGCCACCACGAACTTGGGCGGACGCAGGTTGAGGACGCGGCCACTGACAACCCACTTGCGGAACGCCTCGGGAGGAAGCGGCGGCTCGCCGGGATTCGGCTTCGGGCCATCCAGGCCGGGCGCCGTCTGCGCGGAGACCACCGGACCCCGCCACCAGCCCTTGGTCGTCAGACACTTCATGCACTCGTCCATCATGGGCGAGTTGAAGTACGCGTCCTTCCAATTGGTGACGGTGTAGCAGGCCGTCAGCGCATCACCGTGCGAGTTCAGCCCGTTGAAGTCGCTGGTGACGGAGAACGGGTACTCCTCCGTCTGCCAGGCCAGACGCCGTCCCCGCGAGTGATAGAACCTGTCGGGCTCGAAGAACTTCGCGGCCAGCTCGGGATCTGCATCGATGAGGACGGAGCCATTCCTCGCCGGCTCCGAGCTGTCCTTGTCGAACCAGCTCATCGCGGCGACCAGCGCCGGATCCGTGCAGCCCGTGTTGATGTTGTGTCCGGCAGGCCCGTCACCGCCGAGATCGCCGGGAGCAGGGTCCTCGGGTGTGGGATAGAAGCCGGGCGTGAAGGCTTCAGGCAGATACTGGGAGAACTCCTGCATGGCCCTGTTGTTGTCCAACAGGAACATGATGTTGGGAGGAGGAGACCCTTGAGCCAGACTGACCGCGGGGAGCAACCCCGACATGCCAGTCGCCATGATTCCCATCCTCAATCCCAGCCGCAAAACTTTCCCAATACCGGAATCACCGTGCATGAGGGCTCCTGCGTGTCACAGCCACAACGGCATGATCTGGAACGGATTCGATGCGTGTTCATGGATACATCAATGAACACTCGAATCCAATGCCCCTGATCCGGATCCATGCTCCGTCATGGGAGACGCAGTGCGCTTCGAGGGCATGTTAGGACACATACCCATGGCCAGGTACGTCGCATTGCTGCGCGGCATCAACGTGGGTGGCAACAAGAAGGTCCCGATGGCACAGCTCCGTGAGCTGATGCAAGGACTCGGCTACACCGACGTTGCGACACTTCTTCAAAGTGGTAACGCCGTTTTCTCAAGCAAGGAGAAGAACCCAGCGAAGCTCATCAAGCAGCTCGAGGCCGCCCTCGCGGAGACGTTCGGCTTCGAGGTTGCCGTGGTCATCCGCACACGAGACGAGTTGGCTGCGGCGATCGAAGCCAATCCCCTCCCGGGTGCCGAGGACGCTCCCTCGCAGTTTCTGGTGACGTTCCTGTCGGACGTGCCTGATCAAAAACAGCTTCAGAAGCTCGACCCGGCGGCCTACCTGCCAGATGAATTCCGCGTCGTCGGTCGGGAAATCTACGCCCGGTTCCCTCAAGGCATCAGGGATTCGAAGCTGGCCACCGTGCTCAGCGGGACGCGATGGGGGGTCACCGCGACGGCCCGCAACTGGAGCACCGTGACGAAGCTCCTGGAGCTCGCCGACAAGCACACGGCACCGCCACGAGGATGACAAACATTCGTGAGGCCTGGCTCGAAACCCAGCCAGGCCTCACGCTTCACCTCACCGAGACTTAGTTGGTCGTGAGGCGGAGACCGTAGACGCTCAGGATCTCATTGACCGGCTGGAAGTACGTCGTGCCGCCCGAGGTGCAGTTACCCGAGCCGCCAGACGTCACGCCCTGCGCCTGGCTGCCGGAGATCCAGGAGCCGCCGGAGTCACCACCCTCGGCGCAGGCGTTGGTGCGGGTGAGACCCGACACCGAGCCCTGCGGGTAGTTGACGGTGCTGTTCTTGGCCTGGATGGTGCCGCACCGCCAGCCCGTGGTGGAGCCGGAGCGGCACACCGAGGCGCCCACCGCGGCCTCCGTGGAGCCAGCGACGGAGACGGTGGTGCTGCCGCTGTAGCGGTTCACCACGCCACGGGGCGTCCAGTTGGAGTTGACCTTCACCCAGGCGTAATCATTGCCAGGGAAGGACGAGGCCTGCACGGTGCCCTGCGCCACCCGGTTGGAGCCGGAGACGGCGGTGCCACGGGCGCCGCAGTGACCCGCGGTGACGAAGCCGCCCGTCACGGAGAAGCCAATCGAGCAACGCGAGCTGCCAGGGTAATAGGCATCACCACCGCGCACGTCGTACAGCGGGCGGGGCTGCTCGGCCGAGGCGACCACGCGGATGGCGCCATCCTTCCGGTCGGCGCGCGCGAGGAACTCCTCCACGCGAGACTTCGACATCGCCGAGTCATCGGCGAGCACGACAACCGTGTTCGTGGCGACGTCGACATACCAGGCGTGGATGGACGAGTCGGCCTCAGAGGCCCCACGGTCCAGCTCCTCCTTGATCTGCTCGAGCTGCTTCAGGGTCCGGGCTACCAGCCGCGGCTCGGCACCGGCGAGACGAACGCGCTCGGCGCTGGCCTCATCCGTCACGCCCACGATGAGCTTGCTGCCATCCTCGTTCAGCCAGGCGCCGCCAAAACCAGCACCGAGCTCCTCGTTCAGCTTGCGCTCCAGACGCGGAGCAGCCGCCTCCACCGCCAGACGACGACGCACCTGCGCCTCAGAGAGGCCAAAGTCCCGCTGCATCGTGGAGATGATCTCCGGCGACACGGATTCATCCGCGGAGGCCGCCGCAGCGGTCATCGGGATGCCTTGGATTGCCAGTCCGGCGAACAGCGCCGTCATGGTGGACAGAGCATTGAGCTTACGGATCATGGACTACTCCCTCGGGGGTCGTGGCCTTTCAGCCAGGGGTTGGGGGTCGTGAGCGGGGGCTCACGAGAAATGCTTTCTACAGATAGCCATTAAAAACCTCAATACCTGGAAAGCCCTTTTCGACAACCCAGTAGTTTTTTGTAATACGGTTGCAACATCGTCATGACAACCCGACGATTACGCCACGGGCATGAAACGGCGCCTGTTGCGGAAATCGTTCATTGTTTGTCTTCCACTGCGAAGCCATGACGCAGCGCCTCAGCGTGAAGAGGACGCGAGGAGCGTCTTTCTCAACGAGCTCGCGGCTCCCGGCCGGTCGGTAGGTCAGCCCGTCCCCCTCTCGCGCCTCCAGGGGACGTGTTAGGGTCGAGTCCGGCTTGAGTGGAAAACTGGTGGGTCTGATACGGCGCGTTCTCCTTTGCGTCCTCGTGAGCGGGGGAGCGAGCAGTGCGGCCCACGCGGAGCCGTGGCTCGCCGTGCTGCGGACCTCCTCTCCAGAAGATGAGGCGCTGGAGAGCCGCATCCGGGGACAGATCAGCGACCTGCCCCTGGTGCTCAAGGTGGACCCGGGACCCGAGCCCGGACCCAACGTCGTGGAACAATGGAGGGCCGTTGTGGCCCTGGCCGAGCGCCACCAGGCCCGGGCGGTCATCTGGTTCAGCCACACGCAGCAAGCACTCATCCTCCACATCGCAGAGCCCGCCACGCGACGGATGCTCGTGCGGCAGTTCCAGCACGCGGACCCCCCCACGACGTTGAGCCGCTCCGCGACAGCCGAGAGCGCGGCCCTGGTGGTGCGCTCCGCATTGAAGGCGTTGGATGCCCGGCTGCCGGTGGGTGAGCCGATAGAGGTGGAGCTGGAGCCAGACGTGCCGCCCCCTCCCACTCCGAGCCCGAACCGCGAGGTCGCCCCCTGGACGCTGGCCGTGGGCTGGCAGGCCTCCCTTGATGGGAACAGTCCACGAGGCCAACAGGGGCTCCAGGTGGGACTGGGCTGGGAGAGAGGACGGCTGCGCGCGCGCCTGCTGTTGCTGGCAAGCCTCCCTGGTCACCTCACAGATGAGTACACCCGAGTCTCTCTGTCGAAACACGCGGCCGGCGTGGGGGTGGATGCGGCCCTGATCTCCACGGAGCGGTTCCGGCTGGGCGCGGGCCTCGGCGCGGGCGTCGCGGGCTTCCTGCGGAGCACCGCGTCATTGGTCCCCGCGGCCGAGGCCTCCCCTCCCCGGCTCACCCCCACCGCCTATATGAGCCCAGAGCTCTCGGCCCGCTGGCGGACAGGCCCGGTGGCCTTGGAGACGTCCGTGGCCGTGGATGTGCTGGCCGGAGCGCCTACCCTTACCTACCAACGAGCACAGTCGGTCGTCGTCCGCAACCAACTCTGGGGCGTGCAACCGCGCCTCGGCTTAGCGCTGGTCTTCGGGTCGCCATGAAATCCCATGACCCGAAATCGCCCCCCTCCCCCTCCATGGGCTCGATGACAGCATTGAGCAGAGAGGGACTGCGCGCGGTCACGCCTCTCGAGGACAAGCGCATCCAGGCGGTGCTCGCGGGAGAGCGGGACGCGGCTGAGTCGCTCCTGACGGAGCTGCTGCCACGGGTGCGCAACCTCGTGCGCTACCTGCTGCGCGGGGACGAGGACGTGGACGACATCGCCCAGGAGTCGCTGATCGCCATCCTGCGAGGGCTCCCCTCCTGGCGTGGAGAGGGCTCCTTCAAGTCCTGGTCGGACCGGGTGGTGGTGCGGGTCACCTTCGCCTCCATCAAGAAGGCCCGCGCCACTCAGCACCAGAGCGGCGGGGATGCAGCGGTGGAGCTGGTGACGGTGCCCTCAGAGGATGCGCCGCCGGACGACTACGTCTTCCGGCGTGACATGGTGAAGCTGCTGGACAAGCTGTCCGACGAGCGTCGGCACGCGCTCGTGCTTCATTATGTCCTGGGGATGAGCGTACCGGAGATGACCGAGGAGCTGGGCATTCCCTTCGAGACGGTGCGTAGCCGGCTGCGTCTGGGAAGAGGCCAGCTCCGGGAGCTTTACGAGAAGGAGTCGAGCCGTGGGGGGAGTCAGGGATGAGTCGCCCGACCACCGATGAGAATGAGGAGCCGTTCGAGCTGCTCGAACTGTTGGATGAGAGCTCCGGGCCCGCCCGGCGCATCTCCCGACAACGGTCCGCCGAGCTCGTCCAGGGGGCACTCGCTACATTCCAAATCGAAACGCCACCCGCCCCGAAGCGAAGACGGTGGAGCACCCGAAAGGGCATGTGGGTCACCGGGGCGTGCCTGGCGCTGGCAGGTTCGGCGGCGGCGGGCATCTGGCAATGGCAGTCATCTCCACCCGCGGAGCCCGCACCGCGGATGGCCGTGACGAATGAGGCACCGGCGCCAGCCCAGGTGGAGCCCCCACCCGCGCCCGTGAAGCCCCCCAAGGCCGTAACGCCGCCGTCGGAGCCAAAGGCACGGATGCGAGTCGCCGCTGCTGCCGCCACGGAGCCGGAGGACATGTTGCGCCAGGCCAATGAACGGCGGGCGCAGGGCCGGTGGAGCGAGGCGGAGACACTCTATCTGCGAGTCATTCAGTCCTCTCCGGGCACGGCGTCGGCATACGTGGCGCACGTGGCGTCCGGGGTGCTGCGGCTGGAGCACCTGGGAGACGCGCGAGGCGCCCTGCGTCAATTTCAGCAGGCGCAGCGGATGCAACCGGGAGGCATGTTGAGCGAGGAGGCGCGCCAGGGCGTCGCGGCGGCCTGGCGGGCGCTCGGGGACGAGGCGCAAGAAGCCCGGGCCTTGGAGGCGTTCCTCGCCGCCCACCCAGACTCCCTCTTTGCCGAGCAGGCCCGGCACCGGTTGAAGGAGCTGTCCTCGACGGCCCAATGACCGACACCTCCTCGAGGAACCCCATGCCTTGGCGCTTCGGACTGCTTCTCGCGCTGGTCACAGGAGGAGGCTGGAGCTGCTCCCTCGTGGATCCAGTGGCCTCGTTGCACGACCCGGCGGAGGGCCACAGCGAATACTGCGCGAGGCCGGGACCATCTGAGTTCGCGGCCCTGGCCGCACAAACCTTCCAACACGCGTTGTGCACTTGCGACGGGCTGACCGTCAGTACGCCCTTTGTCACCGATGCCTTCCGAAGCTCTCAGGGCGCCTGGTCTCCCGGAGGAAAGGGGGCGTCCGTTGGGACGAATGGAGATTTCTCCAACGCAGCGTCGATGCAGATCGGGGGAGCGCTCCGGGTGGGCGGCACACGCGGCATCCAGGCCGCCACGACCCTGTCCATCGCAGGCGAGCTGCAAACCCGTGGCGCGCTCGAGGGCAACGGCCCCGTGTCCGTGGAAGGAGACGCGCGTGTCGGTGGCGACATCACCCTCGCCTCGCTGACGGTGGGCGGAACCCTGACGCTCCCGCCAGAACGCACCCTCTCCGTGTCGGGTTCATTCCAGGTGTCCGAGCTGCGACGCGAGCCCGTGGAGCCGCCCCCGCCTCCGTGCCCGTGCGATGCGTTCGACGGCGAGGACATCGGCGCGCTCGTCAACAGCCACGTCACCGACAACCACAATGCCTCTATGGGTCTCGACCCAGCGGCGCTGGACGGCTTCTCCGAGGACCGCACCCTGGAGCTTCCGTGCGGACGGTTCTATCTGAGCCGCATCGCGGGCTCGGGCTCGGCGAAGCTCATCGTGAGCGGGCGCAGCGTGCTGTTCGTCGGTGGGGATGTGGACGTGGGACGCCGCTTCGAGGTGGAGCTGCTCGAGGGCGCGGAGTTGGATCTGTTCATCACGGGCCGGCTGTTCGCGGCGGAGCGGCTCGCGCTGGGCTCGGCCCGCTTTCCCTCGCGTCTGCGCGTCTACGTGGGAGGCCCCGGCTCCTTCGAGGTACCAGCCTCGAGCCTGCTGGCGGGCAATGTCCATGCGCCCGGGGCCAGCATGGACGTGAGTGAGAAGCTCGAGCTCTTCGGCGCGCTGCTGATCGGCCGGCTGGCGTCTTCGGGAGAGGTGTCCATCCATTACGACCTGGACGTGCTTCCGCCTCCCACCTTCTCCCATCCCCCAGGAGGGTGAGACGAACAAATTTTTAACCCGAAGAGACAACCGGCCACCTCCATGCTCGACAACCAGCGAAACGCTGGAAAACCGGTTAAACGGAGGAGCCGTCTTTGTCCTACATCCCATCTCCCATTCGCAAGCTGGCCGTAGGAGCCGCCTTCCTCTCGTCGCTGATCGCCTGCTCCGGTCAGCCCGAGGTCCCCGCTGAAGAGTCCGCGGGCACGCAGGAGCAGGCCGCGCTCGCCACCCGGGTCGTTGGCTACTTCCCCACCTGGAATGGGGACGTCAACGCCATCCAGTACGACAAGCTCACCCACATCAACTACGCCTTCGTCGTGCCCACCGCGCAGGGAGGCCTCACGGGACCGGGCAGCGGGGACAGCCGGCTCCGCTCACTGGTGCAGACCGCGCACGCGCGAGGCGTCAAGGTGTCCATCGCGGTGGGCGGTTGGAACAACGGGGACGACTCTGGCTTCAGGAGTCTGGCCGCCAACGCCAGCACGCGAACGGCCTTCGTCAACAACCTGGTGAACTACGTGACGCAGGCCGGGTTGGACGGTGTGGACATCGACTGGGAGTACCCGGATCCCGGAGCCGAGTCCCAGAACTTCGCGCTGTTGATGAAGGAGCTGTCCACCGCGCTCCACAGCCGCGGCAAGCTGCTCACCGCGGCGGTCGTCGCCAACGGGTACACGGGCGGAGGCATCCCCGCCGCGACCTTCGCGGACGTGGACTTCCTCAACATCATGGCCTACGACGGCGGCCATCCCCACTCGACGTATGACTATGCCGTCCAGTCCCTGGATTACTGGCTCGGGCGGGGGCTCCCCAAGGACAAGGCGGTGCTCGGCGTTCCGTTCTACGGCCGCTCGCCCTCGTCCTATGTGGGCTACAGCACCCTGGTGTCCTGGGATGCGCAGGCCCCGTACAAGGACAACGTCGGCGACGTCTATTACAACGGCATCGCCACCATCCAGGCGAAGTCCAGGCTCGCGCTCCAGCGCGGCGGTGGCGTGATGATCTGGGACATCTCCGATGACGCCACCGGCAGCGCCTCGCTGCTGACCGCCATCTCCCAGGTCGTCGGGGGCACCCAGCCTCCTCCGCCGGGGCAGAACCTGCTCACCAACGCCAGCTTCGAGACGGGAAGCCTCTCCAGTTGGAACGGCGAGTGGCACAGCGGCGCGCTCGCGCACAAGGTCGACACGGACTACCCCTACGGGGGCAGCTACAAGCTCACCCACTGGGCCTCCACCGCCTATCAGCAGGTGACGGGCCAGGGATTGAGCGTGGCCAACGGCACCTACCAGGCCAGCGTCTGGGTGCGCTCCGGCGGCGGTCAGCGTGCCCTGCGCCTGTACGCCAAGAACCATGGCGCGGCGGAGCAGACGGCGGAGATCGGCTCGGGCGCCGTCTCCAGCTGGACGAAGTACACCCTCAACAACATCCAGGTCTCCAACGGCTACATCGAGGTGGGCGTCTACAGCGATGCCCTCGCGAACAACTGGGCGGCCTTCGACCAGTTCGAACTCGTCAAACAGTGAACCCCTGATAGCTAGAAATCTTGGAAACCAGAGAGATAACCGTCTATCATCGTGCCCCCCCAAGGAGTAGCGAATGGCTTTGAACATGAAGAAGGCAGTGCGCAGCCGTTGGATGTTGATGGCAGGAATCGGAAGCATGCTGCTGGGAGCTTCCGCCTGCACTCCCGAGGCCGCGCTCGCCCCGGAGACGCCGGAGGAGCTGAAGCAGCCCCTGGCCGCGCCCATCGGGCAGACCATCTGGCTGAAGGCCTGCCTGAACGGGAAGTTCGTCTCGGCGGATGCCAACCTCGGAGCGACGGCGCCGCTGGTGGCGGACCGCGCCGCGGCGGCGGGCTGGGAGCTGTTCCAGATTGTCGACGCGGGCAACGGCACCATCGCGCTGCGCGTCAGCGAGACGGGCAAGTACGTGTCGGCGGACACGAACCTCGGCGGCCAGCTCGTCGCGGACCGCACCGCCATCGGTGACTGGGAGCGCTTCACGTGGGTGGACTTCGGCAACGGCACCATCGGCCTGCTCGCCAAGAGCACGGGCAAGTACGTGTCGACCGATACGAACCGCGGCGCGAACGCGCCCCTGTACGCGGACCGCGCGACCGCCGGGTGCTGGGAGTCGTTCTCCTTCGGAACCTCGGGGGGTGGCACCGGTGGCTGGAAGCAGATCTGGAGTGACGAGTTCGACGGCACCAGCGTGAACACGTCCAACTGGAGCTACATCACCAACATCCACGTCAACAACGAGCAGCAGCAGTACACGAGCTCGCCCAACAACGTGCAGGTGAGCAACGGCACGCTGAAGCTCATCGCCCGCCGCGAGTGGAACAACGGCTACCCGTTCACCTCGGGCCGTCTGGAGAGCATCGGCAAGCGCGAGTTCCGCCACGGCGCCATCGAGGCGCGGCTCAAGATGCCCGTGGGCCCGGGCCTGTGGCCGGCGTTCTGGCTGCTCGGCAACGACATCAACCAGCCGGGGGTGGGTTGGCCCGCGTGCGGCGAGCTCGACATCATGGAGAACGTCGGCTACGGCGATTGGGTCTCCGGCGCCCTGCACGGCCCGGGTTACTCCGGCAACACGCCCATCAACGGCCGGTTCTACCCGAGCTCTCCGGTCAGCGACTGGCACACGTACCGCACCGAGTACTCGCCGACCGACATCAAGTGGTTCATCGACGGTCAGCTGGTGAAGACCACGCTGAAGTCGGAGGTCACCCGGTACGGCAACTGGGTGTACGACAAGCCCATGTTCATCATCCTGAACCTGGCGGTCGGTGGCGACTACCCGGCCGGCGTCAACGGGGCCAGCCAGCCGTACCACGGCGTGCCGCAGTCCACGGCGGATCTCATCGGCCGGACGCCGCAGGTGTTCGAGGTCGACTGGGTGCGCGCCTATCAGTGGCAGTAGTCAGTTGAGTTGAGGCAACGCGGCGGGGTTGGAGGTGGGGCCCAGCCCCGCCGCCGCGCTCAGCCCCCTGGAGTTCCGCGGTGGACCGCCCATTCGTGGGCGAGCACCGCCATGATGAGGGTGTCGTGCCAGGCCCCTTCCCAGAAGAGGCTCTGCCGCCGGACGCCCTCGAGGACGAAGCCAGCCTTCTCGTAGACGTGCCGGGCCCGAGGGTTGAAGTCGTAGACCTCCAGTTCCACCCGGTGCAGCCCCACCGTCTCGAAGGCATGCCGCAGTATCAGCCGGGTCGCCTCCGTCCCCAACCCCCGGCCAAAGGCGTGGGGCCCCGCGAGGCAGATGCGGAAGCCGCAGGAGCGGTTGACCTCGGAGAGGTTGTTGAGCACCACCTCGCCCAGGCACGCATCCGTGGCGACATCCGCGATGGCCAGGTCGAGGCGCTCCGACACCTCACCCCGGTTCGAGTACCACGCGTCCACGGACTCCCGGGTGTACTCGCCCCGCGAGCCGGTGAACCGGATGCACTCCGGTTCATGGAGCATCGCCCAGAGCGAGGGGATGTCTTCCTGACGGAAGGGCCGGAGCACGGCGTGGACGCCGCGGAGGACGGGCTTGTGCGAGAACATGGCACCGGAGACCCTCGCCCGGGCGCCGGCTCCACGCAACTCCGTGAGGAGTGGGTGTCCGACACCCGGCGCTCGGCTGTGACGTCGAGAGGGGCGTGTGTTAAGTCCGCGCGCCGTCCGCCATGTCCCTGCCCCCCGCCCTGCGCAAAGCCCTCCCTGTCCTGCTGGCCCTGCTCGCGCTCGGCCTGAGCTTCCGGCTCCCGCGCTACGACGGGCCCAACCTCTACGGCTTGCAGGCTCAGGCGTGGTTGGAGGGGAAGCTGGAGGTGCCAGGCCCGGTGGAGGACCTGAGCCTGTACGGGGGCCGCTACTACGTGGCCTTCCCGCCATTTCCCTCGGTGGTGGTGCTGCCGGCGGTGGCCCTTGTGGGGCACGAGCGCGTGCCCTACCGCGTCATGGCGCTGGGGGTGGCGGTGCTGGCGGCATGGGTGGCGTGGCGGGTGCTGCGGCGGCTGGAGATTCCACCCGAGGATCGGCCCTGGCTCGTGGCGGCGCTGCTGGCGGGCACGGCCTTCTGGTTCTGCGTGATGCAGAGCGAGGCAGTGTGGTTCCTCGCGCACGTGGTGGCGGTGACGTGCTCGCTGCTCGCGCTGGACGAGGCGCTGGGCCGCGGGCGCGGAGCCTGGGCGGGGCTGTGGGCGGGCCTGGCCTTCCTGTCGCGCCAGCTGTGCGTCTACCTGATTCCCTTCATCGCGGTGGCGGTGTGGCTGCGCCACGCGGAGGCGGGCCGGCGCAGACAGGTGTTGCACGCGGGCACGGTGCTCGCGGTGGCGGGGGTATGTACCCTGGCCTACCTCGCGCTCAACGCCGCGCGTTTCGGCAATCCGTTCGACACGGGCTACGCGGGAATGCCCCTGGGTGACTTCCTGGCCGAGCGTGTGAAGCGCTATGGGCTGTTCCACCCCGCCTACGTGCCCTTCAACTTCTTCCACATGTTCCTGGAGGGGCCCCACTTCATGTTCGGCGGGCCGCGGCAGCTGGCCCCGACAGGAATGGATGGCATGGGTACCTCGCTCACCTTCGCCAGCCCCTTCGTCTTCGTGGCGCTGGCGGCGCGCGGCGAGCGTGCCCTGCGGGTGGCGGCCTGGAGCATGGTGCTGCTCGCGCTCGTCCACATGCTGCACTACTACAACAACGGGTGGGTGCAGCTGAACGCGCAGCGCTTCAGCCTGGACTTCCTGCCAGTGCTGTGGGTGCTGGTGGCGCTCGGCACCCGGCGCTTGGAGACACGGCTGTGGAAGGGGCTCGTCGCCTGGTCGGTGGGGCTCAACGTGTTCGCCCTGGCGCTGCTGCCGGTGCTCATGCGCTCGATGCGCCGCTTGTGAAGGGCCACGCCCCCTGGGGGGTGTCCACGAAGTATTTCGACAGCGTCCGAGGGCCCATGGATGTCCCCTCTCCCTCTGGGAGAGGGTGAGGGTGAGGATCTTCTCCCTTGCCGTCAGAGCCCTGGGTGGACAATCGTGAATGACAGGTTCATCATTGAGTCATGGCCCAGTACCTCAAGGATGACGTCCGGGAGGACATTGCCGCCGCCGCGCTGAAGGTCTTCGCGCTCAAGGGGTACATGAGCGCCACCATGGCGGAGATCGCCAAGGCCGCGCGCATCTCCACCGGCAACATCTACCGGTACTACGAGAACAAGAGCGTCCTGTTCGATGAGGTGGTCAGCGACGACTTCGTCCGAACGTTCACGTCGCTCCTGCGCCGGAGGGTGCAATCGCTCGACGGAGTCTCCGACATCCGGACGCTTGGACCGACGGCCGCCTTCCATCTGGCCTCCGAGGAGCTGCTCCGGTTCTGCATCGACCATCGGCTGCGCGTCATCGTGCTGCTGGGGCGCGCCCAGGGCTCTCGCCACGAGGAGTTCTCCGAGCGACTGGTCCAGGAGCTCATCCAGCTCGCCGTGGCCCACTTCCGCTCGCTCCATCCCGGCACGCGAGTGACGGCAACGGCCCGGTTCAACCTGGAGCGCATCTACCGAAACCTCGTGGGCGCCATGGTGGACATCCTCACGCGCTTCGAGGACGAGGCCCTCATCCGCGAGGCCGTCGAGGGCTATTCCAAGTACCACCTGGCAGGACTGGCGAACTTCTTCGGCTGATCTTTTTTTTGTCACATAAGTGAACCATCCATTCACTTTTCTGGAACACACAGCGACACGGCCGGAATGGACCGGCGGAGGGAGAAGCACATGGCGGGGAAGATTCTCATCATCGGAGCGACGGGCGCGGTGGGTCGGGAGCTCCTGGCGCGGCTCGAGACGAGCGGGGAGGAGGTGCTCGCCGCCTCGCGCCATCCGGCAGGCGCGGCGTCTGAAGTCCAGACGCGGGCCCGCTTCGTGACGTTCGACCTCGAACGGCCAGAGACCTTCGCCCCGGCCCTGGACGGGGTGGATCGCGTCTTCTTGATTGCTCGGCCCGGAGACGAGCACGCGGACCGGCTGGCCCTTCCCCTCATCGACGAGATGAAGCGGCGAGGCGTCCGGCACGTCGTCAACCTGAGCGCCATGGGCGCCGAGCTGCGAAGCGGCTTCGCGCTGCGCAAGGTGGAGCTGTACCTGGAGGACTCGGGTATCGGGTTCACGCACCTGCGGCCCAACTGGTTCATGCAGGTGTTCAGCTCGGGGACCCTGCTCGCGGGCCTGCGCGCGACGGGGGAGATCCGCATCCCCGCCGGCCACGCGAAGATCTCCTATATCGACGTGCGCGACATCGCGTCCGTCGCGGCCCTCGCGCTGACCGAGCCAGGCCACAGGGGGAAGGCCTATACGCTCACGGGGGATGAGGCGCTCGATACCACCGAGGTTGCCCAGCTCCTCTCGCACGCGGCCCAAAGGCCCCTCCGGTACGTTCCCCTCAGCGAGGACGAGGCGCGTTCGACGCTCCGGGCGGCCGGGTTTCCGGACGAATGGGTCGAGCGGTTGATCCAGTTCTATCGCTTCGTCCGCGAGGGGTTCTGCGCCCCTGTCTCACCCGATGTGCGCACGGTGCTCGGACGGCCCGCGAGGACCTTCGCCGCGTTCGCGCGGGAGCATGCGTCGCTCTGGGCGGCGCCTTCGGTTTGAGCTCCCAGGTTGGCAGGCGGGGCGTGTTACCGGCGGTAACAGTGGTTACCAAATCACACTGGACGCAGTGCGGCAGCATGGGACTTCCAGAGCGGGAGCGTTGTGGTACGGAGGTTGCGTTCGCAGCGCCAGGCACCCATCGACCCCACAACCCCAGGGAAGCCATGAAGACTGCTCGACTCGCCGCATTGATCATCTCGGGGGGACTCTGCTCGGCCACCCAGGCAGTGGCCCAGACGACCCCCGGTACCGGTGATGCCTCCACTCCGGCCGCCACCCAGCCCGCGCCGACTCCGACGCCTCCCCCGGCTGTCGCCCCGCCGCCAGCCCCGGCCGCTCCCAGTGACGATGAGAACCTCTTCCGGTTCTACGGCACGCTCACCCCGCGCATCGTGATTTCCGATGGAGCGGTGGAGTCCTTCAACCAGCCCAACGCCTCCGCCGTCAGCGCCGCGGGCAACCCCGCCTACGCCACCGCGCCGGACAGGTCCCGCCACACCTTCCAGGTGGCGCAGTCGCGCGTGGGCTTCTGGCTCAACGAGAAGGGGCCGCTGCGGGCGCAGCTCGAAATCGACTTCGTGGACTTCACCAAGGCCACGCCCACCGTC
Source organism: Archangium minus (assembly GCF_044360475.1). NCBI lineage: Bacteria > Pseudomonadati > Myxococcota > Myxococcia > Myxococcales > Archangiaceae > Archangium > Archangium minus. The sequence goes on from NZ_CP043494.1 coordinate 12,406,655, forward strand.
GCCAGCCTGCCTCGCCTGCGGCTCGTGCACGTGGACTACACCTTCCATCCCGGCCACACCGTGTCCCTGGGACAGGATTGGGATCTGCACGCCCCCCTCAACCCGCACGGCATCAACCTGGTGGGAGCGCTCTTCCAGGCAGGCAACAGCGCCTTCATGCGCCAGCAGCTCAAGTACTTCTACAGCAAGCCGAGCTTCGAGCTGGGTGTGGCCGTGGGCTTCCCCGCCCCCAACGTCACGGCCAAGGATGCGGCCTTCGAGATTGGTGCCCTGCCCACCTTCGCTGTGCGCGGCACCTACAAGTTCGGCAAGAGCCGGGTGGGCGCCTCGGCCCTCGCCACGCGGATTCCCTTCAACTTCGGAGCCGCGGACGAGCGCTACGCCGCCGCCTTCGCCGCCGCGCTCTTCACGGAGCTCGCCCCCTCGGACAACACCAACATCCGGGTGGAGCTCAACTACGGGCAGAACTCCGCCAACCTGGGCCTGCTGACGCTGGCGCAGGGCCGGGCCAGCGATGACGTGCAGGAGCTGGGAGGCTACATCTCCGTGCGCCAGGTGCTGACGGGCATGCACGCCGTCTACGGCATGGCTGGCTACCAGAAGGTGCTCGAGCCCTCGAAGGTGGTGCCCAGCTACGCCTACGCCGCTACGACCGGGGACGCGCTGCCCGCGCTCGGCAGCGCCACGCTCTCGGGTACCGGACCGGGCCTGCTGCACAACGGCACGGTGCGCCTGGGCTACGAGCTCAAGCCCTCCCGCCGGCTGGCCTTCGTGCTGGAGGGCTTCCTCTTCCAGTCGCACTTCCGGCAGCAGGCGGTGGACGTGGGTCGCTTCGAGGCGGAGCGCACCGCGCTGGGAATCGAGACGGGCGCCATCCTGAGCTTCTGAGTCAGGCGTCAACCCTCTGGGGGCGGGGACGCGTCAGCACCAGCCCCGGGGCGCCCCAGTCCCCGGTTCACCGCGGGTATCGACGCGGTGACCGGGCCCACGTAGAAGATGCCGTGGTAGCCATCCTTGTTCGGTCGCTCGAACAGGTGCACGAAGAAGCGGTCCCCGTTGTCCTTGCCGCGCGCGGGCCGCACACCGCACTCCAGCCGCTGGTTCGAGGCCTCCGCCGCGCAGATCCACGCCGAGCCGCTGTTGTAGGCCATGTCCAGCGCCACCACGTTCTTGAGCTGCGCGGTCAGCAGCAGGCCCATGGGCTTGTGGCTGGCATCCCAGGGCAGGCCCTGGACGGTGCGCGGGTGGATGTTGCCGGACACCACCAGGAAGAAGCGCCCCTGCGCCTGGCGCACGTGTGAGAGCACCGTGGCGGCCATGGCGTCCTCGTGCGCCTGCCCCTTGGAGCCGGGGTGGTCGAACACGAAGACATCCACGTCCAAGCCCCGCGCGCGGAGCTGGCGCAGTTGCTCCAGCAGGTTGGCCATGGCCTCGCTGCTCCGCCCATCCTGGTAGGGATTGCGCCAGAAGGGGGCCTCCATCAGCTTCAACCAGTCATCCTCCGTGCCGGCACTCCGGAGGAAGGTGGCCACGCGCTCCTGCTGAACCACGGGTAGCTCCAGCCCCACTGTCACGGGAGTCCCGTTCGCAGCCGCTTGGCAGGCGCTCTGCGCGATGAAGCGCGGCACCTCCTGCGTGCCATGCAGCTCGCCCAGCAGCAACACGCCCCCAGGCTTCACCTGAGCCGCGAGGCCGGCGATCGGCTGCCCGCACTCCACCGCCAGCGCCGCGACGGGCGCCGCCTTCACCTCCGGTGCCTGCGCTCCCTCCGCGGCGGACGCCTCTCGCTTGGCCAGCCTGGGCGCCAGCGCCTCGTACACCTTCCACTCCATCATCAGGTCACGCGAGCCCTGCGCCGAGCCAGCCACGATGCCGTTCTCCCCTCTTGGCATCTCGCCCATGTCCACCAGGTCCTCGGCGCTCTGGTACCATTCCAGCCCATCCGATGAGGCCTCGCCATTGCCGCCCCCCAGCCCCCGGTCCACACCCCAATCGAGCTCGTCTCCCGCGCGCGCCAGCGTTCTGTTCGCGGTTCGGGTGACGCGGGTGATCCACAGCTTGCTCCGCACGGGGGTCTCGCGCTTGCCCAGCACGAGGTAGCGATGCCAGTAGCCCGCCACCCTCGAGCCCCCAAATTCCTGACGCCACTCCGTCTCCAAGACGAAGTTGCCCTTGTCCTCGCGGAAGGACAGCCCGTTGTCTGTGAAGAATTGGCGGACCGAGGGCCAGACCTCCTCCAGAGGAGCGTCGTAGATGGCCTCCTCGCCTGGAGCCTCCCATCCCTTCAGCCCCGCGGCGCAGCCGGCCAGCAGGAACGCGAGTCCCATCGACACAAACACTCCCAAGCGCATCTTCGCTCCTCCGGGCAGGAACCGTGACCCCGGAGATTCAACGACCCGCGTGGGAAGAACATATCGGCCAGGTTATCTGGAACGCCGCGCGGCCTACTTCACCAGCTCTCCCGTCCTCTCCTCGTACCAGCGGAACGGGCGCAGGATTTGAATATGGGTGCCCTCGGCGCTCGCCTCCACGCCCAAGGGGAGGGGCCCCACCTTCACCAACATCACCGCGTGAGGGGAGCCCCCGACACTCTCCGCTCTCCCGCGCAACTCGAGCCCTCTGCCCCGAGCATGCAAGCCTTCCACCTTCGCGCCCTCGGCGCCCAACGAGATAGAGCCGGAGAGTCCCAGGTTCCTGGCGGTGAGCAGGGACGAGAGCACGTGGGGCAAGGTGCCCTGCTGGGTGAGCAGTGCAACGAAGGGAGTCGCGTTGGAGAAGCTCCCCGTGAAGCGCCCCGTGAAGCCCAGTGGGGACAGGGAGAGGGTTGCCTCTGGGAAATCCAAGGTGCCGTCCCAGCCCTGCGCTTCGTCCTTGTTTCCCGTTCGCACGAAGACGTCGCGCAGCATCATGCGACTGCCATGCAGCGTCACCGTGTCCTGGTGGAAGGCCAGCTTCCGCATGTCGATATCCAGCAGGACGCGCCCGCCCAGAGTCGCGCCGCCCCAGCGCGCTTGGAGGTCTTCCGTACTCAGCTCCAGGTGGGCCTCGCCTCCCTCTGTCTCGGGGCTGGCTCGGGATGAGACCTCCAGTATCAGACGGCCGGACTCCACCTGGAACGAGGGCCCCAGCCATCCGTTGAGCAGACGTAGCTCCAGGGGATTGCTGCGCGCCGCGCGGAGCACGAGGTGCACATCGGGGAGCGGCTGGCCCAGGCGCGGGGACTTCGCGCCCAGCAACACCGTCATCTCCGACGTCTCCAGCGCCGGCCCAGCGCCTCCCTCCAGCCGCACAGGCCCCAGCGTGAGCTTCAGTCCAAAGCGATCCTCGCCGTCCTCTCGCCCGTACACATCCGCGCGCAGCTTCCAGGGGGCCTTCAGCGCCAGGGGGTCCACCATGGGCAGCACGAGGGGCGCTCCCTCGCCTTCAATCCGAGTCCCCGGTGCGAGGCGGCCCTCCTTCACATGCACATCCGCCTCGATGCGCCCCGCGCCCCCTTTCAGGACGACGCCGGCGAACCGGGGTGAGAGTCGCTGCAGCCCCTCGAGCGAGGGAAGGGAGGCGGTGAAGCGAAGCCGCCCTTGCGTCAGCCCGGTGATGAGGTCGAGCCCCTCGGGCTCCTGGCGCTGCACCTCGAGGGTGACGGCTCCCGAGCCCTGCTCCACGTGGGCCACGGCCGCGCGTTGGTAGAAGAGCTGCCCCGGTCCAAGTTGCAGCCGCGCGTCCCGCACGAGGACACGCCGCCCCGGCGTCATCTCCAGGCTCCCGGTGACCTCCGTGATTCCGGTGAGCCGCGCCTCGTTCCACTCCAGCTCGCGCACCTCCTGGACGCGTACTCCGTGCAGGTCCAGTTTCCAGGGGTCCTTGGGTTTCGGAGCCTTCCCCGGAGACTGCGCGCCACGCTCGGGTGTCACGGTGTGGAGTTGGACGCGCAGACCGTGGACGTCGAGGGACTCGGTTCGCAACCGCCGCGCCAGCAGGGAGAGGAGGGACAGCTTCACCTCCACTCGCTCCATCTCGAGTTGCCAGTGGCCGCCGTTCCGCTCCTCCTGCCGCAACGTCAGGTCCCGGACGTAGACGTGCCCAGGCACCAGGCTCCAGGCGTGGCTCCAGTCCACGCTCAAGCGCCCGAGGAAGAGATTGAGCACCGTGGCCAGGAGACCGGTGACGAGAATCGCGTTGTAGAACAGCTCGAAGACGAGCAGCGCCCCGAGTCCCCCCAGGAGCGGGCGGCGCCACCGGGTCAGGCGGCGGGAGCGAGAGAGGAGTGAGGAGAGCGGCGGCATCCTTCGCAGCAAAGAAGGCACCCTGCGCGCAAGCGGCGAGGGGGTGACCCGACTCTGGTGAGTCGAGTGTCTTCCAGGACACTCCGTGGACATCCCCTCTCCCTTTGGGAGAGGGTTAGGGTGAGGGTATCCAAGCCCGTTCTTCAACCCGTGGCCCACCGTGTGGACCCACGGGTTCAACCCGGGTTCACCCGATACCCTCACCCCGTCCCTCTCCCGAAGGGAGAGGGGAAATGGCCGCGCTACGGCTTGGCGTGTGCGACCACGGGCAGGACGCGGGGACCGCGCACGGTGAAGGAGTGGTTCCACTCCAGGGGTCCACCGGACGTGAAGCGCGAGAAGCGTGACAGCAGCACGTCCAGGCCAATGCGGGCCTCCAGCCTCGCGAGCGGCGCTCCGAGGCAGAAGTGGATGCCGTGGCCAAAGGGCAGGTTGTTCACGCCCTCTCGGTCCATGTTGAAGCTCTCCGCATCCGGGAAGCGCGTGTCGTCGTGGTTGGCCGAGCCGATGAGCAGCATCACCCTCGCGCCCGCTGGAATGCGCACGCCGCTCAGCTCCGTCTCAGCCGTGGTGAGCCGGGCGATGGCCTGCACGGGCGGCTCGTAGCGCAGCACTTCCTCGACGAAGCGCGGGAGCAGCGAGCGGTCCGCCCTCAAGCGCTCGAGCACGTCCGGGCGCGCCATGAGGAAGCGCATGCAGTGGCCGAGCAGGTGGATGGTGGTCTCCAGGCCCGCCACCAGCAGCAGGAACATGAAGCTCATCAGCTCCGCGTCGCCGAGCGACTCGCCGTCCACGCGGGCCTGGAGCAGATCCGACACCAGGTCCTCGCGCGGCTCGCGGCGGCGGCGGGCCAACACCGCGGCCATCTCCGTCTCCGCCTCCCGGACCGTCGCGCGGATCTCCTCCCGGCGCTTCTCGTCCTGGGGGTTGGCGCTGATGCTGGTGAGGTCATCCGCCCAGCGCTTGCAGCGCGCATGCAGGGAGGGCTCCAGCCCGATGAGCTCGCCGATGACGCTGGCGGGCAGTGGGAGGGTGAAGGCGTCCACGAAGTCCACCACCTGCCCCTCGGGGATGCGCGCGACGATGGCTTCGGCGAACTGGCGCACGCGCACCTCCAGCCGGGCGAGCGCCGCGGGCCCGAAGGCCCGGTTGACCAGGGTCCGCAGCCGCGTGTGATTCGGCGGATCCTGTCCAATCATCGAGTCCGCGAACGGATTGTGCCCCAGCCACTCCGGCTTCGTGGCCACGCGCATGCCCGTATTGGAGAAGATCTGCGGATTCTTGAAGGCAGCCACCACGTCATCGTGGCGGGTGACGACCCAGTAACCACCGGGGTCCACCTGGCACACCGGCGCGTTTCGTCGCAGCTCGGCGTAAACGGCATAGGGATGGGCCCGAACCTCGGGCGCCAACAGATTGATACGTCCACTCATCTCGACAGTCCTCCGCACGGGCGGAGCGTGGGAACACCGGCCTTCACCCACGAACGCTCCCCCCCGACTGGAACTGTCCCTGATCCGGGCGCTCGGCGCCAGATGGGCACTTCACTCCTTCTGGATGCTGACCTGGAGGAGCGTGGTCTCTCCCTCCCGCACATTGATGAGCTCATCCCTGTGCTTCGACAGCCTCTGGCTGAAGAACGTCACGATGTGGGGCCCTGCCGGGAGATTCACGGGCCGTAGGGGCAGGTCTCCCAACTCCTCCCCATCCACGAAGACGGTGACCCCGAGCTGGCCGTGAAACTCGAGGGTGCCCTTGGGGCCCGTGTATTTGGCCCATATGGCGTGCTTGGACCTCGAAGAACCGCCACCGCGGGATGAACTCGGGGGCTTGGGCGTCACGGGAGCCGGCGCAGCGGCATTCTCGTCGTTGGCCTTCCCGTCGTTGGGAGTGGGAGACGCCGACGCGGAGGCTGGGGATCCAGCGTCCGGGGTGGACGGCTCGAGCTCGGGGAAAGGTTGAACCCTCGCTGCGGCCTCCTCGGGCTTGGGTGCCGCAATGGAGCGCCAGAGCACAACGCCGCTCCCCGCCGCGATCAACAGGAAGCCCCCGAGCGCCAGCTCCTTCACGGGGAAGCGCAAACGCCTCACGAGCGCTCGCTCCTGCTCCGTCAGCATCTCCTCGGAGGGAGAGGGAGGTGCCGCCACGGGGACCGGAGTGAGCCGAGGCCTGGACACCCGCGTCGTCGCTGGCGTGCTGGGGGCCCCCGCATCCGTCCTCGTAATGGGAGACGCCGGCGTGTGGACGGGAGTGACCGAGTACTTCCGCTCCTGGTGTGTCGTGCCCTGCGTGACCACGGGGAGCGAGTGGTCGGTGCTCGAGGAGACCTGGGTGATGAGCTGGGCGATCTGCGGCATCGTCACCGGCTTGCCCACCGAGAGGATGAACTCCTCCAGGTCCGACTGGAATGCGTGACAGTCCGGGTAGCGCTGCTCGCGGTCCTTGGCGAGCGCCCGGCCCAAGATGCGTCGCAACGAGCAGGTCCACGCCTTGCGCCGAGGCCCGCTTGACGGGCGTGCGCAGGTTGGGCCCGTCGATGTACTCCATGGCCAGGAAGTACGAGCCGTCCGCCTCGCCGAAGTCGAAGATTTGAACGATGTGAGGGTGCGTGAGCTGCGCGGCCAGCCTCGCCTCGGAGAGGAACATCTCCACGAAGGCAGGCTCCTCGGCCAGATGCGGCAGGATGCGCGCCACGGACGCCAAGCCCGGCGTGACGGGACACGGCTTTAAAACACAAGGAAATGGGAGACGAAAGAAAGGGGACCTTCCCACGAGGCGCTCTCTGGCTCCAGAGGGGGAAGGGTCGCACGAACGCCTTGCGCTTCACCCGCACACACCTGGGTCCACCCGATTGATGATCTGTGCACGCACCGGGCTCCTCCCCCAAAACGTTTCATTGCCCTCGGGCGGCAGTGGGGGTAGGAGAGGGCGGATTGTTTGAATGATTGGACAGTTGGGAGAAACCAGCGCCGGGGATGAATTACCGGAATTCCGGTGCCCCGCAGCACGCAGGGTCGTACCTCCCCGCACGATGGGTCAGGTGGACTCCTCCCATTGCGCTCCACACGGAGAACCCATGAGCTACACGAAGCCGCGCCCGCCGAAGTGCTCGGCGCAGTCCGTGCGTCTATCCGCCCTCGCCGTCCTGTTGCTCGCCTCGACCGCGCTCGCCCAGCCCGAGGGCGTGCCCGGGTTTGAGTTGGAGCGTCTGGAATTGAACCCCAACGGCCGGGGCTCGCTGGTGATGGGCACCGGCGAGTTGCTGCCCTCGGGTGGGTTCCGCCTTTCGCTGCTGGGTCATTACGAGAAGAATCCACTGAGACTGTACGCGGATGGGGAGCCGGTGGGCGCGGTGGTGGGAGATCGGGCCACGGCGCACCTGTTGATGGCCTGGGCCCCGCTGCGGTGGCTGGAGCTCGGCCTCCACCTGCCGCTGGTGGTGTGGCAGCGCGGGGATGACCTCAGCGCCCAGGGTATCGGCGCTCCGGCCCAGACGGGACTGGGGACGCCCTCGGCCCACGTGCGGGTGGGGCTGCTCGCGCAGCGGCGCAAGGCCCCGTTGGACCTGGCGGTTGAGCTGGGCGTGGGAGTTCCCGTGGGCAGCCTGGAGACGCTCTCCCGGGACAACACCTTCCGGTTCTCGCCCAAGCTGATGCTGGGCCGGCGCTTCGGCCTGCTGCGCGCCGGAGTGGAGGCGGGCGCGCTGATCCGCCCCACGGTCACCCTCATTGATGACCAGAACGTCCAGGACGAGGTGGGCAACGAGGTGCGCCTGGGCGCGGTGCTCGCCACCACGGGTAGCGGGTTGCGCGGAGAGCTCAACGTGCGCGGCACCCTGCCGCTCACGAACCAGCCGAGCTCCCTGGAGCTGTTGGCCGGCCTCCGGCTGCCGCTGGGTCAGCTGGCGGAGCTCTATGCGTTGGGCGGTCCCGGCTTCGGGGATACGCCCGGTACGCCGTCCTTCCGCGTGCTGCTCGGCGTGGCGCTGGGAGGCTCCGAGCCCCCGGAGGCCGCGCCGCGGGACGACGATGGCGACGGCGTGACGAATGACGAGGACAAGTGCCCCAACGAGCCGGGCCCGGCCAGGAACAAGGGCTGCCCGGAGAAGGACACGGACGGCGACGGCATCGTGGACTCCGTGGACAAGTGCCCCAAGGAGGCGGGCCTGGCCCAGAACCAGGGCTGCGCGGTGGCGGACTCGGACGGGGATGGCATCGCGGATGGCAAGGACAAGTGCCCGAATGAAGCCGGTCCACCCGAGAACCAGGGCTGCGCGGTAGCGGACCGGGATGGCGACGGCATCGAGGACGCCAAGGACAAGTGCCCCACGGAGGCAGGCCCGACCGCGCGTCAGGGCTGCCCGGTGAAGGACACGGACGGCGACGGCGTCGTGGACGAGCGCGACGCATGCCCCAAGGAGTCGGGTCTGGTGGAGCTGCGCGGCTGCCCGCCGAAGGACACGGACGGAGACGCCGTGTCGGACCACCTGGACAACTGCCCCAAGGAGAAGGGTGTGGAGGCCAACCACGGCTGCCCGCCGCAGCAGGAGCAGTTCGTGGCCATCCAGAAGGGCCAGCTGGAGATCAAGCAGGCCGTGTTCTTCGCCACCAACAAGGCCATCATCCAGCGCCGCTCCTTCCGGCTGCTGGATCAGGTCGCCCGGGTCATCAAGGAGCACCCGGAGATTGAGAAGATCATCATCGAGGGGCACTCCGACAACATCGGCGATCCGGACGCCAACCGCAGGCTCTCGCTGGCGCGCGCGCAGTCGGTGAAGGAGTACCTCGTGAAGAAGGGTGTGGAGGCCACGCGCCTGGAGGCCAAGGGCTACGGGCCCGATCGGCCCCTGCTGTCCAACAAGACGGCCAAGGGCCGTGCGGCCAACCGCCGCGTGGCGTTCACCATCGTCAATCCCGAGAGCGAGCAGTAACCCAAGGAATCAAAGGTCATGAAAACTCCATTCATGAAGAAGTGGCTCGCGGCCGCCCTGTGCGTGCTGACTCTCGGCGCGGGGACGGCCCTGGCCGAGCCCGACTCGTTCGGACTGGGCTCGGGGCGCAATGGGCCGCTCACCGTGGCGGGCAGCGGCACCATCATCAACAGCTATGCCCAGGTGACGGGAGCGCTGGCGACGGGGAACACCTCCATCCCCATCGAGCCCTGCACCGGCTGCTTCGCGGACGGCGATCTGGTGATGGTGTACCAGACGACGGGCATCACGCCGGTCCCCGCCTCGGGACTCCAGGAGCCCATCGATCTCACCAATAGCCCGGTAGGGCGCTGGGAGTTCGCGCGGGTGGCCTCGGTGACGGCGTCGACGCTGGAGCTGACGGCGCCGCTCGTCCACGAGTACGCAGCGAACGTGACCCAGGTCATCCGCGTGCCCGAGTACACCACGGTCACCATCGCCGCCGGTCAGGGCATCACGGCTCCCGCCTGGAACGGGCGCACGGGCGGTATCGTCGTGTTCCTGGCCAATGGCGTGGTGTCCAACAACGGGTTGATCACCGCCAGCGGTATCGGGTTCCGCGGGGGCCAGTACGTCAATGACATCACCGGGTTGCGCGGCTGCACGGGGGTGGATGAGCCAGCCCCAGCGGGCGCACAGAAGGGCGAGGGCATCGGAATCTCGCGCTACGGCGCTGAGCAGACCGGGCGCGGCAACGTGGCCAATGGCGCGGGCGGCGGAGTCTGCTTCAAGTCGGGCGGTGGCGGAGGTGGTAATGGCGGCGCGGGCGGTCAGGGAGGACGCTCGGAGGCACCATCCGACGGTGGCCGGGATGTTGGAGGATTGGGGGGCGCGGCGCTCACCTACTCGTCACTGAACCACCTCACGTTCGGCGGTGGCGGCGGGGCTGGGCATAGCGCCAGTAACACAGGCGTGCCGGGCGGCAATGGCGGTGGCGCCATCTTCATCCGGGCCGATCAACTCACAGGCAATGGCAGTATCAATGCCTCGGGTAACCTGGGGAGTGCATCGGCCTCGGATGGAAGCAGTGGCGGTGGAGCGGGAGGCTCCGTCTACCTGCGCGTCGCCAGAACGGCCGATTGTGCTTCGCTCTCCGCCAGTGGCGGCATCGGAGGCAACGTGAACATCCCCCGCGTGGGCCCTGGGGGTGGTGGTGGCGGTGGGCATGTTCTGTTCCAGGCTGCGGGAGGGAGCTGCGGCAGCAACATCTTCGCCACCCGCGCTGCGGCCGGAGTCCAACAGGATCCCACCGACCCCTCCTACGGAGCCCAGGCGGGCAGCAACGGCATTTCCAACGTGCTGCCAGGCGGATTCGTCGTGCCACCGCCTCCCACGGTGGTCACACCGCCCAACGGCAGCATCACCAACAACAATCGTCCTCCCATCACGGGCAAGGCCCTGCCCAACGCCACGGTCATCATCTACCTCGATGGCGCCGAGCTCGGCTCGACGACGTCTGATGCCTCCGGCAACTACTCCCTCACCCCGCCCTCGCCGCTGTCCGACGGCGAGCACACGGTGCAGGCCGTCACGGAGTATCAGGCGGTGCGAGGCGCCAGGAGCGCGGTCAACACCTTCACCGTGGACACCAGGCCGCCAGACACCAACATCGTCTCCGGTCCGTCAGGCTTCACCCAGGAGCGGGATGCGACGTTCGAGTTCAGCTCGGACGAGCAGAACGTCACCTACGAGTGCAGCCTGGATAACGCCGAGTTCACTCCATGCCCGTCGCCCATCACCTTCATCAACCTGGCCGAGGGGCCGCATACCCTGCGGGTGCGCGCCCGTGATGCCGCGGGCAACGTGGATGACACCCCGGCCTCCCGGAGCTTCCGCGTCACCACCGCGGACCTCGCCCTCCTGGGCAGTGGCTGCTCGGCCACGGGCGGGGACTCCTCGCTGGTCCTGATGGGCCTGGGCGCACTCGCCGCGCTGGTCCGCCGTCGGCGCCACAACTAGGGACACACTCCACGCCGTGATTCGGGCCGGGCCCCCTTCCCTTCCTTGGGAAGCGGGGCCCGACTCTTTTCCACCCGAGTCAGTGGGCCAGGACCACCAGGGTCAGTGCGGCCACCGCGGGCACTGCCTGGACGAAGAGGATGCGCCGGTTGACGGTGAGCGCGCCGACAACGCCGGCCACGATGACGCACGCCAGGAAGAAGATCCTCGCCTGGAACCCCACGGGCTCGCTGGTGACCAGGCCCCACACCAGGCCGGCGGCGAGGAAGCCGTTGTACAGGCCCTGATTGGCGGCCAGCGGCGCCGACCGCTCGGCGAACTCCCGATCGGTTCCAAAAATCTTCATCCCGCGCGGGGTACGCCAGAGGAAGGCCTCCAGCACCAGGAAGTACACATGGATGACGGCAACCAGGCCCACCAGCAGCTGCGAGACCGTACTCATATCCGTTCCCTTCGGTTCCTCCCGGCGCATTCGTGGCCGACGCCAGGGGTCAGTTGGTTCTTCAAACTGACTGCACCCTAGCACCTGGGTTTGGTTTTCCAACTGACAAGTTAGAATGGGCGCATGTCGAAGAAAGAGGCCGGTCCGCGGGTGTGCTCGCTGGCCGCCGCATTGGAGCTGGTGGGGGAGAAGTGGTCGCTGCTCGTGCTCCGGGAGGTCTTCTACGGGGTGCGGCGTTTCGAGGGCATCGCCCAGAACACGGGGGCGCCGCGAGACGTGCTCACCACGCGCCTGCGCAAGCTGTCGGACGCGGGCGTCCTGCAGCGGGTCCAGTATTCGGAGCGTCCGCCGCGCAGCGAGTACCAGCTCACCCAGGCGGGGCTCGAGCTCGCGCCCACGCTGCTCACCCTGCTACAGTGGGGTCAGCGGTGGGCCACGGACGTACCGGCCACCCGCGCCGCCTTCATCCACGACTGCGGGGAGCACCTCCAGTCGGTCCTCACCTGCCGGGCCTGCGGCCGCCACGTCACGGGAACGGATTTGAAGCTCGACCGGGAGGAGGACCCCCCACCCACCACCGGGTAGTGCCTACGCCGAGGGCGAGCCCCTGCCGGAGGGCGAGGGGCAGGCTCTCGCGAGCGTGACCAGCAGCGAGGACATTTCGCCCGGGGTGAGCGTCTGGCTCGCCGCCCCGAGCGCCCTCGCCGCTCCCGGCATCCCGTCCACCACGCAGCTCGCCCCGTCCTGCGCCACCGTCAGCGCTCCCGCCTGGCGCATCGCCAGCAGCCCACGCGCGCCGTCCTCACCCATCCCCGTGAGCAACAGCCCCACCGCTCTGGAGCCGTAGAAACCCGCCACGCTCTCGAAGAGCACGTCCACCGAGGGCACCGCCAGGCCCCTCGACACCTGTGTCTGCAACCGGCCCCCACGCACCGCCAGGTCCCGGTCCGCCGGAGACACGTACACCGTCCCGGGTTCCAGCCACTCCCCGCCCTGCGCCGCCACCACCCGGTGCCCCGTGCCGCACAGCCAGCGCGCGAAGCCCGGCTCGAAACCCCGCACAATGTGCTGCGCCACCACCACCGGAAAGGGCGCGGGCGACGGCAACACGCGCAACATCTCGTACACCAGCGGCGGCGCTCCCGTGGACCCTCCGATCGCCAGCAGCGAGCAGGGTCTCGCCTCCGACGCGGGCACCACGAACGACGTCGCGGGCTGTACCACCGGCAGCCGCAGCGCCGTCCGTCTGCGGCCCACCACCCGCGCATGTGCCATCACCCGCACCGTGCGCAGCAGCCGCTCGCGGAACTCCTTCACCGCCTCCAGCCCGCCCACGATGGGCTTGGCCAGCACCTCCACCGCTCCCGCCCTCAAGGACTCGAAGGTCCTGTCCCTCCCCGGTGTGTCCAGCTGCCCGCTGAGCACCACAATGGGACAGGGCGTCGTGGCCATGATCTCCGAGATGGCATCCACCCCGTCCATCCCCCCGGGCAGGACCAGGTCCATCAACACCAGTTGGGGATTCCATCGCTGCACCGCCGCCACCGCGTCGCGGCCGTTGCTCACGGCCGGCAACAGCTCGATGTCCGGCTCACGGCGCAAGATCTGCTCGAGGAAAGCGACGACCGAACGCGAGTCCTCAACCAGCAGCAGCTTCAACTGTGCGGCCTCCCTACCCGTCAACGCTCACCCCAGGCCCAGGAAGGGAGCCTGTTCGAACACACCCTTTAACACATACGCCCGGTCGCTCACTTCTTGCCGGAGGACCGGGAGCCCTTGCGCAACGAAGCCGTCACCTTCACCAGCGCATCGTGCGGGCAGAGCGTGGTGTGCTTCGCCTTCTCGTAGCCACGCAGGGAGATATCGATGATGACCGGCTTGCCCGGAAGGCACTCGAGCCCCACCGACACGGGCGTCTCTCCCTGATCCTTCCCATCCACCCGGACGTTGGCTCCGGCCGGCTCGGACTCGACCACGAGGATGGCCCCCTCGAACGCGGCGCGCGACTCCCGCGTCACCGAGTTTCGCGAGGGTGCCTGCGGAGCCGGGGTGCGCTCCACCGGGGCCTCCTCCTCCGGGGCCGACGACTCTCCCGAGGACTCGGACTCCACCGGCTCGGAGAAGGTGGGCGTCAGGGTGAGCATCTGCGGCGCCGTGGACAGCTCGCCGAGGACCAGCGGGCGGACGAACAGCCCCACCGCTGCCAGGGCGCACAGCGCGGAGGCCAGCTTCAACACCGCGGCCACTGACTCGCTCCCGGCGCCAGCCCCACGGCCGGAAGGCACCGACGTCATGGCCCGTGGCGGTCCTCCATCGGAAGCACGGGGTCCTCGCACGGGACCGGGGGAGGAGGGCGCCTGAGTCTGCGGTGCGTTGCTGTTCATGACTCCACCTCCAGAGCTGCACCGAACTCAGCCCACCACACGGAAGACCTCACGCAACGACGTGACCCCGGCATTCACACGCTCCAACCCCGCGGCGAGCAGCGGAATCATGCCCTCCTGCACTGCGATGTCATGCGTCTGCGACGTGGGCACCTTGGTGTTGACGCACTCGCGAATGGCCGGGCTGACACGCAGCACTTCATAGAGGGCAGCACGCCCCAGGTAGCCGGAGCCATCGCAGCGCTGACACCCCGCCGCCGCGAAGAACGGACCCGTGGTGGGCAGACCCGCCGCCTCCAGCCGCGCCAGCTCGTCGATCTCCGGGCTGGTGGGGATGCGGCAGTGCGGGCACAGCGCGCGCACGAGCCGCTGCGAGATGCTCGCCACCGTAGCGGACGCGAGCAGGAAGGGCTCCACCCCCATCTCAATGAGCCGGTTGAAGACGCCCGCCGACGAGCTCGCGTGCACCGTGGTGAGCAGCAGGTGTCCACTGAGGCCAGCCTGGATGGCGGTGCGCGCCGTCTCCGCGTCACGAATCTCGCCCACCATGATGACGTTGGGATCCTGGCGCAGCACGGACCGCAGGCCCTGGGCGAAGGTGAAGCCCTGCTCGGCATTCACCTGCGTCTGGGAGAAGAGCGGTACGTCGTACTCCACCGGATCCTCAATGGTGGCGATTCGCGTCAGGTCCCCGCGCGTCTGCTTGATGTAGCCCAGCGAGGCATACAGCGTCGTCGTCTTGCCACTGCCGGTCGCCCCCGCGACGAAGATGACGCCCTGGGGAGCGTCGAGCAGGCGCTGGTAGGTGGTGAGGACCCCCTGGGGGAAGCCCAGCTTGCCCAGCTCGGGCAGGCGCACGGTGCTGCGGGCGATGCGCAGCGCCACGGACTCGCCGTGGTTGGTGGGCAGCAACGACAGACGGATGTCCGCCGGGCCCTCCTGGGTGCTGATGGCGAAGTGGCCGTCCTGGGGCCGGTCCGAGCGGAAGAGGACCGCCTTGCCCAGCACCTTGAGGCGGTTGATGAGGCGCGGGTGGTGCTCGCGCGGCAGCATCATCACCTCTTCGAGCACGCCATGAACGCGAAAGGCGATGCGCGTGCCCTGCTCCAGCGGGTGCATGTGCACGTCGCTGGCGCCCACGCGGATGGCCCCATCCAGCAGCATGTCCACGAAGGCGATCATGTCCGGCTCGGCACGCATGACATAGCCACGCAGCACGACCTGCAGCTCGGCGAGCATCTCGCGCACGGCGACCGCCACATCCGCGTCCACCACCGCGAGCGGGGACAGGGACTGCCGCCGCGCGAAGGACTGGCGCGAGCGGCGGACCCGGCTCTCCGCCCAGGCCCCTCCCACGCCCAGCACAAGGCACAACCCCACACAGCCGAGCACAGTCGGTGTGACGGCAAGTCCGAGGAAGCGCAAGCCCAACCGGCGCGCGGTGTCCACGTCCTGGAGGGGATTCTGGTAGAGCCAGGCGCCGATGCTCCCGACGAGCACCAACAGGGTCAGCACCCACGTCGCCTGGGCGGCTCTTCGGAGAAGCTGAATCATGAGAGAGCCCGCACGCTAGCAGGTGGGTCCTCTTGCCTCAATTCCACGGACGCCCGTTGAGCAGGCAGGACAGCGCTCTTCAGCGGAAATCCTCACCACCGCCGCAGCCGTTCGCGGGCCGGCGAGGCGTGTGCGCCCACCAGGCACGGACCCATGAGACGAGCGGACAAGTAACACCTCCCTCGCAAGCCGAGCAGGAACGGAGGATATCTCGTGCCGTAACTACCTTCTCCTGGAGCCCTGTCCGGGAGACGGAGATGACCACAGCCCATCCCATCCTCGACTCCATCCGCGACGCGATGGAGCACCATCCAAACATCCACCTCACGCCACACCCAGTGCACCTGTCGCTTGAGAAGGGCGACGTGCTCATCCTGGACGGCGAAGTCCAGGACGTGGCCTCGAAGAAGCTCCTGCTGGAGGTAGCCGCGTCCACTCGGGGCGTGTCCGGCATCGTGGACCGGCTGCACGTGGTTCCCGCCAAACCCATGAGCGACACAGAGGTGTGCCAGCACGTGGTGGACGCGCTCCTGGACGAGCCCACCCTGCGCGACTGTGGCGTACGCGTGCGCGACGGCGGTGAGGTACGCGTGCTGCGGCCGACCGCCCCCGGCGTGCGCGGCTGCATCGACGTGCGCGTGGAAGACGGCGTGGTGACGCTGGATGGGGACATCAACAGCCTCGCCGCCAAGCGCCTGGCGGGGGTGCTCGCCTGGTGGGTGCCCGGTGCGCGCGACGTGGTGAACGGGCTCGGCGTGGAGCCTCCCGAGTCCGACAACGACGCGGAGCTCTCCGAGGCCGTGCACGTCGTGCTCGACAAGGACCCGTTCATCGACGCCGGGGAGATCGCCGTGGACACCCATGGCCGCACAGTCACCCTGCGCGGCGTGGTCCACGGCGAGGCTCAGCGCCGCATGGCGGAGAACGACGTCTGGTACGTCTTCGGCGTGGACCAGGTGGAGAACCACCTCACCGTCCTCGCACCTTGAGCGGGGCTCACCCCCACCTCCGGTGCTGGCCCGACTTAATATTCCAGGGTTACAGTGCTTGCCTGAATGGGCCCGTCCAGGGTCCCCGAAGCACTGGTACCAAGAAGGAAGACACGTCGATGAGCCGTCACCCCCTGCGCACCTGGATGCTGGCGGGCGCCCTCGCGGGCTCCCTGAGCCTGTCCTGTAGGGAGCCCGAGGAACCGTTCCCCAACATCGACGAGCTCGAGCTGCTCCAGAGCCTGCACACCCCCACGCACGCGCCGCCGAAGGACCCCACGAACAAGTACGGCGACAACCCCGCGGCGGCGGCGCTCGGCGAGCGGCTCTTCAAGGACCCGGGCCTGTCCCGGTGCGGCACCGTCTCGTGCCAGAGCTGCCATGACGGCGAGGGCCGGACCGTGGACACGCCCACGGCGACCGGCTGCGACGGCCAGCTCACCGGACGCAACCCGCCCACGGTGCTGAACTCGGGCTACAGCACCTGGTTCATGTGGGACGGGCGCGCGGACCGGCTGTGGAACCAGGCGCTGCTGCCCCTCCTGAGCCCTGTGGAGATGGCCTCCAGCCCCGACATCCTGCGCGCCCGCCTCTCCGAGCTCTACGCGGAGGACTACCGCGCCCTCTTCGGCAAGCTGCCCGCCGAGGAGACGGACGACAACCTGCTGCTGGCCAACTTCGGCAAGGCCATCGCCGCGTACGAGCGCACGCTCAACCGCAACGACGCCCCCTTCGACCAGGACGTCGTCCGCTTCCTCGCGGCGGTAGAGGCCGGCACGGCCGAGAAGGATCCCGCCTACCTCGGGCTGAAGACGTTCGTGCGCAAGGGCCAGTGCGCCGCGTGCCACAAGGGCCCCATGCTCAGCGACGACCAGTTCCACAACGTCGGGGTGAAGGACCAGAGCGGCAGCCAACGCGGCGTGGCAACGGCGGGCACCGAGATGCTCGCGTGGCCCTTCAACTCGGCGGGGCCCTACAGCGACGCGCCCACGGGTGTCGAGTCGACCCGGTTGCAGCGGCTGAGCAGCGATCTGCGGGAGAAGGCGTCGGAGATGGAGGGCGCCTACAAGACGCCCACGCTGCGCAACGTGACGCTCACGGCTCCGTACATGCACACCGGAGAGGTGAAGACGCTCGAGGACGTCATCGAGCTGTACGACAAGGGCGGTGAGGCATCGGGCAGCTACGCGGGCGTGGTGTCGGAGACCATCAAGCCGCTGGAGCTCACCGATGAGGAGAAGCGGGCCCTGCTCAAGCTGCTCGAGTCGATGACGGGGGCGGCGAAGTAGGCGCGGCGGAACGGGGCGCCTGGATGAGCGGCCAGGCGCGCTTGAGGGTGACGGCGGTGGAGGCGGCGATGGCGGCCTTCACGCAGTCCCCGGGGATGAAGACGAGCGTCCCCAGCGCGGCCTTCGCGAGCGGCAGCTTCGCGGCCACGGCGAGCCACGGAATCCCCAGCGCATAGAGGACGCAGGCGCCTCCGAGCAGGTTGATGGCGAAGGCGAGCGGCACCGAGAGCCGCGTCCAGGCGCGCTCGGTGAGCCAACCGACGAGGAAGGCCCCGGGCACGAAGCCCACGAAGAAGCCACCGGTGGGCCCGGCGTAGACGGCGAGCCCGCCCCGGCCTCCGGCGAGCAGCGGCAGCCCCGCGGCCACGAGCACGTGGAAGAGCAACATGGACAGGCCCGCCTTGCGCGCTCCGAGCGAGGAGCCGGCGAGCATCACGCCCAGCGTCTGCGCGCTGATGGGCACGGGGAAGAAGGGCAGCGTGAGGGGCGGCAGCAGCCCGAGCACGGCGATGATGGCGGCGAACAGGGCGACGTGGACGAGGTCGCGAGTCTTCACGAGGGCTCCTCGGGGTCGAAGCAGCGCGCGTCGATGGCGTCGGCGAGCGTGTCGGCGGTACGGAGTGTCTTGACGAGCAGGGGAAGGAGCACGGCGAACGGGTCTCGGTCGAGCCCACGCACGCGCTGGGCCTCCTGGATTTCACGCAGCCACGTGGCCAGGAGGGGAATGAAGCGCAAGGTGAGGGAGAGCAGCAGGCCCAACCGCGTGGGGTTCACCCCGAAGCGGGCCAGGGGACGCAGGGCGCGCTCCAGGGCCTCGAGCATGTCCGAGGCCCGCGTGGTGAGCGAGACGAGCGTGGCGAGCAGCAGCAGGACGGCCAGCCGCAGCACCACCACCAGCGCGGGCACCCAGCCGGACAACAGTCCGTGCACAAGGAAGAGCGGGACGAGCACGAAGGCGGAGAGCCGGAAGACAGGAGCCACCTCGCGCGGACGCAGGCGCGCGAGCGCGTAGAGGCCGAGCGTGAGCCCCAGCGCGGCGGAGACGACGGGCAGAGAAGAGAAGAGCAGCAGCCCGGTACCCGCCAGAAGCAAGCCGAGCATCTTCGCGCCCGCGGGCACGGCATGGACGGGCGAGTCGCGGTGGAGGTAGAGGCCGAGGCTCACGCCATCATCCGGACGTAGGCGTCGAGCGCGACGGAGGGGACGTCATCGACGACAACGCGGCCCTCGTCAAAGACGAGCACGCGGTCAAAGTCGCGCAGCAGCTCCAGATCATGCGAGACGACGATGGCCGTCTGGGGCATGTCGTGAATGGCCTGGGCGAGGCGACGCTTGTTGCGCAAGTCGAGGAGCGTGGTGGGCTCGTCGAAGACGACGTAGCGCGGCTCCATGACGAGCACCGAGGAGAGCGCGAGGAGCTGCTTCTGCCCCCCGCTGAGCAGGTGCGCGGGGTGGTGGCGGAAGTTCTCCAGGCCATAGCGGCGCAGGATGGTGTCGACGCGCACGGAGATGTCGGCCGGTGGGAGCCGGAGGTTCTTGAGCCCGAAGGCGATGTCCTCCTCCACCGTGGGGAGGACGATCTGGTTGTCGGGGTTCTGGAAGACGAAGCCCACCTTGCGGCGAATGGCGCGGGCGTCCTTCCGGGTGTCGAGCCCCTCCACGAGCACCTGCCCCTGCTCAGGCACGAGCAGGCCATTGAGGAGCCGCGCGAAGGTGCTCTTCCCAGAACCATTGCCGCCCACCACGGCGATGCGGCGCTCGGAGAGGGTGAGCTCGAGTCCCTTGAGGACGTGGCGCTCACCGAAGTGGTGGTGGACGGCGTGGAGGCTGATCATCGCGACCGCTGGGGGCGGGCGACTTATAACGCCTTTTTGGCTCCGTGCACGTCCCTCTCGCAGGGAGAGGGACGCGGCACTCAGTGGATGTGGGTGGGCTCGGGCTCGGGCTCGCGGCGCACCCGTTCGAGATCGGCCTCCTCGGCGCGCTCCTCGGAGATGCCGGGCAGGCTGGTGGCACGAATGCGCGGGAGCCGGTTCGCGTGCAGCCCGGTGATGAGGCGCACGTCCCGCCGCTTGGTGAGGTACGTGTAGGCCCAGTCGAACATCACGGCCAGCTTGTTGCGGAAGCCGATGAGGAAGGTGATGTGGATGCCCAGCCACATCAACCAGGCGGGCCTGCCGCTCAGGCGGACCTTGTCGTAGAGCACGCCAATCGCCGAGCCGCGGCCAATCACCGCGAAGGAGCCCTTGTCGTGGTAGCGGAACGGCTCCAGCGGTTGGCCCTCGAGCTTGCGGCGGATGTTCTTCGCCACGTGCTTGCCCATCTGCATGGCCGCCGGCGCGATACCCGGCACCGGCTTGCCGTCCTGCAGCATCGAGGCAAGGTCGCCAATCACGAAGACGTCCTCATGCCCTGGCACGTTCAGGGTGGACTCCACCTTCACCCGGCCCGCCCTGTCGAGCGGCACGCCGAGCGTGCGAGCCAGCGGCGAGGCGGCCACGCCCGCGCCCCAGAGCAACGTCCGGGCCTGGATGCGGGTGTCGCCCACGTTGACGCCCTCCTCATCCATGCCCGTGACCATGGCGCCCGTGCGCACCTCCACCCCGAGCTTCTCGAGATCCCTACGCGCCTTCTGCGAGAGCTCCTCGGGATAGGTGTTGAGGACCCGGGGGAGCCCCTCCAGCAGGAGGACGCGAGCCTGGGACGTGTCGATGCGGCGGAAGTCTCGGGGCAGCGAGTGCCGCGTCATGTACGCGAGCGCACCCGCCAACTCCACGCCGGTGGGGCCCGCGCCGATGATGACAAAGGTGAGCCACTCGCGCTGGCGCATGGGGTCCGGCTCGCGCTCAGCGGCCTCGAAGGCCAGCAGCACACGCTCGCGGATATCCCGCGCGTCGTCGATCGTCTTGAGTCCGGGGGCGAACCGAGCCCACTCCGGATGACCGAAGTACGAGTGCGTGGCCCCGGTGGCGAGCACCAGCGAGTCATAGGGGATGTCGCCACCGTCGGTGACAAGCACCTTGCGCTCCATGTCGACGGACTGGGCCTCCGCGAGCAGCACGGTGGTGTTCCTGCCGCGCAGCACCTGACGGATGGGCGCGGAGATGTCGCCTGGGCTGAGGACCGCGGTCGCCACCTGATAGAGCAGCGGCTGGAACAGGTGGTGGTTGTAGCGGTCGATCACCGTCACATCCACGGGGGCACGCTTCAGCCCGCGCGCCGCCTCGAGTCCACCGAAGCCCCCACCCACGATGACCACATGATGTCTTCGCCGATTGCCTTCCATGGCGGCAAAGGTGGGGAGACTCCAAGCAATCGACCACCGTACGGAGGGACCGTGACTGAAGGGTGAAGCCGCCTGCCCGCTCGCCGATGAGACCAGAGGGCAGGCGCATGCCCGGAAGCGCCTACCGCACCAGGTGGAAGGCGGTCTGCCGCTTCAAGGCCCAGCGCACCTTCCCTGTGGCATCGAGGGTGACGTCCTCCTCCTGTGCCGAGCGCACCTTCTGCCCGCCCCACTCCGGCACCGGGCTCGTCGCCTGCAACTCGATGGAGAACCACTGGTTGGGAATCACCTTGTGGTCACCGTTGCCCGGCACCCCCTCCTGCCGGTCCCACAGGCCGATCATCGGCCCCGCTCCGTGCCCGTTCAGCCCGATGGGGTGCGAGTACACCGTCCCCTCGATGCCCTCGGACTTCATGCGCTCCCGCGAGGCCTTGAGGATCTCATTGCCCGTACGCCCCGGACGCAGCTCCTCGAACACGATGTCCTGCAGCCGATTCGAGCGCGCCAGCGCCGCCTTCAGCCCCGCCGGAGCGTCCGTCTCGCCCTCGCGCAGCACGTAGCCCATGTGCTGCGTGTCCGTGTTCAACCGCAGCGCCGTCACCCCGAAGTCGCAGTGCAGCACGTCGCCCCTCTCGATGACGGGGTCCTGTCCCAGCTCCTCCTCCGTCTTCCCCTGCCGCTGCACCTCCACCGACGGCTGGAACCACGTCCCCAGGCCCAGGTCGTTCACCCGCTGCCGCATCCACCACACCACGTCGCTCGTGCGCGTCTTGCCAGGCGTAATCACCTGGTTGGAGAACCCCGTCTCGATGATGTTCCACGCGAGCTTCGTCAGGTCCTCGTAGAAGCGCGCCTCGTCCTCGCCGCGCCACGCGATGAGGTCCACCGCGAGCCCCTCGGCCGGCTTCATCCGGGAGGTCCACTCGGTCCCCAGCGCCTCCGCCATGCCCTCGTACTCGCCATGCGTCAGCCCGTCCGCGAAGGCGAACGTGCGCGACACGTTGATGCCGATGACCTTCGGCTTGCGCTCCTCGAGCACTGCCTTCAGCACCTTCCACTGATCCGGGCCCCACAGCTCGGCCTGCCGCGTCACCCCGCCCCCGTCCACCTGCAGCTGCGCGCGCCGCGCCTCGTACACCCCACCCTGCGTCCCGCCGCCCAACGCGAGCCGCTCCACGCCCAGCTCCGGGCCCCGGTCGTGGAAGACATAGATGGTGCGCCGCCGTGCCGCGAACGTCGTGGGCGCCACCAGCGCGGGGAAGACGGGGTCCTCGTTGTACTCGCGCATCGAAATCACCCACATCTCGATGCCGTACTGGCGCATCAGCGTGGGCAGCGCCTTCTCCATGCGCTCGCGCAGCCAGGCCTGCTGTCGCGTGGCCTGATCGCGCAACGTGCCAAAGGGCCGCTCGGGCACGGAGGCCCCTGGCGCGGAAGTAGCCGGGGACGTGGTGGCACAGGCGGACGTGAAGAGGAACAGGGGGACGAGTAGACGGCGGCTCCAGGTATTCTTCATGGCCGCGCAGCTTCGCACGAGCGGACGTGCCTCGTGCACTTCTGCGCATTCACCCCGCGCCGGGGCCTCGGGTTTCGCTCCGGGTGTTAGCCTCCCAGCCCCAGGCCATTTCACGGGAGGAGAGCCCCCATGCTCACGCTCGTCTTGCTGCTGCTCACGCAGATTCCGTGCGCGCCGAATGACCTCTCGGTGGTGTGCAACTGCAAGCAAGGCATGCGGACCGCGTGCGAGACGCTGCGGCTGAGCGAGCCGGAGCAAGCGGCGGAGATCCTCGCCCGTTTGGAGCAGGTCGCGGCGCAGGCGAAGATAATCGAGGAGGCCGGCCAGAAAGCAGAGGAGGAGATACAGGCCGAAGCCCTGTCATCCACCGACTGCTCCGAGCCCATTCAGTGCAAGGGGCAGTTGCATCACATCATCTCCAAGCGCATCGCCAAGGCATTGGAGGAACACCGAAAGCTCAAGGGTCACTACAAGGCCCGGGACCCACGCTTCATCAGCCGGGCCGCGGACAAGAAATCCCACTGTGGCTATCAGGAGTGGCACCGGAAGGTGGATGCCGAGGTCGTCGCATGGCTCAGGAGCTTCCGCGATGCGACCCCCAAGCAGTTCGAGGACTTCCTTCGGGAGATCTACAATCGGCCCTTGATGCGAGCGAGATTCCCGAATGGGTTCTGAACACCCCATGTTTCCCCGGTTCTTCGTCTTGGAAGAAGGCGTCCTCTGGTCTCATTACGATGCCGAGGTCGACAAGGCCGAGCCCGTCAATCGCAGAGAGGGGGTCGAC
The DNA here is from genome assembly GCF_044360475.1 of Archangium minus. Lineage (NCBI taxonomy): Bacteria > Pseudomonadati > Myxococcota > Myxococcia > Myxococcales > Archangiaceae > Archangium > Archangium minus. The sequence continues at coordinate 12,430,110 of NZ_CP043494.1, forward strand.
TGCCCGCGATGCGGCGCCCCCATTGGGATGATGCAATGGCTCCCTCCCTACCGCGCAAACCTAGAGCTGCACGGCAAGGAGTTCGGCGACTTCATCGAAGCACTTGGAGACGACCTGCTCATATCCGAGCGTTTCGCCCAGGCCTTTCGTGACGAGGGCCTCACGGGGCTCGAAGGCTTCCACTCCGTCGAACTCCTCCGGGTACGAAGGAAGGGGCGAGGTCCCAAGCCTTCCAACGTTCCCCACTACTTCGCTGTCACTGCCTGCTTCGGCCGCGCGGCAGTGGACCTCGCGCGCAGCCACATCCGAGGCGCGCAGCCCCCCGCCTGTGCGGAGTGCCGCTCTATGCAGTTCAAATCCATCTACGGATTCTCTCTGGAGCCCGGCACCTGGCAGGGAGAGGACATCTTCCGACCCCGCGGACTGCACGGAGTCCTGACCGTCTCAGAGCGCTTCGAGCGCTTCGTCGCCCGGCATGGCTTCACCAACCTGCGGATGACCCCCATCGAGGAGTACGTGTGGGATCCGCATGCGCCCGAGCCGTTGCCGAATACGAAGGAGGGCTCGGCCTGAACCCTCCGCTCGCGCGCCTCATCGCGTGGTGAAGACGAGGTCGTCCACGTCATCGAACACGCCGCCAGGGCACGGCTCGGCGCTGCCCGCGTAGCGGAACACGCCTCGCACTGCCTGCAGCGAGCCCGTTGGCAGCACGTACGTGGCCGTCAGCACCTGCACCCTCGGCCCGCTCGGGGTGAGCGTCGCCAGGTACGTCCACGCCGGGTTGCGCGCGTCCGTCGCGTAGTACAGGTCCAACCGGTTCGCCTCCGGGTCCGCGTACGCCCACACCGTGGCCTCCACCCGCACCGTCTTCCCCGGCGCCAGGCTGCCCCCGTCCACCGTGCTCACCCGCAGCCCATCGAGCGCCTCGTCCCGCTCGCGCGAGCCCCCCTCCCCGTCCTCACACGAGCCCCCCAACGTGTTGGGCCTGTGCGGCTCCGGGCCCATCCGCCCCCGTCCCACCAGCAGCGCGCCCGAGTCACACCCCATCATCCCCTCGTCACACCGCGGCACCCGCAGCTCCGCGTCGTACTCCGCACGCTCCACGCCACAGCCCTCCGCGCCACACGCGGGCGCCACCGCGCACGGGCCGCACTCCAGCGTCCCACCGCAGCCGTCCGGCACCGTGCCGCACGTCTGGCCCGCCGCCTCGCACGTCAGCGGCATGCACACGCCCGGGTCGTACCGCTCGCTCGTGGCCAGCGTCCCCTGCAAGTCATTGGAGCCGCCCACCACCAGCACCGCGCCCTCCTCCAACAACACCATCCCCGCTCCCCGCCGCGCCGCCCGCAGCGCAGGCTCCGCGCTCCACGTGTCCGCCGCCGGGTCGTAGCTCTCCACCGACGCGAGCGCCCCCGACGACACATGGAAGCCTCCCGCCACCAACACCCGCCCATCCCCCGTCACCAGCGCTCCATGCGCCTCGCGCGGCGTGCTCGGAGTCGCCGCCAGCTTCCACTCGCCACTCGCCGGGTCGTACAGCTCCGCCGTGGCCGCCGCGCGCGACGTCGTGCCTCCCACCACCAGCACCCGCCCATCCGGAAGCACCGTCACCGTGTGCCCCGAGCGGTGCGTCCCCGCCGCGCCTCCCACCGGGCCCGCCTTCGCCCACTGGCCGCTCGCCACGTCGTACAGCTCCGACTGCAGCCCGCTCACGAAGAGCACCTTGCCGTTGCTCAACACCACGCCCGTGCGCGCCCCGCTTCGCGCGGACGTCGGCGCTCCCGTGCGCGTCCACCGGCCCGTCGCGGGGTCGTACAGCTCCGCCGAGCGCACCGGGTGCCGGTCCACGTCAAAGCCCCCCACCACCAGCACGCGCCCGTCCGGCAGCGCCACCGCCGCCGGCTCGTTGCGCGCCTCGGCCATCTCCGCCACCAGCGTCCACCGGCCCGTGCCCGGGTCGTACACCTCCGCGCTCGCGAGGGCTCCAAAGGACGCCGAGTACGTGCCGCCCACCACCAGCACACGCCCGTCCGTCATCCGCACCGCCGCGTGGTTGCGCCGCGCCGTGCGCATCGCCCCCGTGCTGCGCCACCCGCCCGTCGCCGCGTCGTACACCTCGCAGCTCGAGAGCGTGCGGTTGCCATCATGTCCTCCCGCGGCCAGCACCCGCCCGTCCGCCAGCACCACCAGCGGCAGCAGCTTGCGCGGCGTGGACAGCCCCTGCGCAACCAGCTCCTCCGCCAGCTCCTCCGGCGGTGGCGCCGAGCTGCACGAGAACACCAGCGTGAAGAGCGCCAGCATGGCGCAGGACGTCGAAACCCTTTTCATGACCCTTCCCACTCCGTTGCGAGAGGGACGGGTCTACACGCCGGGTCTGACATCCCCGGATTCGAATTCCTCCGTGATTCCCGGGGGTTATCGTCCTCTGTATGACAGACCTGTCAGGTTGTGCGCGGCTCGTGCCGCACCCCGTCATGGGCCTGTCATGGCACCGTCATGCCCCGGGTTGATCCGCGTCCAGCACTTCCACGTTCACCGGCTCTGAGTCCATGCCGTTGTGATGCCGCGGCGGCAGCGCGCCCCCGTCGTCGTCCTCCAGCTTCAACAGGTGCGGCGTGCGCTCGAGGTACAGCTCGCCATCGCGCTCGTAACGCACGTCCGCGAGCTCCACCAGGTACTCGTCGCGTGACAGCAGGTGTGGCTCCAGCTCGAAGTGGGTTTCGCCCACCGCGCGCACGCGGCCCAACTTCCGCCCGTCCATGTCCCGCACCACCATGCCCTCGCGGACTGCATCCTGCTCCACCATGGCGTCCTCCTCGCGAGCCCCCAGGCCCTCCCGCCCCGGGTCACTCCTCTCTGAGTGGGGAACATCCGGCGCCACGGCAACCGCCGAGGGCTGGCAGGAGGGGCGAGCCTGGGCTCGGGGGGTGGCTCTGCACCCCGGCTCACGTGCGTCACCTGCACGCACGGGGACAGAGGGGTGCGCGGTGCCTAATGTCTCCAGGAAAGGAGAGGTCGCCATGCTCCTGGAAATGACCGCCGTGGAGGCCCGCGAGCTCAAGGAAGTCCTCGACTCGTCCCTGCGCGAATTGCTCGACGAGATCGCCCACTCCGACCACCGCGCCTACCGCGAGATGTTGCAGGCCCGCTATAGCCGGCTCGAACAGCTCAACCACCGGCTGGAGGCCTCCGTCGAGAGCGACCAGGTCTACGCCTGAGCCCGCCCTCCAGGCCGCTCCCCTCGGGGCTCCCCTGGCTTCGATGAAGCCGTGAAGAGGAAGCCCACGAGAGGGGTGCGTGTACATCTCCGTCAGGTGTGAAAGATGCGCGCTCCGTGAACGTCCGGCATGCTTCGGGACGACGGCGCACCGGAAACCTCGGTCGCGCCCGCGGAGGCACGCTTGTGACGACACCGGCCGCACCCATCCGCTTCCTTCTCTCCCCGTCGCTCGGAGAGGTGAAGGAGCATGTGCGCGCCGAACTCTTCAGCCGAGCACTCACCCAGCGGCTAGGCCGCCCGGTCGTGGTGGAGCTGGCGCCCTCGTACGAAGCGCTGGAGCGTGAACTCGAGGAGGGCCAGGTCGACCTGGCCTGGGCCACGGCCGAGCAGTGCACCACCTTCGAGCCCCAGTCCCGGGCGGTGCTGCGCGCGGTACGGGCCGGGCGCTGGTATTACCACGCAGCCCTGGTGTGCCGGGCGGACCACCCGCTCACCCTGAAGACGTTGAAGGGTACGCGCGCGGCCTGGGTGGCCCCGCGCTCGACCGGGGGCTACCTGCTGCCGGCGCGCCACCTCTCCCAGCGGGGGCTGCCCCCAGCGGAGATCTTCGCCGAGGAGCGCTACCACGGCACCTACCGCAAGGCGCTGCTCGCGCTGCTCTCCGGCGAGGCGGACGTGGCCTCCATCTACTCGAGCCACCCGGAGGAGAACACCGTCCGCGCCTACCTCGCCGAGCACGTGGGCGCGGACGAGCGTCGGCTCATCCCCTTTGAGTTCACCGAGCCCACGCTCTCGGACGGGCTCATCCTCACCTCGCGCATGCCCGAAGCGGACGCGGCCACGCTGGTGTCCATCCTCACCACGCTCGCGGGCGACGGCGCGGGGTTGGAGCCACTGCTGGGCCTCTTCGACAGCGAGGGCTTCGTCCTCTCCTCCCCGACGTCGCCCCGGCGGCCGCCTCCCCGGAAGGTCCAGCGAGCGGAGTACCTGGCGGTGGAGCTGGACGCCCAGGAGCGGTGCTTGCGGCTGTGGACGCCCACGGGCTCGGCCTTCGGGCGAGACTTGCGCCACGCCGAGGGACAGTCGCTGGAGGCGGTGCTGGGACCTGAGGCGGGAGACGCACTGGTGGCGCTCGCCCGCGCCGCGCAGATCAGCGGGGTCGGCGGACGGGTGGAGTACCGCCTGGAGGTGGAGGGCGAGACGCGCTGGTACACGGCCGAGGCCACGGTGCGCCTGCCCACCCGAGGCCCAGGGGACACCACCACGGCGCTACTGGTGCGCGACGTCACCGAGCTGCGTGCGCTGGAGGACGAGCTGTACCGAATGGCCTCCTTCCCGCTGCTGCACCCGGAGCCCATGCTGGAGCTGGGCTCGAACGGAGAGCTGCACTACGCCAACCCGGCGGCGCACACCGCCATCCCGGACCTGGTGGTGCGGGGCGTGGCCCACCCGCTGGTGGAGGCAGCGCTCGCGTGGGCCCGGCGTGGGGTGAGCTCGGGCGAGACCCCGCCCCTGGTGCAGCTGGGAGGCCGGTATTGGGAGCTGACGGTGTCGCCCCTCGTGGACCCCGAGGGCCTGCGCGTGTTCGCCAAGAACGTGACGGCGCGCAAGCAGATGGAGGCGCAGCTCTTCAAGGCGGACCGGATGGCGGCGCTGGGCTCGCTGGCCGCGGCGGTGGGTCACGAGATGGGCAACCCGCTGGCCTACATGCTGGCGAACCTCGGCTTCGCGCGCGAGGAGTTGGGGCGGATGAAGCAGGCGCTGCGCGAGCAGGGCCACGAGCTGGCCGGGGACCTGGACGATGTGCTGGAGGCGCTGACCGAGTCGACGGACGGAGCGGACCGGCTGAAGACGATCGTCCAGGATTTGCGGATGCTGTCCCGCACGCCGCCGGAGCACCGCGAGCCCGTGGAGGTGGTGCCGCTGCTGGAGAACGCGCTGAGCCTGGTACGGGGTGAGCTGCGCCACCGGGCACGGCTCGAGAAGGACTTCCGGCCCGTGCCGTTGGTGGAGGGAGATGAGGCCCGGCTGGGCCAGGTGTTCGTGAACCTGCTGCTCAACGCGGTGCAGGCGATGAGCGAGCTGGACGCGACACGCAACGTGCTGCGAGTGGCGACCTACACGGGACCGGCGGGCGAGGCGGTGGTGGAGGTGCAGGACACAGGCGTGGGCATGCCGCCGGAGGTGCTGGCGCGCCTCTTCGAGCCCTTCTTCACCACGCGACCCGCGAGCATGGGCCTGGGGCTGTCAGTGAGTCACGCCATCGTGACGAGCCTGGGGGGCTCGCTGCGCGCGGAGAGCCGGGAGGGCATGGGCACAACGCTCACGGTCATCCTCCCCGCCGCGCAGCACCCCTGAGCCACACCCACGCGAGCACCGCGAGCCCAAGCCCCCACGCTCCGCCCGCCGACGCCGCGCCACACCCGCACCCCACCCGCAGATCGAACAGGCCGCCCACACTGAAGCCGAGCGGCTCCGAGGTGGCGCTCCTCACGCCCAGCTGCTCGGCCCAGGCGCGCACCTCGTGCGGACCCTCCGCGAGCTCGGCGGAGGGCACGGCGACGAAGCCACCGGAGTCATCCGCCACCACGGGGGCTCCGAGCGGCTCGCCATCGAGGAACACCTGCACGGTGGCACCGGGCGCCGTCTTGCCCTCGAAGCGAGGCAGCGGCTCCACACCGGCAGCGCCAGCACCAGGAGACACCCAGGTGGGCACAGGAGGCACGGCAAAGCCTGGGACGATGACGGACAGGTTCCCGTCAAACTCGGGCTGGCCCGCGACAACGGGCTCAGCGCCGCGACCCCCGACGGACGTGTAGCCCGAGAGCCCCGCGCTCACGGAGGCCGCGCAGTCTGGCGGCACGCCCTCCGAGGCTTGGACGAGCAGCAGCCCGCCTCCGCCGCCTCCACCCGGAGAGGTGTCGCTGTCCGCGCCCGCGCCCCCCTTGGCCGAGAGCACCGTGCAATCGAACGTCTCCGCGACACGCACGTGGACCGTGCCGCCCGCGCCCCCACCACCTCCACCTCCATGCAGCCCCACCGCCGAGCTCGCGGCCAGCCCGTTCGCGGTGAGGATGCCGCGAGGACGGGGACTTTGGATTTCACGGGCACGCACGAAGAGGATGCCGCCGCCCCTGCCTCCCGACGAGCCTTCAATCCCCGCGCCCCCACCGCCACCGAACAACAGACGCTCCAGTGGGCTCGCATAACGCAGCGCCGCACCACCGAGGCCGCCCACCTCGCGCTCCATCGTCTCCTGCGCGGAGCGCCCACCTCGCCCGCCCTTGCCAATATGCCCGCCTCCACCTCCACCCGCGTCATGGCAATTGCCGCCCCCGCCTCCGTTGGCGAGCAGCCCATACCCATGGGTCGGCGCACCGGAGAGGACACCGGCGAAACCCTCGCCCTTGCTCGCGCCGCCCGCGCTCGAGCCTCCCGCCCCGGCAACTCCGTCCGGCGCCGCGCATTCATAGGAGTCCAGGGCCACGCCCACCTCGGCCTCGCCGCCCCGGAAGCCCGCGCCATCCACGTCCAGCGAGCCCTGGTTATTGACAAGGCCCGTCACCAACAACGCCAGCACGCCGCCGCTGCGCCCGTTCCAGGGTTGGGCCACCAACGAGCCGGAACTCTGAATGTGCACCTCCGTGTACTCGGGCACGCGCACCACCTGGGACGCGAGGGCGAAGCGATTCACAAGCGGCGCGGTGAGACGCAGCACACCGGGTGACACCTTCGACAGACGCGCCAGCTCCCACCGGCCCACGCCCGAGTCCCCCAGCTCGAGTGGCGTCTCGCGGTAGACGGGGAGCAGCGCCTCACCCCCCATCTGCAACACCATCACCAGCTCGCCCTCGTCGAAGGGGACTGAATTCTCGACTCGCAGCTCGGTGGCGCCCGCGAGCGCCTCGCTGGCGAGCGCCGTGGACGCGTTGAGGACGACGCCCGGCGCCTTCACCTGCAAGGAGCCATGCTGACCATTGCCCAGGCCGAAGACATCCGCGTCGGCGAGGACCCCCGTCGGAAACAACGCGAACACAAGAGACAGCAACCCGAGCGGAAACCTCGAGGAGCGGTCCGAAAAGAAGCGGCGCAAGATGGTGGGCATCAAGGGTCCCCCCCTCGGGTGTCCGACTCTCGCCATTATGAGGAAGCGAGGGAGGCCGGCAACCCAGGGGCCCAATGCCAGCACTCCTATGCAACAGACAGGCATGCGCAGGAAGAACATGGACACTCCGCGTGGGTTCACCGGAACGAGAGTGCCAGGAGGGCGCGTCGCGGAAGTATGCCTTTGACGCCCATCCGGAGGCAGGGTGGAGTCCCCTCACCATGATGGTTCACATTCCCCACGTCCTCTCCCCCGAGCAGGTGGCCCGCTGCCGCGACGTCTTCGCCCAGGCCTCCTGGGAGGACGGCCGCAGCACCGCCGGTCACCAATCCGCCCAGGTGAAGAAGAACCTGCAGCTCCCGGAGAACAGCCCCCAGGCGCGTGAGCTCGGCAACCTCGTGCTCGAGGCACTCGAGCGCAGCCCCCTGTTCATCTCGGCCGTGCTGCCGCAGCGGGTCTTCCCCCCGCTCTTCAACCGCTACGACACGAGCATGAACTTCGGCTCGCACGTGGACAACGCCATCCGCCCCATCACCGGCACGTCCCTCCGCTTGCGCACCGATGTCTCCGCCACCCTCTTCCTCTCCGACCCCGAGAGCTATGACGGCGGCGAGCTCGTCGTGGAGGACACCTATGGCAGCCACTCCGTGAAGCTGCCCGCTGGAGATCTCATCGTCTACCCGGCCTCCAGCCTCCACCATGTCACGCCCGTCACCCGTGGCGTCCGGCTCGCGTCCTTTTTCTGGGTGCAGAGCATGATCCGCGACGTGTCTCAGCGCGCCCTGCTCTTCGACCTCGACATGGCCATCATGCAGCTCAACAAGGAGGTGCCCAAAAGCCCCTCTCTCGTCATGCTGACGGGCGTCTACCACAACCTCCTCCGGCAATGGGCCGAGCCCTGAGCCACCGCTCCCGCCCGCCCCGCGTCCTCCACCCGCCACTTCCCCGACTGCGCGGGCCTGCCTCCAGTCCTCCACTTCTCATTTTCTTAAGAGTGGGTCGCTTCTGACCCTCTCCTTGGATTGACGACCTGTTCAATGTGGGCTAGGAGCAGAAGCATCTTCAGATGAGAATGATTCTCAATTTCCATGTCGGGATGGACGGAAGGGAGACGGTTGCGGCGGAAGATCGCAGTCCTGCGGTAAGCCTCTTCCGCATGGGCGAGTCCCCGCGTGGAGAGAGCGAGCGCTGGGGAGCGGCCCTGCTGATCGCCGCGCTCGTCCACGTGGGAGTGGCGCTCGTGTGGCTCGCGGTGCCTGGTACCGCCTTGCAGCCCCCCGCGCCGCCCGAGGAGCCGGAGCTGGTGTTCTTCAGCTTCCCGCCTCCACCTCCTCCAGCAGCGGGCTCCGCGACGCCCCGTGCGGCGCAGCCCCAGCCCGAGCGGGTGCAGCGTCAGGCTCGGCCCCGCCCCGCGCGCCCGGCCGTTGTCCCAACGCTTCCGATGCCCGTTCCCACCCCCGTGGAGGCCCCGCCCGTCGAGGTCGCGAATCCCGAGACGGAGCCGGAGACGGTCGACGAAGCACCGGTCGCCGACGAGGCCCCGGGCGTGGCCGGTGGCACCGAGGGTGTGGGAGGCGTCGTCGCGGGAATCGTGGGCGGAGTGATCGGCGGCAGGGAGGGCGGGATGGTGGGCGCCACGGGAGGCTCGGCGCTCGACCTGACGCAGGTGGCGCGTCCCCCACAGGTGCTCCAGCAGCTCAAACCCACCTACCCCCGGCGAGCGAAGGCCGATGGCATCGAGGGGCTCGTCATGGTGCGCGTCATCATCGGGACCGATGGTCGCATCGAGCCGGAGCACACCCAGGTCATCCGCTCCGTACCCGCACTCGACGCCGCGGCCATCTCCGCCGTCAGTCAGTGGCGCTTCTCCCCGGCGATTGGCAAGCAGGGGCGGCCCGTGCGCGTCATCGTCGAGATTCCCGTCCAGTTCTCTCTGAAGTGAAGCGGTACCCCATGCGCATCACCCTCCGTAAGCTCATCTTCTGGCCGCACCTGATCTCCGGCATCATCGCGGGGGTCGTCATCGCGATCATGTCCATCACGGGGGTGGCGATCGCCTTCGAGCACCAGCTCCTCGACTGGGCGGACCGTGACTCCCGGCAGGTGCAGGTGCCCGCGCCGGACGCGGCCCGTCTGCCCATCGACGAGCTGCTGGCCCGCGTGCGCGCCGCTCGGCCCGAGGCGCAACCCTCGGGCGTGACGGTGTATCCCGAGCCAACCGCCGCCGTGCTGGTGAGCACCGGCCGCTCCAGCGGCGTCTATGTGAATCCCTACACGGGCGAGGTGCGAGACCAGGGCGCCCAGGGCTGGCGCAAGTTCTTCCATGTCATGGAGGAGTGGCACCGGTGGCTCGGTGCCCAGGGTGACAACCGCGCGATGGGCCGTGCCATCACCGGCGTCTGCAATGCGGCGTTCCTCTTCCTCGCCATCACCGGCCTGTACCTGTGGTGGCCTCGCAAGTGGACGATGAAGACTGTGCGGCCCACCCTCTGGTTCAGGGGCGGACTGCGCGGCAAGGCGCGTGACTTCAACTGGCACAACGTGATCGGCTTCTGGTCCCTGCCCGTGCTCATCGTCCTGACGGCGACGGGCATGGTCATCTCCTACAAGTGGGCCTCGGACCTCGTCTTCACGATCACGGGCAACACGCCCCCCGCCACCCAGGGTCCTCCCTCGGCCGCCCCGGTCAAGGTCCCCCCACCGCTCGAAGGTGCCAAACCGCTCGGCCTCGACGCGCTCTTCACCGAGGCCCGCAAGCAGGCGCCCGCCTGGGAGAACATCTCGGTGCGCATGGGCGGCGGACCGCGCGGCAATGCGCCCCAGGGTCGGGGTCCGCAGGGCCAGGGCCCGCAGGCACTCGCCTTCTCCATCCGGGAGACGGGCGCCTGGCCACTCTTCGCGTCGACGCAGGTCTCGTTGGATCCCTTCACTGGCCAGGTGCTGCGCCGCGAGACGTTCGCGGACAACAACCTGGGCCGGCGGCTCCGCACGTGGATGCGCTTCCTGCACACGGGCGAGGCGCTCGGGTGGATGGGCCAGCTCGTCGCGGCCATCGCCTCGCTGGGGAGCGTCCTCCTCGTGTGGACCGGCTTCGCTCTGTCCTGGAGGCGGTTCTTCCCGCGCCGGCAGGCCCGCGCCTCTGCCTCGGAAGAAGCCAGCACGACGACGGAGCAATCAGAGCCCACGGCCTGAGCTCCCCGCCACCACTGCTCAAGCGCACGCCAGGGGAGAGCCCTGGCCGTGCCAGGCATTTCCTTTCGCTCAGACACACCCTCGCGCCAGGACAGACATGAGTCTGTCTGTGAAGCTTCACGCGTCCGGTGTCACCCTGGGTGAGTTGCTTCAAACCCAGCAATTCAATACGAGAATCATTCTCAAATTCATGTAGTTCGAGGGGTACAAGCATGTCTTCCACCAAGGCCAGCAGGACGGGCATCCGCTCGACGAAGGGTGTTTCAGGAGGGGTGCGCGGCGCGCTGTGGCCCTGGGGACAGACGGCGGTAGGTCTCGCCTCGGCGCTGGCGGCAAGTGGCGCGCTCGCGCAGGAGGCGACGCCTCCCGCGGATGCACCGCGTGCCGAGCAGTCGGCACCGGCCTCCCAGCCATCGCCGGAGGGCGCCCAGGACAAGTTCGTGCTGCCCACGGTCCAGGTGCAGGAGGAGGCGGAGAGCTACAACACCCCGGAGAGCACGCTCACGCGTCTGCCCAAGCCGCTCGTCGACACGCCGCAGACCGTCACCGTGGTTCCCGAGACAATCATCGAGGAGCAGCGGGCCACGACGGTGCGCGAGGCCCTGCGCAACGTCTCCGGCATCACCGTCAGCGCGGGTGAGGGTGGCCGCCAGGGAGACATCTTCATCCTCCGTGGCTTCTCGGCGCAGACCGACACCTTCCGCGATGGTGTGCGCGACCTGGGCTGGTTCACGCGCGACACCTTCAACCTTGGAGGCGTCGAGGTCTTCTTCGGGCCCTCCGCCGTGCTCTTCGGACGCGGCTCGACGGGCGGCGCGGTCAACCTCGTCACCAAGCGGCCGACGAAGCGGTCCACCCGGGAAGTGAGCCTGACGGGCGGCACGGCACCTTGGGGCCGCCTCGACCTGGACGTCAACCAGGTGCTCAGCGAGGACGTGCAGCTGCGCATCAACGCGGCGGGGCAGCTCGCCCAGACAGCGGGCCGTGACGGCGCCGAGCAGAACCGTGCCGCGGTCACTCCCGCCGCGCGCATCGCGCTGGGACAGAACACCACGCTCGACCTCGACTACCTCTACCAGCGGGAAGAGGGCATCCCGGACCACGGTCAGCCCTACTTCAATGGCTACCCGCTCACGAACAGCCTCGGCGTTCCGCGCGACACCTTCTATGGCGTGGCGGGCTCGGACACCTTGAGGGTGAATGCCCACGTCGCCACCGGGCGCATCCAGCACCGGTTCGGCGGCGACACGGTGCTGACGAACACGTTGCGCTTTGGCTCGGTGGATCGCTTCGCCCGGCCCACGTCGCCGCGCGGGCTCTCGCCGGCCACCGCCCCCGTGACTGTCGGACGGGAGCGCTACGAGCTCGAAACGGACAACGCCAACCTCATCAACCAGACGGATTTCCGCGGGGTCTTCCAGACCGGAATCCTGCGGCACACCGCGAATGCCGGGCTCGAGCTGTCCTGGGAGACGCGCAACCAGTACCGCAGCAACCTGCGCGCGGTGGATCTGTCCACCGGGCCGAACCTCCCCGCCGACCTGTTCGAGCCGGAGCCCTCGCCCGACCTCTCCCCGCTCACCCGAGTCTTCAGCACCTCCAATGAGTCCCGGCAGTGGAACATCGGGGCCTATGCCTCGGAGCAGCTTGAGATCTCCCGCTATGTCGAGCTCCTCGGTTCCGCGCGCTTCGACGTCTTCGACACTGACTACACGTCGGAGAACGCCGCGAGACAGGTGACGCGGTTGGAGAACCAGGACGCGTTCTTCAACTGGCGTGCTGGCGTCGTTGTCCACCCGCTGGAGAAGACGAGCCTCTACGCCATGTACGGCACCTCCGCCAATCCCTCGGCGGAGGCCGGCACGATCGCCACTGGGACGGAGAGTCTCGAGCCGGAGCGCAACGTCATTTATGAGGTCGGCGCCAAGGCGGACCTGCTCGAGGAGCGGCTGGGCCTGACCGCGGCGGTCTTCCGCATCGACAAGACGAACGCGCGCGTGCCGAACACGGACCCCGAGGGGCCGCCGCAAATCCTCGAGGGTGCGCAGCGGGTGCAGGGCTTCAATGTTGGCATCGCCGGCACCCTCACCCAGCGCTGGAGGGTGCTCGCCAACTACACCCACATGGACTCGGAGATCCGCGCGCACACCAACGACTATCTCGAGGGCCAGCCGCTGCCGAACACGCCCAAGCGCAGCCTGTCGCTCTGGACGACCGTCAACCCGCTGGACAACCTCACGTTCGGTGGCGGCGCCGTCTACCAGGACGTGACGACGGTGAACAATCCCACCGCGGCCAACGTGGCGTTCAACAAGGTGCCCAACTTCTGGCGCTTCGATGCCTTCGCCAGCTACGCGTGGGGCAAGTTGGATCTCCAGCTCAACGTGAACAACATCACGAACGAGCTCTACTACGACCAGTACTACGGCGGGCATGCGGTTCCCGCCGAGGCGCGCTCGGCGAGCCTGACCGCCCGGTATCGCTTCTAGGTGCTTAGCGCAGGGCGACCCCCTCTCCTGAGGGGAGGTCCCACTGTAATGCCAGAGGGACCCCCCCGAGAGCCGAACGACCCTTCCAGGGTTGGAGGACCGCCCAGAAGAAAGGCAGGCGAACGCACCATGCCCACTCTGGGTGGACTCCCCGCAGGATGCTCCAGGTCAGCCGGCCCTGATGGGGGTTCACTGAATTGGGGGCAATAGCCGTAGCAGTTCCTTGCAATCCTGCACTACGGAGGATTCCTCCACACGAGGTAGTACGGTGCGACGAATGACTTCGCGAACATCCGCACTCACCTCGTGGAGTTTCCCATGATAGGTTTGTGACTTCAGGGTGCAGACCACGTAACTGAGCACTCCCGGATCCAATTCATTCCGAGCCATGGATAAAATGGCGCGAACCGTTGTGGGCTGTAGTGTGACGGGCTCCAGACGCTCGTCGCGAGGAGGCAGCGGCTCGCCAGGAACAAACCCAACCTTGTACGCCGGTAGGCCAAGTGCGCTCAGGACGTTGATGCGCACGTAACGATCATCTTCGGCCAAGTGAGATACAAGGTCGGCCTCGACGACGAGTTGCGTGCGGAGTTGGAAAAGAGCTCGTGCGGCATCTGCCTGAAGGCTCGGTTCGTCGAGGTACAGAGTCTCTCCCAACTTGAGCCGGTACCGCACCGCATCCATCCAGGGGGCGTTCAGATCAATGGAAACGTCCTCCAACATGGAGTCCTCGATTCCCGTACCGGAGAGCAAACCATTGCCAAGCACCCGCAACCGCGCACCTCGCGCTACCGCGGGCTCCGTCCGCAACCGGCGGATGTGGATGTTCTCGAAGGAGCCGGTACGGGCTCCGGCCACGATGACCGCCTTCTCCAACTGTTCATAGAGCCGGCTCTGTAGGGTGTTGGGCTCGCGTAGCGTAGAACCGCCTGACGACCCAGCCAGGAATACTTCGATTGGAAGTTTCTGTGCGGTGGAATCATCTGCCAATTGGCCGGTCTTATCGCTAGTGGCAACCAAAGGAGCCACTGGTACCACGCGCTCAGCCATCAATCGAAAGCGAGCGGACTTGTCCAGGGCAAAGCTCAAATCATCGGGCGTCAACCATTCCCATTTCGGTGAGAGCAGGAGTGCCTCGAGAACATCATGAAGAGCCAACCCCTCCTCCTGGAGCGGCTTGGGCAACCCATAATGCGCTGGATGCATGAAGAGTCGCTCGATCTCGGCATCCAGCTTTGGGAACAACGTTGGAATGAGCATGTTCTCTCCTGTGGTCCGCGCCACGGTTCACAAACTTTTGATGACCTTCCCTGTCCTGTCGAAGACCTCGTACTTGGCACCGCCCGCGGCATGTCCCTGCTGCTCAAAATTCTTCTTCGTCTCCTTGAGGTTCTTTTCGTTGGGCTGGTAATGACCCGAGAAGTTGTCCGCCCGTGTGATTTTACCCTCCTCGTTGGTCTCGCACTCACCGGCTCCGATGACAGCCTCTCCTGCACCGAGCATGGAGTGCGGCAACGTCGCTCTGCCTCTGTTACGCTGATTCAGGTCGTTTTTCGGTCGGGGTGAAAAGACGAAAGTGTGATCAGCTTTCTTGACGTAGACAAGCTCTTTGTTGGTGGGTGGTGTATCCCAGAGCGCGTAGCTCACACTCTTCCCATCCTTCGTCCCGTTCTTGTGATCGTACCCGTGACGCTTGTCGCGCTCGATGCTGTCGGCCTTGGGCTGCCGGAGATCCTCTTCCTTGAAATCATCGGTGTTCCCCTTACCGCCTTTGGCCGAGCCCTGTTTGATCTTGCCCAAGCAGCCCTCCTCAGAAGCAATTGCCCTTGTTCTGGGTCATCGGATCCGAGCGGCGCACGACATTTTTTCCCTCCACCTTCACGTCGAAGGAGTAAAGCACCGGTTCGGCCTTGCCTTTGATGCAGCCCGAAGCGACCCCACCCGCCGAACCGGCCTCATCACCGCTGCTCATATTGATGCAACTCCCTTTCAGCAGTATGGAATTTCCTTCGACCGTCACGCTCTTGCTCCCTCCAGACACCTGAGAGGAAAGAGCCATATTCGGGTAAGGGACCGGGACAGGTCCACCGGGGCTGGGGGTTTTGCAGACATCCATCTGTGTTTGCACGACCCCCATGCTCCCTTTGTGCACCACTGTTTCCGGAGCATTGACCGCAACAGTGACGGGCATATGTCTAGCCTCCTGTGGAACTACGGAAGTGAACCTCGGCACGCGCTTCATCCGAGGCCTCGTTCATCAAGACAGGGTACTTGCAGCGCCAGACAAGCGAGAGCCGCCGCATGGCAAAGCTGAATACGACCGTGTCGAGAACACCGGGAACTCGGAGTAATCGGCGCCTACTCTGCACGTGAAAGGTCACAGCAACATCGGGCAAGTGGAACTGCTCGGTACCTTTTTTCGTAAGATTCACGGCCCGCACGAGTTCTCCACCTCGAAGGTGGGTGGCATGCACGAGTTCCGGTGGCGCTCCCTGGAAGTAGTGATAATCGAAGTCTTCCGGAGGAAGGGGGCGCCGGTACTTTCTCCAGGCATCATCATAGGTACCCGCATGGCGCAGCCGTGGCATCCAACTCCGACCGATGAATCCCAACCCCTGTGGTGCGGGCTTGTCCTTCCAAGAGGTGATGAGTTCGTGCGGGTCCTCGAAATTCGGAAGTGCGAGGCCATCCAACCGCGAAGGACTCTTCACCCAGCAGCAACCCGTCCCGATGGGGTTACGAGACTCCCAGGCAGGCGCGCCGTGTTCCTGGGCGGAAGGATCGCTACCGCCAAACGCACGCTCCCAGCAGATGGGCATCTCCACGAAAGGCTGTGGATCCGATCGGGTAACGCCGGTCAACCAACTGTAACTCCACCGCCGATCTCCAAAGACCTGGAGTATCTTGCGCCGCGAGCCCACCGCGAGGAGGCATTGGCAACTCGTGGTTGGCCGCCCACCCGGGGCGAAGACTGAGCCGACGACGACGACGTCCGTTCCTGGCTTGTAGTACGCACCATCGCTCTCATAGAGGACCGACGAGCCCGGCTCAGACAAATACTGATCGGTCTGCCATAGAGGCTCCTGCTCCTCCGCGATGCGCAGGCGTCCGCTGTCCTCCAGTGTATAGGTGGCTTTGAGGAGTGCCACCCGAACCTCAGCGCCATCACGATCCAGGACGGACTCGAGGGCACCGATAAAAGGCGAGTCATGAACGAGCTCCATCGCCCCCCCCCACTGCCTCCGTCAGCGGGCTGAACACAAATGCTTCCCCTCAACCCTTCATCCGATGAGCAGCACACCAACAGCCGCGAAGACTTGGCGTAACCTCGATATAGGGCCATGGCGGCCATCCCGAGCAGCAGCGGCACGGAGGCAGCACCAACATCGCCGATACAATCCGCCGGATGAATGACCTCGGGTCCCGAGAGGGTCCGCACCATGGCCAACATCCACTCATGGGAGCGACAGGGCTCGCCATTGAGGTCCGTGTACACGCGCCGAACCGTCCCACCCTCCCAACAAGCCGATTCAAGCGCGCCCAAGATGGACCGGGTAAGCCCTGTTCCTACCAGTGGCGCATCATGAGCCAGCGGCACTGGTTCCATGGCAAGCCCAGCCCCCACGACCAGGGCAAGCGGGCGCGCGCGAGTCTCACGTACAGCCAGCTCTGACCGGAGAACCAGACAGGCAGCAGCTTCACCAAGATTCAATCCACGGGGCTGTTGGCTTTCCCTCAAACGATGATCCTTCTCGAAATAGGCCACAGCAGAGGTATTCGACAGCGAGTCGGCACCGATGAGCAGTCCGGCAGACGCGGGCGTTCGGGCGAGCCGCTCCTGTATAGAGAGGAGAGCCCTCACCCCAGAGGCATGACCCTCAGCATATACCTCCAATTCCAACCGGACTTTCGGCATCGCCCGTGCGATGAGGTTGCGTACTTGAGCAACCGCTGGTGACATGTCTCCTGAACGAGCGGTCTCTCCTGTCAATAGAAACGCGTGGAGCCGATCACACGAGCCCTTTGGAATACTCGCAATCGCTTCCTCCAATGCGCCGCTCGCGAGTTCTCCCACGCGCTCCGGCGGTTTCAATCCCTCAACAAGACCGGTCACACGAGAGGCAGCAAGTGGTTCACCATGGCGATCCACCAGATCGCGTCGATATACTAGGCGCGAGATGCCCGCTCGCAGCGCAGCACAGGTACTGGGACCGTTATGCCCCACAGGAGACCTCATCCCCATTCCAGTGATGGCAACTCGCATCGGACGACCCGCCAAGCCATCCATAGGTCCATCCTCCTTCCTTGGGATATAACCCTAATCGAGTGCTGCCCTCAACCTGGAGCGATAGATCAGGAGCAGGCCGGGCGCAGACATAGAAGATCCGGGAGGAGCAACTTCACGAGAGGGTCGAGTGCCCGGATGGCCTTTCCTCCGAGCCGCTGAACGTTGGTAGGCTGTCCGCTTTCACGTGGGCAGCCCCAACACCCCTCTCGGCGGAGAACCCAGGCCATGCAATTCACCCTGTCCGATCACGGGCTACCGCCCCCGCCGACGCAGTGGGGGCTCTTCCTCTTCATCAGCATCCTCCTGGCGGTGTTTGCCCTGCTCATCGGACCGCCCCTGCTCCTGTGGCTGCGACGGAGCAGTGGGAACACCCTCGATGTGCTTCGCATCACCCCCACATCCGCCCTTCCGGTCAGCACCTTCCAGCGTCTGCTCGAGCTCATGGGCTGGTTGCTACCCACCCTGGGACTGTTCATCTTCCTGGTGGTCACGTTGGCTGGGAGTTACTCCGCCCTGCTCATCGAGACGGAAAGAAACTTCTACATTCCCGTGCGGTGGGACTCGGAAGAAGAACCCGTCAACCCCGTGTGGGGCACGCTCTTCTTGGTGGGGCTTGTAGGTTTCTACGTATTCATGTTGTCGATGCAAAGGCCCTCCTCCACGCACGACGTGCTTCGCGTAGGTAGGAGCGTTGGACGAGCCAGGCGGAGTCATCGCCTCGTCCGCGCAACACTCTGATAACCTCGAGTCACGGCGCCCCCCCGCCGCCCTCCCCATGCGCTGCCCGGTCTGTCACCGTCGCCTCGCCCCCAGCGACGTCTGTCCCCTGCACGCCCAGAGGCCCCGGCCCGCTCCGGAGCCCGAGCCCTTCGCATTGCCCCAGGTGCCCGGCTTCCAGCTCCGCACCCTCCTGGGCTCGGGCGGCTTCTCCCGCGTCTTCTCCGCCCTCCGCGACGAGGATGGGCGTGAGGTCGCCCTCAAGGTGGCGCTCGGCTCCTTCTCCGCGCGCTTCGCCCGCGAGGCCGCCGCCCTGCGCCGCGTGGGCCCTCCCACCGTCCCCGAGCTGCTCCTCGAGGGCACCTCTGACGGCCGCTCCTTCCTTGTCCTCGAACGCCTGCGTGGCCAGACGCTCGCCGCCTGGATGGCCGCGCTCCCCGGCTCCGGCGCCGCGCCCCTCTCGCACGTGGGCGAACTACTCGCCGGCCTGTGCGCCGCCCTCGAGCGTGTCCACGCCGTGGGGCTCGTCCACCGGGACCTCAAGCCGGAGAACGTCTTCCTGCGCGAGGGCGGCGCGCTCAGCCTCCTCGACTTCGGCCTCGCACGCTTCCTCGAGGCCTCCGACCCCGACGAGCCCGAGGAATCCGTCAGCATCACCCGCACCGGCCAGCGACTCGGCACCGCCCACTACATGGCCCCCGAGCAGTGCCTCGAGTCCCGTAACGTGGATGCACGCACGGACCTCTACGCGCTCGGCGTCCTCCTCTTCGAGCTGCTCACTGGCTCCCCGCCCTTCACCGGCGGACCGGACGAGGTGCTGCACGGCCACGTGAACCTCCGGCCCCCTCGCGCCTCCGAGCGCGCCCCCGTGCCACCAGCCCTCGATGAGGTGCTGCTGCGTTGCCTCGCCAAGGATCGGGCCGCGCGCTTCGGCTCCGCCGCCGAGCTCCTCGCAGCCTTCGACTCCGCTCGCCGGACCAGCAGTCCCGGAGCACGGGCCACCCCCGAGGATGTACTCGCCCCCGCGCGGGCCCAGGGCGTGCGGAGCGTGGCGCTCCTTGGCCTTCGGAGTGAGCTCGGCGTGGACCAGCTCGCCGCGACCGTAGCGCCCGAGGGCGGTCTGCTCGCGCGCGTCCACCCGGGCCGCTACCTCATCGCCTTCCCCGAGCACCCCTCGGCCGAGGCGGGACTGCGCGCCGCCGCTCGCGCCGCTCGTCAGCTCACGTCCGAGCCCAGCACCACCGCCGTCCTCCACCTCGCCGAGCTGCGCGTGCGCCCCGGTGCCACCCTCACGCGCATGGCGGGCGCGGCCTTGGAGCAGCCCGAGTCCTGGTGGCCCACCTCCGCAGGAGACGCACCCCTGTTGGTCTCCCCCGAGGCCGCGGCGCGACTCGGCGAAGGCGCAACGACGCCCGGTCCCGCGGGAGCCCTCCAGCTCACGGGAGACTCCTCCCTCACCCGGGGGCCGGCGTCGGCAGAGCCCCCTCCCCTCCAGGGCCGCGACACGCTGCTCGAGACGCTGCTCGCCGATGCAACCCGCTCCTTCTCGGGCCAGGGCCCCGGCCTCTCCGTCCTCACGGGCGAGCCAGGCCTCGGCAAGACACGCCTGCTCGACGCGCTCGCCGCGACATGGGAGGCAGAGGGCCACGTCCGAGTCCTTCGCCTCGCCGCGCCCCACCCCGATGCATCCGGACCGGACGCGCTCCTCTCCGCCCTGTGGGCCCGCTGCGACAAGGACACGCCCCTTCCCTCCGCGCCCTCTGGAGCCCGGCGCCACGCCCTCGCCCGCACCGTGGCCGAGGCGCTGCGTCACCTCGCCACCCAGCACCCCTTGGCCCTCCTCTTGGACGACGCGCACCAGGCGGACCCCACCAGCCTGGACGCACTGGAGATGGCCACGCTCGCCGCGCCCGAGGTGCCGCTCTGGGTATGCGCCGCCGGACGCCCCGAGCTGCTGAGTCTGCGCCCCCTCCTCGGCGAGCGCTCCGGACACCCCGCGCACCATGTGCTGTCCCCCCTCGCGCCCGAGGCCAGCCGCGCGCTGCTGCTGCACCTGCTCCGCCCCGCCGAGTTCATCCCCGAGCCGGTGCTCGCGCGCCTGGAGCAGCTAACCCAAGGCGTGCCGCTGTCCCTGGTGGAGGTGGCCCGAGCGCTGCGCACCTCGGGAGCCCTGCGCGCCACGCCGGAGGGCGAGTGGTACGTGGCCGCGGACGAGCTGCTGCACGTCTCCGTGACGCCCCTCTTCGAGCGACTCGCCACGCGCGCCCTGTCCATGCTGCCCGCGGCACACCAGGGCCTGGCGCAGCTGTGCGCGGTGCTCGGCCAGGAGCTGACGGTGGCGCAGGTGGACGCGGCGCAGCGGCACCTGGAAGCGAAAGAGGACACAGCGCGCGTGGCGGGCCTGGACGCGGGCACGGGACTCGCACGGCTGGAGCGCGCGGGGCTGCTGCGGACGGTGGGCCCGGAGCGGTACGCCTTCCGCCAGCCCCAACTGCGCGAGGCCCTCGAGCGCGCCCTGCCCTCCTCCTGGCGCCGAGCCCTGCACGCGGCGGCCCTGCGAGGCCTCTCCGGACAGGGAGACGCAGAGCAACGCCAGCGCGCCCGCCATGCCGCGGCCTGCGGTGCGCACGAGGAGTCCTTCTCGGCGTGGTTCTCCCTGGGCGAGACCGCGCGGCGGGCCCACCGCTACGTGGAAGCCGAGCAGAACTACACCCACGCCCTGGCGCAGCTCCCCGAGGGAGACACGGCACGACGCGCACAGGTGCTGGCCGGACGAGGCCGGGTGCGCTACCGCATCCAGCGCTTCCGCGAGGCGCTCGCGGACCTCGGAGCGGCTCGGGCGCTGGCGGGGGCTCGGGGAGACACCGCGCTGGAGGTGGACCTGCTGCTGGAGGAGGCCACCGTCCTGGACTGGATGGAGGACGCGGAGGGCTCGGCGGCGCGCACGCAAGAGGCGCTGGAGAAGGCCGAGTCCCTGGATAATCCACGCCTGTCGCTGCGGTGCGCACTGGCCCGAGGCCGGCTGCACGTGCGGCAGGGCGAGTGGGAGCGAGCCACGCGCGTCCTCACCTCCACGGCCGAGGGTGCCGCACTGGCCAGGGAGCACGAGACGCACGTCATCGCGCTCACGCTGCTGGGCTCCGTGCTCGCCGTGCAGGAGAAGGCGGACGCGGCTGCCGAGCGCTTCGAGGAGGCGCTGGGCCTGTGCCGGCAGGCGGGGGACGGGCTGCACCTGGCCGCCACGCTCATCAACCGCCCCTTCCTGTGGCGCCTGCGCGCGGACGTGGAGGCCATCGAGCGGGACTTGCGCCAGGCCATCGCCGTGGGACGCGAGCTAGGCCACGCGCAGGTGGAGCGCTGGGCCGTGGGCCAGCTCGCCGAGTGCCTGCACTGGATGGGACGCTCCGAGGAGTCACTGGCCCTGGCCCGGCGCGCGCACGAGCTGGGCAGACGCTTCTTCGCCGAGCACCCGGTGGCAGTGGATGCCGTGCTCCTGGCCCGGCTCGGGGCGGCACGTGGAGACATGGAGGAGGCGCGTGGACAGCTCGAGTGGCTCGCCGCGCACTGCCCACCCGAGCGCATTCCTCCCAACACCGAGGCCCTGCGGCGCATGGTGGAGTTGCAGGTGCGCGAGGGTGAGGCCGGCCCTGTCTCCCACCTGGAGGCTTGGAAGACGCTGCTCGCCGAGGCCGAGCCCAACGCCTCCAGCGACGAGCTGACGGAGCTCCTCCATGAGGCCACCCGCTCCGCGCTCCGGGCGGGCTGCCAGGACGAGGCGCGGGAGTGGCTCGCCCGAGCCGAGCGCACTTCGGCGGCCTCCCCTCTGTGGCGGGCGCGGCTCGAGGCCCTAAGAGTTGCCTGCGAGACAACAGGTGCCGGGCGAAGCCTGTAGCGTCCCAGGCAACAGCGGCAAAGGACTCCACCTCCTGTCCGAGGGGCGCGGCCACACCGCCCCCCCTGGCTCGCGCCGTGCACGCCCGCGAGGTATGACTTCCCGGTCAATGCCACTTTCTAATAATTCCATGAAGAGTCCGTTGTGTGCCCTCGGCCTGGGGGTCTCGATGCTGCTCTCGTCCCTGGGCTGCCAACCCGAGCGCCCAGAGGAAGCAGAGCCCTCCACCCAGGCGGAGCAGGAGCTGCGCATCGCCAACTCGCTCACCACGCGAGCGCTCGTCTACAACGCCATCTCCACCAACCCCGTGGCGAACAACCTGGTGGCGAACAACGCCTTGGCGCCCCTGTTCGATCCCTCCTCGGGCGACGCGTATCTGACGCAGCAACTGCACGACGTGGATGCGCAGCACTTCATGTCGTACCTGGTGAGCTGCGCACTCAAGGGGACGCAGAGCATCCCGTGGATGGACCCGGCCACCCTCACGCCGAAGACGTGGAAGGGCAAGGCGGGCCTGTGCCCCGAGTGGGCAAACCAGGCGCCGTCTGAGGAGTGCAAGCGCCGAGTGTCCGCCTGCATCCTGGCGCGCAACAACGCCTTCGGCCGGCGGGTGGAGCTGTCGCTGCGGGGCGAGGACCCATCCGACATCAACCGCTTCGCGCTGGAGCCCAAGACGGCCTCGGTGGACCACGATCCAGATTTGGCGCAGGACGTGCCGAGCTTCCAGGCCTGCACCACGCACCAGTACGGGGCGGCCCGCAACTGTGGCTGGAAGCCGGACTACATCGGCCGCTGCGTGCCTGGCCAGACGGTGCGCCTGGGCGCGGGAGGCAAGGCGCCGGACCAGTGCTCGGGGGGCTCGGTAATGGGCTCCGTCAGCGGAGACATGGCGCTGCGCGTGTGTGACGGCATCGTCGGCTGCGACCATGCCAGTGCGCGCAAGCTCGCGCACAACCAGGGCTCGTGCGGCACAACACAGCCTGCGGTGACCTTCACCTGCCCGGCGTCGGGTGAGTTCAACGTCATGACGGCCCCGTATGACAGCTGGCAGAGCGGCACGGCCCACGTGGGAGTGGAAACGGGCACACCTGCGGGCACGAGCTATGGGCTCTCCGAGAAGGCGGTCTTCAGCTACCGGGAGGGGGCCTTCTACGGGACGCTCTTCGACGCCTCGGCGCTGGCGACGAAGGTCTACGTGGACGAGGAAGGCAAGGTGGTGGGCAAGGAGCAGCGCATCAAGGGCTCGGTATATAGAAAGATGTTCTCCTGCTACGCGCCGGAGTGGAGCCAGGGAATGGCATACGCCACGAGCCGCGTGTGCGCGCAGCCGGGAACGGGGTTGGACTGCGCGGCGACCGTGACGGGGGCGTGCTTCACGCCCTGGGACCAGAACTTCCCGGCCTCGGTGTGCGAGGTGGAGGACGGGCCGCTCGTCAGCGGAGATGGGGACTTCGAGCGGTGCATGGACCCAGCAAAGGGCATGTGGAAGGAGCCCATCACCGTCTACCTCCACGCGCCGTGTGACGTGGTGTCGGCAAAGAATCCCGAGCTCTGTGCCTGGAGGCGCGTGCAGAAGTAACCTCCCAGCACCACGGATATGACGAACCGGAAGGACGCACCCGGGGACGCCCCCCTCGAGCCCGGAGGTCGGGCCTGGTCGCTGTACGGTGAGGAGCTGTCACCGGGAGCGCAGGTGGGGGGCTACGTCGTTGAGAGCACCCGCTACCGGGGCAGCGTCTCGACGCTGTATCGCGCGCGCGACTCCCGCACCGGAACGCCCGCGGCCCTCAAGGTGATGAGGCCCCAGTACACCGCTTCGCGCGGAGCCCTGCGTCGCTTCCAGCAGGAGGCGGAGACGCTGCGGCGATTGAGACACCCGCACATCGTGGACGTGCTCGAGCACGGAACGCTGGCGGACGGGCGGCCCTTCATCGCCATGGAGTGGCTGGAGGGAAGGGACCTGGCGGCGGAGCTCGCAGCACGAGGCCCCTTCTCCGCACGAGAGGCGCTGGAGCTGCTGGAGCAGGTGGGCTCGGCGCTGAGGGCAGCGCACGGGGCGGGCGTCATCCACCGGGACTTGAAGGCGCAGAACGTGGTGGTGCTGAGTGGAGGGGCAGCACCGGTCGTGAAGCTGGTGGACTTTGGTGTGGCGAAGCTGCTGTCGCCCGAGGAGCCGGGCACGGAGGCAACGAGCACAGGGCTGGTGCTGGGCACGCCTGTGTCGATGGCTCCGGAACAGATTCGGGGGGAGACACCGGACGCGCGGACGGACCTCTACGGGCTGGGGGTGTTGCTGTACCAGCTCGTCACGGGACGACCGCCCTTCCAGGGAACCACACAGGTGGAGTTGGAGGAGCAGCACATGCATGCCCCCGTGCCGAGGGCGAGTGAGCGGGCGCCGGTACCGGCAGCGCTGGACGAAGTGGTGGGGCGCTGTCTGGAGAAGCGGCGGGAGGACCGCTACCCGGACGTGGACGCGGTGCTGGAGGAGCTGCGAAACGCAGTCCGGGGGGATGGACCGGGCCGAGTGAGGCAGGTGCGAGCGCTGGGGCTGTACATGGAGGCGCGCATCAACGGGCAGGTCGACGACGCCACGCTGGAGGTGGTGGACACCCTGCTGGAGCGAGTGCGCGCGAGGATGGACGCGCAGGGGCTCACCGTGATGGTGGAGGGAGGCAACTTCCTGCTGGGGGTGGCGGCATTGCCCCTGGGGGAGGACTCAGAGCGGGAGACGCGACGCAAGACGCTGGAGCTGGCGCTCCTGTTGTCGGAGGAACCCCACGCGGAGGCGAAGGCAGCGCGAATCTCCCTCGTGCCCACGCTGCACGTGGACCTGGCGACGCTGCGGCTGGACGTGGGAGGCAGACAGGGCCTGGGGGGAGGCCGGCTGCTGAGGCTGTCGGCCTGGACAGGGGGGCATCCGGGCCACGGCGTCCTCGCGACAGCGGCGGCGCTCACGGGGCTGGAGGGCACCTTCCACTCGGAGGTGCTCTCCAGCCACGCGGGCCTGCACCACGTCACCCGGCTCGAGGCCTGAGCCTCACTTGATGCCGTGCCGCCGCAACAGGCGGTAGAGGTACACGCGGTCCATGTCCGCGCCGGCGGCGGCCTGGGACACCTTGCCCTGGTGAAGCTCCAACAGCGCGCGCAGGTAGCGCCGCTCGAAGTCATCCAGGGCGAGCCGCCTCGCCTCGGCATAGGGCACCTTCGCATCCACCTCGGAGCGGCTGCTCGCCGGGGCCATGTCCGTCAGCGCCAGCGTGTCCTCGAACACCAGACACCGCTCCAGGTAGTTGCGCAGCTCGCGCACGTTGCCCGGCCACGCCGCCTGCTCCAACCGCGAGATGAAGCTGGGCAAGCGCAGCGCCTTCGTCCGCTCTGGATCCGCGCCCAGCCCATCGAGGATCTGCTCCACCAAGAGCTGCAGGTCCTCGGGCCGCTGGCGCACCGCCGGCAGCGGAATGCGCAGCACCGCCAGCCGGAAGAAGAGGTCCGAGCGGAACCGGCCCGCGTTCACCTCGGCGCGCAGGTCGCGGTTGGTGGCGGCGATGATGCGCACGTTCACGGGCACGTACGTGTTGGTGCCCACGCGGCGGATTTCGCGCGTCTCCAGCACGCGCAGGAGCTTGGGCTGGAGCTCGGCGGGTAGCTCGCCAATCTCATCGAGGAAGACGGTGCCGCCATGGGCCTCCTCGAAGGCGCCGATGCGCCGCTGGGCCGCGCCGGTGAAGGCGCCCTTCTCGTGGCCGAACAGCTCGCTCTCCAGCAGATCCGCGGGAATGGCGCCGCAGTCCACGGTGAGGAAGGGCTTGTCGTGGCGGTCGCTCACCTGGTGGATGGCCTGGGCCGCCTGACTCTTGCCCGTGCCTGTCTCGCCCTCCAGCAGCACCGTCACGTCGCGAGCGGCGGCGCGCTCCAGCAGGGCGAAGCACATGCGCATGGGCACCGAGGTGCCCACCAGCGAGCCGAAGCGCGTGCGATTGGACACGGGGAGCCGGTTGCTGTCGGAGCCGTAGTCGAAGCGCAGCACCGCGCGGCCCAGCCGCAGGAGGCTTCCACCCCGCAGGTACCCGTCCGCCACCTGCACACCATCGAGCATGACGCCGTTGGTGCTGTCGAGGTCCTTCACCCGCGCGCCCTTGGGGCCCACGCGGATTTCACAGTGGAAGCGCGACACCGTGGGGTCGTCCAGGGTGAAGTCGTTGCTCGGGTGCGAGCCGATGGAGCACGCATCGGACACCGAGTCCCAGGCGGTACCAGCCCCGGGGCCCTCCACCACGGTGAGAAGGAAACGCCGGACAGCGGGGACCTCGGAGGAGCGCGAGGCGTGCGCATAGGGCCGCGTCACGCTGACGTCCTCGGCGCCAGAGGTCTCGGGCGGGACACGATCGTTCGGGGGCATGGACAAAGCGTAACACGCCTCCCATACGCTAAGTGTGCCAGGGATTCGCCCCTCCGCTTCCCAGGGCAGGGGACGGAGGAGCACGAGCCCGTGGACGCGCCCACCGGAACGCGCGACGCTCCGGACCAGATTCGCGAGCTGCTGGGCCTGTCCTCAGGCTGAAGCGCACCGGACGCGGGCGCGCTACGCGTCGAGCAGTGCCGACCAGAAGGCAACGAGCCGCCAGACGTCCTCGGGCCGCTTCTTCCGGTCGAACTCGGCGTGGGTGATGAGGGGCGTGAGCAGGAGGCGCACCCGTGTCTGGGGCTCCAACCAGCGCGCGAGGAGCACGGACTCGATGGCGGGGATGACGGTGTCATCCGTGCCGTGCAGCAGATAGACGGGCGTGCGCGGGGCGGGCGAGCGCTCGGGTGAGAGCGACGGGTCGTCGGCGAAGGCCCTCGTGTACGGAAGCAACCGTGCCCCGAGCGCGGAGACGTCCCGCTCGTTCACGTACTTCATGAAGGTGGCGGCAGGCTCGGGCATCTCGGACTGCATCCGCCGAGCCTCCGCGAAGGTCTCGCTGGCCCGACGTCCGTCGTGAATCGCGAGGTGCGAGGCCCGGAGGAAGGTGAGAATGCCCGCGCGCAACGTCTCCACCTGCTCGGGAGGGACGAGCTGCCCGGCCACGTTGAGCAAGATGATGACCACGCCATAGTCGTGGGGCCTGCGCTGCTGGCCACCGGGCTCGACGCCATTGCACAGGAAGGTGAGCACGCGCGAGAGGTCGCCATGTCCCCCGAGCGAGAAGGTGAAGGCGACCTTGTCCGCGAGCGAGGGTCGACCCGCGGCGACCACGGAGAGCCCACCTGCGAAGCTGATGCCCATGAGGCCCACCCGACCATCGGGCGCGAGCTCCGGCCGAGAGGAGGCCCAGAGCGCGACGTCCTCGATCATGTCCGTCTCGCGGGGAGTGATGCGGTAGAGGAGGAGATCGGGCAGCTCGGGGGTGAGGACGATGAGTCCCCCGGCGGTGAGATCCCTCGCGAGCTCCTGCATCCGGGGCTCGTCGATGCCGTCCGCGTGCACGCCGGGGAGGAGGAGCACGGTGCGGCCGCGGGGGTGCTCAGGCCGGAAGACGCGGGCTCGCAGGGGCCCATAGCGCGAGGGGACCTGAAGCTCCTCCTCGGTGAAGGGACCGGTGCCCCAGCGGGAGATGCGACCGGGCAGGCCCTCCTTCATGTCGGCGGCGCGGGCCACGAGGGCCAGTCCCCGCATGTAGTGCGGGACGACCAGCAGGGCCACGAGCAGCAGCCCCCCGAGGAGGGCCAGGAGCATCACGCCGCGGGAACGAAGACGCATCAGGAGCGCCATTCAAACAGCGAACGCGCTCGCGCGCACCGCCTCAAAATGGCGAAGGGCCAGACCCACCGGGGCAACCGCGCCCCGCGAGCCTGGCCCCTGGGAGCCGCAGCGAACCCGGACTCAGCCGGAGATGATCTTCTTCAACTCGGCCTTGTCGTTGGAGAACTGGAAGGAGTTGTAGAGCTGGAAGCCATTCTGCCGGTCAAGGACGTTCGACCACAGCAGCCGCACCGCCTGCAGCCGATCCTTGGAGAACTGGAACTGGCTCAGCATCTGCTGCACCTGGCTGACGAGGAAGTGGTGGTCGCGGGTGGCGTCCTCGAGGACGTTCAACTTGTCCTCCGCGAAGGGCTCGCGCGACATGGCGCTCATGATCTTCTGAAGCTTGCCCTCCGCGATGGGCAGATACGACGGGGGAGGAGGCGGCGGGGGGTTGTAGCCGCCGCGCGCGTCGGGAGCGCTGGCGAGAACCTCACGGATGTCGTTCAACTCCTCGTAGGCCTCGCGGAGCTTGCCCCGGCCATCGCCGCGCCTGCTGCGCTCGAAGGCCTCGCCGAGCAGCTTCTCCAGGTGGGCGAGACGCTGCTCCATGTCCTCGCGCTCGATCACCACCATCGTCTTGCGCCGACCGCGACGAAGCTCGTTGCTGTCATCGGCCCGGAGCTCGGCGGACGAGGTCGGGGGAGCGATGCCAGTGCCCTGGCCAGGAGGAGGCGCGAGGGCGGGAGCGGTCTGGGCGGAGGCGGCAACAGCGGTGAGCAGGGTAACGGCGGCGAAGAGGGCCTTCATGGGAGTCATTTCCTTCCGGGGTGCAACCTTGCTGCATCTACGCACTCAGACGGGCGGTGAGCGTCCGCATTCAAACGGTCGCGCTCCACCCTCCGCCGTCGGTCCCCACGGACGGAGCATCCCGCGCCTGGACACGCGGCACCTCCAAGTGACGGAAGACACGCGGGCCAGCTCCGGGCCGGGCCTTGCACCGGGCCCAGGCATGACGACGCACACCGACCATCCCCTCTGCCCTCCACTCGCGAAGGGCCTGTCACTCAAGACCAGGTTCGGAGGGCTTCAGCTCCTCTCAGCGCTGCTCATGTCCGCCGGCTTCGGGGGCATCGTCCTCGTGCTGTGCGAACAAGAGGCCGCCGCCGGAGGACTCCCCCGCTCCATCGCTCTGGCGAGCCTCTTCTGTGTAGGCGTGGCCTTGGAGCAGTGGCGACATGGGTGGGTGGGAAAGCGGGCGCGGCAGGGCTGGGAGCAGCTCCTGGCAGGAAGGCCCGATGCGGCCATCCGTTGCTTCGAGGTGGCGGTGTGCGGAGGGAGGGCCGACCAGCGGGGCTGGAGCCATTACGGGCTTACGTTGGCCTGGCTCCGCAAGGGTGAGTACGTGCGAGCCCTCTCTCTGTGCGACGCGGCCCCCCAGCCCTGGGGGAAGATGTCCACCTCCGTCCGCGGTGCACGCAGGGCGGCCCTGAAGGCGCTCATCCTGGCACTGTCCGGTGAGCTGGACGCGGCCAGACGCCAGGTGGCGGAGCTCCGGCGCCCCATGTTCGACAAGACGGACTACGCCTTGCTGGCGCAGGCTGTGATGCTCTGTCGCGAGGGGAAGTACGTGGACGCGGTGAGGCGCATTCAGCAGTCCCCTCGGGAGAGCATCCCCGACATGGACGTGGGGGCAGTGGCGGTCCTCCACGCCTTCGCGCGAGGTCGGCTGGCAGGACAGCTCGTTCCGCTCAAGCCGGGGTGCGTCATGCCCCAGAGACCCGCCCGTGCCTCCGAGCATGAATACCTCGCCCGCGAGTGGCCTGAGCTCGCCGCCTGGTTCCGGGGAGAGGAAGCCCGGGCCTGAGGAAAAAGGCCTGAATTATCCAGGGAATGGCCACGTACCGAGCCTCCTCGGATGCTCACCAGGGAGGCCCGACTCCTAGGAACAGCTCCCCCACTCGGAGTGTTTTCTGATGGGTCGTGGTCATGCATCCAACTGTCGTGAAAACGTAGTCCGGCGGATTTACCGGCTCGACTTCACGCGCAACTGGGTGCTACGCCCGATCTTGCGCTCCAGTGAGCGAACAGTGGGGCGATGGACGCCCTGCTGTGTAGGAGAAAGAATCAGAGCAATGGCAAGTGGCACTGTGAAGTGGTTCAACGACGCGAAGGGCTTTGGTTTCATCACCCAGGACAGCGGGGGCCCGGACGTGTTCTGCCACCACACCGCGATCCAGACCGACGGATTCCGCACCCTGGCCGAGGGCCAGAAGGTGGAGTTCGACGTGAAGAAGGGCCCGAAGGGCCTCCAGGCCGAGAACGTTCGCCCGATCGGCTGATCGCGCGAGCCCAGCGCCCTATCTTTCAATTCACGAGGCCCGGCCTCCGACGAGGCTGGGCTTCTTTTTTCCCTCTTTCCCCGGAGTAACCATGCAGGGAAGGTCTACGAAGAGACAAAAAGAAATGGCGCGCCAGCAGCGCCAGCGTGACAAAGAGGCCAAGAAGGCCGAGCGCCAGCGCGAGAAGGACACGAAGCCCCCGCGGCAGCCAGGAGACGAGGATCCGGACATCGCCGGCATCATTCCTGGACCCCAGCCGCCCCTTGAGATGTGAGAACCAGGCAGATAGGCGCCCCCGTGGCAGCCAGGGCTCGGAATCGCATGATGTTCCGGGCCCTTCGTGTATCCAGGGCGCTGCCCGGCCCTTGCCCTCGTGGCTGTCCGACGCCATGCATTACTTCCGAACCGCACCGAGCGGAGGGGCACATGGCGAAGGGTGACGATCGCACCGACAAACACGTCTTTGAGCAGCCCGCCACGATCCGAGAGCCCGCGGCGCCGAGCGAGCCTCGCGCGACACCGTCCCCTGCCGTGTCGGTCATCCCGTTGCCCAATGAAGAGCAGGCACGCGCGGGAGAGGCCTCCTCCACGACCCCCCAGGACGTGCGCGCGGCCACCGACGCGCTGATCCATGAAATCTTGGAGGAGGACTTCCTGTCCGACTCCGCCGAGCCCAAGCCCGCCGAGCCCCGCGCACCGCCCTCCCGAGAGGAGGACTGGCCCGCGGAGCTGCACGCATTGCCCCTTCAAGAGGAGTGAGGCGCAGCCTACTGCGCGTCTTTCCGCCGCTCGGGGTCTTCGCCGACGCCATGGGGGAGTTCCTGACGCTCCGGCACGGACTGGAAGCCTTCCTCTTCTGGCAGCGGATTCACGTCCACAGACCGCTCCTGGCCCGAGCCGCCCTGTCCCCGGCTCTCATCCTGGATGCCACTGGGGAGTTCCTGCTGCTCTGGCACCGTCTTGAAGCCCTCCTGGTCCGGCTGAGGGTTCACGTCCACCGGCTGCTGTCCTGACTGGCCCGCGCCCCCCGTGCCCTGCTCCTGCTGCTGGGACGGGACGTACTGCGGGCCCTGCCTACCGCGCTCGTCACGGCAGCCTCCCGCCAGTAACAGGGCCGAAGCGGCCAGGCCCATCACCACCGCGCGCTTGAATCCATCCCTCGTCATGCGGGTCTCCTTGCTGGGAGCCGTCTCTGGCTTCCCGAAGGGTTTGCCTCGCAGGGACCCGCTGCATCAGCCGAGCAAGTGCCTGTATGACCGCCCGCCCGTCGTACCGCTCGCTACACGTGCGTCGAGGAGTCCTCCGAGGCGATGAGCCCTTCCTCCTCGGCGAGCGAGCGCAGGTGGGCCTTGATGCGCTGGAACTGCTGGCGCAACGCCGCTGCCTTGCGCTTGAGCGCCGCGTCCGACAGCGCCTCCTCTCCTTCCGACATCACCCGCGCCACATCATCCCAGGACAAACGCTGATCCACCCGGAGCAGCAACAACATGCGCTCCTGAGGATCCAAGCTCTCGCGCAGCGCGCGAAAGCGCTCCTTCACCGAGGTCCTCTGCCACGGACGCGTCTCCGAGCGCGGCTTGAGCGCCTCGTCCGGCAGCGCGGACATGCTCACCGGCTGCTCCCGTCCCGACGGCGCGTGCATCACCTGGTAACACGCGTTGCGCGCCAGACGGTAGGCCCACGTGCGGAAGGAACTCTCCCAGCGGAAGCCCGACAAGCCCCGCAGCAGGTTCTCGCTGAAGAGGCTGAAGGCATCCCGACTCCGCTCATAGTCATGCAGCACCGAGCCCATCAGCCGCATGATTTCCTGCCCATAGCCCTCCAACGCCCGCTCCACGGCCCCCGCCATGTCGCCCCGCTTGCACAACGCCTGGATTTCCAGCTCCAGCTTCTCGCGCTCTTCCAACTGCATGGTGGCTCTTCTCCTCTCGTACGTCCGTCCCTTGGCCCGCTCACACCGACGTTCACACCGATCCCGCGTGCAACTCCGCCTCTGTTGACGGCCCCAGGGCGCCCAGGGCCTGCCGCTCGTACTCCTCCGCCCCCTGCTCGCGCGCGATGCGCACCGCCTGGCGCAGACTCGCGCGGGCCTCTTCCTCCTGCCCCAGGGCCCACCGCGCCTCGGCCTCGATGCGGTACAGCGCGGAATCGTAGAAGTGCTCACCCGACGCCTCCGCCCAACGCAGGGCTTCCCTCACCCCGAGCAGCGCCTCGCGCGGCTGCCGCAAGCGCAGGTGAACCTCCGCCAACCGTCCGAGGTGGTGCGGCATGCCGGCGCGCAGGCCCGCCATCCGCCACCGGCCCAGCCACTCACGCGTCTGCGCCAGCCCCTCCTCGGGTCGCCCCAGCTCGGCCAGGGCCCAGCCGCGCAGCAGACCGGACCACATCAGCCACAACTGGAACCAGTGCTCGCGAGAGAGGGCATGACACTCCTCGGTCAGCTCGAGCGTGCCCCGCGCGTCGCGCCGCAGCTGGCAGGACGCGGCGGCGTAGAGCAGCACATAGGCACGCGTGTGGGCGTGGTCGATGCGAACCGTCAGCTCCAACGCCTCGCGGCTCAACCGGAGTGCGTCCTCCGTGTGGCCCAGCACGGAGTGGGCGAGGGAAGCATGAACGAGCGCCACCGCCCGCGGGTCCACCCAGTGCCGCATGGCCAGCTTCCGGTGCTCCTCCAGGGAGAACTCCGAACACGCCACCGCGCGCTCCGCGAACTCGAGCGCCTCGCGCATCCGTCCCCAGGAGAAGAAGTCGGCGCCCATCATCCGGTAGCCCAAGGCGAGCAGCTCCCGGTTGCGCTGGCGTGAGCCCAGGTCCACCAGCTGCTCGGCCAGCTCGTGGGCCAGGCGGAGCTCCGCGCAGGCGAAGTAGTAGGCGAAGGGTCCCCAATAGGACAGCTCCAGGCCCGGCAACTCATCCCCTACCAGACGGAACAGCTCGCGCGCCCGGGTATAGGTCCGCTTCACCTCGGGCGAGCGGTAGCCCTGCAGCGCCGACAGCGGACGGCCCAGCGCGATGAGCAGCTGGAGCTCTTGTTGAATCCGCTGCGCGGCGTCCGGCAGCGAGCGCAACAGCCTCAACGCCTGCTGGAAGTGACTCACCGCCTCCTGGTTGGCCGTGTGGTGGCTGGCGCGGAGTCCGGCCTGGAGCCAGTGACGGATGGCGGGCTCGTACGCTCCCGCCTCGGTGTAGTGGTGGGCCAGCAGCTCCGGCTGTGTCTCCACCACATCGGGGAATTGCTCCTCCAGGGCCTGGGCGATGCGCCGGTGGTGCTGACGCCGGGTGCCACGCAGCAGGGACTGGTAGGCCGCGTCCTGGAGGAGGGCATGGCGGAACTGGTAGCGCGGTCCCTCCTGCTCCTCCTCGCGCTGGAGCAGCCCCATGTCCACCAACTCCTCGAGGTCCGCCTGGAGCGCTTCCGGGGGACGCCGCATCAGCGTGGCCATGAGGGCATGGGAGAAGCTGCGCCCCACTACCGCGCACAACTGGGCCAACGCCTTGTGCCGCGGGGGCAACCTGTCCAGGCGCGCCAGCAACAGCTCGTGCAGGGAGATGGGAATGGACGGAAGGGCGCCTCCCCCCACCACCATGCGCGTCAGCTCCTCCACGAAGAGCGGAATGCCGTCCGTCTTTTCCACG
This sequence comes from Archangium minus, assembly GCF_044360475.1. Classification (NCBI taxonomy): domain Bacteria; kingdom Pseudomonadati; phylum Myxococcota; class Myxococcia; order Myxococcales; family Archangiaceae; genus Archangium; species Archangium minus. The sequence continues at coordinate 12,463,716 of NZ_CP043494.1, forward strand.
AGCAGGCGCACCGTCTCCTCGTTCAATGTCCTGTCACCGGCCGCCTCTTGCACCAGCGTGGCGGTGAGCCGCGCCGGCAGCCGCTCCAACTCCATCCGGTGAAGGGAGCCCACCTCAGGCCACGCGTGATGAAAGCTCGAGGGCCGCGCGCTCAGCACCAGCAGGACACGCGCGCCGCGCACGCGGCCCAGCACGTAGTCGAGCAGCGCCAGGGTGGACGGGTCCGCCCAGTGCAGGTCCTCCACCACACCGAACACCGGGCGCTCCCGCGCGATGCGCAGCAGCAGCGCCGTCAACGCCTCGAAGGTGCGCTCCTTCTGGCGCTCGGGCGAGAGCTGGAGGAGGGGCAGGTTCTCCATCACCGGCAACGAGAGGAAGGAGGTGATGAGCGCAATGTGCTCCGACTCCAGGCCCAAGGTCCCCAACTGCTCCTTCAGCTTGCGCAGGTTGTCCCGCGGCGCACCCTCCGGCTCCAACCGGAAGAGATGCTGCAGTAGCTCGATGAGGGGATGGAAGGCGCTGTTGGCGAACTGGCTCCAACACTGGCAACGCAGGACGGTGCAGGAGGAGGACGCCACCCGCTGGCGAGCCTCCTGGATGAGGCGGGACTTGCCGAGACCCGCCTCGGCGGTGAGCAGCACGAAGGAGCCATGCCCCTCCCGAGCCTCCTCCCAGTACTCGAGCAACTGGCTCAGCTCGTGCTCGCGGCCCACCAGCGGGGAGAGCGAGCCAACCGCCAGCGCGCGATCAAAGCGCGTAGCCGCCTTGCGCGCGCGACTCACGCGCCAGATGTCCACGTGCCGCGCTCCGGACAGCCCCTCGAAGGTGCGCGAGCCGAGCGCCTCGGATTCGAAGACGCGCTGCACCAGGGTGTTCGTGGCATCGCTGAGCACCACCGTACCGGGCTCGGACTGCCGGGCCAGCCACGACGCGATGCGCGGGGCCTCTCCCTGGATGGTGGGCGTGCGGCCCCGCAGCTCCGGGAGGATGTCGTCGAACACCACCATCTCGGTGTGGACGCCCACCTGGACCGCCAGGGAGCCCAGGTCCAGCGAGGCGAAGCGCCGACGCAGCTCCTCTGGCAGGATGGCGGACAGCTTCAGCCCCGCGTTGATGGCCTGCTCCGAGTCCTCCTCGTGCGCCACCGGATAGCCGAAGCACGTCAGCACCTCGTCGCCCACGCAGGTGGTGATGGAGCCCCCGTGCTGCTGGGTGATTTCCGAGCAGAGCTTCTGGAATGCGGCCTCCAGCTCGCTGAAGTCCTCCGGATCCAGCTCCCCAGCGAGTCCCACCAGTCCCACCAGCCGGTAGGACACCAGCGTCACCGGCCTGCGCTGGGGCGCCACGGCGCGAGGCTCCTCACGCCAGGGCCCCAACCGCTCCTCCAACCGGCGTAGCCTGTCACGCAGCTCGATGGCCGAGGGAAGGCGCTCACGTGGATCCTTCGCCAGGGCCGAGGCCACGAGCGCCTCCAGCTCCTGGGGCAGCTCAGGATCGCGGGCACGCACCGAGGGCACGAAACCGGGAGCCACCACCTTGGCACGCAGCTCCTCCAGCGTGGAGCTCGGGTAGGGCAGCTCCCCGGTGAGCACCTCGTACAGCATGACGCCCGAGGACCAGATGTCCGTGCGCTCGTCCTGCTTGCCGCCGCGCCACTGCTCTGGAGACATATAAGGAGGCGTGCCGGCGGTGGGCAGGTACGGCACAGGCGAGCCGCTGGAGGACGTGAGCCACGCGAGCCCGAAGTCGAGCAGCTTCACCCCACCCCGGCCCGTAATGAAGACATTGCTGGGCTTGAGATCGCGATGGACGATGTGGCGGCCATGCGCATGGGCCAGTCCCGCGGCCACGGCGCTCATGATCTCCAGCGCGCGCCGCACGCCGAGCTTCTGCTCCCGCTGCAGGAGCGAGGCGAGGGACTCGCCATCGAGGCACTCCATGACGATGAAGGGAGTACGCGGCTCCCAGGGCTCCCCGACCCATTCGGCCACGTCGAAGACGCGGATGATGTTCTCGTGGTCGAGCTGCGCGATGGCACGCGCCTCCTGCCTCAACAGCCCCATGGGCCAGCGCTCGCCCAAACCCTCGCGGGGGAGGAGGAACTTGAGCGCCACCACGCGCTGCAACTCCTCGTCATGAGCGCGGAACACCCGCCCCATGGCACCACCGCCCAGCTCGGCGAGGATCTCAAATCGGCGACCATCCGAGCCGCCCAGCCTTTCCCCAGGAGCCGGCTTGCGGAACGGGGGAGGAACCTGGGCCACTTCCTTCAGGAAGGAATCGCCAAAGTCCGAGTCCGCGGCTCGAGACAACCGCGCGGCGGGGCGATGCGCGCCCCCGCTGTTGTGACCGGTCTCGTCATGCATTCCCTGCTCCCCGGTCGAAGCGCCCTCACAATGGAAGGCCTGGATAAATGAAGTTATGGGTCCCATGGGCACCGGGCAACGCACTCGAGGCCAGGAAGCATGGGGCCTGAATTCATGGCGTCATCGCCCCTCAACGGGAGGAGCGAAGCAGCGCGCGTTCGTGACGCACGGGTGCGACGAATTCACTCCCCTTGCCGACCACCAGACATACGGGCGTGTGAGGAGGGGTAGCGCCGCTGATACTCCTCACGCAGCCGAGCAAGGTAGCTCACGGCCTCTGGAGTCCCCTCCTCGGGAGCCCAAGGGGCGAAGGACTTCTCGTTGGCCGGCGCGTAGGGCCCGTTCTTCACCTCGAAGAGCACCGTGTCCGGCGCGAGCGCGATGAGCCCGTGGAAGATGCCTGGAGCCAGGTCCACCCCAAACTGCTCGCCCCCGGCTTCCAATGACAGACAGTCCCGCACACGACCCTCCTCCTCGAAGGTGAAGAAGGCCAGCGCGCCACGCAGCACCACCCAGGCCTCGGCCTTCGGAGGCTCCAGGTGGCGGTGCGGCCGTACGTAGCTGTCCGGCTGGATGACGTTGAGCATCCGGTGCAACAGCTCGTCCTCCTTCTTGTGGAAGGGCAGGATGATGCGGCGCCGGGGGCTCGTCCGGGAGGACTCGGCGACCTCCTCGACCAGGGAGCGAGACAAAACCACCAGTTCACCCGCGGGGGCATCCAGGGCACGACGAGAGGAAGAGCTCATGGCGCCGAGCGGAACACACCGGCCCCGAAACCGTCCAGGTCACGGGTGCAAGGCTGCCTCCTCGTGAAGCCCCAGTGCCTGGAACTGGCGGCGCAGGCTCGCCTGGGCTCGCTGCTCATAGGCGCGCATCTCGTGCTCTCGGGCAAAGCGGATGGCCTCGAGGAACGCCTCACGTGCCTCGTCCTCGCGACCCGCCAGCCGCAACAGCTCGCCGCGGGCCCGGTGCAGCTCGGGCAGATAGGAATACTCCTCCGTCACAGCCGGCCACGTCATGGCCTCTTCCACCGCGGCCAGCCCCTCCTGCGCCTGCCCCAACCGCAGGTGGATATGGGCCAGCATGCCCAGGTTGTGGTGCATGCCCGCCAGGAGGCCCGAGCGCGTCCACTGCTCCAGCACCTCGCGCATCACCACCAGCCCCTCCTGAGGACGCCCCAGCTCGGCCAGCGCCCAGGCCCGCAGCGCGGAGGGCCACAGGTACCACAACAGGAAGCGGTGCTCGCGCGAGAGCGGGATGCACTGGTCCACCAGGCCCAGCGTCGTCCGTGCGTCCCACCGCAACTGGCTCCCGATGGCGCAGTACGTGAGCGCGAGCGCCGTCGTGTGCGCATGGCCGATGCGCCCGGCCAGCTCCAACGCCTGACGGGTGAAGTGCTCGGCCCGCTCGTCCTGTCCCGTCGCCGAGAGCGGCAGGGTGCCATAGGCCAGCGCGGCCACGCGCGGGTTGACCCACTGCCGGACGGCGAGGGTCCGGTGCTGCTCGAGCTCGAAGTCCGAGCTCTCCAGCGCCAGCTCCACGTGCCGCAGCGATTTGGACATCTCCCCCCAGGTGAAGAGATCAGTGGCCATCATCCGGTGCCCCATGGAGAGCAACTCCAGGTTGTGCTGGCGCTCACCCAGGCCCACCAGCAGCTCCGCCACCTCATGCGCATCCCGCGTCTTACCGCGCGCGAAGTAGTAGGCGAAGGAGCCCCAGAAGCTCAGCTCCAGCCGGGGCAGCGCCTCACCCACCTCGCGGATGAGCTGCTGCACCCGCGTGTACGTGCGCTCCACCTCGGGCGAGCGGAAGCCCTGCACCTGGACCAGGGGCATGCCAAGAGCGATGAGCAGCTGCAGCTCATCCTGGGTGAGCGACGTGGAATCCGGCAGGCTCCGCAGCAGCTTCAACGCCAGGGTGAGGTGGCTCACCGCCTCCTCGTTGGCCGAGCGCTGGCTGGCGCGCATTCCAGCCAGCTTCCAGTAGTGGATGGCCGGCTTCGGCAACCCGGCCTCCGTATAGTGGTGGGCCAGCAGCTCGGGCCGAGACTCCGCCTGCGCGGGGAAGTGCTCCACCAGGGCCTGGGCGATGCGCTGGTGGTACTGCCGCCGCGCGCTGCGAGGCAAGGACTGGTAGGCCGACTCCTGGATGAGGGCGTGGCGGAACTGGTAGCCGGGCTCGGCCCCCTCGTCGCGAGACTGGAGCAACCCCGCGGCGACCAGACCCGCGAGGTCCCGGCGCAGCACCGTGCCCCCGAGTCCCGTGAGGCGGGCGAGCAACGCATGGGAAAAGCCGCGGCCAATCACCGCGCACAGCTGCGCGAGCTGCTTCTGCCGGAGGGGCAACGAGTCCAACCGCGCCAGCAGCAGCTCCTGCAGCGTGACGGGAATGGACGCCTCCGCCCCACTCTCCAACATGACGCGCGTCATCTCCTCCACGAAGAGGGGAATGCCGTCCGTCCGGGTCACCAGCTGTGTCACCACCTCGTCCGGCAGTTCCTGTCCGCGCGCCACCTCCTTCACCAGTTGCGCGGTGCGCTCCGCCGGCAACCGCTCCAATGCGAGGGATTGAAAGCCGGAGTGCTGCACCCAGGGCGGGCGGAACTCAGGGCGAGCACTGAGGACGAAGAGCAGGCCCACCCGCTCCACGATGTCGAGCAGGTACCCCAGCATCTGCAGCGTGGAGGGGTCCGCCCAGTGAAGATCCTCCACCACCACCAGCACCGGACGCTCCCCTGCTTCGTGCACCAGCAGGGTGGCCAGTCCCGCCAGCGTCTCCTCCTTCTGGCGTTGAGGCGTGAGGCGCAGGTGCGGGGAGTCCTCGGCCACCGGCAGCGACACCAGCGAGGCCAGCACGCGCTCCTGCAGAGGTGTCAGCTCCCGCTGCGCGAGGTTCCGCTCCAGCGCGCGCAGGTTCTCCTCGGGCGAGCGCTCCGGGTTCACCCAGACCCGCTGCAACATCTCGATGAGGGGGTGCAGGGCGCTGGTGCTGAACTGGCTCCAGCACTGGAGCCGCAGCAGGAGGGGCTCGTCCAGCGACACCCGCTCGATCAGCTCCTGGATGAGGCGGGACTTGCCAATGCCCGCTTCACCACTGATGAGCACGTAGCCGCCCCGCCCCTCGCGGGCCCGCTCCCAGGCCTCGAGCATCACCCGCAGCTCCCGCTCGCGGCCCACCAGCGGGCTCAGCTTCCCGTCCTTGGCGAGCGTGCGCTCAAAGCGGATGACGGCCGCGCGCGAGCGCAGCACGCGATACACCTGGAAGGAGCGCCGCCCGTCGAAGGCGCGGGTGCCGAGCGCCTCGGTGTCGAAGGCACGCTGCACCAGGCTGTAGGTGCCGGAGCCAAGCACCACCTCGTCCGGCCCCGCGTGCCGCGCCAACCAGGTGGCGATGCGCGGGGCCTCTCCCTGAATGGTGGGCGTCCGCCCGCGCAGCTCCGGGAGGATGTCATCCAGCACCACCATGTCCGTATCGATGCCCACCTGCACGGCCAGCGCCGGGAGTGGCCCCGGTGGCAGCCGTCCCTGGAGGGCCTCGTGCACGGCCTTGGGGAGGGCCAACCCCGCGAGCACCGCGCACTCCGAGTCGCCTTCCTTTGCCACCGGATAGCCAAAACAGGCCAGCATCTCATCGCCCATGCACAGGGTGATGAAGCCGCCGTGGTGCTGGATGGCCTCCGAGGCGGCGCGGTGAAAGGCCGCCTCCAGCTCGCCGAAGTCCTCTGGATCCAACTCCTCCGCCAGCGCGGAGAGCCCCTCCACCCGGCAGTACACCAGCGTCACCTGCCGACGCTGGGGCGCCACCGACCGCTGGGCTCCGCGGCCAGGCCGCAGGTGCTCCTCCAGCTCGCGCAACTCCTCACGCAGCTCCGCGGCCGATAGAAGACGCTGCGCGGGGTCCTTCTCCAGCGCCACGGACAGCAGCGACTCCAACTCCCAGGGAAGCTCTGGGTGGTGTGCACGCACCGAGGGCACCGGCTCCGGGGAGAGCACCTGCGCGCGCAGCTCCTCCAACAAGAGGTGGGGATAGGGCAGCTCGCCGGTGAGCAACTCATGGAGCATGACACCCGCGGCCCAGATATCAGTGCGCTCGTCCACCTTTCCCCCGCGCCACTGCTCCGGAGCCATGTACGGGGGCGTGCCGGCCGTGGGCAAGTGCGGCACGGACGCGGCGCCCGAGGCCGCCACCCACGCCAGCCCGAAGTCCAACAGCTTCACCGTGCCCCCGTGGGTGATGAAGACATTGTTGGGCTTGAGATCCCGGTGGATGATGTGGTGCTCGTGCGCGTGCGCCAGCCCCGCGGCCACGTCGCGCATGATTTCCAACGCGCGCCGCAATGGGAGCTTCCGCTCCCGCTTCAGCACGTCCGAGAGCGACTCGCCCTCCAGACATTCCATGACGAGGAAGGGAACGGTGGGCTCGCCCGGCCCGCTGCTCCACTCGGACACATCGAAGATGCGGACGATGTTCTCATGGTCCAGCTGCGCAATGGCCCGAGCCTCACGCAGGCCCATGCCGGCGAGCTCCTCGCGCGGGAAGAGGAATTTGAGAGCCACCACCCGCTGCAGCTCGTCATCCCGGGCCCGGAAGACCTGGCCCATGGCGCCCTCGCCCAGCTCCTCGAGAATTTCAAACCGGCGCCCGTCCGAGCCCCCGAGACGCTCGCCCGGCAGCAGCCTACGAAACGGCGTGTGGAGGGTAGAGCTTGCCACCTCCATCAGGAAGGAATCGCTGAAGTCGGATCCGTCACCGAACTCCGCGTCGAACCCGGGCTCCGCGTCTTCCGGATGGGGCTCCACCGGCCCTTGGCCGTCATGCTCGCCGGTCCGTCCCATGATGTCGCCCCACGCCCCCTCAGAGAGAAGCTAGGGGCCCCCGAGGAGGCGGGCAACGCCACCATCCCCTGGGGAGGGGCGAGCATCCGCGCTCCTCCTTCATTCCCGCCAGGCCGGCTGCCTGGGAGAAAGGACTCTTCCGCGTCCACCAGCGGGGCGAGCGGGCCCTTCGAGCAGGGTATGGCCATCTCGCGAAACGCGTACCAAATCACACACATCACACCAGTGAGTCGGGAAGTCCACCAGTCTAGAGGGGGGGCTGGTGCTCCCCTATTGGAGATAGCGCGACCGCTCTCGACCTCCTCCTGCGGGAAAGGAACAGGTGAAGTCATGAGCACCATTCTTCTTGTCGATGATGAGCCCGAGCTCCTCGACCTGTATGCGGAAGTTTTGGAGTTGATGGACCACCGCGTGCTGCGTGCACATGATGGACATGAGGCCCTGGAGATCGCCCACGCGCGGCGACCGGACCTCGTGGTGACGGACTGGCAGATGCCGCGGATGACCGGGGTGGAGCTGTGTCAGCACCTGGAGCGGGACGAGGAGCTGCGCGACGTCCCCGTCATCATGCACAGCGCCGCGACGGATCCACACGCCCCGGGCGTCAAGGCCTTCCTCTCCAAGTGCGCGGAGCTGGCCGAGTTTGAAGAGGTTGTCCACCGCACGCTCGTCGACTCGGGAGCAAGCCCGCAGGGGCCTCCGTCGCTGAGCGACTTCTCACGGAGCGCGCGCGAGACCGCCTGGGACAGCGACTGTTCGTGCACCCTGGGCCCCTGACGCCGCGGCGCACCGGATACAGAGCGGGCCGGGAGACGAGCTCTCCTGGCCCGTGTTCGTTTTTGGCCCGGCCTCCTCCACCCACACAGGAGGCCCCATGTCACGCACCCTCATCGAAGACAACCACGCATTCATCTCCCTCATCGGCCCGCACATGCCGCTGCTGCTCGGGCTTGCACGCAAGCTCTGTCGCAACGGAGGAGTGGAGCCCGAAGACCTGGTTCAGGACACCCTGGAGCGCGCGCTGCTCCACTTCGAAAGCTTGAGCGGTTTGAGCGACGCCAAACGTCGCGCGTGGCTGTGCACCACGCTCCAGCGGCGCTTCCTCGACACCTGCCGCCGCCGGAGCACCGAGGTCAAGGAGAGCCCGCACCTGGAGCTGGTGCGCGCGCCCGTGCTCGTCCGAGAGCCGCGCTCATGGCAGGCCTGGGAGCGCGTCTCCGAGGAGGAGCTGCGTGAAGCCATCACCCACCTGCCGCCCACCTTGCGCGCTGCCTTCGAGCTGCACATAGAGGGGCTGCGCTACAAGGCCATCGCGAAGCAGCTCGGCACCACGCGGGGAACGGTGGGCTTCTGGCTGCACCAGGCCCGCCGCGAGCTGAAGGCGTGGCTGCGGCCCCTCACCGAGGAACGCGTGGAAGAGCTCGCGGCGTGAGCCGTCAAAGGCAGACGCCCCGCTCGCGCATGCGGCACCTGCCCCAGGCAGCACCCTGTCGCACTGCGTAAAGGCCGAGGAGCAGGCGAGCAACCCTCCCCCTGGCGCTTCGGCCGAGGAGGGTTGAGAAACGGGAGGAAGCACGAGCAGCCGTGCGTGCACAGGTTAGAGAATCATCGTGCACCTGAGCTCTGTGTTCTCCGTGGGAAGCCTGCTCGGCTGCCTTCAGTGCGCCGCGCAGCACATCAATGGCACTTTTCATCCCGGCCTCGTCCTGCTCTCCATCGCCATCGCCGTGGTGGCGTCCTACATGGCCCTGGACGTCTCGGGGCGGGTAGCGGAGACCTCCGGCCCCTCGCGGCGCGCCATCCTGGCCAGTGGGGCCATGATGATGGGGGTGGGCATCTGGTCCATGCACTTCGTGGGCATGCTGGCCTTTCAAATGCCCATGCCGATGAGCTACGGACCCGGCCTCACCGCGTTGTCCATGGCGGCGGCCGTGCTGGGGTCCTGGGCGGCCCTGTTCGTGGTCAGCCGCCGCCTGGTCACCCTCCCCCGACTGCTGGCGGGCGGCACCTTCATGGGTCTGGCCATCAACGCCATGCACTACATCGGCATGGCTGGCATGCGCATGGAGGCGACAATCCAGTACAACCCCTGGCTGTTCGCGCTCTCGGTGCTCATCGCCATCGGAGCATCGGTAGCGGCCCTGTGGCTGGCCTTCCAGCTCGAGCGGGAGCGCCACGCCTGGTCCTGGAGGAAGTTGGGCAGTGCCCTGCTCATGGGGGCGGCCATTGCCGGTATGCACTACACCGGCATGGCGGCGGCCCGCTTCATCCCCGCGCGGATGCCCCCCGGGTACAGCACCTCGGGCATGCAGATTGACGGACTCGGCGCGGTGGCCATCGGCGTGGCCACGCTGGGCGGACTGGGCCTGGCCCTGCTCGGCTCGCTGGTGGACATGGAGCAGCGGCGGACCCAACGCACGCTGGCGCTGCTCGCGGACGCCAGCGCCGTGCTGAGCCGCAGCCTGGACATCCCCACCATCGCGGAGACGCTGGCGGAGCTGGTGGCCACGTCGGTGGGAGAGGGGTGCCTCGTGGACTTGTGCGAGGAAGGTGGGCTCAGCCTGCGCCGAGTGGCGGTGTGCTACCCGAGTCACCGCGCGCAGGAGGAGCGCTACCGGGGCGTGCTCTACGCGAAGGAGCCGGGCGCGCAGACGCCGCTGCAACGGGTGGCGCGCACCGGTCAGCCCGAGCTGCTCACACGCCTGTCGCGAAGCGAGCGGGAGCGGCTGGCCCAATCACCCGAAGCCCTCACCCTGCCGAGGGACGCGAGAGCGCGCGGAGTGCTCATCGTCCCACTGACGCACCGCGAGCGGGTGTTGGGAGTCATCACCGTCTTCTCCCGGGAGCGTCCCCTGGACGACACCCACCGCGCGCTGGTGCAGGAGCTGGGACGGCGCGCGGGCAGCGCGGTGGAGAACGCCCGCCTCTACCACGAGGCGCAGGAGGCCATCCGCGTCCGCGACGAGTTCCTCTCCATCGCCTCGCACGAGCTGAACACGCCGCTCACACCGCTGATGATGAACCTGCAGCGGCTGCACCGCACGGTGACCAGTGGCTCGGGGATGCAAGTGCTGTCGGACGAGCAACTGCTGCGGGTGGTGGACGTGGCGCAGCGCCAGACGAAGCGGCTGGCGCGGCTGGTGGGTGAGCTGTTGGACATCTCGCGCATCCGCCTGGGGCGGCTGGAGTTGCATCAGGAGCAGGTGGAACTGGGGAGCCTGGCGCGTGAGGTGATGGAGCGGCTCGGAGATGAGCCGGTGTGGACCGAGAGCGGCATGCCCACGCTGCGCGTTGAGGGGCCGGTGGTGGGGCTGTGGGACCGCTCACGCCTGGAGCAGGTGGTGGGCAACCTGTTGGCCAACGCGGCCCGATATGGACAAGGCAAGCCGGTGGACGTCACGGTACGCGCCCACGATGGCGAAGCGTGGCTGGTGGTGAGGGACCGAGGCATCGGCATCGCGCCCGAGTCGTGCAAGCGCATCTTCGAGCGCTTCGAGCGCGCGGCCTCGCGCAACTTCGGTGGGCTGGGGCTGGGGCTCTACATCGCGCGGCAAATCGTGGAGGCGCACGGTGGCACGATCGGCGTGGAGAGCGAGCTGGGCGTGGGCTCCACCTTCACCGTGAAGCTGCCTCGGTGGCAGTCACACTGAGGACGAACGGCTGCACGCCCGCGTCCCCATGCCAAAGCTCTCGCTGGAGCGTTGGCATGTTCGCTTCCAAGCCGATCCTCCGTTCAATCGCGAAACTCCAGGAAAGAGGTACAGGCCCTCCCACCCTCCCACCGAGCAGGGGACCAAGGTCACAAGGCAGCAACATGGAGCGTGCGTAGCTTCACCCCCGCACCACAACGCAGCACAGGAGGGGCTCCATGCCTACACCGACTCTCACGACCAGCGCTTACGTTCTCCACAACCTCGGTCTCGCCGCCGGCTTCGGTGGCTCTCTCTTTGGCCGGGTGGCCCTCAACCCGTCGGCGAAGCTCATCTCCGACAAGCAGGACCGCGCGAAGATCGTCAACGCGGCGTGGAACGGCTACAACGTCATCAACGCCATCGGGCTCGGCTCCACCGCGCTCACGTGGTTCTTCGGCCGCTCCAAGATTAGCGGTCGCTCCATCTCCCCGGCCGCGCGCAAGCTGGTCATCGTGAAGGACTTCCTGATGGGCGCCACGCTCGTCAGCGGCCTGGTCAACCTCATCGGAGGCGGATTCCTGGCCAAGCGCGCGCTCGGCGACGGCATCCCGATGGAGTCCGGCAGCAAGGCCGCGGATGAGGCTCCCGCCGACGTGAAGAGCACCACCAAGCTCGTCAACTGGCTGGGTGTCTTCAACCTCGCCTGCATGGCCGGCATCATCGGTGTGTCCACGTGGCTGGACAACACCGCGCAGACCAGCAGCAAGTGGAAGCTGATCGCCAACGTCCTGCCGTAATCATCACGAAGGACGGATTCAGCACACGGCCTCCGCGCGCACTCCGCGAGCGGGGGCTGTCGTGTTTCCAACGCCGCCGTGCAACCCGCCCTTGGGTACGAGCTGCTCGCATGTCCGCTCCTCCCCTCCCCGCTCCCCGGTGGCCTGGGAGATGCACACCCTTTGGGCCAACGGAGGGGATGGATGGGTTCGAGGGGACGGAGAGCGGTCCTGGTGTGTGCGTGGGCAATCCTCATGACCGCATGCGGGAGCGAGGTGGACACAGGGGAAGGGAGCTTCCCAGCGCCACCCGATACGCCCGCGCCCGTGGGGCAGGTGGAGGAATCGCTGCCCGAGGGAGGGCTCGAGGTGGCCCCCGTGCGCGTGGAGGAGGACAAGCGCGAGCCCCGCTCCGTGCCCCCCATGTTCCAGCCGGGCTTCCACCACGCGCTGCGCTGGTCCCACAGCGCGAGCAACGTGACCTTCCGGCTGCGCGTGCCGGTGGGACGGGCGGGGCAGAGGGTGCGGCTCGCGTTCCGCTCGGGAGATGGCTCGCTCGTGTTGCGCAAGGTGACGGTCGCCCGCGCTGGCCCGAATGGCGCCCTGGCCTCCGCGCCCGTGAACGTGACGTTCTCCGGCAGTGCGGGCTTCTCCGTGGGCGCGAGGACTCGCGTGGTGTCGGATCCCGTCACCTTCCCTGTGAGCTTCCGCGACGAGCTGGCCGTGTCCTTCGAGGTGCAGGGCGCGCTGGCGGTGAGTGCCATTGAGACCCTGCCCGGCAGCTACGTGCGCTCGGGCGCCTACGCGAGCGTCACGGGCGCCATCGGAGGCACGCCGTGGGCCCGCGCAGTGGGACTGGCCACGGTGGACGTCGAGGGCCCGCCCGCGCGCGCCTTCGTTGCCCTGGGGGACAGCATCACCGAGGGCTACATCACCGACCATGACGACACGCGGCTCGCCTGGCCGTCGGTGGCCGAGGCCCAACTGGGCGTGCCCCTCGTCAACGCGGGCGTCTCGGGCCAGGGCTTCTACGAGGAGTTGATGAACCTGGACCAGGAGGTGCTCTCGCTCGAGGGCATCACCGACTGCATCGTGCTGCTGGGCACCAACGACCTGAGCTCGCTGGAGCTGGCGGGGTTGCAGTCGCGGATGAGCACGCTCGTCTCACGGCTGAAGCCCTTCTGCCGCACGTGGGTGGGCACGCTGCTGCCCAAGGAGAAGACCAACCACGGCGACTACGAGGTGGTGAAGCGGGACAGGCTGGCGATGAACGCGTGGATCCGCGCCACCTTCCCCGACATCATCGACTTCGAGGCGGTGACGCGGCAGCCAGACAACGTGCACCTCTTCCTCGACGGGCTGGAGGTGGACGGCATCCACCCGAGCGTCGCGGGGCAGCGCGTCATGGCCGACGAGGTGGTGCGCGTGCTGCGTGAGGCAGGCGTGCAGCCGGAGAGCGGCGTGGAGCTCCCCTCGGGGGAATAAGCCCGATACACGCGCGTGACGGCCAGGCCACGTCCGTGAAATCGGACGTGCCTGCCCGGCCAAGGTTCGTTATCTCCTCGGGGCTGGGAGCCGGACCTCCGGCACGGGGACGATGACGAGCACCTGGTACGACGCAGTGGTGGTGGGCGCGGGCTTTGGCGGACTGGCCACGGCGCTCGAGCTCACCCAGAGGGGCGCCCGCGTGGCGCTCTGCGAGACCCTCAACTACCCGGGAGGCTGCGCCAGCACCTTCCGCCGGCACGGCTACTCCTTCGAGGCCGGCGCTACCCTCTTCTCGGGGCTCGACGAGCAGCAGCTCTTCGGCCGCTGGGTGCGCCAGCTCGGCCTCGACGTGACGGTGGACTGGTTGGATCCGCTCGTGGAGCTGCGCACCCCGGGCATGCGGCTGAATGTGTACCGAGATCGCGAGCGCCTGCTCGACCAGCTCCGTGCTTTCCCGGACGCCCCTGCCGACGCGCTGCGAGACTTCTTCGCGCTGCAGCAGCAGGTGGCCGGAGCGTTGTGGTCCATCCTCGATGATCCCACGCTGCTGCCCCCCTTCGACGTGAATGCGCTGCTGCGGCATGCCTCGCGCGTCATGCGATACACGCCCCTGATGCGCTGGATGGGACGGCCGCTCAGCGCCGTGCTGGAGCGCTACGGGCTGCTGCGCTTCACGCCCTTGCGCACGTACCTGGACGCGCTCTGCCAGATTACCGTGCAGTGCGGCGCGACCGAGGCCGAGGCGCCCTTTGCACTCGGGGCCATGGACTACTACTGGCGCGGCACCGGACACGTGCGAGGAGGCATTGGCCAGCTGGCCAGCGCCCTCGCGGGCGCCGTCACCACCGGAGGCGGCGAGGTGCTGTACACCAACCGGGTGAAGTCGCTCGAGCCCGTGCCGGGAGGCTGGAAGGTGTCGGCGCGCCGGGGCGAGCTGCTCGCGCGCCACGTGGTGGCCAACGTGCTGCCGGGGGGAATGACGCGCCTGCTGGGGCTCCCACCCGAGCGCCTGCCCTCACGCCTGCGGGAGCTCTCCGCGCGAGTAGAGGAAGGCTGGGGCGCGGTGATGCTGTACCTCGTGGCGCGAGCCCCCGAAGGGCACTCGCCGAGCGCGCACCACCTGGAGCTGGTGCAGAACGAGCAGGCGCCCTTCATCGAAGGCAACCACCTCTTCGCCTCGTTGAGCGGCGAGGCGGACACAGGCCGAGCGCCCCCGGGCCACCGCACCCTCACGGTGTCCACCCACGTCCCGCTGCGCTCGCTGACGGGGCGGCCCGAGGAGGAGCAGGCACGCATTGTCTCCACCATCCAGGAGCGGATGAGGCAGGGGCTGAGGCGCCTGGCCCCCGAGTGGATGGAGAACGTGCAGCACGAGATGACGGCGTCGCCGCGCACCTTCGAGCGCTTCACCCAGCGCGAGGGGGGAGCGGTGGGCGGAGTGCCGCGCCGGGCCGGGCTGTACCACTACCGCACGCTGGGGCCGAAGCAGGTGATGAAGGGGCTGTGGCTCGTGGGGGACTCGGTGTTCCCGGGACAGAGCACACTGGCCACGGCGCTCGGAGGCGTGCGCACCGCCGCGTGCATCGCGAAAGGCTGACGGGGAGCGTCAATCGCCCTCGAAGCGGACGCCCGCCGCCTTCGCCTCGGCGACGAGCCTGTCCACCTTCTCGAGATAGGCCTCCATGTCCGCCTTCCGTTCCAGGCCCCCCGAGGACATGTAACGCACGGTGCCGAAGATTTCGCGCTCACCCCAGGGCCGGTCGTGCAGACCGAACAACCAGCCGAGGTTGGCGTAGGAGTTCGCATCGCGTCCGTCCAGGAAGTACCGGTTGTTGAGCACCATCGCCGTGCGGTGCGCGTGCTCCGGGGTGCTGCTCCACTCCAATATCTTCTTCCCCCAATACATGCGCATGGCGTTGTGCATGTAGCCCGTGTAGCGCATCTCCCGCATGGCGGCGTTCCAGTACGGGTCATGCGTGCGAGCCCGCTCGAGCTGCTCCTGCGTGTACTGGTGGTGCCGCTCGTCGCTGCGGTGTTTGTCTAATGTCTTTCGAGCCCACTCGGGCACGCACGCGAAGGAGTCGTAGTGGGGCGAGTACTCGGCGAAGTTCTGCGCCAGCTCGCGCCGGACGATGAGCTCCTCGAGGAAGCTCTCACGCTGGGGGTCCGCCGCCTTCGCCTCGCGCGCGGCGAGCGCCACCTCCACAGGACTCACCTGCCCGAAGTGGAGGTACTTGCTCATGTGCGAGACGTGCGTCGTCTCCGGGTGCGGCCGGCTCTCCTGGTACACGGGGAGGTGCTCGGTGATGAATTTGCGCAGGAGACGCTTCGCCTCGCTCGTGCCACCCCGGAAGCGGTGGCTCACCGGAGGCACCGAGCGATCCAGGTCCAGCTTCGCCAGCACCGCGTCGAGGTCGTCCAGGTCGAGCCCCTTCACGCCGAGCCCCAGCGAGTCCGTCTTCAACGGCGTGGGCGCGAGCTCGACCAGGTACGCGCTCCAGAGGCGGTGGATCTTCGGACGGAGGGTGCGCGCGGCGTACTCGGCCTTGCCCGAGGCGGCCTCCACCGGCACCACCACATCACCCTCGATTTGAATCACGGGACAGGAGGCCTTGTCCGCCACCGTCTGACGCCACTGTTTCTGGTGGCGCAGGTAGCCCCGGTCACACACCACGAGCGCCGCACGCCGCGCGAGCTTCAGCGCCACCTCGTCCGGAGGGCCGCGCTGGACCACGAGGGGAATCTTCCGGCGCGCGAGGGAGCGCCGCGTGTCCTGGAGACCCTCCAGCATGAAGCGGTAGTGGCGGACGTTCGCCTCGGGATAGCCGTCCATGAGCCCGAAGCCCACGAGCAGCGGCAGCTTCGCCTCGTTGGCGCGCTGGATGGCGTACTCCAGCGCGGGGTTGAACTCCGCGCGCTGGCTCTGCTGCATCCAGTAGAGGATGTAGTCGCCACCCTTCGCTTCGCGGGTGTTGAGCCTCTTGATGCGTCCTTCCTCGACGGTCCTGCTCGCCATGGAGCCCCTTCATAAGCGGTCCGCGCGCACCTGGATACTCCACGCTCAGCGCGAACCGGAGCGCTAAGCCCCCGGACATAAATGTTGTACACCTGCGGCATGGGGCTCCTGCTGCAGGTGTCCGAGACTGAGCGTCGGCGGTTGCGCGAGGTAGCGCGGTCCGCGGATGCGGGCTGGGTGGAGCGCGAGCGAGTAGAGATGGTGCTACTCGCCGCCGAAGGCTGGAGTGCTCCTCGTATCGGGGCCCATCTGGGCTGGAGCGCGGCGACCGTGCGGCGGGTGCTGCGCGCCTACATACAGAGAGGGCCCGAGGCTCTCTTCCCGGCGCTTCGGGGCAGGAAGCCGGATGTTCAGCGTCGCCAGTTCATCGAGGCTGCACTCCAGTCGTTGCTCGCGCTGCCCCAGGCGTGGACGGCCGCACAACTCGCACGCGCTCTCGAGGCGCATGGCGTGCATCTTGGCCCGCGTCAGGTGCGCCGCTACCTGGGTGGCATGGGTGCAGGATGGCGACGTACGCAACTGAGCTTGGAGCACAAGCAGGACTCGGCTGCCGTTGCCGCAGCGCGCCAGGCGCTCTTCAGGCTCAAAAAAAGCCCGCAGCGCCAGAGTGCGGCTGTACTTCCTGGATGAGTGCGGCTTCTCCCCGACGCAGCCCGTCGGTTACAGCTGGACACCCGTCGGCGAGCGTCGGCGAGTCCCGTACGAGGCGCCGGTGGGCCGCCGCATCAATGCGCTGGCCGCCTATGCTCCCCTGGGCCCCTGGCGAGGTCTGTACTACCGAATCTTTCCGCGCACCATCAACGCTGCCGACACGCTGAGCTTCCTCAAGTCCCTGGTGCGCCCCGGAGCGCCACCCGCCTGGGTGGTACTCGACAACGGCAATGTCCATCGCAGCCTGCACATCCGGCGCGTCCTGCCTGACCTTGCCCGCCAAGGCGTGCACCTCTTCTATCTGCCGACCTACAGCCCGGAGCTCAATGACATCGAAGCCATCTTCGGTGTCATCAAGGGCCATGAGCTACCCGAGCGCAGCTACAGCACCCTCGAAGAGCTACTGGCCGCGGTCAGGAGCGCCCTGCGCCTCTACCACCTCCGGGTGCGGCGCAGGTAGACAGAATTAATGTCCGGGCGCTTAGTGGAGTGTCCTACAAGTTTTTCGACATAGTCAGGAGAGGTGTCGGTCAACCCACTCGTGCATCTTGGCGCGAGTCCAAGACCAGGTGAAAGGGTGGGCGTAGAGGCGGTTGTATTCGGGCCAGCTGGCGTCGAGGTGTTCGATGAGCTCGTCACGGCTGGCCCAACTTCCCCGCTGCAGGTAGTGCGCAGCGAAGGCACGCAGCAGTAATTCGGCTTGATTGAGCCAGGAGGCATGGGCCGGCGTGAAGAGCAGCACCCGCATACTCGGCCCGAGCACCTCAAGCGCAGCCCGCGGCCATTGGGACATGCCTCCACGCGCCAGGCGCTGAGGGAGTGGCGCGAGCAGTACCGGACCTTCGTCGCGGCGTTCCGCGAAGCGGCAGCCCGGTGGAGGCGAGGGGACTTTTCGGCCCCCTTTCCGCGCTACTCCTTCCCGCCGCGTGTCGTGCCGAGTCCCCTCACACGAATTCTTTGACACCCTCTCGGCAGCTCCTTCCTGGCCACTGCCTGGGGCGCCACGCTCGCCTCCTCCACACCTGCTTGGGGGACCAGAAATGGCCGGAGCTTCGCGCCTGGAGCGAAGACGCCATGAAACCTCGTGAGGTTTGCCCGAGGCGGAGGTACCAGGGACGCTACACGCCGTAACAGTTCCAGCCCGGTGAAGAGCAGGTGCGTGGTGCCGTCCGGCAGCGGGCGCTTCATGCGGTAGGCGATGCGGCCATCCTCCATTCGCGACAGGCGCTCCAGCGCCAGCGCGCCACGCGCCCCATAGCGGCACAGCCGCTCCAGCCCCTGCCTGTCGTTGGCGTGAAGGTGCGTGTTGGCGTGTAGGGAGAAGCCCTCCAGGAAGGCGCATCGGGGCTGCTTTCGGGGAGGGGGCCGCACGTCCACCTCCGTCCAGCGCAGCCGCTGCTGCAGCGACTGCGCCTGATATGCCCGCAGCGCGTCCTCGAGCCCTTGCGCGGGCAGGGCCCCTCTTTTCTCCAGCAGGCGCAGCACCCGGTGGCGCACCACCCTCAGCAGCCGCTCCACCTCTGCTTGCGTGGGCGGGGGCAATGGCTCGAAGCGCACGCCGTCCTCCCGCGGCACGAAGACGCCGTCCGGCACCAGCGAGTGGAAGTGCGGCGTCACTTGCAACGCCGACGTCAGGTCGACCACGCTGTGCCCTGGGGTGTGGCCGCCGGTGAGACGAACGACCACCCCTGGCGCAACCTCATACTCGTCCTCGAATATCCGCAGCTGGTTGTGATACTCGTTCAAGAAGCGCGTGGCGGTCGACCGGAGCACGTCCGGCACCGGCGACGGCATGACAGTGTGGGAGAAATCGGGCGACGCCCAGAACTTGACTTCGGCGGCTTTCGTGCCAGCGGGTGTGCGGCGTCTGCCACACGCGTATCTACAACACCAACATGGCCGTGCCGGGCATCGCGGTGGTGCGGGCGGGGACGCTCGCGGACAGCCACCTGCTCAACCCGATCGCTCATATCTGGGTGAAGCGGAAGCAGCCCTGGAAGGGGGTAGGTGGCTGCCTCGCTCGCGACTATCGCGGTGGAGTCTGCTACGACCACTCACTTCGGGGGAGGCGCGGGCCGTTTCTCGACCGCTCGCCAGGCGGCCGCCGCGAGGATGGGGATGGCCGCGCGCATGTCCACCTTCGTGCGCCCCGCGAGCCACTCTCGCAACAACTCCTGGGCCGGCCCGAGGATGACCGAGAAGAACAGCGCGAAGGGCATGGCCTCCACGGCGCCCTGCCGGATGTGTGGCTGAAGCCACTCGAGCACCTCGCCGAAGAACTTCCTGTTCTGCTCGACGATGTTGGTCTCCGCGGCCACGACCTGAGAGGCCTCCCGGGCGACCACGAGGAATCGCGTCTCATCGGCGTGTTCCTGGGACCACTCCAGGTGGAAGCGAACCAGCGCCTCGATCCCTTCCTTCGCGGTGTGGTGGCGCTGGAGCTCCCGCAGCAGCTCCCCCTGGTACTGCTTGAGAATCTCCAGGTACAGGGCGGCCGCGATGGCGTCCTTGCTGGGGAACACGTGGTAGATGCTGCCCGTGCTGGCGCCCGAGCGGGCTCGGATGGCTGCCACCGTCGTCCCCTCGAAGCCCCGCGCCAGGAAGCATTCGAGTGCGGCCTTGAGAATTTCGTTTCGGCGACCACCCGGGTTGCGCATGCGCGCATCCTAGTGTAGAACTCAGTTCTAGAACGTCGTTCTAGATGCTCCGGGGCGTTGGACGTCGACGGAGGGACACGCTCGTTGTCTCTCCACGTCCTCACTTCGCCCTCGACGAGGGGATGGACAGGGGGCTGCCTCACTTGAAAAGGGGGGGAGTTGTTTTGTTTGTGCAGGCGTCTTGTTCGCGGTTGTTGTGAGAGTGGATTCATTCCTAGTGAAAGACATGAAGGGCAGGTCACATGAAATCTACCAGCGCGTTTATTGCCTTCTCCATTCTTGGGCTCGCGAGTATCACTGGATGCGGCGGAACAGAGTTCACGCCATCCGAGGGGAACGAGTTGCGCACCACCCAGCAGCGGGCCGACTGCACGCCTCCAGCTCCCTCCGTGGCCGACATCACGAGGCACTGCCAGAGCAATCCACTGAATGAGTTTCCATCTACCTGCGTGACCAGCAATGCGTATGCGGGCTACTGCTCCAGGGGGACTACAACATGCTCCCTGTATACATGCACTGGAAGTTGGGGCACCTACCTGGGCTCCTGCGAAACCATGCTCCAGCCATATCCGACTGGGATGTGTCGGTGAGGCGGGTGGGGGAGCCTCGCTCGCTCTGGTCCGAGGGACGGAGCGGGCGGGCAGGGGACTTCAATTGGGGTAGGTGCTGTGTTGATGGACTCGCGCACCGGCGATTCCATGGCAAATTGTTGCGCATCAAGGAACAGAAATGATCAAGTCACTTGTCTCACTTGCCCTTATGGTCCTGTGTGTCTGGACTGGCCGCGCGGACGCTCAGTCGTACGTGCACCCGATCGACTTCCACATTCCTTCGGGCTGGTGCGGGCTGTCCGATATCAACCAGCGCCTTCAGCGCTATGTCAACGATGTCAACGTCATCTACGCGCGCGGAACGAATCTCCGGTTCTCGCTGGGACAGATCCACTGCCGCGACGCGCCCATGCCCACCACTACGCGGAACTCGACGGTGCCGCTCGTCGGCGCCTACACGTTCGCGGCCTTCATCGACGCAAACATCGGGTCGAGAGATCATTCGCACGGCGGCCAGTCCGGTTACCAGATCCCCGAGCGGGAAGGGAAGAACGAGCTCAGCCTGCTGGACATGCACTGGAAGAACATCTATTCCGACACCGACCTCCAGAACAGCACCAACCGCTACGACTACCTCCAGTACCAGGTCCTCACCATCGTCCACGAGATCGGGCACCACAATGGGCTGGGGTTGAGCGAGTACTACGGCCTGGGCACGTATGACCAGACGGGCGTTGCCCCCATCGAGAATCTCGTCACTTCTCCGCCCTCCCCCTACTGGGCCGAGCGCATGCTCGCGAACCGAGACCCGATGCGCGCTTGCGCCTACGACGAATGTGAGTTCTCGCCCCTTTCGAAGACAATCATCAACCGTGTGGCGAGCGGCTACTACGACACCCGAGGCTGCCACCGCGGGTACTACTTCCCATGCACCTCCGTTGGCTCGCACACGATGACGGTCAGGGTCGTGAACGCCGACGGCGCCGCGATCTCCGGGTGCGCCGTTCAGGCGTACATCGCCGGGTCGGCCCGCCCGGCCTCACCGGCGACGCTGCGCTTCCAGGGGACCACCGATGCCGCGGGCGTCGTGGCGTTCTCCTCCCAGCTCGCTCATGACAGCTTCTCGAACGTGTACCTCCTGAAGGCACAGTGTCCGAATCGCGGGCAACAGTCGAAGTGGATCTCGATTTTCGACATCCAGGCCCAGAATCAGGGAATGCCCGGCGGCGGGCTCGCCGGCGACTTCCGCTACCCGGGCGCCGTCGTGTTCACGATGCCGACGCTCCCCCCCCAGTTGGACGCTCGAGTGGGTCTCTTTTGATCCGCCCACCATTTCGGCGAGCAACTCGGGCGATGGTTGCGCCCTCCTCATGACAACCAACCCGCTCGGCGGAGCCGTGAGCGGCATGAGCCACTGCTGCAACCCCGGGAGCTGCTTCGAGTCTGTTTCGCCAGCCGCGTCCTTCCAGGTCGGGCAGGAGGTGAGGCTCTGCCAGGAGAGCAACGAATACAACTGTTCGAACCCGGTCACGGTCACGCGTTGGCCCTACGCGTTCGCGCCCTGACCGGAGGGATGGGTCCACGTGGAGCCATTGGGCGTACGCTGTTGATGATGTCCGCGCTCGCGCGAACCCCGTCTCGTCGGCGTTGGCCGCCTCCGAGGCCCGTACGTAGGTGAGAGCTTCGGCTTCTGCCTCCTCGAAGCGCTCCATCGCGAGGGCTCCCCGCGCTCCGTACCTGCACAGCCGCTCCACATCCCATTCGCAGACTACGATACATGCAGGGCCGGTTTCGGACTGCGTGACCATCACCCTGCCGACTCATCCGCTCCAGGGCGTGCAGCTGCCGGTCATCCGCACCGCCCGTAGCCAGGACGGCAGGCGGTACATCGACGTGGAGCACCCACCTGGCTGGTGCATGAGGCTTCCCATTGAGTGGACGGACCGCTCCGCACCTCTGGTCCCACCCAGCATCGGCGGGCGTGAGGTTCGCCTCGGCATTTCCGACCTGCTCAAGCTCGCTGACGCTGTAGAGGTGGCACTTCGCCGGGAGCCTGCTCCACCGCCTGCTCCTGGCTCAGCGGCTGAGGATAACTTCATCCAAGTCACCTCGGTCGACACGGCCCGCGGCAATCCGACAGGCTCTTCTCGGAGCGTGGACCCCCCTCTTGCCCCAGGTGCTTCACGCCGGGGCCGCAAGCGCGGAGGAAAACAATGAACGAGAAGGGCAAGGCCATTCCAAAACCCGTTTCCGAGAAGAGGGGCATTATGCATAGCGCACCCAGGCCCTCCCTGTCATTTGCATGCAGGTGGGTGTTGGCATGGAGGGAGAAGCCCTCCAGGAAGGCGCAGCGGGGCGCCTTCTTGGGCGGTGGCCGCACGTCCAGCCCCGTCCATCGGAAGCGCTGCTGAAGGGACTGGGCCTGATAGGCCTGCCGCGCGTCCTCGGGCCCTTCCCCGGGCAGCGCACCGCGCTTCTCCAGCATGCGTAATACACCGAGCGGGGCGTGCGCCTGTCGGTGAGGGGACCGCCGTCCGTACTGGTCCGGTTCAGACACGTGCTCGAGCGTGGATGAGCCCACGCACGGGGACTACGGGGCTTCGACGACGACGCTCCCCGTCTTGTCGTCGAAGCCGTCACCGGTCAGGTCGGCATCCGACCTTCGCACCTTGGTACGGTGTCCGACATGATGGAACCGATGTGACTCCAGACCGCCGCAGGGGTATCCGACGGCGACGTGAAGCAAGCGATTCACTGCTGCCACCGCGGTGGCAACAGGGTGGCAGTACTTCATGCGTCTCACCTCAACCAGGGACGCACACGATGTTCACTCTTTCGGTTAATTGGTTCGCGGTTCTTCTCTCGACCGTGGCGCTGCAGATTCTCGGCGCTGCGTGGTTCATGGGTGTCGTCCCGAAGCCGTATGCACTGGCGCTCGAGCGCACCGACCTCGTGGGCCGCAAGCCGGAGCCGATCTTCATCGCAGGCCCCCTGCTCTGCGGACTCGTGGTGACGATGGCGAACACGGCAGGCAGGAGCGCCGCAGCCAGGCGCCCGAGGGCGTCGATTGCTTCGTCCTGATGGACATCGACCACTTCGAGAGCATCAACGACCGCTGACGTATAGGAAGGACAGGAGCCCTGTTGGGGGTAGAGGGCGGGAGGTGAGCGGGAGGTGAGGACGGGGCTTCCCAAGGGCGGGCGCGAGCGGACGGTCGCGCGCTCGTCGACATGTTGCTAAAGGCGGTGGGCGAAGCCTCTTCTTCCTCTCGGTGGGAAGGGGAACCCGTGTGAGGGTTCGAACGAGCCGCACGGCCCCCCGGGAGCTGCTGCCCCCGGAGGGCCATGTCCGTGGCGAGGACCAGGTGGCGCCCTTCTACTCCCGACCCTCGTTCCGGCTGCCGGATGCCGGCGTGGCTACCACGGGCCGATGGAGAAGCTCCCCGACCAGGCGCCGTAGGAGGACGTGGTGATGCCGTTGCGGGTCGTGCCCGTATAGCTGCTCTGTCCCGGCTGGATGGTGACGATCACCGCCCCGCCCGTGGCGGGAATCGCACCGGCATGCACCGCGGCCACGCAGACATTCGAGTCATCGGTGTAGAGGTCCGTGCCCCACACTGCCCCGCCGCTCACCGCCCCACAGCTGCACGGAATCCGCGTCCCGTTCTGCCCGCGGTAGGACGTGAAGTTGTAGCTCGAGCAGCTGCTCGGAGGTGGCGTCTGGCCGCTGACGGAGAAGCTCCCCGGCCAGGCGCCATAGGAGGACGTGGTGATGCCGTTGCGGGTCGTACCCGTGTAGCTGCTCTGTCCCGGCTGGATGGTGACGACCACCGTCCCGCCCGTGGCGGGAATCGCACCGGCATGCACCGCGGCCACGCAGGCATTCGAGTCATCGGTGTAGAGGTCCGTGCCCCACACCGCCCCGCCGCTCACCGCCCCACAGCCGCACGTAATCCGCGTCCCGTTCTGCCCGCGGTAGGACGTGAAGTTGTAGCTCGAGCAGCTGCTCGGAGGTGGCGTCTGGCCGCTGACGGAGAAGCTCCCCGGCCAGGTGCCATAGGAGGACGTGGTGATGCCGTTGCGGGTCGTGCCCGTATAGCTGCTCTGTCCCGGCTGGATGGTGACGACCACCGTCCCGCCCGTGGCGGGAATCGCACCGGCATGCACCGCGGCCACGCAGGCATTCGAGTCATCGGTGTAGAGGTCCGTGCCCCACACCGCCCCGCCGTTCACCGCCTCACAGCTGCACGGAATCTGCTTCCCGTTCTGCCCGCGGTAGGACGTGAAGTTGTAGCTCGAACAGCTCGCGACCGCACCGCCGCTGGAGTAGAGGGAATCCAGTGCGGTGATGTCGGAGCTGGTCCACTCACCGGTTTCGGTCGCCCGGAAGCAGGAGTTCATGATCGACCCGCCCACGGTGGCCGTGGTCGGCGTCCCAGGGATGTGGATGGCGCCCACACCAGCATCTCCCTCGTTGCCGCCGCTGCCACAGCTGATGCTGCGATCGTAGTAGTCCGAGTGGCGGAAACCGATCGCGTGGCCCAGTTCATGGGTGATGACGTGCTCGTTCACGTCAACGCTGTAGCTTTCCAGGCCGGTGCCGATGTTGATGGTCCCGTAGGGCAGGCCGCCCGAGGGGAAGCCCGCGGAGCCGCCGGTGCCAGACATGGTCTGCGCGGTGATGTTCGCGGTGCAGCCGGTGGTCGGGCCACGCGCGAAGGTGATCCGGAGACCCCGCTCATTGTAGTTGGCGATGGCCTAGTCGAGACCCTGGCTCAGGTTGGTGTAGCTGTTGAACGTGGAGGTGGGGTTGACGCAGATTTTCGTCACGCTCGTGCCGACGAGGTTGGTCGTGCGGTACTGCTCAGCACTTCCCGCGGGGGCCTGGAGCATCTCGCGGGACGCCTCGAGGGTCACGTGAGCGTCGCGGCCCACACGGCACCGTCGGCAACGATGATGTCGTTGGCCGGAAACCCGGCCTCGATCAGGTTGGAGACGATCTCCTGGTTCTCGGCCTCCGGGTCGACACCGCAGCCAACGAGGGCGACACCGGCTATCAACGCCATGGAAAGCTTACGCATGGGGATTTCCTTTTCGAAGGACTACAAGAGGTGGACGCTGCCGCCTGGGGGCTCCAGCCGCGACCGCGCGCCCCTCCCCAGGAGCAACCCCAGGCGAAAAGCAGGAAAACACGTAAGTTTTAATTTGGCAACACGCGAAGTGTAAGAAAGATGGACGGTCCGTTGAAGGCGAGGACGAGAGCGGAGGGGCAGAGGAGGGCCGATGGAGGGTGACACGAGGGCTGTGCGCCGGGCCGGAGCAGAGGCTGTGCCGCCCCTCGGGGCACATGCCGGCCCAAGCGGCCCAGCCAGGCGGCAGGCAGCAGGGGAGTGGGCGTCCAGGTCACTGAGGGTGCTTGGGCTCAACACCACGCGCTCTGGGGTGGACCCTGTGCCGGGGCCAGCTTCGCAGGCCGCGAGGGCAATGACAGGTGCTCCAGAATGGCGCGCCCCCCAGCGGGGGCCGTCAGGTATGCCAGCACCCTCCTGCGGCCTCCACACCGAGAGCAGGCGAAGACATCCAGCGCTTTCCGTCCGGCGCAGCAGTCCCGCCCAATCCAATCGCGGCGTGCGCTCCATCGTCGACTCCACCGTCGCAGCCTGGGCCGGGCTCTCCTCCTCCAGCCCCGGCTCCGCCCCCGCTCGAGGGAGCATGTACCGCTGGCCGGCAGTTCACCTGCCGGGCTCGTCCGCCCTCGGGCAAGGTGACGTGCCCCTCCCATTTCCGAGCGGCGCAACTCGCCGGCCGCTCCCCTTGCGTGCGGGTGCGCGCTCCCCCGCTGAGCAGGCTGCTCGTACGTGAGGCGTGCTGGCTCCATGGCCGCGCTGCCGCGCAAGGTATCACAACGTCAGGGACACGTCTCCAACAGGTGCAGGCGCGAGGCAAGCCGGATCCATCCTGGCGCCTGTCACCCGTGATGTCATTGCTGCACGTTCTGGGCGAGGCACCCCAGTTGGTCTGGGTACAGAAAGCGGGTGCGCTTCCGCACTCAAATCAAACAAAAACAGGGACAATCACCATGAGCATAATCGACGACAAGCACGCCGCGCTCGGTGGCGCCAAGGGTCTCCTGGGCGCGCCGGTAGGAACCGAAAAACCAAACGCGGATCGTGTTGGCCGCAGCCGGCGCTACAAGCACGGCGCGATCTACTGGCATCCCCAAACGGACGCCCACGCGATTCACGGCGACATTCTCAGTCGTTGGGAGGAGATGGGCGCCGAGCGCAGCAGTCTCGGCTATCCCATCAGCGATGTGCAAACCACCCCGGGCGGCGAAAGCTGCCAGTTCCAACACGGCTCGCTGCGCGTGCGCTCGATCGCGGCGCCGCTCACCTTCTTCGCGCAGAACATGGCCCTGCTGCGCAACATCCCCATCATCGAGGACTACAAGGGGACGGAGCCCGACAAGGCTGTCGATGTGCTGATCTCCTATCTGCGCCGTACCCAGCCCGACGTCGTCGGCCTGAGCGAGTGCTTCAGGAACAAGGAGCGTGAGCGGATGAAGAAGGAGCTCGCCTCCATCTACCGCCACTCTCTAGATGGGCTACGTGAGTTCGGCATCATCGAGGATGGAGGGCTGTTGCTCTTCAGCAAGCACCCGATCGTCGCCCATCATCGGACGATCTACCGCGAGGCCATTGGACACGACGGGTTGGGAGCGAAGGGCGTCTTCCACGCGCGCATCGCTCCGCCGAACCATCCCACCACGTACGATCTGTTCCTGACTCACGCCCAGAACCCATCGGAGGGGACGGGCAATGACGCCCAAGATGCTCTCGAGAACCAATACGACCATCTGTCCAGCTTTGCTCGAGCCTACAGCAGCCCGCACCGTCCAGCGCTGATCATGGGCGACCTCAACACGGACGGCGGCAATTCCATCCTCTACAACGCGATGCTGACTCAATTGGACAAGCCGCTGGACTTGTGGCTCACGAGTGGCGATGGAAGCCTGGGTATTACCTTCGACAAGGCAAGCTCCTTCGCGGAGGGCGCTCGCAATCGTCTCCCCGACGATCCCGAGCGCCACAAGATCGGGCACCGCATCGACTACTTCCTGAGCCATCGTGGGACGAAGTTCTGGCCAGTCCATACTGACACGCGGGTGGAGATCCTCCAGTCGAGCCCGGGCCGAGATGTCTCCGACCACTACGGTCTGACGACGCGCCAGACAGAGCTCCGTGAGTGGACGGTCGACATCACCCGCCCGATCCAGAGCGTGAAGCTCGAGCTGGTAGGATTCCATTGCTTGAACGACACCAGCGAAAGGGGAGAGCTTGACGAGGTCTACTTCGAGTTCAGCTGCAAGGCGGACAATGGCGCAAAGGACTCGAAGCCCGTGGGTGTCACCAAGAAGATCAAAACCGGAAAGATTCACACGTACAATCCGCGGGTCCAGCTGGACCTGCGAGATCCGGGGGCCGGGCTTCAGGTGTCGATCCTGGGCAAGGAGCAGGACAAACCCGGCACCGATGAGCTGCTTGGCTCGAGTTCGATCCGTTTCGAACGGAATGACCTGCTGCAATTGCTCGGGCAGCCGGCTGCGACACGGGTCTTCCCGCTGTTGACGGGAGCGAACGGCGAGTACGCCCTCAAGATGGCGATCGAAGTTGATTGATGAGCGTGAGGGGGGCTCTGTATGGCCCCCCTCACGCGTTCCTTCTGAAGCTGGACCTCAGTCCGGGCAGGGTCAAGACAGACATGGGGGGCGCGGACGCTCCGACGCCGGTGGCACACCTCGCTGCTCAAGGCTCGGGGTGGTCCGTGTCCACGTGTGACGCCCCTGCTCGCGCGAACCGCACCAGCTCCTGGAGGACACCCGGCGTGTAGAACACGTCATTGTGGGTCGCCCCCTCCACGAGCCGCACGGTGGCGTGAGGGAACAAGCGGCCCAGTGTCCGCCCATGTCCACGGGAATCACCTCGTCCCGGGTCCCGTGGACGATGAGCACGGGCATCTTCACCTCGGGGGCCTTGGCGGCGCTGTCGAAGCGGTCTCTCACGAGCAGACGCACTGGCAGCCAGGGGAACACCCGCGCCCCCATGTCCACGATGGAAGTGTAGGGCGTGAGGATCACCAGGCGCGCTCCGAGCCCTCTGCGCGCCATCTCGACCGCCACACCGGACCCCAGGGACTGGCCCTGCAGCACCGTGCTCTCCCTGGGGACGCCCAGGGCTCCGTGCAGGTGCTCCAGCGCCACTTCCGCAGCGGCGTAGATGCCCTACGTATAGGAAGGACAGGAGCCCTGTTGGGGGTAGAGGGCGGGAGGTGAGCGGGAGGTGAGGGCCGCGGACGGGTAGCCCATGAAGCGCACGCCGGGCCGGCGTAGAACCGATTCATCTCCAGCGGACACACGCCTGCCTGGCCCAGGCCACCTTCCCTGGCGGGGCGCGGCACCGGATGAGGACTGCAGGGGTGCTGGGAGCAGCAGCCCCTGCTTTGGCTCAGCACCACGCGCTTTGGGGTGGCCCCTGCGCCGGGGCCCGCTTCGCAGGCCGCGTGGACAGTCCCAGGTGCTCCAGAATGCAGCGCACCCCGCTGGGTGCTGTCACGTACGCCAACACCCGCCGCCTGCCTCCACACCTCACGCAGGCGAACACGTCGAGGTCGAACGTCCTCCTCAGCAACTCAGCCCAGTCCACTCGCGGCGTCTTCTCCTTCTCCGGCTCCTTCCTGGCCACTGCCTGGGGCGCCACGCTCGCCTCCTCCACACCTGCTTGGGGGAGCCCGCGAGGCCCCAGGTGTCACGGCGCTTGCTCCCCACGGAGCTCCCCCGTGCTGCTGGTGGGTGACGCGAGCCACATGCGCTGGGGCTGGGAGCACGACGTGGATCCCGGCACCTTCACCGCCGGCGGCCCGCGCGGCGTGCGAGATGAAGCTGGGGCACCAGCACTGACACCCGGGGACTCCGCTCACCGCGCTCGCGCCCCCCGCACCAGGGACCTGGGCGTCACGCCGAGCACCCGCCGTATGCACCGGGCCATATGGCTCTGGTGCGAGAAACCCGCCTCCAGGGCCACCTGGCTGGCGGGTAGCTCTCCTCGCAGGAGCAGCGTCCTGGCGCGCTCCACCCGGCGCTGGACGACGTACTCGTGCACCGGCAGCCCCGTGGAGCGTTTGAAGAGGGCGCGGAAGTGCGACTCGCTCATGCCCGCGACGCCGGCCAGCCGGACCAGCGAGAGGTTCCGATCCAGGTGCTCCTCGATGTATTCCGTCACCTGTTTCAGCTGCGCCCCGGACAGGCCGCGCGTGCCCTCCAGCGGCGCGGGGTAGCGGCCCAGCAGGTGGAACGCGAGGGCCATGCCCAGGCTCTCGGTGTAGAGCAGCCCGCCCGGGTGCCCCTCCTCGCGGTCCGACTCCAGGGCCCAGGCGATGTGCTCGATGCGCGCGTCCCGGATGTGGTGGCGCGGCGCCAGCCCGGCACGGTCGGGGTTCATTCCCATGTCCTCCGCGGCACGGCGCAGCAGCGCGGGGGCGAGCCGCACGATGAGCGACGTGTTCGCCGTCTCCTCCTCCCAGACGTCCGACTTCCCGGCCGGGAAGATGTCGATGTCGCCGCGCGTGTAGACGAACCGCGTGGAGCGGCACTCGCCCCGGACCGGGGCTCCCGCGTGAATCTTCAGGCGGTGGTCCGGCAGGGGCTCGAAGGAGACCGTCCCGGGCGGCGTCGTGCGCAGGTCCACGAGCAGTCCGAGCCGGGCCCGGTGCTCCTCCCTCGGTGGCGCCGGAGGGGGAATGTCGCGGATGAAGGGCGGGGCGAAGGTGGCCTGTTCCTGGGTCCTCATGGCATGCGCTTCTAACCGCGAATGTCCTCCGGCGCCCGGGGGCCGTTATGGCGTTCTTCCGGGTGCTCCCCGGACGTCCCCATCGGAACGTGCTTCGAATCCGTCGGTCCGTGCGCGAACGCCCGGGGGCGCCGGAGGCACTGTGGGCGGGCTCGAACGCACCCGGTGACTACCGATTCTCCCGAGCTCCCCCCCGGCATCAGCCAGGTGGGGCTCGGGCACCTCGTGCATGCCAGCGAGGAGCAGGGGCTCTCCGCCGACGTGCCGGGCCCCATCCTTCCAAGACAACCCACGCTGAACGACACGTTAGGAGAACACCATGGACAACAGGTACGCGGGAAAGAAGGCAGTGGTGACGGGCGGGACGATTGGAATGGGGCTCGCCACGGTGAAGGCGCTCCTCGACGGGGGCGCCGAGGTGCTGCTCACGGGACGCAGCGAGAAGAACCTCGAGGCGGCGCGCCGCGAGCTCGGCCCCCGGGCGCACGTGGTGCGCTCGGACACGTCGAGCCTCGCGGACATCGACGCGCTGGCCCGCGCCGTCGAGGAGAAGCTCGGCCGGGTGGACTTCGTGTTCATCAACGCGGGCGTCGCGCAGCTCGCGCCGCTGGGGAAGGTCTCCGAGGCGGAGTACGACGAGATGTTCAACGTCAACACCAAGGGGGCGTACTTCACGGCGCAGAAGCTGGCCCCGCTGGTCCTTGAGGGCGGCTCGTTCGTGTTCACCACCGCGGTATCGAACGTGATGGGCTATCCCGGCATGAGCGTCTACTCGGGCTCGAAGGCTGCGGTCCGCTCGTTCGTGCAGGTGTTCGCCGCGGAGCTGCTGCCCCGTAGCATCCGCGTGAATGCGGTGAGCCCGGGCTTCATCAAGACGCCGACGCTGGCCATGGCCAAGGCCTCGAAGGAGGAACTGGCGGCCTTCGAGCAGGAGGGGAACACCGTCACCCCCATGGGCCGTATCGGCACGTCGGAGGAGGTCGCGAAGGCGGCGCTGTTCCTCGCCTTCGACGCGACCTTCACCACCGGCACCGAGTTGGTCGTGGACGGTGGGCTCACCACGGTGAACGCTCCGCACCGGTAGGCATCCTCGACACCGCGCGTGCCCTCGGGTGCGCCAGAGATGGTGTCAGAGAATTCGCATGGGAGGCCGTGGACGGTGAACCTGGCGCTCTCCAAGTCTTTCCGAGGTCTTGAGGATTGGCCCGCGAGGTGCATCCTGTTGCGCGGAGCGCAGGCAGGGGGATGGGGAGGGGTACTACTTCGTCATGTCCAGGTGCTTCCAGGGACGACTGTTGCTGCGCCCCAGTGAGACGTGGGCCGAAGTGCTCACCCCGGAGGGCAAGGACGCGCCCCGTGGCAGTTCCTCAAGAGCGCGTCCTGCGTCGTCGGGCCCGGAGCGGAGATTCCCCTGCCTGCCTACTCGCGCAGCGTCGACTGGGAGGCGGAGATCGCCGTGGTGATCGGCATGCCGGCCCGGGACGTGCCCGTCGAGCGCGCAATGGAGCATGTGGCTGGTTTCACCATCATCAATGACTTGTCGGCGCGTGACTTCTTGAAGCGTGCCAACGTTCCGGCAGGCTCACCTTTCGCCTATGACTGGCTGAGCCAGAAGTGCTTCGACGGAGCCTGTCCGATGGGGCCCTGGCTGACCCCGCGCGAGCGGATTCCGGACCCGGACGACATGAAGATCGAACTCTGGGTCAATGATTGCCTGAAGCAGGACTCGACGAGCCGCAACCTCATCTTCACCGCGGCCGAACAGGTGGCCTATCTGAGCACGCGGCTGACGCTCCGGCCGGGGGATGTCATCGCCACCGGCACGCCCGCTGGGGTGGGCATGGCGCGCGGTGAGTTCCTGAAGCCCGGGGACGAAGTGCGCATCCGCATCGGTGGAATCGGCGAGCTCCGCCACCGGATGGTCTGAGTTTCCGGACAGAGGTGACGAGGGGTTGGCACGTAGATGGGACGACATCGCGTGTCGAGGCGGTGCTCGTGGGTGAGCCTGGCCTCCCCGCGCGTTGACACGTCAGAGACACGTCAACGATGCCCCGGTACACGTCGGGAGAGGGTCCCTCCTGCCCGGCATCAACGCCCCCTGCGTCTACCGGGTGACGTATAGGAAGGACAGGAGCCCTGTTGGGGGTAGAGGGCGGGAGGTGAGCGGGAGGTGAGGGCCGCGGACGGGTAGCCCATGAAGCGCACGCCGGGCCGGCGTAGAACCGATTCATCTCCAGCGGACACACGCCTGCCTGGCCCAGGCCACCTTCCCTGGCGGGGCGCGGCACCGGATGAGGACTGCAGGGGTGCTGGGAGCAGCAGCCCCTGCTTTGGCTCAGCACCACGCGCTTTGGGGTGGCCCCTGCGCCGGGCCCGCTTCGCAGGCCGCGTGGACAGTCCCAGGTGCTCCAGAATGCAGCGCACCCCGCTGGGTGCTGTCACGTACGCCAACACCCGCCGCCTGCCTCCACACCTCACGCAGGCGAACACGTCGAGGTCGAACGTCCTCCTCAGCAACTCAGCCCAGTCCACTCGCGGCGTCTTCTCCTTCTCCGGCTCCTTCCTGGCCACTGCCTGGGGCGCCACGCTCGCCTCCTCCACACCTGCTTGGGGGACCAGAAATGGCCGGAGCTTCGCGCCTGGAGCGAAGACGCCATGAAACCTCGTGAGGTTTGCCCGAGGCGGAGGTACCAGGGACGCTACACGCCGTAACAGTTCCAGCCCGGTGAAGAGCAGGTGCGTGGTGCCGTCCGGCAGCGGGCGCTTCATGCGGTAGGCGATGCGGCCATCCTCCATTCGCGACAGGCGCTCCAGCGCCAGCGCGCCACGCGCCCCATAGCGGCACAGCCGCTCCAGCCCCTGCCTGTCGTTGGCGTGAAGGTGCGTGTTGGCGTGTAGGGAGAAGCCCTCCAGGAAGGCGCATCGGGGCTGCTTTCGGGGAGGGGGCCGCACGTCCACCTCCGTCCAGCGCAGCCGCTGCTGCAGCGACTGCGCCTGATATGCCCGCAGCGCGTCCTCGGGCCCTTGCGCGGGCAGGGCCCCTCTTTTCTCCAGCAGGCGCAGCACCCGGTGGCGCACCACCCTCAGCAGCCGCTCCACCTCTGCTTGCGTGGGCGGGGGCAATGGCTCGAAGCGCACGCCGCCCTCCCGCGGCACGAAGACGCCGTCCGGCACCAGCGAGTGGAAGTGCGGCGTCACTTGCAACGCCGAGCCGTAGCGCCACGCAGACTGAAGTCGATCGCACGTCCACGGCCTCCTCCGAGGAGACCATCACCCTTCGGATCCACCCGCTCTTCGGGCAGCCCATCCTCGTTTTGAGACGCTATGGCCCGGACGCGGTTTGGGCCGAGTTGCAGGATGGGCGGCTCACCATCCTCCCCATCCAGTGGACAAGTCTGCGCCCTCGCCCCAAACCGCTCAGATACCAGGGCCGACCTGTCCGGCTGGCGCCGGAGGCTGTGCGGGCGCTGGCTGGCTGGGTCACTGCTCGGTTGGAGGAGAGAGCCATAGAACGCCGAGCACTTGATGTCACGCAGCGGAGGTCTCATGTGCCCTTGAATGAGGGGGCCGACGCACGAGAGGTCCAGCATACCGGGCGCGGAGGTGCTGGAGAGACTTCTGCCCTGGTGGGCGAAGTTGGTGCACCGCGTGCTGGTGGCCGAGGCCGAGCAAGCAAGGCAGCGAGGGCAAAGCCATGAGTCAGGGCGAGCTGAGACCTGTTCACCTGCAGAGGAAAGCCTACGTGTACGTGAGGCAGTCCAGCACGACTCAGATGCTTGAGCACGCTGAGTCCAAGAAGCGTCAGTACGCCTTGGTGGAGCGTGCCGTGGCGCTGGGTTGGCCGCGCGAGGCGGTGGAAGTCGTTGACGAGGATCAGGGCAAGAGTGGCGCGTCCACAGAGGGGCGTGCTGGATTCTCACGGCTGGTCGACGCCGTGGCCCATGGGGAGGTCGGCGCCATCTTCGCTCTGGAGGTGTCGCGGCTGGCGCGCTCTTCTGTGGACTGGCAGCGGTTGCTGGCGCTCTGTGCGGTCGCCCAGGTGGTGGTGGTCGACGAGAGCACGCTCTACGACCCAGCCGAAGGAGACGACAAGTTGCTGTTGGACTTGAAGGGCACCATGTCAGAAGCAGAATTGCACTGGCTGGGCTTGAGGATGGTGGGAGCACGTCAAAGCAAGGCGCGTCGAGGCGAGCTGCACATGCGTGTACCCACGGGCTACGTGTGGACAGAGCGCGGCCTGGAGTTGGATCCGGATGAGGCTATTCAGCGAGCGGTGCGGCTGGTGTTTGAGCGCTTTCGTGTCGAGCCGAGCGCTTGTGCCGTGGTGCGCTGGATGAATGAGAGGGGGCTCGTGTTCCCTACTCGGCGCCCTGCTTCGGAAGGTGGGGAGGTGGAATGGAAGAAGCTTGGAGTCACGCGCCTCACAGAGCTCTTGCACAATCCCATCTACGCCGGAGCGTACGCCTACGGGCGAAGGCCGCGGAGCAAGGTGCTGGTGCGGGGTGAGATCCACAGAGTGCGTGCCGCTGGCCGCGCACCCGAGGAGTGGACGGTGTGCAAGCGCGATGCGCACCCAGGCTATATTGACTGGGAGACGTTCCTCTCCAACCAGGAGAAACTGAGGCAGAATCTCGTCCGCTCGCACGAGGCCAGTCCAGGAGCCCCCCGCGAGGGGAGAGCCCTGCTGGCTGGGCTGCTGCTCTGCGGGCGGTGTGGGCGACGGATGCGGACGAGTTATGGACGCAGAGGCCAGCTGCATTGGTATTACTTCTGCCCAGGCGCGAGGGACCAAAGCGGCAGAAGTCTCTGCTGGATGACATGCGGCGAGCCACTCGATGTAGCCGTGGAGGAGTTGTTTTTGAAGACCCTGGTGCCTGACGAGCTCGACCTCAGTCTGGCAGTAGAGCGTGAGGTGGGGGCGCAGGCGCAGGAGTTGCAGAAGCAGTGGCAAGCGCGCTTGGAGCAGGCCCGCTACGAGGCACGCCGAGCCGAGCGCCGGTACAAGGCCGTTGAACCGGAGAACCGGGTGGTGGCGCGCACTTTGGAGCGCCAGTGGGAAGAGCGGCTGCAAGAATTGGAGGAAGTGGAACGGCGGTACGCGGAAGCCCGGCGCAGTCGACATGTTGAACTGTCCGAGCAGGAGCGGCGACGCATCCGTGAACTGGCGAAGGATTTGCCCTCGGTCTGGCGTGCCTCCACGACTGGGACTGCAGACAAGAAGGCAATGTTGCGGTTGGTGGTGGAGTCCATCGCGCTCACGCCGGTGGATGTCCCCAGACGTACCATCCGCATCCAGGTGCAGTGGCAGGGCGGCGCCGTCACCCAACTGCAAGTGCCCCGGCCCACGGAGCGGGAGAAACTGCGCACGCCGGACGCAGTGGTGGAGCGGATACGTACCATGGCCGCTCAGGGCCTGCGGGATGAGGACATGGCTGAGCAGCTGAATGCAGAGGGGATACGAACCGCTGCCGGGGCCCGCTGGACGCTCTTGGCTGTCCGGTGGGTGCGCTACCACCATGACATCGTGCTGGTGGCCCCGGATGCACCCCGCGCCTGGCCCTTACCGGAGCGTCACCCGGATGGACGTTACTCACTGACTGGGGCTGCGAAGCGGTTTGGCGTCACCCCCACGGTGGTGAGGGGCTGGATACGGCGAGGCCTGGTGCCAGCACGGCGCGAGGACTTTGAGAGCCGCCGGGCCGTCTACTGGCTGGAGATTGACGAAGATACGGCCAAGCGCTTGCAAACCCTGGTGGCCTCCAGGCGCGCGGCCTCCAAGAGGACAGGAGCAGGACGTCCGAGTGGGGTACACGCATCATGAACGGCACGACCCGAAGAACTGGATGAACGACACGGCCCCGGCCTGCCCACCGCGCAGGCCCTGCCGCCGTGCCCTTCGGCGCTGCAGGGCAAACACTGCGCGCAGGAAGACGGTGAGGACGTCCGAGAGCAGTCCCACGTCCTTCAGCAGCACCCACCGCACCCGATGCGGAAAGGACAGCGTCCACTGTCGATAGGGCACGTGCGGCAGCACCTGCTCCACCAGGTGCACCGCCGTCACATGCGCCCGCTTCGCGTTGCAGGACGGGCACACCCCTCGTCCCTTGCACGAGAAGGCGACGAGAAGCTCGTCCTTACAACTCTCACAGCGCACCCGCGCGAAGCCGTGCGCCAGCACTCCGCATTCCAGGTACCTGGCGAAGTCCCGCTCCACGTACCGGGGCAGGCCTCTCCCCACCTCGCTGGCCTCCGCCAGCAATGTGGCCAGGTTGTCCCTCACCGCCTCGTACAGCACCGTCCCCTCCGGCTGCCTGCGCCGGTACGCCCACCCGTGCGTTCCCACCTGCCCCTCCCCAGCCACACCTCGCCAGGGCACACGCTACTGTCCGCCTCCCACGGGCCCCCGTGGAGCCCCTGCCTGCTTGTGGGGAGCGGGGCCTACGAGAGCAAGAGGCCGAGGAGGGCCGCAGCCCGCGCCGGATTGCCCCCTTCCAGGGCCTCCAGGGCCGCTGCGACGTGCCTTGCTACATTGCTACAGCAACCCCGCACTGGGGCGCTCTCTACACAGCTCGGCATGGGGCAGGGGACGGCGTAAGCGGTCGGAACTCTTACGAAAGCCGCTCTCGACCGCTCTGGAACGTTGTCGCCGGAAGCCTCCGGCGGCGGGTTCGATTCCCGCCGCCTCCACATTCAGAAGCTCAGCAACCGCCCGCTCAGGTGGGCCAGTGCGCTACCGGCTTGGGACTGGACTGCGACCCGTCCCCCTAGTGGAGTGTCCTACAAGTTTTTCGACATAGTCAGGAGAGGTGTCGGTCAACCCACTCGTGCATCTTGGCGCGAGTCCAAGACCAGGTGAAAGGGTGGGCGTAGAGGCGGTTGTATTCGGGCCAGCTGGCGTCGAGGTGTTCGATGAGCTCGTCACGGCTGGCCCAACTTCCCCGCTGCAGGTAGTGCGCAGCGAAGGCACGCAGCAGTAATTCGGCTTGATTGAGCCAGGAGGCATGGGCCGGCGTGAAGAGCACCCGGACATGAGGGTAGTTGCTGTGTAGGAAGTCGAGTGTCTCCTGGGCGGCGTGACTGGGACCTCCGTCCCAGATGAGATGGATGCGGCGCGCATTATCGTGCTCCCCAAGCACTTGGGGGAGAACAGCTCGCAGGCAGGCCCCGTCATTGCGCTCCAGGCACCAACCGCGCATCCGGCCGGAATGCACCACCAGCTTCGCCAGGAAGTTCACGGTGCCGTGCCTCACGTACTCGAACTCCTGCTTCTCGATGAGCCCCGGCTTCATCGGGTGCGTGAGGCACCTGCGCTCCAGCACCTGGATGTTGGGTTTCTCATCCAGGCACAACACCACTTCGTTTCGCCGGGCCAGTGTCTGCGCGTGCTCGTAGCACCAGAGAATCCGCGCGGCTTGGTGGCGGAAGGTCTCGCCGGGAGTCGGTGTCTTCCAGTAGCGATACCGGTGGGGCTGCAGGTCCGCGTCCCGGAGGATGAGCGCGACGGTGGAGTGGGAAATGGGAGCGATGCCGCGTAGCTGGGCGACGCGAGCCAGACTGCGCGTAGACCAGTGTCATGTGCAGGCCGACGCCCGCTGGCTCACAGCAGGCCAGTCGCTCCACCTCGACACGCTGGAGGGGGGGAAAACTCCCGAGGACGGCCAGAGCGGGGAGCATCCAGTACCACGTCTACACCCAGAGTTTCATAGCGACGACACAAGGCCCAGATGGTGGTGCGGTCCAGACCAAGCCGGTCGGCCAGTTCCGACACGATGGTGGCCGGGTCAGCCATCTCCAGCAGGATGCGTGCCCGACGGGCAACGCGCTGCTCGGTGCGTCCATCTCCCACCAATGTTTCCAGGTAGGCTCTCTCCCCTGGTGAGAGGTGGATGAGTCGCGGGGGGCGTCTCCTTATCCACCAGAAGTATTCATCCCCAGTGACTATGTCGAATTACTTGTAGGACACCCCACTAGGAACCAGGGTCAGCTAGGGTGGTCAGGGCCTGGAGGAGTCCCCATGAAGCTGTACTGCACGGCCGTGTTGATGGCGCTCCTCGTCGGGTGTGGCACGGCCTCTCGAGTCGTGCGCCTGGATACGGGCCAGACCGACCCCCTCGTATTCACCCCGCGCGCTGGCACCGAGCCAGTGGGGTTGACCGACGACGAATTCGAGGAGGCCGTGGCGAAGCTTGCTCGGGACGCGAAACCCTCTACTCGACCCCAGGAAGCGGCTCGGCGGCTGTTCGAGATGGATGCACGGAGCGGTTCGTACACGTACGAGACACCTGGCCGCCGCATCATTCCGCTCGATTCGAACGAACACCTGAAGGGGGAATCAACGGCGGCGGAAGTGGAGTTGACCCGCGCCTACCTTCGCTGGTGCGAGCGCACCGGCAGGCCCGGAGACTGTCTGCGCCTGCTGACAGAAAGCCCCCATCGTCAACGGGGATAGCCGATTCGCGCTGGCCATGGCCCTCGCCCGAGGCGCCGTGCTGGACGAGATGCTGGAAGCGTTCAAGGACATGGCCGATCCCCACGCCATGGTGGCAGCGGTTCTCTGGACCTGGACCACGTACATGGTCCTCATCGCCATTCCCGACGTGACGATCTCCAAGGGCCTCGCAGCAGTGATGACCGCCACGCTCATTTCCTACGTGGGGGTGGATACCTTCTGGAGCCTCGTCGTCGGCTTCAAGCGGCTGATGGACGAGGCGGAGCGGGCCTCCACGTTCACCGAGCTACGCGAAGCGGGCGAGCGCTACGGCAAGGTCATGGGGCGCAACGCGGCGCGAGCATTCGCCATGCTGGCGATGGCGGCCATCGGCAACACGGCGCCGGGGCTGGCCGCGACAGTGCCGAATCTGCCCGGCTCGAGGCAGGCGGCGGTGCAGGCGGAAACTCAGGTAGGTATCCGCCTCGCGGCGGTGGGGGATGTGGAGACGGTTGTCGTGAGCGCCGAGACCGTCACCATCGCCCTTGCGCCTGGTGCTGTCGCCATGACGGCCCAAACCATGAGCAGCACCGCAACCAATGCCTCTCCGAACGGATTCAGAGCTTGGGGGTCGTACAGCAGCTTCAAAAGGGCCATGGGCTCGGCGGGCCCAGGAAAAGAGTGGCACCACATCGTCGAGCAGACGCCGGGCAACGTGAAGCAGTTCGGGGCCCAGGCCCTTCACAACACTGAAAACATCATTCCGTTGGACAAGGGTATCCACACCCGCCTCAGCTCGCTCTACTCCTCAATCCGGCGTAGCATCACAGGTTCGGATAAGCTGACCGTGCGGCAGTGGTTGAGCACACAGTCGTACGAGGCCCAACGCGAATTCGGGCTGTTGGCCATCGAGAACGTGACGAAGGGGTTCTGGTAATGAGGCTGGAGGAACTGGTCGAACAGTTCTCTCAAAACGTAGCCGCGCAAACCGACGCTATCTGGAGGGGAGACGCCAAGACTGGAAACAAGCATGCCAAGAAGTACGGCGCTGCGTTCGACAAGCTCCGGGCTCACGGTGATGCCGGACGCGACGCACTGGCCGTGCTGTTCAAGCACCCGCGCCTGGACGTGCGTGTCATGGCCGCCGCGCACCTGCTCCGCCATCGGACAGCCGAGGCCAAAGCGGTCCTGGAGGAGGTCGCCAAGGGCGAGGGGCTTGTCTCATTCAAAGCTGGGCAAGCGCTGAAGAGGTGGGAGGACGGCACCTGGGCATTAGACTTGGAATAACTCTTTCAGAAGCACCTCATGGAGTAACAAATGAAGCTGGAGGAACTGGTCGAGCAGTTCGCTCTGAACGTAGCCGCGCAGACCGAGGCGATCTGGCGGGGAGACGCAAAGACCGGAAACAAGCATGCCAGGAAGTACGGTGCCGCAGTCGATAAGCTCCTGGCCCACGGCGATACCGGGCGTGATGCGCTCCTCGTGCTGCTGAAACACGAGCGTATGGATGTGCGCGTCATGGCCGCCGCGCATCTGCTCCGATACAAGACGGCTGAGGCGAAAGCGGTTCTGGAAGAAGCCGCCAAAGGTCAGGGGCTTGTGCCCTTTGAAGCACAGCAGGCACTGAAACGGTGGGAGGACGGCACCTGGGCCCTGGACCTGGGGTAGCTACAAGTAGCAACACCCAGCGACTTTATAGAGGCGCCGGCTCAACGCTCAGGAAGCGGACCATCCAGTCCGCCGCACTGCGGGTGCTGAGTCTCTTGATACGCCCCTGCTCGACCGTCCTGATCACCATGGAGCCCCTTCATGTCCTCATGGTCCATCATCCACCAGCCTTCCACTCCCAGAGTTCCGGAGCATCTCCCTATGAGACACATAACCGGGCACTCCTCGCTCCGGAGCAAGGCACTGGGTTTGATAACACTCCAAGCCGCGCTGATGGGGCTGTTCCTTATCGGGTGCGCCAGCGGCCCTCGTCGAGAGGGAGAGACCAAGGACTACGGCTTCGAGGGAGATTCCGACATCGTCTGGGTACGTGGCCCCTGGGAGTCCATCCGACCCTCGGGAAATGTGGATGAAGTCATCGACCAGCTCTGCCCAGCAGTGATGGAGCTGCCAAGGGCACGGCTGGGCGAATACGGTCAGGAGTACTGCGGCGTCATCTACTCATTCGAGAACGGCCTCTACTACGCAAGCGTCCCCTCCCCTTTGAAGAGAGCGGAGATGGTGGGCCCGAGCAGACGGAAATCCTGTTTCTCTCCCGCGGTGGTGAAGGACTCTCGGGGCCAGCTCGAGCCTCTTGCCGATTTCCACAGCCATCCCTGGCCATCCTCTCCCATGAGCGAGCCCGACAGGCGTAGACGAAACCAGCGCTATCGCGTTCGCATCCAGTTCGACACAACCTGCCGCATCCAGAAGCTCGTACCTCATATCCGAGATGCTCTGCCCGGCGAGATCTACGAGCGGCAGGCAAGGAGCTGGAAGCTCATCGGCTACATCCAACCCGAGGACAAGGACTCGGGCTTCATCACCCCTGTACGACCATGAATATCCACCTGCATTCGCGGTTCCATTGGGAGAACTTCATGGGAAGAGCCGCCGGACTGATGCTCTGCTGCGCCCTCTCGGGCTGTATGACGGCTCGAAGCCACGTCCGATACGTTCCAGCGGAAGAGGCCGCTTGGTTCAAGTTCGGAGCGGACTTGCCCGATGAGGGTAAGCTCGAGCTCTCCGGCGCCCAGGCCATGGCCATGCAGCTCGCCATGGAGCATTTCCTCCCGTGGAATGTCCGTCCCCCGACCGGAGCGAACCGGAGCGACATCTGCATCCACCAGCGCCAGTCCTGGGATGTAGAGATAGCACCGGGAAAGGAAGGGACCACGCTGGTCTACTTCTCCCTCGCTCCTGGAGCCTGTTACCGGTGGGATCCACCTCTGGACATGGAAGCTACTTACGAAGTGGACGTGCGAAACGGGCGACTGATGGAGAAGGATCCGATGCAGCCCTCTCCCGCGCTTCCCAAAGAGGGACGACTCCGCCTCGAGGGCAACGTGGCTGCGGCCATCCAGCTCGCCCTGGAGGACTTTCTTCCGGGGGATGCCAAGCCACCCGAGGGCACCCGTCCCGAAGAAGCCTGTCTCTACCGGCCCGACTCCTATGCCGTCACGGCCGTTCCGGGTCCCGCGGGCGTGGTACAGATCCGATTCACTGTCGATGAGAAGGCCTGTCCGACGAACGCACTGTGGGGATCGTCGGGAGCCCTCGCCAGCATGGACAGAACCGTCCATGCCGTGGACATCCGCACGATGCGCATTCTCGCCATCGGCAATCATGCGCACCTGAGACCCGCTGCTCATGGCCCTGCCGAGGAGAAACCGAGGAGCGAGTAGCTCGGGCAGCGAAAGCGAGCGCCCATCGAGCCATCCAAAAAGCTGATGGCTCATCCCCTCTCCCGTCTGGTTTCCCGAAGGCTCTGGGCGCACCTTGGGAGCATGGACGAGCAACGACACTGGAGCGCTGGGCATGTCCTGGTGCCCCTTGGCGCGGTGGCCAGCATTCTCCCCTTCGTGTCCACCGGTGCTGCCCTGGTGGCGGGCATCCTCGTGGCGCTGCTCGTGGGCAACCCCTACGTGGAATGGACTCGCCGCGCCACGCATACCCTGCTGTCGCTCGCGGTGGTGGGACTCGGCGCCGGCATGGACCTGCGCGTCGTCGCTGCAGTGGGCGCTCACGGTGTCCTCTACACCGTGGCGAGCATCGCCGTGTGTCTGCTGCTCGGCGCCCTCTTCTCCCGAGCGCTCGGAGTCTCGCGTGAGGCCGGCCTGCTCATCAGCGTGGGCACGGCCATCTGCGGAGGCAGCGCCATCGCCGCGATGGTGCCCGTGCTCTGCCCCAGGGAGCACGAGGTCTCCGTCGCCCTGGGCACCGTGTTCCTGCTCAACGCCGTGGCCCTCTTCGTCTTTCCCGCCGTCGGGCATGCCGTGGGGCTCGATGCGAGCCATTTCGGTCTGTGGAGCGCCCTGGCCATCCACGACACCAGCTCCGTGGTGGGCGCCGCCCTCCAGTACGGCCCCCAGGCGCTGGAGGTGGCCACGACGGTCAAGCTGGCGCGCGCCCTGTGGATCGTCCCCCTCACCCTCGTCATC
The DNA here is from genome assembly GCF_044360475.1 of Archangium minus. Classification (NCBI taxonomy): domain Bacteria; kingdom Pseudomonadati; phylum Myxococcota; class Myxococcia; order Myxococcales; family Archangiaceae; genus Archangium; species Archangium minus. The sequence continues at coordinate 12,506,108 of NZ_CP043494.1, forward strand.
GGCGCGTGGCGGAGGCGTCAGGACGAGGCCACGGAGCCTCGAGGTCAGGCGCGGCACCCCTGGTTCATCCTTGGCTTCATCGCCACGGCGGCGCTCGTCACCTGGGTGCCGGCCATGCGGCCCGCGGGGCACCTGGTGGCGAGCGCGTCCCGGCAGGCGCTGGTGCTGACGCTCTTCCTCATCGGCGCCAACCTCACCCGCGATGCTGTCCGCTCCGTGGGCATACGGCCGCTCGCGCACGGCCTGGCGCTGTGGGTGTGCATGGCGGGCCTGAGCCTGGGTGCCATCGGCCTCCACCTCGTGGAGTGAGGCGCGCTCAGGGGTGCAGCAAGGGCGGTGGCGAGGCACGCGCGTGTCGCAGGAAGCGGCCCGCGATGCCCGACGGCGCATCCACCGGCAGCACCCACGAGAAGGCACGCTCCACGCGCAAGCCTGGCACGGGAAGCACCCGCAGCCGCCCCTGGGCCAGCTCGCCCTGAATACTCCATCTCGACAGGAAACCCACGCCCAGGCCGAGCATCACCGCGCCGTGGATGGCCTCGTTGCTGCCGAGTTGCAGATCTCCCGCCTGCGCGCCACGACGCACGCCGGACCGCCGCAGGGCACGCTCCAGCACGGCCCGCGTCCCCGAGCCTGGCTCGCGCCAGAGAAGGGGCACGGAACGAAGAGCGTCCACCGAGCGCACCCGCAGCAGCTCCGCCGGAGCCTGTGCCGAGACGACGGGCACCAGCTCATCATCGAGATAGCGCTCCAGCCGGATGCGAGCGGCGCGGGCATGTCCTTCCACCAGGCCCAGCGGGGCGCGGCCCTCGCCCACCCAGGCGAGCACCTGCGTGGTGTTGCCCACCTCTACCCGCACCTGCAATCCGCGGTGGGAGCGGAGGAAGGAGGCCAGCACCTGGGGCACCACGGAGCTGGCGATCGTCGTGCTCGCCGCCAGCACCAGCTCTCCGCCCGTCTCCTCCTCGGTGGAGATGGCGAGTGCCGCCTCGTCCAGCAGTTGGTGGACGCGCTGCGCGTACTCCAACAAGGCTCGGCCCGCGTCGTTGAGACGCACGCCCCGCGCGGTGCGCACCAGCAGGGGCCGGCCGCACTCGTGCTCGAGCTGGCGCACCTGCGCGGAGACGGCTGGCTGCGACAGGTGCAGGAGCCGCGAGGCCGCCGACACCTGCCCCGTGGTGGCGACCACGCGGAAGACTTCGAGACGGCGCGGATCAAGGCGTGTGGACAGGGAGAGCCCTCCTCAGTCCAACACCTTTACCGCCTTCACCATCGTCTCGCCTATCTCCTGGGGCAGGAGGATTTTAAAGCCCAGCTTGTTGCAGACATGCTGCATCGCCCCGTTGCCCGACAGGATGTCCGCGACGATGCGCTTCAGGCCCCAGTCCCGGCCCACAGTCACCAGCCGACTCAGCAGCTCCGTTCCCAGGCCCTGCCGTTGCACCGCGTCACTGATGAGCATCGCGAACTCGGCGTCCTCTGTGCCCGGCAGCTTCGTCAAGCGGCCCACCGCGAGGAGCTCTCCCCGGCTCGCGCCGTCCGCACGCTCCACCACCAGCGCCATCTCACGCCCGTAGTCGTTGAAGCAGATGCGCGCCAGCCGCTCGTGCGCCACGCGCTGGTCCAGCTTCATCATCCCCGCGTACCGCAGGAACACCGTCTGCTCCGTCAGCGACTTGTGGAACTCCACCATCCTCGGCTCGTCCTCGGGACGGATGGGCCGGATGATCACCATCTCCCCGCCCTTCATCCGCCAGCGCTCCACGTACTTCGTCGGGTACGGAAGGATGGCCAGCCGTGGCAGCTGCTCCTCTGTCACCTCCGGGCCGTGCAGCACCACGCGCGCGTCCAGCGCCACCAGCCCCTCCGACGAGGCCAGCAGGGGGTTGATGTCCACCTCCTTGATGAAGCGCTGCTCCACCACCATCTGGCTGAAGCGCACCAGCAGCTTCTCCACGGCGCCCGGGTCCACCGGCTTGCGCCCGCGCACCCCGCGCAGCGCCTCGTGGATGCGCGTCTGCTCCATCATCCGTCGCGCCAGCGTCGTGTTCAGCGGCGGCAGGCCCAGCGCCCGGTCCTTGAACACCTCCACCAGCGTGCCGCCCGCACCGAACAGCAGCACCGGCCCGAACTGCGCGTCCAGGCCGCAGCCCACGATGAGCTCGTAGCCGTCCCGCCTCACCATGGGCTGCACCGTCACCCCGTCGAACGCGTCCGCCTGGCCCAGCTCCTCCAGCTTCCCGCGGATGCCCTCGAAGGCCTCGCGGACCTTCTCCGCCGACTCCAGGTTCAGCCGCACCCCGCCCACGTCCGACTTGTGGGTGATGCGGCAGGAGTGCAGCTTCAACACCACCGGGTAGCCCAGCGACTCCGCCTCGCGCACCGCCTCGTCCACGGTGGTCGCCCGCCGCGTCTCCACCGTCGGAATCCCATACGCCGCCAGCAGCTTCTTGGACTCCAGCTCCGAGAGCACCAGGCGGCCCGCCGTGCGCGCCTCGTGGATGAGCGTCCCGGCCTCCTCGCGCCGCTCTGGCTCCTCCGTCAGCACTGGCGTCTCGTACAGGCCCGCCAGGTTGTAGCTGTAGCGCCACATGTAATTGAAGATGCGCGCCGCCGTGTCCGGATAGCCAAACGTGGGAATCCCCACGTCGTTGAGGATGCGCTCGCCCGCCGCCACGTCCGAGCCCCCCATCCAACTGGCGATCACCGGCTTGCCCAGCTTCACGTAGGGCTTGAGCCGATCCGCCGTCTGCGTGGGCTCGGTCTGGTCCTGAGGCGCGAGGATGACGAGCAGGCCATCGCTGTTCTTGTCCGCGCCCGCCACCTCCAGAGCCTTCGCGAAACGCTCCGGGTCCGCGTCGCCGAGGATGTCCACCGGGTTGCCGTGGCTCCACTCGGGAGGCAGGAAGCCATTGAGCTCCGACATGGTCTTCTCCGACAGCTTCGCCAGCTCGCCGCCGCCCGTCACCAGCGCATCCGTGGCCAGCACGCCCGGGCCGCCCGCGTTGGTGAGGATGGTGAGCCGCCGGCCCACGGGACGCGGCTGCTTGGCGAGCACCTCGGCCATGTAGAAGAGGTCCGCGATGGAGTCCACGCGCAGCACGCCCGTGCGCCGGAAGGCCGCGCTCAGCACCTCGTCGCTGCCCGTCAGCGTGCCCGTGTGCGAGGCCGCCGCCGCCGCCGCCTGCGCCGTCCGTCCCGCCTTGATGACGATGATGGGCTTGTGCAGCGCCACCTCGCGCGCCGCCGACAGGAAGGCCCGCGCGTCACCAATGGACTCCATGTAGAGGAGGATGCTGCGCGTGCGCGGGTCATCCCCCAGGTAGTCGATGAGGTCTCCCCAGCCCACGTTCAGCATCGAGCCCAGGGACACACAGGCGCTGAAGCCCACCGACTCGCGCTTGCTCCAGTCGAGGATGGCGGTGAGCAGCGCGCCGCTCTGGCTGATGAAGGCCACGTTACCCGAGCGCGCCATGCCGCCCGCGAAGGTGGCGTTGAGCCCCGTGGTCGGCCGCATCACGCCCAGACAGTTGGGGCCGATGATGCGAATGCTCGCCTGCCGGGCAATCTCAAGCACCTCCTGCTCCAGCTTCACGCCCTCGGGGCCCACCTCCTTGAAGCCGGCGGAGACGATGATGGCGCCCCGGACGCCCGCCTCCGCGCACTCGCGCATCACGCCGGGCACCGAGGCGGCGGGCGTCACGATGACGGCCAGGTCCACCGGCTCGGGCAGCTCCTTCAGCGACGGCCAGGAGCGGATGCCCAGCACGTTGGGCCGCTTGGGATTGATGGGATAGACGGTGCCGCCGAAGGGGTTGCTGATGAGGTTCCAGAGAATGGTGCGACCCACGCTCCCCTGCCGCTCGCTCGCGCCCACCACCGCCACGCTGCGCGGAGAGAAGATGGCGTCGAGCGGGTGACGGCCTCGCTGGTGCAGCAGGTCGTACGAAGGATCGTTGGGCGGCGCTCGGGTCGGCTGGGCCATGTGCTGTTTCTGTTCCCGACGCCGGCCCTGAATCAACCAATAACTGGATGACATTCACGCGGTGCGTTGCCTGGGCGGCAGTGTGTGGGTGTGCGCGCGGTCGCACGGCGTCATGGCCAGAAGCCAGACAAACTGAAATGAACTGATTGCTTGAACAGAGAAGCTCATCTTCGCGGAAAAAGCTACGACAGGCACTGGCGTGGTGGATGCCTGGATTGCCTCGCTCACCGGGTGCCCGTCAGTCGCAGGGTGCTGTGGCCCTTCGCATCCGTCACCCGCTGGTCCGTACCGGTGCGGTACTTGCCGGTACGCTCCCGTGGTGGGATCTGAAGTGGCTCACGCCCCCGGCATCCCAGTAGGCTCGCTCGGCCATGGCTCGCCGCAAACAGGTCGATGAGACCACCGCTCGCGTCCGGAACCTGATCGCCCTCGATGCCGCCAACATCATGCGGCGGCTGGAGGCGCGCCGGAGCGAGATGTTCGTCCTCTTCTCCCGACTGCGCAGCCGCGAGCCCATGCTCAGCACCCTCGCCACCCGCTACACCTCGGCCACCTTCCACGACCTGGTGCACCTGCCCGTGCGCGAGCAGTCCGTGGTGGACCACTTCTACGAGTGTCTGGACGCGCTCCGCTGGTACTTCACCTACACCGAGGACATGCCCAGCACCGCGCAGCAGACCTTCAATACCCTCCACCGACGGCTGGAAGAGGCGCACCGCAAGCTGGTCGCCACGCTGGGACCTCCCGCCTCACCTGATGGCGTCACCGTGGTGGAGGGCGAGGTGCTGCGCCGGGAGGACAAGGCCCTCACGTGAGGCGGGGCATCACGGAGAGCAGCCACGGAGGCCGGCATCGGATATGGAGGTCTGGGCTACGAAGGGAGATGCATGGACGTCCGGGAAGTGTCGCGCGGGGACATCAAGCTGGTGGGCATCAAGGTCGTGGGCCGCACGCAGGAGCTGAGCCAACGCGTGCCACCGGCCTGGCTGGAGCTGACTCGAAAGATGGAGGCCATCCGCCACAAGGTCGACCCGGGGCTGTTCTACGGCGTCACCCCCGAGTCGGATCATCTCAATGACGGGCAGGGTGGCGTCTACTCCTACTGGGTGGCCACCGAGGTGTCCGCCTTCGAGGAGGTTCCAGAGGGAATGACCACCTTGTCCGTGCCCGCCCAGCGCTACGCGGTCGCTACGTGCAAGGGTGGCCCGGAGCAGATTGAAGCTGCGTATATCGGCCTCGCCCAGTGGGTCGCCGCGGCAGGCCGTCAGGCTCGTGCGGACGCCTATGGGTTCGAGTTGTATGACGTGCGCCGGCAACGCCCGACGCCTCCGTACGAGACCTTCGACTACGACATCTACAAGCCGCTCTCTTGACGCGGTGACGTTCGTTTAATCCGTGAACCTCATACCCTCACCCCGACCCTCTCCCAGAGGGAGAGGGAGAGGTGGGGAGAGGGAGGGAGCGAGCGGGCGACAGGCTGCTACGTGGCTGTCCTTCTCGGCCGGTTCCTGTCTCGCTTGGAGCCTTTCGTCTAGAGTTCCCGGCCGCATGCTCGAAGCTTCTCGTGGCCGATGGTGGGCGGTCCTCCTGCTCGTTCCGTTCCTCCTCGGTGCGCTCGCGTGGGCGCTCTGGAATCCCAAGCCGCAACCCCAGGTGTCCCGGCACTCCCGCGCCCCTCGTAGCCCTCGCCCCACCGCGCAACCCGGTAAGCCCCTCCGGCTCGCTCAGGCCACCCTGCCCGCCCAGCCCGCTCCGGAGCCCTCCGCTCCGGCTCCTGCCGCCGCGCCCTCCGTCAGCCGCTCGCTGCCCGTGCCCTCTCCCCGCGCCATCAAGCTGTACCAGCTCGGGAAGAAGCTCGGCGTCCAGGAGCCGATTGTGGAGGACCCCTGCGTCACTCCGTCCGGCGCCTCCTGCTCGCGCACCGCGCTCTCCCCCTTCTTCGAGTCCCTCGACGCCCTCTCCACCGGCAAGGCCACCTCACCCGCCGTCATCGCCGCGTTCGGCAACTCGCTGATCGCCGGAAATCGCATCGTCGACATCATCCGCGAGGAGCTCGGTATCACCTTCGGAGATGCGGGCCGTGGCTTGCTCTTCGTGGACCGCCTCGCCCCGTACGGGCCGCGTGAACGCGTCGGCTTCGCGCGCGGCGGCTGGGAGGCGCGCACCCTGGGCGAGATAAAGCTCGCCGAGCTGCCCTTCGGTGTCAGCGGCATCTACCACCAGGCCACCGCCGCGAAGGCCAGCAGCCGCTTCACCCTGGCGGGCGAGCCCCGAGGCACCCTGTGGTGGCTCGACGTGCCCCGCGGCGGCCCGCTGTCCGTCCACGCCGATGGAAAGGAGCTCGCCCGCGCCGAGCCCGTTGGCACGGGTCAGGCCCAGACCCTCGCCTTCGACATCCCCGAGAGCGCTCGCACCCTGGACGTGGTCGCCGAGGGCCGTGGCGCCGTGGTGCTCGGCGTGGTGTTGCAGCACCAGCGTCCCGGCATCGTGCTCGACACGCTGGGCGTTCCCTCCGCCGACGCCAACCTCTTCCTGCGCGCCCGCGAGGACATCTTCCGCGCCCAGCTCGCCGAGCGCTCGCCCCGATTGCTCCTGTTCATCCTCGGCGGCAACGAGGCCAAGCGGCTTGAGTGGGGCCGCTCCAACATCGCCGAGGTCGAGGAAGGTCTGCGCTCCTTCGTGCGCCGCTCGCGCGCCGCCGCCCCCGACAGCGCCTGCCTCGTGGTGGGCCCCATCGACGCGGTCCGAGGAGGCACGGGGCCCCAGAAGCTCGCCCAGCGTCCCTACCTCGACGAGGTCATCTCCATCGAGCGGCAGATCGCCCTCTCCGAGGGCTGCGCCTTCTTCGACATCTTCGCCGCCATGGGAGGCTCCGGCTCGATCGCCCGCTTCGTCAAGGCCGGGCTCGTCCATGACGACCTCGTCCACCCGCGTGGCCAGGGGCTCGACATCCTCGGCCAGCTCATCACCGACGCGCTGCTGCGCACCTGGGTGGCGGGTGGAGATCCCCGCCGGCAGGCCGCCCTCGCGCCGCGCCTCCATGCCTCGGAGAAGGCACGGTGAGAGCGTTCCTCTTCGCGCTCCTCCTCCTCCCGGGTGTCACCGCGCCAGCCGCCCCTCGCCGACTGGCCCAGGCGCGCGCGACCGCCTCCGCGCCCGCCGCGTCCCGACAGAAGGAAGCGCCCTTTCCCCCAGAGGTGCGGCGCGCGCTGGAGACCCTCGTGCGAGCCGAGCTCGCCAAGGGACCCCATGCAGGGCTCTCGGTGGGCGTGCTCCACGGCGGCAGGCGCTGGGTCGCGGGGTTTGGGTACAGGGACCTTGCCCACAAGCTGCCCGCCACGCCCCGGACGACGTACCGGATGGCGTCCATCACCAAGTCCTTCACCGCGGTGGCCGTGCTCCAGCTCGTGCAGGAGGGGAAGCTGGACCTCGATGCGGACATCCACACGCTGGTGTCCGCGTACCCCGAGAAGCCCTGGCCCATCACCGTGCGCCAGTTGCTGGGACACCTGGGCGGCGTGCCCCATTACGACGGCCCCGAGTCCTCGGAGAACACGCGTCACGTGGACACCGCGGGCGCCCTCGCCCTCTTCGCCGACAAGGAGCTTGCCGCCGAGCCCGGCACGAAGTTCGTCTACACCACCTGGGGCTACAACCTGCTCGGCGCCGCGGTGGAGAAGGCCTCGGGCCAGGGCTATGGCGCCTACCTGAAGACCCACATCTTCGGCCCTGCGGGCATGCGCCACGCGGCGTTGGATGACTACCGCACGCGAGACAAGCAGCACGCCCTGGGCTACCGCCAGTCCAGGGGGCAGCTCGTCCCCTCGCACTACCTCGACGTCTCCAGCCGCTTCGCCGGAGGAGGCACGCGCGCCTCGGTGGAGGATCTGCTCGCCTTTGGCCAGGCCATACTTCAGCACCGGCTCGTCCCGGCCGAGACCGCGAGGATGATGCAGGCCTCGATGAGCACCCGCGAGGGCCAGCTCACCGACTACGGCATGGGCTTCGCCACCTATCCGCTGCGAGGCCACTACATGGTGGCCCATGCGGGAGGCCAACCCGAGACGACGTCGCTGCTGGTGATGCTGCCCGCCGAGGACGTCGTCATCGCGCTCGCCACCAACCTGGAGGGCGACGCGAAGCGGCTGCGACGCGTGTCCACGCGCATCATCGAGACACTGTTGGAGGACGGGCTCGTGCGCCGCGACGCGCACCTGGCGGACCCGGTGGACGCCGTGGTGCACGAGGGCCTCGCGCGCCTCTTCACCTACGGGCTCTCGTACCACCTGTGGGCCACCCGAGGGCCGGGCGCGCTCCCCGAGCCGGGAGACCTGGACGAGGCCTTCACGCAGGTGTCCACGTTGCTCGACCGGGCCACCATCACCCAGGACCCGCAGGTAGCCCTCGGGCGAGTGCGTGCGGCGCATCAACCCCGTGAGGGCTCGCTGCTCATCCGCGTGGGTGCGCAGATGGCGCGGACGTTGGAGACGGCGCTGGGCCCCGAGAAGCTCCGCGAGTACCCCGCGCGTGGCCCGCTCGCCTTCTTCACGGACTACCTCGCCGCCTGCGAGCAGGCGTCCTGCCCCGGCCCACAGCGCTTCAGCGAGTCGCTCCAGAACGACGTGCGGCACTTTGACAAGGTGTGGCAGCAGGCGCAGGTCTCCGAGCTGTCGCGCATCCGGTTGGACGAAGCGCGAGACCCCGAGGCGCTGTGGCCCGCGCTGGAGGCGGTCACCACAGGCGTGATGCTGCACCCGGACTACGTGGAGGAGATGCTCCGCGTCGCCGCGCGCCACAGACGGCAGGGCAAGCACGAGGAGCAGTTGCTCTGGCTGGAGCGCGCCGTGGACCTCCACCCACGCTCGGACGAAGCCCGCCAGGCACTCGCCAAGGCGCAGGGCATCGAGACACCGGAGCCGGAGATTCCCGCCGCCACTGTGCCTCGCCGCGCCACGGATGGAAGCAGCCCTGTGCCCGACGACGCCGGCCTGACACCCACATCCCGTCCGACGCTACCTCGCCCACAGGAGCGCGCCGCCGATCACGGGGGCTGAGTTCCTGGTCCTTGGGACACACCAGGAAAACGGAGGCGGATTCGATTCCCGCCGCCTCTAATAGAGGTTGCCCGCCGCCTTGAATCGAACCCACTCCTAAAAAGGAGGCACGGCTCGCAGCAGGGGACCAAATCGGTTCTTGTCAGACCCAATTTGGACCAAATCCTCCAGTGTATAGAGGAGATGAAGCGGCCGGGCGGCCAAGGGGGCGAGGAGGCGCACCGAGCCCTACATTGCGGCGGAGCAGAGGTGACCGCCGAAGTGGGGTGAATGGGCGATGGAGTACATTGGCATCGACGTGCACAAGCGGGACAGCCAGGTGTGCATTCTGGGCGAGAGTGGCGAGGTGGTGCTGGAGCAGCGGGTGAGGACGCAACGGGAGCGGTTGGGGGAGCTACTGAGCAAGCGCCCGAAGGCCCGGGTGCTATTGGAGGCCTCCACCGAGAGCGAATGGGTGGCGCGGTACTTGGAGGAGAGGGGTCACGAGGTGGTGGTGGCAGACCCGAATTTCGCACCCATGTACGCCACGCGCAGCCGTCGGGTGAAGACAGACAAGAGGGATGCGCGCAGCCTGGCGGAGGCGTGCAGGTTGGGGGCATACCGGCCGGCGCACCGCATTTCGGACGGCAGGAGGCACCTGAAGGCGCAGCTGGCGGTGCGTGAGGCGCTGGTGCGCACGCGTACCCGCTACATTTCCCTGGTGAGCGCCCTGGTGCGGTACGAAGGGTGGCGGATAGCGGAAGGGGAGGCGGAGTCCTTCGTCAAGCGGGTGGCGGCCCTGCCTCTGCCGGGCAGGCTCATGGCGCAGGTGGCGCCGCTGCTCAATCTCATGCAGCACCTCAACGAGCAGATTGCCTTCATGAATGGGGTGCTCGAACGAGTGGCCCACAAGGACGAGCAGGTGGCGCGCCTGTGCACGGTGCCCCAGGTGGGGCCGGTGACGGCGTGTGCCTGCCAGCCTCGCACCTGCCGTGGGCAGGCCCAGGTGCTCCACAATCGCTCTCACCCCTCCCGCTTCCTTCACGTACGCCAGCACTCTCCGCCTGCCTCCACTCCTCACGCAGGCCAACACCTCCACCGCGAAGGTCCTTCGTCGTCGCCCTGCCCAGTCCACTCGCGCCCTCCGCTCCTTCCTCGTTTCCTGCCTCTCAGCTGCCTGGGGCGCCACGCTCGCCTCCTCCTCTCCTGCTTGGGGGACCAGAAATGGCCGCAGTCGCGCGCCTGGAGCCCGTGGCGATGGTGGCCGTGGCGGGGATGGAATAGGTGCCGCTGCGCCACGAGTCGTTGTAGTCCGTCACCGTGGCCCACGGGTCGCTGCTGGAGGCGAGGGAGATGGGATGCGAGTAGGTGTCCCAGTTGGCCCAGGTGGTGATGTTCACCCCGTTGACGCTGGTGCCGATGAAGTCGCGCGTCGCGGGATCAGCCGTGTCCGCGTATGTCGCGCTCTTGCCAATGGGCAGGTTCCAGACGGAGTCCGAGCGGAAGGGCTGCAGCGTGGCGTCGCGGGTGCCGGGCGTGGTGTAGACGCGGAACTCGTCGAAGCGCGCGAGGTTGTCCTGGCTGCCGAGCAGGCCCACCCGGACGGCGCTCTGGTGGGTCGCGTCGTTGACGCCGCCCTTGAACACGCCGTTGATGTAGACGTCGATGCGGTCCCCGGAGGTGCGGACCTCGAGCACGTCGCCCGCCACGGGGGCCTGGTTGATCTGCAGCGGGAACGTCTGGGTGCCGCCCACGTACTTCGTGAGGAAGTACTTCCCGGCCGCCGTGTCCGTCGCGAGCTTCCAGCAGTTGGCGCGGTCGACGAAGCGGAAGGTGAGGCCGGAGTACTGGCCGAGCGCCGACAGGGTGACGAGCACGCGCGCGTCGGCGGTGGCGCTCACGGTGGCATAGTGGTCGGACCAGGTTCCGTCGTCCGTGAGGAGGTACGCACGGTTGACGGTGACGCCCCAGGCCACTCCCGACGGGATGAACTTCCAGGCCTGTCCGCCCTGCTCGAGGCTGCCCAGGCTGGCGCTGTTCGCCCGGGTGAAGGAGTCATACAGGTTGGCGTCCGAGGCCGCGGCCGCGACGGACGCCAGCGAGGTGTCGGGCCCTTGTCCCGTGTCACCCGGCGCCTCGCCGCCACAGCCGGTGCCGGAGGTGAGCAGCGAGAGCAGCTGAAAGAACTGACTCCGGCGGGCCTGGTCACTGCCCTTGAGCGAGACGCTCGCGTATGCGCGCTGTACCGGCTCGGAGGCTGGCCAAACGCCTCGCCTCGGCTGCCCCCGTGCGCGGAATTCTGATCCTTCGGGTCACGCGACGGATTCGGCCGGGGCGTCGATCTGCCCGAACTTGCCGCCCGTGTAGAGATCCCTGATCCGCGGATCATTGAGCACCGTGTAGGGGAAAACCGGCGGGACCGCGCTCACCTTGTCGAGACGCGCAACGTGCTCGGGCGACAGCGTCACCTTGGCTGCAGCGAGGTTGTTTTCAAGCTGAGCGAGCGTGCGTGGCCCGATGATCGGAAGCGAGCCCTTGGCGGCGACCCAGGCGATGGCGATCTCGCTGGGCGTAGCGCCAACCTCTTCGGCGACCGCGATCAAGGTGTCGAGGATGGCGGTGCGCTGCGGGGAGTTTTCGGCCTGGAATCCGGCCCCAGCCAAACCTTCTTCGCGTCCCTTCTCGCCGTTGCGTTTGCGGTATTTGCCGGTCAGCAGACCGCCGCCGAGCGGCGAAAAGGCCACCACACCGAGACCCAGTGCATGACCGGCCGGGAGAAGCTCCTGCTCGGTCGTGCGTTCGACGAGGCTATGCTCGACCTGAAGGCCCGCGATCGGAGCGGCGCCACGCAGCTCGGCGATGGTCGCGGCCCGAGCGACCCGCCACGCAGGAAAATCGGAAAGACCTGCGTAGAGGATCTTGCCGGCCCGAACGAGGTCATCGAAGCCCCGCACGATCTCCTCGAGCGGCGTGACGCCATCCGAGACGTGGGCCCAGTAGAGGTCAATCCGATCGGTCTTGAGTCGCTTCAAGCTCGCCTCGACGGACGAGACCATGGCTTGACGGCTATTGCCTGTGACGAGGATGCCGGAGTTGGCATCTGTCTTCACGGTGTACTTCGTGGCCAGCACGAAGTCGTCGCGCCGCCCCGCCAGCAAGTCGCCCAGGAATTCCTCGGACTGACCGTTCTGATAGCCGTTGGCCGTGTCGATGAAGTTGCCGCCTGCATCGGCGTAGGCGTCGAAGATGCGGCGGGCTTCCTCCGCTTCGGCGCCATGTCCCCACCGCGTACCGAAATTCGCGGTCCCGAGCACGAGCTCGGAGACCCGCAGCCCCGTGTGTTTGCCAAAAAGTTTGTAACGCAAAGTGATGTCTCCTTCTCACCTGCGCGATCGAGGTGAGTACCGCTCATGGCCCCTCGGCTCCACGCTCTTCAAGCCGAGGGGCGACCGATTTGATTGCGACCGCAATCTAAGTGACTTTGATGGTGCGTGCAATTAAAACGGCGACATCAACGTTCGGGACCTCCTGACATGCGTGTTTCCAAGAAAAAGGCCGAGGAGAACCGGGTCGCGCTGCTGCGAGCGGCAAGCCAACTTTTTCGGCAGCGGGGAATAGATGGCGTCGGTGTCGCGGAAGTCGCCAAGGCGGCCGGGTTGACCCATGGTGCGCTCTACGCGCACTTCCCGTCGAAGGATGCGCTGGTGGCCGAAGCCTTCTCGTACGGGTTCGAGAGAAACCTGGCCGAGGCTCGAGCGTCGGCGCCAGATCGACGCCCCTCGTTCGAGGAACACCTCGCCGGCCTCTTCTCTAGCGAAGCGCGCGACAAGTTGGAGACGGGTTGCCCGATGACAGCGTCCGCCAGCGAGATCGCGCGACAGGGAAACGCCGTGAGCGCCAGGTTCGCAGGCGTTTTCGAGGAGGTCGTGACGATGCTCGAGGAATCGCTCGAGGAGGTGGTTCCTGCAACGAAGAGACGGCGGCTCGCTGTTGCCGCCGTTGCGGCGCAAATTGGCGCCATCGCGGTCTCGCGCGCGGTCGCCAAGGCGGACAAGGCCTTGGCGGATGAGGTGCTCGAGTCCACTCGAAAGACGCTCTCCGCGGCCTGCAAAGTCGAAACAGCCAGCGTCCGCGAAAGCTCTCTGCGCCAGCGCGAATGATCAGGTCTTCGTCCGACGGGTCGAACTCCTCGACGCCAAGACCGGGCCGGACCTCGACTCCCATCGCGCTGGCTCTACCTGGGCGTCCTGGAGTGGTGGCTGGAGCAAGGGGCGACGCACTCGCCCGGAGCGATGGGCCAATGGCTCTTGAGCCTTTCGGGCACGGTCCTCAGACCGGGTGAGGCCGCCGTGTCACCTCCATCACCGCCATGAAGCTCCAGGTGCAATGGAGCCAGCGTATAGGCGGGATAGAGGCCATGTTGAGGGTGAGGGCTGGAGCGCAGGTGCCGAGGAGGAACTCCCGGCCCCACCACAGGAACACCGGCGAAGGGGACGTGAGCAGGAGGCTGAGGAGCGAGCGCAAACTCTGGGGCCAGCCCTCGACCGGCCCCAGGGGCGTCTGGCTCCAGTCGATGGAGCGCATGAGCGCCCCCATCTCCCCCCCCGCCCGCGAGCACCTCATCCCCAGTGCTTTTCACGCCCATCACCACTCGCTTCCCCTCGGTGAAAGCATGAGGCCAGCGCTGGCCAGAACCCTCGCCGTTGGGTAGGGCGAAGAGCAGCCCGCCGCGTTTGGAGGCGGGCCATGCCTACACTCGTGCCTCCGACGGGGCGGAGGTTCAACAACGATTTTCAGGACTCCCCGACTGGCGGCAAGGGGTGTTGCCCTTCGGACGCCCCATGGGTTGCCCGAGCGCCAGGTCCGCCGGAGCAGGATACCGAAAGGTGTCCACCGGTTGGAACGGAAAGAGGAGAGATGGCGGGGTCCGGGGCCTCAGCTCATGGGGCGAGCACGGGCTCCACGCAACCGTCCGCAGGACACGAGCGTACCCGAGTCGAGCTCATTTCACGTCCCTTTCCAAAAGAGAGGGAAAGGCGCGCTGGATGAGCGCATGCATCGGAGCGAGGGCGGGAAGCACCGCCAGGCGGGGCGAGCTGCCTGCGCTCCGGGGTGAAGCGCAGGCGGCCCGGTGGATGAGGGCCCCGCTCAGTGCCGCCGCTTGCCTTCGGGATGTTCCGTCCACGCCTCGTTTCCATCGCGGGGCGTGATGAACAGCAGGTGTATCTCGGGTGTGTGCAGCCGGGCCGAGTGGGCGATGCCCCTGGGGATCAGAAGCGCATCTCCCGGACCGATGTCATGCAACTGGTCTGGGCCGTTCGCCGGGCGCAAGGTCATGGTCATGCGCCCAGCGATCACGACGAGCAGCTCGTCACCGCCATCGTGGCGCTCCCAGAACCCCTCCGTTCCTTCCGTTCCAATCCGGATGACGCCCAGCATTGCGTCGCGGTGCACGGTGTAGTCGCCGAGCAGCCGGGGGTGGTGAGGGTCGGAGATCGCGGCGAGTTCCGCGGAAAGGGTGAAGGACAGGCCAGCCATCGTTGCCTCCCTCTCAATCCGAGACCTGCTCGACGCCGACCTGGAGGAGCGACGCCAGCAGCTTGCCGTACTCCGCCTCGGGCAGCGTGCGGCGGGCCTCGATGAGCTTCTTCGCGCCCTCTCCAATGGGGATGCGGAGCGGTGGTGCGCCGTCCTCGAGGGCTTGCGCCACCGCGTGAGCCAGCATGTCCGGGTCATTCCCCTCCTCGCGGGTCGCGCGCTCGAGCAGGGACACCAGCCGCCTGCGCCTGGCGATGTGCTCCGGGCGCTCCGACTGGGGATGATGGAAACCAATGTGGGTGCGCATGCCGTCGGGCTGGAGCAACGTGACCCGAATCCGGGTGCCGCGCAGCTCGTGCGCGAGAGCCTCCGACATGGCCTCCAACGCGTGCTTGCTCGCCGCATAGGCACCGAGAAAAGGAACGGCCACGGCCCCGGAAAGCGAGCTGATATTGACGATATGGCCCGTGCCCCGTGAGCGCATGGCTGGCAGCACCGCGAGCATCATCCGCAGCGCACCGAAGAAGTTCGTCTCCAGCTGCGCGCGAGCCTCGTCGAGGCTCGTTTCCTCCACCGCGCCAATGAAGGCGTAGCCCGCGTTGTTGACCAGGGCATCGATACGCCCCTCTCGGGAGAGCAGCTCTCCCACGCACGCCTCGACCGAGCGATCGGATCGCACATCGAGCGGGAGCATGGGCCAGCCCGCGCCCGTGTCTCCTGCCGGCTGACGGCTGGTGCCATAGACACGGTAGCCGCGCTGGACGAGCAGCGCCGCGGTGGCCCGGCCAAGGCCGGATGATGCGCCCGTCACCAACACGACCTTGTCGCTTCGAGTTTCCGATGTGCTGCCGTTTTCCATGGGGACCTCCGTTGTCGACCCGGAGGCAATATGCGAATGTTTTGTCACATTCGCTATTCGCATTCAGGAGCGCGTGATTCGCATGACATCCGTCGACACAACCCCTCGGAAATTGCCGCGTCAGACGCGTTCTCGGGCGACGGTGGACGCGATTCTCGAAGCGGCGGCTCAGGTTCTGGTGGAGCAGGGTTACGAGAAGACGACGACCGCGCGCGTCGCCGAACGGGCCGGAGTGAGCGTGGGCTCGCTCTATCAATACTTTCCGAACAAGGAGTCGTTGGTCGCGGCGCTCATCGAACGGCACGCCGGGGAGATGGTCACGGTTGCCGAGGCGGCCTTCGCCGGCTTGAAGACCGCATCACTCGAGGACGGCTTGAAGGTCATCATTCGTGTGGGTATTGATACCCACCGGATCTCCCCCGCGCTCCACAAGATCCTCTTCGAGCAGGTACCGCGCGTCGGGCGCATGGCGGAGGTGATGAACACCAACCAGCGCATCACCGAGATGATTGAACGATTCCTCCGTGCCCATGCGCACCGTCTGCCTCGGAGCAGGCCCCCCGTGGTCGCGGCGGTGGTGCTCGAAACGGCGCTCGAGGCCCTGACCCACAAGGCCATCACCGAGCACCCGGACCTTCTCGCGAGCGGAGTGCTGGAGAAGGAGCTGTACCAACTCGCGGTGGGCTACCTGTTCCATCCGGCGAAGCAGGCGTCTTCATGAGTGTGGTGCAGACAGCACGCGCTGGAGCGCAACAGGGCCCCCACTCGTCTCATGCCCAGAGCCGGAGCACGTCCGCGAGCACGCCGTCCGGCCCGGAGCGCCGCTGCGGCGAAGGCGTGTCGTAGACGACGAGCACGGAGTCGTCCGGCGCGAACCAGGAGAACACGGCCACGCCCTCGGCGTTGTCGTCCCTGCTCCTGTCCTTCACATCGAAGAGCGGCTCCAGAGTGCTTGTGCCAGGCCCCTGCCGCGAACATCATGGGAGCGTGACCAGGCCGGCGTGTACCCCAAGGGGGCTGCGCGGCCTCTCCACTGCGCTTACGATAGTGTCCCTTCCTCTTTCGAAACGGAGGGCCGTGTTGATGAAGGTACGTGTGCTGGTTGTCGTTGCGGGGATGTTCCTGGCGGTGGGCTGTAGCAGCGTGCGTGCGACAGGGCAGCGGGTGGGGAAGATCTACCCCAGCCTCGACAAGGGATGTCCGGTGCGCTTCGAGAACCTGTCCTATCAAGAGGCCAGCGTCGCGCTCGAGATGGTCGGTTTGGTGACGCTTTCGGGTAACTCCGACCAGCCCCAGTCCTGGGGGGGAGAGACCCAGGAGAAGCTGTGGCCGAAGGTCTGCGAGCTGGGCGGGACGGTGGTCACCCCGCATGCCATGGGGACCGGTGAGTCCATCATGGGCATGGGGACGGGCGTCATCCAGTTCGCGGTCTGGCGCGAGCGGTAGCGCCTCCGGCATTCATCGCCCCGGAGAAGGTGTCCGGAGAAGGTGGTCGGGTCGAGGATCGGCGCGGTGGTGTGCAGGTAAACCCTTGGCTGTATCCGCCGTTTCCGGCTTCGTGCCCGTTTAGGGTCCACCATCACTCCGTCTCCGCGTATAGGCGGGATAGAGGCCATGTTGAGGGTGAGGGCTGGAGCGCAGGTGCCGAGGAGGACCGCTGACAGGGGCCGCCCGGGCAGTGAGCCAAGCGGGTGGACAGGCCGCGCAGCCCCTTGAGGTACACGACTGCCCAGGCCGCGCTTCCATGGGGTGCGCGGTAGGTGACTGGGCCTTTTGGCTCTGGGGTGGCGTAAGCCTCAACACCACGCGGCCTGGGGGGGGCCCTCGCGCCGGGGCCAGCCTCGCACCTGCCGTGGGCAGGCCCAGGTGCTCCACAATCGCTCTCACCCCTCCCGCTTCCTTCACGTACGCCAGCACTCGCCGCCAGCCTCCACAGCAGGCTGTTCGTGCCTACCTGGGCCTGCAGGGCTCTGCGCTTCAGGAGATTCAGCAGGGCATCGTTGTGCTGGTGCCCTTCCTCGCGAGTATCTCCTCCTTGATGCTTGGCGCGGGTGGCTGAGCATCGCCGCCCATCTGCCTGGCCCAGGCTCCAGGTGCTACCAGGGACTCACCCCCGCCTCGAGCATGGGCATGCCTGAAAGCCCAGCAGGCCCGCCCGCGCAGGGTCCACTCCTCCAGGTCCCCACGTCACACCCAGCACCGAGCCCCTCTGCCTTCAAGACCACTCATTGGGGGAAATTCGATGCGTCCAGAACGGCTTGCAACTGCTCCAGCCCGGGCAGGTTCTCGCAGACTCGCGGCGGTGCTCCCCGGTGTGTTGCTCCTGGCCAGTACGGTTTTGATTGTCTTCGGAACGATGCCGGCGGCGGCGGCCACGAACTGCGGTTCGAGCAACACCGGTTGGTTCCCGTATGAGGTGCGCATACGGGTCGTCCGTCTGCGAACCGGCCGGACGGTGCGGCTCAACCTCGTCAACGACCAGGTATCGGATCACTCCTACGCCACTCTGTGGTGGGACTACAGAAAAGGAGACAAAGTCTGGGTGGACCGCTCCTTCGACGGTGGGGTGTCGTGGAGCCAGTGCGGTCCCTTCAACAGGGACTGGTCGAACACCTTGCGGAACGTCGGGAACTGGATGAGGGCCTGTTTCTGGGCTCATGACACGCACGAGTCGTTCTGCACCGACTGGTATTACGACAAAGACTGACCTGGCTCGTCAGCGTGTTCCCTCACGCAGGGGAGGAGCCGGGGCCGGAGTGGGGCTCGCGCAATCCTGGAGCATCAGCTGCCCTCAGGCTGCTTGCGTGGTGTTGCGTATAGGCGGGATAGAGGCCATGTGGAGGGTGAGGGCTGGAGCGCAGGTGCCGAGGAGGACCGCTGACAGGGGCCGCCCGGGCAGTGAGCCAAGCGGGTGGACAGGCCGCGCAGCCCCTTGAGGTACACGACTGCCCAGGCCGCGCTTCCATGGGGTGCGCGGTAGGTGACTGGGCCTTTTGGCTCTGGGGTGGCGTAAGCCTCAACACCACGCGGCCTGGGGGGGCCCTCGCGCCGGGGCCAGCCTCGCACCTGCCGTGGGCAGGCCCAGGTGCTCCACAATCGCTCTCACCCTCCCGCTTCCTTCACGTACGCCAGCACTCTCCGCCTGCCTCCACTCCTCACGCAGGCCAACACCTCCACCGCGAAGGTCCTTCGTCGTCGCCCTGCCCAGTCCACTCGCGCCCTCCGCTCCTTCCTCTTTTCCTGCCTCTCAGCTGCCTGGGGCGCCACGCTCGCCTCCTCCTCTCCTGCTTGGGGACCAGAAATGGCCGCAGTCGCGCGCCTGGAGCGAAGACGCCGTGGAACCTTGTGAGGTTTGCCCGAGGCGGAGGCACCAGGGACGCCACACGCCGTAAAAGTTCCAGCCCGGTGAAGAGCAGGTGCGTCGTACCGTCCGGCAGCGGGCGCTTCATTTGGTAGGCGATGCGGCCATCCTCCGCTCGTGACAAACGCTCCAGCGCCAGTGCACCGCGCGCTCCGTAGCGGCATAGCCGCTCCACATCCCATTCGCAGACTACGATACATGCAGGGCCGGTTTCGGGCTGCGTGACCATCACCCTGCCGACGCATCCGCTCCAGGGCGTGCAGCTGCCGGTCATCCGCACGGCCCGCAGCCAGGACGGCAGGCGGTACATCGACGTGGAGCACCCACCTGGCTGGTGCATGAGACTTCCCATCGAGTGGACGGACCGCTCCTCATCTCTGGTCCCACCCAGCATCGGCGGTCGTGAGGTTCGCCTCGGCATTTCCGACCTGCTCAAGCTCGCTGATGCTGTAGAGGTAGCACTTCGCCGGGAGCCTGCCCCGCCGCCTGCTCATGACTCAGCGGCTGAGCATAGCTTCATCCAAGTCACCTCGGTCGACACGGCCCGCGGCAATCCGACAGGCTCTTCTCGGAGCGTGGACACCCCTCTTGCACCAGGTGTTTCACGCCGCGGCCGCAAGCGCGGAGGAAAGCGATGAACGAGAAGGGCGCGGCCATTCCAAAACCCGTTTCCGAGAAGAGGGGCATTATGCATAGCGCACCCAGACCCTGCCTGTCGTTGGCGTGCAGGTGCGTGTTGGCGTGCAGGGAGAAGCCCTCCATGAAGGCGCATCGGGGCTGCTTTCGGGGAGGGGGCCGCACGTCCACCTCCGTCCAGCGCAGCCGCCGCTGCAGGGAGTGCGCCTGGTATGCCTGTAGCGCGTCCTCGGGGCCTTGCGCGGGCAGGGCTCCTCTTTTCTCCAGCAGGCGCAGCACCCGGTGGCGCACGACCTTCAGCAGCCGCTCCACCTCGCCTTGCGTGGGCGGAGGCAACGGCTCGAAGCGCACGCCGCCCTCCCGCGGCACGAAGACACCGTCCGGCACCAGCGAGAGGAAGTGCGGAGTCACCTGCAAGGCGGAGCCGTAGCGCCACGCAGACTGAAGTCGATCGCACGTCCACGGCCTCCTCCGAGGAGACCATCACCCTTCGGATCCACCCGCTCTTCGGGCAGCCCATCCTCGTTTTGAGACGCTATGGCCCGGACGCGGTTTGGGCCGAGTTGCAGGATGGGCGGCTCACCATCCTCCCCATCCAGTGGACAAGTCTGCGCCCTCGCCCCAAACCGCTCAGATACCAGGGCCGACCTGTCCGGTGCCCAGCGTCAATTACTTTTTCCCCTTGGCGACAATTACACTTCCCCATCGGGTTGATGCCCTGACTGCGTTCACTTCGTCGTCGCCGTAGTCGTCGTCACGTCCATCGAAGCCTCTGGGTCGGTCACCTCCTGTGCTGTGGGCAGGGCTGTGGATGAGGGGGGCCCGGGGGGAGACTCAAAACCTGTGGACAGGCTGTTACTCGTCCCCGGGCGCCTTGCGCGGGGCCTTGTCGGCCGTCTCCCGGCTCCTGGCCTTCTCGCTGCGGTAGCTCTCCCCGGTGAGCTCCAGAATCAGCGCGTGGTGCACCACCCGGTCAATCGCCGCCGCCGTCGTCATCGCGTCCTTGAAGATTCGGTCCCACTGCGAAAACACCAGGTTGCTCGTAATCAGGACGCTCCTGCGCTCGTAGCGCTGGGCCAGGAAGGTAAACAGCACCTCCATCTCCTCCCTGTCCTGCTGGATGTAGCCGATGTCGTCGATGATGACCGCGTCGTACCCGTCCAGCCGCCGCAGCTCCTTCTCCAGCAAGAGGCTCTTCTTGGCCGAGAGCAGTCGCTGCACCAGCAGCACCGCCGGGATGAAGAGCACCTCGTAACCGCGCTGCACCAGCTCGTGGCCTATGGCGCTCACCACGTGCGTCTTGCCGCGGCCCGGCAGCCCGAAGGCCAGCACGTTCTCCGCGCGCTCGACGAAGCCGCCCTCGCACAGGGCCGGTAGCTGGCGGCGCACCTTGGCCGGCAGCTTCTCCTGCTCGAGCGTGGCGAGCGTCTTGTCCGTGGACAGCCCCGAGGCCTTGAGCAGTCGCTCTATCGAGGGGAAGAGGTCCTCCCGGTAGCGGTACTGCGCGAAGGCCCCTGGCTTCTGCACCAGCGACCAGATGATGTGCCGGTAGTTGATGCGGTGTCCGTTGCGGCCCACCAGCCTGTCCACCACCAGCTGCGGCTTTCCCGCGTGCAGCACCTCCAGCCTGTCGTCGTACACGCGCACCCGCACGCGCTGGCCCACCAGCCGCGAGGGTACCGAGTACGTGTTGTGCTGCACCCGGATGGTGCTCCATGCCGTGACGACTACCTCCAGCTCGCTGTACTCCACCAGCCGCTGCACCGACAGCGGCCTCATCGCCGCGAGCTCCTCCTCCACCTTCGCGCCGCGCAGCCGGTTGGCCTTCTCCAGCACGCTCTGCACCCAGCTCTCGTACGCCGCGGCGCTCTCGAAATCCCGGCTGCCGCGCATCAGCAGGTGCTGCAATAGCCGGCGTTTGAGCGCGCCGTTGAGCGCCTCCACGTCCCCGTTCTGCTCCTTCTTCCCCACTTCAATGGTGCGCGGCTCCATGCCCAGGTGCTTCATGAGCGCGAGGTACTCGGCGTTGAAGCCCCGCTTGCCGTTGCGCAGGTCGTGCGTGGCGCTGGTGGAGTTGTCCGTCTGGTGGTAGCGCGGCACCTTCCCCAGCCGGAAGACGGCCGCCTGCACTCCTCGCTTGATGGCCGCCATGGACTCCGAGTGGCACACCGTCGCCCATTCCCAGTTGGAGTAGGGCAGCACCGGGTGGCACAGCAGGTGCGCGAAGGGCTCGCCTCCCACCGTCACCTCCAACTCCTTGGCCCAGGTGAAGTCCGTCTGCATCGCTTCCCCGGGCCGATGCTCCTGGGCGAAGAACACCTGCTTCTCCGGTCCCTGCTGCGCTCTCCACTGGCGCACTCGCCGCTGCAACGTGCGCAGCTGCCCCGGCTTGTAGCGGCCCGGCTCGCGAGCACACAGCTCCTCGAAGAGCGTCTTGGCCTCCAGCTCCGGCGCCTCCTTCAGCCGCTCGGCCAGGCTGTCCCACTGCTCCTCGAACGGGTCCTCCCGTGTCCTCCAGGTGCGCTCCTGCTTGAGCTCCGAGGGGAACTTCCCCTCCTTCACGTACTTGCGTGCCGTCTTGCGGTCCATCCCCGCCCGGGCCGACGCCAGCCCGAGGCGACCGTGCTTCGCCATCTCTTCCATCAGCTTCCTCACCTGGGCATCCGTCGTCCTCACCCGTCCATCCGAACCTCCGGAGTCACCGGGTTTCTACCGACGGCTGCCGTCACTCTGGATGGGGAGGTGTAATTGTCGTTGATGGGGAGGTGTAGTTGTCGCTGAGCAGTCCGGCTGGCGCCGGAGGCTGTGCGGGCGCTGGCTGGCTGGGTCACTGCTCGGTTGGAGGAGAGAGCCATAGAACGCCGAGCACTTGATGTCACGCAGCGGAGGTCTCATGTGCCCTTGAATGAGGGGGCCGACGCACGAGAGGTCCAGCATACCGGGCGCGGAGGTGCTGGAGAGACTTCTGCCCTGGTGGGCGAAGTTGGTGCACCGCGTGCTGGTGGCCGAGGCCGAGCAAGCAAGGCAGCGAGGGCAAAGCCATGAGTCAGGGCGAGCTGAGACCTGTTCACCTGCAGAGGAAAGCCTACGTGTACGTGAGGCAGTCCAGCACGACTCAGATGCTTGAGCACGCTGAGTCCAAGAAGCGTCAGTACGCCTTGGTGGAGCGTGCCGTGGCGCTGGGTTGGCCGCGCGAGGCGGTGGAAGTCGTTGACGAGGATCAGGGCAAGAGTGGCGCGTCCACAGAGGGGCGTGCTGGATTCTCACGGCTGGTCGACGCCGTGGCCCATGGGGAGGTCGGCGCCATCTTCGCTCTGGAGGTGTCGCGGCTGGCGCGCTCTTCTGTGGACTGGCAGCGGTTGCTGGCGCTCTGTGCGGTCGCCCAGGTGGTGGTGGTCGACGAGAGCACGCTCTACGACCCAGCCGAAGGAGACGACAAGTTGCTGTTGGACTTGAAGGGCACCATGTCAGAAGCAGAATTGCACTGGCTGGGCTTGAGGATGGTGGGAGCACGTCAAAGCAAGGCGCGTCGAGGCGAGCTGCACATGCGTGTACCCACGGGCTACGTGTGGACAGAGCGCGGCCTGGAGTTGGATCCGGATGAGGCTATTCAGCGAGCGGTGCGGCTGGTGTTTGAGCGCTTTCGTGTCGAGCCGAGCGCTTGTGCCGTGGTGCGCTGGATGAATGAGAGGGGGCTCGCGTTCCCTACTCGGCGCCCTGCTTCGGAAGGTGGGGAGGTGGAATGGAAGAAGCTTGGAGTCACGCGCCTCACAGAGCTCTTGCACAATCCCATCTACGCCGGAGCGTACGCCTACGGGCGAAGGCCGCGGAGCAAGGTGCTGGTGCGGGGTGAGATCCACAGAGTGCGTGCCGCTGGCCGCGCACCCGAGGAGTGGACGGTGTGCAAGCGCGATGCGCACCCAGGCTATATCGACTGGGAGACGTTCCTCTCCAACCAGGAGAAACTGAGGCAGAATCTCGTCCGCTCGCACGAGGCCAGTCCAGGAGCCCCCCGCGAGGGGAGAGCCCTGCTGGCTGGGCTGCTGCTCTGCGGGCGGTGTGGGCGACGGATGCGGACGAGTTATGGACGCAGAGGCCAGCTGCATTGGTATTACTTCTGCCCAGGCGCGAGGGACCAAAGCGGCAGAAGTCTCTGCTGGATGACATGCGGCGAGCCACTCGATGTAGCCGTGGAGGAGTTGTTTTTGAAGACCCTGGTGCCTGACGAGCTCGACCTCAGTCTGGCAGTAGAGCGTGAGGTGGGGGCGCAGGCGCAGGAGTTGCAGAAGCAGTGGCAAGCGCGCTTGGAGCAGGCCCGCTACGAGGCACGCCGAGCCGAGCGCCGGTACAAGGCCGTTGAACCGGAGAACCGGGTGGTGGCGCGCACTTTGGAGCGCCAGTGGGAAGAGCGGCTGCAAGAATTGGAGGAAGTGGAACGGCGGTACGCGGAAGCCCGGCGCAGTCGACATGTTGAACTGTCCGAGCAGGAGCGGCGACGCATCCGTGAACTGGCGAAGGATTTGCCCTCGGTCTGGCGTGCCTCCACGACTGGGACTGCAGACAAGAAGGCAATGTTGCGGTTGGTGGTGGAGTCCATCGCGCTCACGCCGGTGGATGTCCCCAGACGTACCATCCGCATCCAGGTGCAGTGGCAGGGCGGCGCCGTCACCCAACTGCAAGTGCCCCGGCCCACGGAGCGGGAGAAACTGCGCACGCCGGACGCAGTGGTGGAGCGGATACGTACCATGGCCGCTCAGGGCCTGCGGGATGAGGACATGGCTGAGCAGCTGAATGCAGAGGGGATACGAACCGCTGCCGGGGCCCGCTGGACGCTCTTGGCTGTCCGGTGGGTGCGCTACCACCATGACATCGTGCTGGTGGCCCCGGATGCACCCCGCGCCTGGCCCTTACCGGAGCGTCACCCGGATGGACGTTACTCACTGACTGGGGCTGCGAAGCGGTTTGGCGTCACCCCCACGGTGGTGAGGGGCTGGATACGGCGAGGCCTGGTGCCAGCACGGCGCGAGGACTTTGAGAGCCGCCGGGCCGTCTACTGGCTGGAGATTGACGAAGATACGGCCAAGCGCTTGCAAACCCTGGTGGCCTCCAGGCGCGCGGCCTCCAAGAGGACAGGAGCAGGACGTCCGAGTGGGGTACACGCATCATGAACGGCACGACCCGAAGAACTGGATGCACGACACGGCCCCGGCCTGCCCACCGCGCAGGCCCTGCCGCCGTGCCCTTCGGCGCTGCAGGGCAAACACTGCGCGCAGGAAGACGGTGAGGACGTCCGAGAGCAGTCCCACGTCCTTGAGCAGCACCCACCGCACCCGGTGCGGAAAGGACAGCGTCCACTGCCGGTAGGGCACGTGCGGCAGCACCTGCTCCACCAGGTGCATCGCCGTCACATGCGCCCGCTTCGCGTTGCAGGAGGGGCACACCCCTCGTCCCTTGCACGAGAAGGCGACGAGCAGTTCGTCCTTGCAACTCTCGCAGCGCACCCGCGCGAAGCCGTGTGCCAGCACTCCGCATTCCAGGTACCTGGCGAAGTCCCGCTCCACATACCGGGGCAGGCCGCGCCCGACCTCGCTGGCTTCCGCCAGCAATGTGGCCAGGTTCTCCCGCACCGCCTCATACAGCACCGTCCCCTCCGGCTGCCTTCGCCGGTACGCCCACCCGTGCGTCCCCACCTGCCCCTCCCCAGCCACACCTCGCCAGGGCACACGCTACCGTTAGCCTCCCACGGGCCCCCGTGGAGCCCCTGCCTGCTTGTGGGATCGGGGCCTATGAGAGCAGCTGGAGGCGGCAGGTTCGATTCCCGCCGCCTCCACATTCAGAAGCTCAGCAGTCTCAAACCCATGTCCTCAGCCGGGGACGGGCTTGCTCCGTCCCGCTCGAGCCCGCGACTGCTTGCGCGCTGCTGCGCTCTTGCGCTCGTGGGCGGCGATCTCCCGGTCGATCATGCGTTCCAGCTTACGCAGGAGCGCATTGGGAAGAAACTCCGGGTACGTCCTGGGAAATCCCAGGTAGCCGTCATCGCTCCCCACCCACCGCAGGTCCTCTTCGTCCCCGTTTACCAGGTCCCCGGCGGCTCGGAGAGCGAGTTGCAGCGCCTGCATGGAGTCGATTCCCCAGAGTTCGAACAGCTCCTTCTTCCCCGAGTGCACCCACTCCACGCTGCACCTGTAGTTGCCGGTCCGCGAATCCCTGGTCGGTGCACGGACACGGATGGAGGCACGAGGGCCGCCAGAACTCTCGAACTTGCGCTCCGCCATGATGGGCCCAGTGGGTTTGCGGCCGCGCATCAATCGAGTCACCGTGGTCATGACTGAAACCTCTCAGCTTCCGAAGTAGTTGGAACAAAATCCCCGACACTGCTGCTCGCTCTCATTGGCTTTCGAGAAGCAAACGGCACGTGTCGCGGGTTTCTCGATGTCGTTGCAGAAGTTGATGAAGACAGCGCCACCAGCGGCACACGAATCGAGGCAACGACTCAGATTGACCGGGCGCTTCCGCGGCTCCTCTTCCTTTCCTGGAGACTTGGGTTTCTCCTCCTTCTTTCTTGGAGGCTTGCGCGGTCCCCCTCTTCCAGGACTGATGAGAGGAGGGGTAGCTGGGGCCATGGGGGCTCTGCCAGAAACTCGAATCCAGGCAGAGTACAGGCCGCAATAAGCACGAGCGTGTGTGTCCATATCATGACGCGTCCTTGATGGCCCATGCTAACCCAAGCCACCAGGCGTCAGAAGTGAGGTCCATGGCTGGAGGGCCGCCATTGCCGCCGTGCTAGTACTACCCGGTCAGATGCGGGATAGGCCGAGAGGGAGAGCGCGAGCGGAGATGGGGCGCATGCAGAGGGGGCAATGGCCGATGCAACACAGCAGCAGGTGCTGCAGGCGCCTACGCACCTGAGGCAACGTCCACCGCATTCTACGCAGGGGGAAAAGCGCCCAACGGAGTGTGAGGAAGCCGTGGGCGACAGCACAGAGGGTGGCGTGGTGATGGAAGCCGCGCCAGGTGCGGCGTCGAGCCCCACCTCCTGCTTCATTTCCTGGTAGTCGCGCTCCACCCGCCAGCGCAGTTTCGCCAGGCACCAGGGTCCGCCTGGGAGTGTTCGCCAACAGAGAAGAGAGCCAGGAGCAACACCCGGCGGCCACACCTTGTGCGTCCCCTGCACTCCCACCACGTAGGGCAGCCCACGCCGGGTGAGCGCCTCGCGAAACTCCCGGCAGTCACCGTAGCCCGCGTCGGCTAGCGCCACGTACGGCCGCACGCCCCACTCCAGCGCGTCGTCCACCAGGTGGAGTGCAATCTCCCACTTGCGCTCGAAGCGGACGTCCTCCGGCACGCCCACGGCCTCGCGCCGCTTCTCGTCCTCCGTCCACTCCTCGGGGCAGGCTCAGGTATCACTCCAGCGCATGGCGGCGCTCGCTGCGCCCCATGTCCTCCACCATCGACTCCACGTAGGGGTGAAGCAGCGGAACGAACCCTTTGACACCTTCCCGCCTGGGCCCCCCCTCGTCCACGGGTTCAAATCCTGTCTCCCTGGCCAGTCAAGTGGTTGAAACCACTGGGTTATGGGCTGACCGATGAGTTCCTCCGTCGTGCGGCGTCTAATGGGCAAACGCGACATCACCCCAAGGAGACGCATCATGACCGAGCCGCTCACCTACACTCTGGAAGTTCCCGGCGCCGTGCTGACCTACGACGTGCGGAGGAACGACTCGAGCAAGGAGCCTGTCCTGCTGATGATCGGGTCGCCGATGGGTGCCGCGGGCTTCCGTACCCTGGCAGGGCACTTCACCGATCGCACGGTCGTCACCTACGACCCGCGCGGAGTGGAGCGGAGCACGAAGGCCGATGGCACTGCCGAGTCGACGCCCGACGAGCATGCGGATGACCTGCATCGGCTGCTCGAGGCGCTCAAGGCCGGGCCGGTGGACATTTTCGCCAGCAGCGGTGGTGCCGTGAATGCGCTCGCGCTGGTGGCTCGCCACCCTGAGCAGGTCCGGACGCTCGTCGCGCACGAGCCGCCGGCCGCCCAGGCTCTGCCCGACCGCGAGGCAGCGCTCGCCGCGTGCCGCGCCATCCACGACACCTACCACCGCCGCGGATGGGGGGCGGGAATGGCGCATTTCATCACCGTCGTCGCCCACAAGGGCCCGTTCTCGAGCGATTTCGCTGAGCAGCCGGCGCCGGAGCCCGCGACGTTCGGCCTGCCGACTGAGGACGACGGCTCGCGGAATGATCCCATGCTCGCGCAGAACATGATCTCGTGCACACACTACCAGCACGACTTCGACGCGCTGAGGGCGGCGTCGACCCGCATTGTCATCGGCGCCGGCGCCGAGTCCGAGGGCGAGATGGCGAGCCGCGCCGCGCATGCCGTGGCCGAGCGGCTGGGATCGACTCCCATCATCTTCCCGAGCGGCCACGGCGGCTTCCTCGGCGGCGAGTACGGCCAGACCGGCGACCCGGACGCCTTCGCCGCGAAGCTGCGCGAGGTCCTCGCCCCTGGCCGGGCGGGTTAGGGCCGGCGACGGAGAGCCGCCAGACGGAAGGGTACGTGCGGCAGCACCCGCTCCGCCAGGTGCACCGCCCTCGCCAGGGCACACGCTACCGCCGGGCTCCCACGAGACTCCGCCAGCCTCCAGGCATCACACAAAGGAATCGTTCCAACAACTCCCGCCCTACGAGTCGTTTGACACCTTTCCCGCCGGGAAGCAGCCCCGAAGCCCGACGACGCCGCCTTGACGCCCACGTCCCGTCCGACGCTACCGCTCCCACAGGAACGCGCCGCTCAAGGGGGCTGAGCTCCTGGTACTTGTGGCGTACCAAGCATCCGCGTTCAGCGGTGTGGCATCACCCCGTGGTGCTCTCCGTGGGCGTGTTTCGTGTGGGCTTGGCGGCTCGCTCGCGCCCGGAGAGTCCACCCTTTGGGATGATGGCTCGCTCTTCACAAGCGGCCGCATATTCTTCTTATGCCCCACCTCCGGCGGCGCGGCCTTGCTAGGTTGCCCCGTCAAGAACGGCTGAAGGAACCCACTGGATGATCACGTCCATTCAACTCCGGAGCTTCAAGGGTCACCGCGACACCACCGTCCCTCTGGGACGTCTGACCGTGCTCGTCGGCCCGAACGGCACGGGAAAAACCAGCGTGCTCCAGGCGCTCAGCCTGATGGCCAGGCTGATGCACGAAGAGCCCGCGAAGGTGCTTCGCGGCGACATGCGCCCTCAAGATCTCCTGCGCCGAGCGGAAAAAGGTCCGATCACTCTCACAGCGGAGGGTACGGACAACGCGCTGTCCTGGACGATTTCTTTGCAGTTCTCCGAACCAGAGCCGCATGACAAGCACCTGGCAATCCAGGTCGACTGGTCTCACGGAGCGAACAAAGGTCACGAGAAGAAGACAACAGGACGCACATACGACTCCATTTTTGATGAGTCGCTCAATAAACTCAATTCGTTCATCAGCCCAGCAGTGCTCTACCATTTCGACGCCCGCCGAATTGCCGCAGCAGCCTATAGCCCCGAGGAGAACCCAGTCCTCGATTCGGACGGGGGCAACACAGCGGTCGTTCTCGCGGCCCTGAAGCTCGAGCGAGAAGAGGTCTTCGAGCAGATCGAGTCGGAGCTTTGCAGGATCGTCCCCAGCGTTCAGCGAATTCGCGTCAAGCGGGTCAAGATGCCTCGGCGCTCCGCGCCGTCCTCCGAGGAGCGGGTCGGCAACAAGGTCTTCATCGACTTCAAGTATGCCCCCGACGTCCCAGCCCATGGAGCCAGCGAAGGCACGCTCATCACCCTCGCCCTCCTGACTGCGCTTTGCAGCCCGAACCGCCCGCGCATCCTGCTGCTCGACGACATCGATCAATCCCTCCATCCCCAGGCCCAGATGGAGCTGATGGGCGAGTTGAAACGCCTGCTCGAGGGATTCCCGGAGGTCCAGCTCGTCGCCACTACGCATTCCCCTTACATCCTCGACGCGATCGATCCGTCCGACGTCCGGGTGTTCGCCCCACGCAAGGATGGCTCGGTCGCCTGCCGAAGCCTCTCGGAGCATCCACAGGCGGAGAAGATGCGCGGAGCCCTCACCACGGGCCAGCTCTGGAGTCTCGACCCTGAGTGGCGCTGGGTCGCAGGGGAGAAGTGAGATGGCAAGGCTGCTCGTCTTCTGTGAGTCCCCCGCCGACGCTGAGACCGTCAAGGGACTGGTCGAGCGTGTCCTCCGAGAACAAGGTCCCGATTGGGTCCGAGAGCTTCTCGATGGCCCCCCTGAAGCCGCCCAGGGGTTTCGGGATTGGGTGCCCGATGATGAGGGCCGAAGCTATTTCGATCTCCACAAGCTGTCGGCCTACGCGAGCCGTCTCAAGCTCCGTGTACCCCAGGGGCACTTCGCGGGGCAGCCGGGAGAAGCCGGTGCCCTCATGGGACGCACAGCCTTCCTCATGGCCCGAGAACTCGCACTGAGCAGCACGGAGCTCGACGCGGTCCTCCTCGTCTGGGACATGGATGACCAGGGAAAGGACAGACGCATGGGACTAACCCAGGCCTGCACCGAGGCTCGGCCCATGGTCCCCTTCGTCATCGTCCTCGGCTGTCCTGACCCGATGCGTGAGGCATGGGTGCTCGCCGGATTCGAGCCGGAAACGGATGTGGAGCGAGCTCGCCTCACCGCCCTGCGCCAGGAGCTTGGATTCAACCCCTGTGAAGAGGCGCACGAGCTCGATGCGAAAAAGGAGCATGCCAGGCGGAGCCCCAAGCGCGTGCTCGAAGCACTCACCGCTGGCGAGCACGAGCGAGAGGTCCGTTGCTGGACCGAGGCGCCCCTCGTGCGACTGCGCTCTCGCGGCACGCACAGCGGGTTGACCGCGTTCCTCGACGAAGTCGCGGAGTCGCTGGTTCCACGCCTGTGCGGTGTCCCCACCAGACCGCCCATCGCGCAGGATTGACGGCGGGGGCGCGATACTCTCACCCATCCCTCTCACGAAGGAGACCGTCGCAAAGATATTCCACGGACAGGCGGACCACACGGTCCCGCTCGAAAGAGTACGCGCGTATCGACCCGCTCCTGTCCAAATCCTCCTGGTGTGGCAGCAGGCACAGGTGTCCGAGCTGTCGCGCATCCGGTTGGACGAAGCGCGAGACCCCGAGGCGCTGTGGCCCACGCTGGAGGCGGTCACCACCGGCGTGATGCTGCACCCGGACTACGTGGAGGAGATGCTCCGCGTCGCCGCGCGCTACAGACGGCAGGGCAAGCACGAGGATCAGTTGCTCTGGCTGAAGCGCGCCGTGGACCGCCACCCGCGCTCGAATGAAGCCCGACAGGCGCTCGCCAAGGAGCAGGGCATCGCGAAACGACGGAGCCGGAGGTTCCCGCCGCATCCAGTCTTCAAGAGAGTTCCTGGCTCTCCGGACCTTCTCAGCCCGCAGCCGCGCCTCGGGCAGGTTTGTCGCAAGCGCAGCGGACAAAGGACTTGGCAGGGATATGTCCCATGGGGGAGGTTGCTCGGCCAAATGCATCGGCTCGGACTCCAGCCTTGCTTGCCCCATCAGCCGCTCACCTCCGCCGCCCGAATCCAGGCCTTCGCCCGCCGCAGCGCCCTCATCTTTCCTATGCGTTCAGCTTCTTCCCATCCACCCGGTCGGTGCAGATGGTGCGGCCGAGGAACGCCGAAACACTGTCGGTATGCACCAGGATGAGCGGCCCCACGAGCCAACCATGCGCAAGTAGGGGCCGCACGCCAATGGACAAATCGCCGCGAAAAGGCCGAAGGCGGCCGTCACCAGGAAAGTCATCACCGAGTCCCACCAATGGACTGCGTGTGACCCCAAGACAATCGTGACAAGACCCCACCTCCCAAGGGGCTGACCATATCCTGAGAACAACAGCGAGCCGCACACATTACAGCAAACCTGCACTCACAAACTAATTTCGCACAAACAAAGACAAAACACGACAGCTCTGGAGGCTCAGCCAATGCTTCCAATAAGGGCTGGCTCCGTACAAGTACGTAGAAACCGAGTGGTAGAGTGTGCTTAGCGAGGTCAACTACTTCGACACCTCATGCGGACTCAGCATGGGTGTTCGCTCAAAGTGAGGCCGTTCTTTCAACACTTTTGCTCTAGCATCTACTCTTCAATACTGTGTGCTCGCCTGGGTGGGCGTTCGAAGAGGGGGATTTATGCACAAGCTGAAATCATACGCTGTGATGTCTTTGTTCACGGGTTTGCTTGCCGTCCTGCCGGTAATTGTCGCACTGGCGGGTGCTCCTGCGGAAGCCATTCACTGTGAGTTCCTCGAAGACAGGTGCGGCAACAATACTGGCGGCGGTAGCGGTGGTGGTGGTGGTGGTGGCAGCGATGGTGGGAGCGGCGATGGTCCTCCCATCACATTCACCTGCCCTGATGGCTACCGAGTCTACTGCGTTTACGACGGCAACGGGTTGAACTGCACCTGCCGGAAGGAAAGCAGCGACGGCGGTACGCCGTAGCCGGACTCAGAGGGGCATGTAATTCAGGGAGGTATGTAATGATGAAGGGCACGTTGGTGAGGTTGATAGCTTGTGTATTTGGCCTCACCCTCGTGTATGGCCTCGCATCGGGCCGGTGGCCCAAGTGGGGTTCCTCATCCGACGAGGCGAAGTCCAGTGAAGTCCCAGGAACCGAGAGGACTGCGCCCCGGGACGACTTGCCCAACCCCGCTTCTCATAGTCCTCAGACGCCAACGCAGAGTCAGGGGTCCTCTTCCGGATTGACCGCACGGCAGCGGACGGAGCGCATCTCGCCCCAGGAACGCAAACCAGGCGATCCCTCCGTGACTGAGGCCAGGACACTCCCCTCTACCAACCTGGCTCCGTCGGAGCCTTTCGTTGATGCAGGAATGAGGGCTTCCGGTTCCGTCAACCCATACCCGGGAGAGCAGGCCCGTCCCGCCACGGCCTGCGCAAACAGTTCGGACTGTCCGTCTGGAGAGGGCTGCGTCTTCGACCCGTTTCGAGGCTCCATGTCCTGCCAGCCCTCGAACTGCCAGCAAGACTCGGACTGCACTGGCGGAAAGGCCTGCCGTGTCGCCAACGACGTTGCCACGGGAAACCCCGTCAAACGTTGCATGCAGCCGGGAACCCAGCGGGAGGGCGACACATGCCACAACTTGTCCAGTGACATCACTCAGATGTGTGGCACGGGACTCCTGTGCATCAGGGGCCGCTGTGGACGTCCCTGTGAGGAGAACACCATCGGCAGTTGCCCCGCGGGCAGCATGTGCGTGGGGACCCTCAACGGGGCTGGGTGTATGCCCACATGTCGCGAAGGTCAGTGCCCCGAGGGCCAGGAATGCCTTGAGGTCGAAGGCGTGTCCCTCTGTGCAGTCCGCATCGGCAGGAATTGCCTCGTCCATGGCTGTGCGGAAGGGGAGAGTTGCGAGGTCGACAGGCGCCTGGACACCATCATCTTCGAGTGCCGTAAGCGTTGCAGCCCGTTCAAACCCGACAGCTGCCCCTCAGGAGCAGTCTGCGGCGCCGGAAGCAGCAATCAGAGCGTCTGCTACCAGGCCTGTGACTTCACCCAGCGACCGTGCTCAAAGGGCTACGAGTGCTACACCGTCACGGAGGACCACAAACAGTTGGGTTGCCGGCGCACGGGACTCTGAGGATGAGCACCTGAACGAGCCGCGCGTGGCAGCTGCCAAACTCGACTTTCGCCATTTCTGGGTCCGACGAGCGCCGCAGTTCATGCGGCATCAAGCTGCTGTGATGGTAGAGAGGAGCCACATATTGCTTGAGATCGCGGAAGAGCACCCTCTCGGTAACAGCGTGCAACCCGCTGGTTGTGTCCATCAGACGCGACTACCTGAAGGCATGGATCGAGCAGTGCTCTTGCATGTAGTTCGGGAAGACCTGGCGCAGGTAGAGAACCCTCTGCTCCTACTCCGCTGCTGCCAGTCGGAGCGGATTTCTCCCGGCGTTCCATTTTCGATCCAGGCACCTGCGAACTGACAGTGGGTTTTCTCATCCCACGCTCGCCTCACCTCTCGCTCCGAATACCGCCGACAGGTCCCTTCGCTCCGCAGGGATTACCCCGCTCCTCGTTACGAAGCACCTGGACATAGATACAGTCCACCTCCACCAGCGAAGCCGCTGAGGCACAACGTGGACAGAAACCGTGTCCGGGAGCTTAGGGACCCAGCGACCAGGCTCTCACCTTCGCCGCACGTCGCCTCCTCGGCTCGCTACAGACGACAGGGCAAGCACGAGGAGCAGTTGCTCTGGCTGGAGCGAGCCGTGGAGCTCCACCCCCGCTCGGACGAGGCCCGCCAGGCGCTCGCCAAGGCGCAGGCATCGAAACGACGGAGCCGGAGGTCCCCGCCGCCACCGTTCCCCGCCGCGCCACCGATGGAAGCAGCCCCGTGCCCGACGACTCCGGCCTGACGCCCACGTCCCGTCCGACGCTCCAGCGCCCGCAGGAGCGCGCAGCCGATCAGGAGGGCTGAGCGACTGGCCACTGATTCGGCCTTGCGCTCAGGCCCTGGCGGGCCCGGTTCAGCCCGCCGCGTCTTGGTGGGAGAGCTACCGCCCTCTCATTCCCGAGGGACGGGTGTCATGAAAAAGGTCTATTCTCAATACCCTCTCCCCGGAGTCCATTTCTGACCATGCGAGAAACAATCGAGGTGCGGCTCTTCGCGGATGAAGCCCGGCAATTCCTCCCTCCCGACGTAGGAGTGGAGCGCAGCCTGGCTCGCCGGGTATTGCTCAAAATGGATGATCCGCTCATTGACCAGATCAGGAAATTCGACCTGGAGAAGCGAAAGCAGGGTTCGATCGCGGTGACCTACTGGGAGATCCACCGGAAGTACACCCCCGAGGAGCTGAAACAGGCGGAGCTCTTGCGGCTCAGGGTGCGTCCGTTCTTCGAGCCCACAGGCGAAGACTGCGGCACGGTGTATGACGAGACGAAGGCGTGCCCGAAGTGTGGTTTTGGCGCCAGGCAGGTGGGGCCCCTACAGTGGTGTCCGCGAGGCTGGCCGACAAGATGAGCGGCGCGGGCTTCAGTGGTTACGAGCTGGGGCCGGTCGTGAGCCGAAATGGCACGCCGAGCCCGGACTGGTACCAACTCCTGTTACCCGAAGGCTCGTTGGAGATGGATTCTCGGACCCGGGTGGGGCACAGCTTCTTCGCTCCAGAGCCGGACAGCGCGCGCTGTCCGGCTGGACACGTGGTCGGATTCACCGTGCTCTCCGAGGTCTACATCCAGCACGCTAGCCTGACCGGAGTGGACTGGTTCCGCACGCGACAGGCCCTGGGGCAGCGCCTGGGCCCCTACCGTCCCAAGCCGCTGCTGCTCATCTCCCAACGGCTCCACCAGTTCCTGGTCACGCAGAAGGTGAAGCGATTCGACGTGGAAGTAGCGAACCTCGTCTGACACTCAGGGGCCAACAACTCCCGACACCTTCGCTGAGGGCTGGCGGAAAGGCTCCCCCGGACCCAGGCGGCTCAGGTGCGCCGGAAGGCGCTCGCGTCGGGCAGCCCGCTGCCGGAGGTGTCGACGCCCATCGCGGTGAGGATGCCCGAGAAGATGTCCGCCTCGTTCGACGTCATCTTGCCGGGTTCGGGCGCGCCGGTGCGCGGGTCGAAACCGTAGGTCAGCGTGGTCTTCGGCTCCACGCCTCCCAGCACCGTGTTGCCCCGGACCATCGGCGACAGAATCATGAAGCCGTTGTTGAGGTCATGCCCGGTGCCAAACATCTCCGTGGCCCCCTCCGGCCTCGAGCGCGTGCGCCCGAACTCGGTCGCCATGTAGATCAACGAGCGATCCCACAGGCTCTCACCGCTCGAGTCGAAGGGCTCCGACTTGAGCAACCCAATGAGCTTGTCGATCGTGTCCATCAGGCGCGACCACATGAAGGCCTGGATGGAGCGGTGATCATTGTGGCTGAAATCGTAGGCCAGCGGCGGGTTGGTCACCTTATACGAGGGAGTCGTCACCATGTTGAACGACGGCCCCAGCGTCACCGACACCGACACCCGGTTTTTTATCAGCAAGAAGGCCAGCGCCGCCTGCCCCTCTACCGGATCCGACATGTAGTCCGGGAACACCTCGCGCAGCCGCTCCGCATCGGGTGAGCTCGACAGGCCGTACTCCGAAAGCGGCATCTTCGGCGGTTGGTCGGGCAGCACATTGAGGCGGCTGATCAGCTCCTGGACCTCCAGCGCGGACTGCCCCGAGGTGCGCTGCTCGTTCCAGAGCCGGAGCGCCTCCGCGTCGTCGAAGGTCCTCCCAAAGACGGACTGGGCATCGAGCGTGTTGCGCGTGCTCCGGGCCAGGGCCACCACGTCGCGGGAAGGCACGTCCTTGAGGCCCTTCATCCCGTCGAGGCCCAGGGGCCAGAGGGATGGATTGGCCACCACTTCCCCGTAGCAATAGGCGGGCAAGGAGTCGTCTGTGCCGCGCTCGACGAAGCCCCCGTTGCCCATGTTCACGTTGGGAAGAGGAAGACCGGCGCCGTACTGGAGGGCCACACACTCCTGCAACGTGCGACCGCGCCAGGCGTTGTTGCCAGTCAGGCTCCGCTTCTGCGCGATGACGTGGTTCACCGACGTGCCCACCGACGTGGCCACCAGCATGGAGTCCTTGTACTTCTTCACGAAGGGCAGCTGGTCCGTCTTCACCGGCACGGGGATGTTGCCCAGCTGGGGGCTGTCTACCTTCACGGCGCGGAACGGAGAGCCGTCCACGTTCTGCACCTGCGCGTCGGCGAAGGTGTTGAGCCTCGCGGCGTTGCCACCCGCCCTCGTGGTCTCCGAGCCCCGCACCGCCAGCATGCTGTCGATGATGGAGGCGCCACCCACGGCGCCCACCACGATGAGGAAGCGGGGCTTGCCATCCAGGCGCGCCTGGCGCACGCCTCCGAGTTGCTCGAGTGCCGCCGGGCTGCTGAGCGCGTCCCGGCACCCCGTCAGCAGGGGCCCCAGGGTCGCGGAGCCCGCCGCGCACATCGACAAGGCCTTCAAGATTTCCCGGCGCGAGAGCCGTCCATTGTTTCGCAGTGACATGACGTTCCCTTAGAAGAAGACGGATTCGGCGGAGGAAAGGACGGTGAAGCAGGCCGCGGTCATCCAGTCACGGCCCGACGTCTGGCTGCCCAAGGACTCGACCTGGGTGACCAGTTTCGACAGCGTGCCCACCTCGGCTTCCGTGGGCTCTCGCAACAGGGCGCGCTGGTAGAGCGAGGTGATGGCGTCGCGGACCGGCGCGCCGTCCCGGTTCGTCAGACGACCCTGCGCGTCGAGCTCGAGGCCCTTGAAGAGGACAGCCTCCCCAGGGGTGGTGACGTCGAGCGAGACGCGCCGAGCGCAAGCCGCGAGCGCCATGCGGTCGACGACGTTGGGGGTCGTCGCGCCCGTGGCCTTCAGGGGCTCGTAGAGGCCCATGCCATAGGGGTCTACCCCGCCCAGGGCCACGGGGTGCACGTACGTGGCGCAGGAATACTGGCCCAGCTCGTTGCACACCTGCTCCGGCGACAGGGACAGCGCCGAGGCGAAGTGGGCCGTCAGCTGCTCCGGATTCTTGAAGCGCAGGTTGTTGCGCGAGGAGGGCGCCACCTCACCGTTGGAACCCGTACCGGCATCG
The DNA here is from genome assembly GCF_044360475.1 of Archangium minus. Taxonomy (NCBI): domain Bacteria; kingdom Pseudomonadati; phylum Myxococcota; class Myxococcia; order Myxococcales; family Archangiaceae; genus Archangium; species Archangium minus. Next base: position 12,543,142 of record NZ_CP043494.1, read on the forward strand.
ACGGGCGGCGTGCCCGCATCCGGCCCCGAGGGCGAGGACGACGAGCACGCGGAGAGGACACAGGCGGAGGACAGCAGCAACACGCGAAGGAAATCAGGGCGCACCGTAGGCCTCCGTGCGGATCAGGTCATGAAGCATGCGCTGCACGCGGAACTCGTGCGTGCCCTTGAAGCGCTTCCAGGTGGCGACGAACTCGGCGTTCTCCTCGGGGGTCGGGGGATGGCCCACGAGCAGCTTCCAGTAGTCGGTGACGGCGGCGATGGCGAAGGCATCGCTGTTGGCCCCAACCTCCGCCCACTCGACGAGGCTGTTCACCTTCTGGCCGAAGAGATAGCCGGTCTCCGGCATCTGGCTGATGATGGGCGTGACGTTGGGGAAGCGCTTCTCGATGCGGTTGGGCACGTAGGTGCCCCAGGGAGCATCGGGGTTGATGGGGAAAGACAAGCCCTCGTAGTTGCGGAAGGGATAGCTCAGCGGGTCGAGCGTCGCGTGACAGGCCGCGCAGCCGGGCGAGGTCACGCCCGCGTTGTCGTAGTCGCGGGGCTCGCCAGGCACGCTGAAGAGGCCCTCCTGCTTGGCGATGTCGAGGCCCAGGTACGCCCGGTAGGCCTGCGACGCGGCGTTGCGCGGCAGCGCGCTGAACATCACGAAGTAGAGGAGGCTCCACCTGGAGGTGATGTTGCCCGCGCGATGCACCTCATCCATGGCTTGCGTCGGCAGCGACGGCACCGCCGTGTAGCGGGTGGGGTTGGTCTCCCGGCGCACGTAGTACTTCGCCGTCATCACCTCGCGCGCGTCGTGATCGTCGATCTGCGCGTAGGTGTAGAGCGCGTAGTCGTCGTAGTAATCGGCGAGAGCGATGACACCGGGGTCCTCCCCCTCCTTGAGCGAGCCCACCGGGCGAACCTTCGGGTGAGCCAGCTTCCACAGCTGCCCGTTCTTGCCGCGCCAGAACTCGCTCTGGGTGCACCGGTCCAGCTCGGCATCCATCCGGGCGAGCTGGTCGTCCGCGCTCAACGCGCTGAACTCCTTGAGCTGCGCGTAGGTGGGCGGCACGCCGCAGAAGTCGAGCAGCAGGCGCTTGTACGCGAAGCGCGCGTCGTAACGGCACACGTCGTACTGGGGATTGTTTTCACCGCCCTGGCAGCGGCCAGTGTCCACGGGCACGCTGGTGGCATCGCCCGGGAAGGTGCCGCGCTGGATCTCCACGAGGTTGGACACCCCGTCACCGTCGGCGTCCTCCGCTTCGACAGCCTTCAGCGCCGTGGGGAGCGCGTAGGCGAAGTCCGTGTCAGACAACGGGCGCGCCGCGCCGGGGGCCAGGTGGGGCTCCAGCCCGGCACCGAAGACGTTTCGCTGAGGTGGCGCGATATGACAGTAATTGCAGGACGGCTGCTGTCCGGTGCATGCGGGCGCCGAGGGATAGGTGGAGCAGAACACACCTCCCGCGGGAGGCTTGGCCAACGCCCCCCCCGACAGGAACACGGCGGCCCCTAGAAGGAGTGGAGCCACCGGGCGGAGGAGCCACGCCATGCCAGCTCCCCGTGCTTCGGTCAGCACCCTCTTGTTGATTGGAACATCTGTCCCGTCACTCTTCATCGGATCCATTCCCCGCGACCCCGGCCCGGCCGCTTCGTTAGAGACCCCGATGATTTGTCATTGCGGGAAGTCGAGAACAACCGACAATCCCCGGCTGGGCGCCGCTTAATCGACACGCACGCGCAAGTGTCGAAGAAGTCCGCCCAGAGGGAGGACTATCTGCGCCGGGGTACTTGGGGCGGAACGGCTGGTAGAGAGCTCCCCAGCTTGGCGGTGAGGGCCCCCAGCCACCGCGCCATGTCCTCGGGAGAATGGAGCGAGCGTCGATCCAACCACCACTCGAGCACCCCCATGTAGGCCGAGGCCATGAAGCGGTTCACGACGGGAACGGGCACCCCCTGGAGCCGGGGGGAAACCTCGGCTCTCCCCAGGTCGAGGTTCATGAGGTGCTCGAGGAGGTTGCGCAATTGAACCGCGAAGGCGCGCATGCCGCTCCGACCCAGCATGAGGTGATACAGCTCGGAGTGCTCGTCCGCGTGCTGGAACCACTCCACCAGGGTTCGATGGAGGCGATCGGGCGAGTCACCCAGCTGATGACTCCTCCGCGAGATGTCGAGGATCATGTCCCGCATGACGTGCGTGAGCAGCTCGTCCTTGTCGCGGTAGTGCAGGTAGAAGGTGCTGCGGTTGAGCTGGGCCCGCTCGGTGATGTCCTGCACGCTGATGGCGTCGAAGCCCCGCTCACGCATCAACCCGAGGAGCGCATCGCGAAGCATGGCGCGGCTGCGGTGGACACGCGGATCCTCGGGCGCGGGCTCCGCTGGCTTGCGCGAGCCAGGACCGCCTCGCGCCTGTCTTTTCGGTGGTTTAGGGGGCATTGGGCAGCAAAGGCGCCTGTGTAGCCGCGCCCCACCGAGCTTGCAACCCACTCGCGAGCTCGGTGAGCAGCCGAGCATCACGACCTGTCACAGCCGCGTTCCCGTCACTCCCTCTGCACTGGGGACCACTGGGGGGAACGCCCATGACACCGCGAGAACTGAAACAGAGCGCACCGCAGGAGCGGGAGACGCGAGAGCAGGAGGGATGGGCGCAATGCCGGGAGCAGGTCAGCCGGGCGTTCCAAGGCCGGAAGGACAAGGTGACCCTCCAGGAGCTCACGGACCAGCCCTGCGTGCGCGCGAAGCTCGATGCGCTCCAGAGGGCCTGCGCGAACAAGGCGTTCTCCGACATCATCAACGATCCGAAGAAGTACCCGGGCTCGCTCAGGCATCAATACGTCGATCTGGTGATGGAGGGCGGGGGCACGCTGGGAATCGCGCTGGTCGGCTACATCTACGCGTTGGAGTCGGTGGGACTCCGCTTCCTGAACATCGGCGGCACCTCGGCAGGCTCCATCGCCGCGCTCTTGCTGGCGGCGGTGAACAAGGACAAGAGCGAGCCCAAGAGCGAGCGGCTCTGGGAGCTGCTCTCCCAGCTCAAGCTCGAGACCCTGGAGGACGGCGGCCCCCTGGCGCAACGCTTCGTCGAGGCGCTGCGGCAGAAGCAAACGCCTTCGACCAGCTCCTCCCTGGGCTCCAGGTTCAAGGAGCGACTCCGGGGGGTACGCCTCGGCGTCAAGCGCAGCTGGCGGGGCCTGAGGGTGCTTCCCGTCCTCTCCAAAACCCTGGGTCTCAATGAGGGCGAGGAGTTCAAGAAGTGGATCCATGCCATCCTGGAGCAGGAGGGGGTGGACTCCACGAAGAAGCTGCTCACGCGGGTGGAGCAGCCTCCGAAGGAAGAGCTCGTCCTGCGGGAGAGGGAGAAGCGGCCCCAGCAGCCCTTCACACCGGAACAGGGAGAGAACGCCCCCGAGCATAAGAAGGTCCGCTTGAAACTGATTGCCGCCGAGGTGTCCACCGGCGTCAAGGTGGACTTCCCGCTCATGGCGAAGTTCTTCTTCCCGAACTGGCAGGACGAAAGCCCCGCGCAGTTCGTAAGGGCCTCCATGTCCGTGCCCTTCTTCTTCTACCCAATGCACCTGACGGGTCTGGAGAACGTGCCACAAGCCGTCAAGGAAGAGTGGAAGGAGAAGGTCAGCGACAGTGAGCTGGGGGAGTCCTGCACGCTGGTGGACGGGGGCATCATGTCGAACTTCCCCATCAGCGAATTCCACCGAGCGGGCGTGCCCAACTCGCCCACCTTCGGAGTGAAGCTGGGCCTGGAGAAGCGCAGGATGCGCGCGCTCACCGGAGAGCGCGAGACCCCCGCGGGGTGCGAGAGGCCCGGGCTACGAAGGTTCCTGAAACACCTGATCAACAAGTACAGGCTCCGACCCCTCGGGCAGTTCGGCCTGGCCCTCTTCAATTCGGCGCGGCAGACGCTCGACAATGACTTCATTTACGACAATCCCGACTACCGGTTCCTCGTCAAGGAGATCGACACCGGCAAACACCACTGGCTCGACTTCGACCTGAGCCCGGCCGACCAGGTGGATCTGTTCCTCCGCGGCCTGGAGGCCGGAGCCCAGTTCCTCCAATCGTTCAACTGGGAGGAATACAGAAAGGTGCGAGCGCATCTCGAAGGCGTGGAGAAGCAGGTGCAGCACATGGAAAGCAACGCTTCGGTCGACGGCGTCCCGGTAGAGCAGCCTCCTCCTGTCATGGCGAAAGACCCAACCACGGAGCCCATACAACCGTCCGCGTGACGCCTTGTGCCAGCCCCCCACCGCGAGCATGCCGGAACGGTGGGCCGAAGGCTGGCCATGCTGCGTCCGATACACGGGGTGGCAGAGGTGGAGATCTCGCTGGGCTTCTTCAGCTCGCTGACGGAGGATCTCCTGATGCGGAACCAGAACCGAGCCCTGGAATTTCCCACGACGCGACGAGATTCAGCGAGCGGCTACACGCTGCACGGCAGGTGGTTTGACGATCCTTACGCTTGGATGGAGCAGCTCGACGCCCCGGAGACCCAGGCGTGGATCGCGGCGCAGGAAGCCGTCACGCACGCGGTGCTGCGCGCAGTGCCAGGACGCGATGCGCTTCGGGCAGCGGTCGCTCGCTCAGCGCGCTATGCGCGGCGCTCGCCACCGATTCACGCCGGACCCAACGGCCGCGAGTTTCTTTGGCAGGCGGACGCCAGCGACGACAAGCTCAAGTTCATGTTCAGGCGCGACAAGGACGCGCCGCTCGAGACGGTGCTCGACCCCAACACGTGGGCGAGCAACGAGGCACTGGTTTTCGCCGTGCCGTCACCCGATGGGACGCGGGTTGCGTTCGGGAAGGCCGTTGGCAGCACCCACGCCGCGGTGATCCACGTGCTCGACGTCGAGACGGGGCGACTGCTCCCCGACCGGCCCCGAGGTACAAGTCACACGTCGGTGGCCTGGCGACCCGACGCTTCAGGGTTTTTCTATGCGGCGTGTCCCGAGCCGGGCGAGGTGCCCGCGGGTGACGAGGCGCACTGGAACGCCATCTACGAGCACCGACTCGGGTCGGGCACACCGGCCCGCCGGGTCTTCGGCGACGACCGGGAGAAAGAGTACTGGTGCTCCGTCAAGGTCAGCGAGTGCGGTCGCTTCGCCGTGCTCTACAAATGGGACTACGTGCACGCCAACGTCGTCTACCTGCTGCGCCTCGCCGACGACGCGCTCGTGCCAGCGGCTCCCGCCATGCGGTCTCTCAACCAGGTGCAAGTGATTGGCGACTCGCTGCTCATCCATACCGACCTCGACGCGCCGCGCGGCCGTCTCTGCGTCGCGCCGCTGACGGCCCCGACGGAGTGGCGGACGCTCATCCCCGAGAACTCGGACACGTTGCAGACGGTCACCGGCGTCGGCGGCCGGCTCTACGCCGTCTACTCACATGCAGCATCGCATCGCGTGCGCATCCACGCCGAAGACGGCTCCTACCTCCGCGATCTGGTGCTGCCAGCACGAGGCTCTGTGAATCGCAACGAGGGAGAAGGCATCGTCAGCGGCATCAGCGGAACCTGGAGCGGCAACGAGGTGTGGGTGAACTTCATGTCGTACGTGCAGGCCCCCTCCGTCTATCGGTATGACTACGCGACGGACCGCCTATCGCCGTACCACATCCCCGACGTCGGGCTCGACGCATCCGAGTACGTCACGGACCAGGTCTGGTACGAATCGCTCGACGGGACGCGGGTGTCGATGTTCATCGTCCACCGCAAAGACCTGCCTCGTGACGGACGCCAGCCTGTGCGGCTGAACGGCTACGGAGGCTTCAACATCTCCCTGGAGCCGCGCTTCACGGCGCTCCATGCCGCCTGGCTGAAGCTGGGCGGCGTGCTTGCCTTCGCCAACGTGCGAGGGGGCGGCGAATACGGCCGCGCCTGGCATGAGGCGGCATGCAAGACGCGGCGGCAGAACGCCTTCGACGACTACATCGCGGCGGCACGTTGGCTCGTCTCGGCGGGCTACACGACGCCCACCAGGCTCGCTTCGCGCGGTAACAGCAACGGCGGCTTGCTCGTCGCCGTCGCCGCCCTGCAAGCGCCCGAGGCCTTTGGAGCCGTCTACTGCCGCGCGCCCACCCTCGACATGCTGCGCTTCCCCAACTTCGGCTTCATGAGCTCGGCGGTCGTCGAATACGGCTCACCTGAAGATCCGGTCGAGGGCGCGTATCTCGCCGGCTACTCGCCCTACCACAACATCCGAGCCGATCGCCGCTATCCCGTGATGACCTTCGTGTCGGCGTTGAACGACCGGGTCGCGCCGCCGCACGATCCACTCAAGATGGTCGCTCGGCTCCAGGCGGAAGGCACGCAGGGCGGACCCTACTTCCTGCTGCCGCTCCGGGACTCGGGACACGGCGGCGGCACCACGCTGACAGCGCTCATTGAACAAGACGTCGACGAGCTGAGCTTCTACTGCTGGGCGCTCGATGTTGCCCCGCCCAGGAAGAGCGAGGCGTAGGGATTGCCGCGGCTCGGAGGGGCTTCGCTCCGAGCCCGTTCACGGGAACAAAAGGCCCCGCTCTGACGGCACCGACTCCGCCAGGCGCTACTCCCCCGTCCTGGTGTCCTGTCTTACGGGCGTGTCCAAGCTACGGACAGCTCGGCGATGGGACCGCTGGCATCTACGCCCATCCCGTGCAACTCCCCTGAGACAGCGCGACGCGAGCGTCAGCGCTGGAAGGTGAGCGCGGGCCGGGCCGCCTTGAGCGCCTGGGCCGCCTCACGCGAGACCTGGCAGTGAGACAGCGTCACCCACTTCAGGGCGGGACCGGCCCCCTCGGCGAGCCGGGCCAGGGTGCGATCCGTCACGCAAGAGTGGCTCAGCGCAAGCCGGGTCAGGTCCGGCAGCCGCTCGAGGACCCGCGCCACGTCCTCATCGGTCACCGGGGTGTGGCACAAATCGAGCTCATACAACTCCGGGTAGGAGCACACCACCTCGAGCCAGTCTGGCCTCAGGGTCCGCCCGGTCTGTCGCGGGTTGAAATCGAGCGTGCGGATGCGGCCCTGCTTGATAATGACTCGAGCCCCGAGCCGGCAGGCCTCGCTCCGGCCTCCGGCCTCGTCGGGAAACGGCCACATCACGAGCCACTCCTCTTCACCCGCGGAGCCTCGATACACCCGCTCGACCAGCCGCCGGTTCGCCCAGAGCGACTCAACCCCCGGGCCTTCTGACGCGTATTGGCGCTCCCGGTAGCCACGCTCCGTCCACGCGCACTCCTGGGCCACGCCGCCCTCGGAGTCATGGAGCTCGAAACGTCCAGCACGCCGCCTGCGGACGACCTCGGCCACCGCTGCCGCCAACGGCTCGAACAGCCACTCACGCGGCGAGAGCCCCTCCTCGGCTTCGATATAGCTGGTCAGCCCACCTGAACAGCGCTCCGAGACGGCCCACACCCACGCGCGCCCGCCGAGTGGCACGGCCACGCGACCAATCATGTCGCCCCATTGATAGTCGAGCGAGGTGCCGTCAAGTACGACCACCTCGAGGCCAGGGTGGGACTCAGCGATGGATTTCACCGCGTCCTCCATCCGACCCGCATCGCCGTTGCCTCCGCTCCCGAAGCCGTAGGTGCCCAGGAATGAAATGAGCAGCACGGGCACGCCGTGCTCCTCGACAACCCGGTGCGTCACCTCGATGGGTGCTCCGTCCATGACGTCTCCTCCGCGCGATCGATTCCCGCCCCTGTGCCTTCCCCACCGCCATGACCCGGCACCTGATTCTCGCGGGAGACTCCCGCGAGGCTGCATGGAACAATGCTCCGCTCTCTCTCATCCAGGAGATAGCACGTTGGTTCATCCGCTTATTCGCACCCTGACCCTCGTGGGCCTGGCGCTCTCCGCTGCCGCCTGCGGCGCCCCTCCCACCCCCTCCACCACAGAGGCAGACCCCACGCTGGAGGCCGGAGAACGCCAGGCGGTCACCCAATCCCTGGCGGACTGCATTCCTCTCCCCCTCACCAACGGCGTACCGGCCACGGATATCTCCGCCAACACCAACGAACAGCGGTGCTATTCGCTGGAAGTGCCCCTGGGCGCCACCCGACTCTTCTTCGACATGAGCGGCAGCACGGGTGATGCGGACCTGTACGTGAAGTTCGGCGCCGTGCCCGGCCTCTACAGCTACGACTGCCGTCCGCTCCAGGTCGGTAGCACGGAGAGCTGCTCCATTCCCAACCCGGGCATCGGCACCTACTACGTGATGATCAACGCCTACTCGACCTACTCGGGAGCACAACTCGTGGGGAGATACTCCCTCCTTCCCTCTGGCGGCGCGCTGACCAACGGCGTCGAGTCAGCCCAGTACTCAGGCACTGCGCTCACGATGAGGTGCTTCACCCTCGACGTGCCGAGCGGGCGTACCTCGCTGGTCTTCAACCAGGTGGCCAAGGAGGTCAACAAGGGCGACGCGGACCTGTACGTGAAGCTTGGCGCCATCCCCACCACCAGCAGCTACGACTGCCGTCCGTACCAGTCCGGCAGCACCGAGACGTGCACCATCAGCAACCCAGCCGAGGGGCGCTGGTACGCGTGCTCGTATGGCTTCAGCACCTACAGCACCGTGACGATGAAGGGCACCTACTCGCCCTCGCCTTGAGAGGTGCTTCAGCGCTTGAACGCCACGGCGACCGCGTCCGCGAGCGGCGTCGTGGGACGTCCGATGAGGCGGCGCAGGTCGCCGGAGGACTCGTTCAGCTCGCCGCGAGAAGCGCCGACGTCGGAGTCCGCCAGCACCGCGGCAAAGGGCCTCGGCACACCGGCACCCTCGAGCACGCCCCGGTACTGCTCGGGCGCCAGGTTGTTGTAGGCAATCGTCCTGCCGGCCTTGCGCGACACCTCGGCGGCCAGCTCCGCCATCGTGAACGCCTTGTCTCCCGCCAGCTCGTACACCTTGTTCTCATGACCCGAGCCGGTGAGCACCGCCACCGCGGCCGCCGCGTAGTCGGCCCGGGTCGCGGCGGCGATACGGCCCTCTCCCGCGCAGCCCACGAGCGCGCCGTGCGCCAGCGCCGGCCCCAGGTTCTCGGTGTAGTTCTCCGTGTACCAACCGTTGCGCAGGAACACGTACGGCAGACCGGAGGCGCGAATGAGCTCCTCGGTGGCCTTGTGCTCCGCGGCCAGGGCCATCCGTGAGCGGTCCGCGTGCAGGATGCTCGTATAGGCGAGCAGGCGCACTCCCGCCTTCTTGGCTGCCTCCACTACCGCCTTGTGCTGCGAGGCCCGCTGCCCGACTTCACTGGAGGAGATGAGCAACACCTTCTCCGCCCCGTTGAACGCCTCCCCCAGCGTCTCCGGATGGCTGTAGTCCGCCTTGCGGACCTGGACGCCGAGCGCGGCGAGGCCGGCGGCCTTCTCGGGATTGCGCACGGCCGCGATGACCTGGCTGGCGGGGACCTTCTTGAGCAACTCCTCGATGACGAGACGGCCAAGCTTTCCGGTGGCTCCGGTGACGAGAATCATGGGGTGCCTTTCCTGGCGTGAGGACTTCGTTGAAACGCAGGACACACCCTAACGGCCTCACTCACTTTTGGTAAGTACCTACCTTGAGGTAAGCTACTGACATGACAACGAACAAGCAGCCCAAGCACCTGCGCAAGGCGATGGCGAAGTGGGCCGAGCAGCGAGGCGACCTCTACGCCGCCGCGTGTCCGTCCCGGGGCGTCCTGGAGCACGTCACGAGCCGCTGGGGCGTGCTGGTGCTCGTCGCCCTGCTGGAGGGCACGCACCGCTTCAGCGAATTGCGGCGGAAGGTGGCGGGCGTGAGCGAGAAGATGCTCGCCCAGACGCTGCACGCGCTGGAGGAGGATGGCTTCGTGCTCCGCGAGGTCTACCCGGTGATTCCTCCCCGCGTGGACTACAGCCTCACCCCCATGGGCGAGGAGGTCGCCAGGCATATCGAGGTCCTCACCGACTGGATTGAGGAGAACATGCCCCGCATCTTCGCCGCGCGCGCCCAGCACGTCCTCAAGGAGTCCGAGTCAAAGAAGGCGCCAGCCCGCTCCTCTTGAACCCGGGCACAGCGCCTGCCGTGGTGCCCGATCCCTCTAACAGTCACACTCAGGCCGGGATGAACCGGAGTGGCAGTCGCTGGGGTCCACGCACCGTGATGGCCTGGCCCCAGGTCAGCTCCGCGGGGATCCGCTCGAAGCCGCTGAAGCGGGAGAGCAGCGCCTCCAGGCCACAGCGAGCCTCCATCCGGGCCAGTTGTGCGCCGATGCAGTAGTGGACGCCATACCCGAAGGACAGGCCGGGCTGCCCGCGCTGGAGATCGAAGCGATCGGGCTCGGTGTAGTGGCGCTCGTCCCGGTTGGCCGAGGCGATGAGGGCGAGCACCACGTCCCCCTGGGGAATCTTCACCCCGGAGAGCGTCACGTCGGAGGTGACGACGCGCAACACCGCCTGAACGGGCGCCTCGTAGCGCAGCATCTCCTCGATGAACCCAGGCACCAGCGTGGGCTGCGCACGCAGCCGCGCCTGCTCCTCCGGGCGCTCCGACAAGAAGAGCAGGGAGTTGGCCAGCAGGTGGACCGTCGTCTCCAGGCCCGCGATGAGCAGGAGCACCAGGAAGTCGATGATCTCCCTATCCGTCAAGGACTGTCCCTCCACCTCCGCGCGGATCAGATCGCTGACCATATCATCGGCGGGCGAGCGGCGGCGGGCCTCGATGACCTCGGAGATGTAGCGCGTCGAGTCCGCGATGACGTTGAGCGTGCGCTGGGCGTGCTCAGGGTTCCGGGGCTCGGGCGTGACGCTGGTGATGTCGTCCGACCAGTCCTTGAACCGATGATGGAGGGAGACGTCCAACCCGAGCAGCTCGCCGATGACGAACGCCGGCAACGGCATGGCGAACTGGGAGACGAAGTCCGCCTCGCCCTTCTCCGCCAGCGCATCCACGAGCCGGCTCGCGAGCTTCCGGATGCGTGCCTCCAACCGAGTGAGGGCACTGGCGTTGAAGGCCCGGCTCACCAGCGTCCGCAGCCGGGTGTGCCCCACACCGTCCATGGTGAGCATCGAGTTGGCGAGCGGGTTGTACCCCACCCAAGGCGGCTGCCACGCCGCCTTGAACCCCTGCGAGGAGAACAACTGCGAGTTCTTGATGACGAAGGCAACGTCCTCGTAACGGGAGATGGCCCAGAACCCGGCGGGCTCTACCTGGACGACGGGGGTGTTGCGGCGCAGCTCGGCATAGCGGGGATGGGGATCGGCCCGAAATTCGGGCGCCAGGATGTTCACGCGTTGAGTCGTCACGGAGGGGCTCCAGTCTGCTCACCGTCGAGTGGCCTCGAAGGATACACAATTCCTGGCGGCCCTGGACGCGAGGGCCCCGTCAAGGCTCCACGTAGTTTGCAACCACTCCCGCCTTGTCGGTAACAGCCTGGGCTTGCGCCACGTTGTTGACCAACACGTTGTTCCTGGCCACGACCTCCCCCTTCTGCTGGAAGATGTCCTCGACGTTCCAGTGTCTCGAGCCGCAGCGGCACCGAGGCTCCGAGCCGCTGCGCTCGTCGGATTCGAGCCGACCACGCCCGCTACGCGCAGGCGCGACGGCGAGGCTAACTCAGCCACTGCAGGTTGCTTGGATGCAGGTGGTACTCACGCAGGTAGAACCCGGACAGTCTGAATTATAGAGACAGGACAGGTTGACTCTGGACCCGGAGGCACACCACTTGCCGCAATCCGTCGCGGTGTTGCAGTACCGGTTGACCTTGGGACCCGAAGCACAGAACTTGCCGCACTCCAGATTGGAGTTGCAAGACAGGCCAGCTCTGTAACCGTTATAACAATAACCAACCATCGCGGTCACACGGCCATCCGCTCCCTCTTCCGGTGCGACATCCTCCTGGGAGAGCCCAGGACTTGCGGTATCCAGTTCGCCCGCCTCTGGAGCATTGCACCCCGTAAGGAAAAACGAGATGACCATGGCAATCCACGCGTATCTATTCATGTTCCGCCCCCTGTGCCTGACAGTGAAATCAGACCAACCCAGAGTAAACACGATGTCCTCAGAAGGTGTCAAAGGACCAGGCGCGGTTCTGGACGGCTTCGGACACGGGGCCGCTCTCGCTTAACGTGCGCGCCCCCTTTCAACTCGGAGGTTCGAACCATGTCGATTCAATCATGCACACCCCGGGCGCTGTTGCTCCTGGGCATCCTCTCCGCTGGCTGCGCCACGAGCGGCAAGACGGCGCAACAGGGCGTCCAGGAGGAGCGCGGAACGGCGGCCATGCATGAGCGCTTCCCCGCGCTGGACAAGCACCCCTCGGGCCTGGAGGTGGTCGCCCGCCTCGAGCAGACGCCGGGCAACATCGCCATCACCCCCGAGGGCCGCATCTTCCTCAGCCAGCACCCCTTCGGCGGGCCGAAGCACGCGGTGGTGGAGCTGCTGCCGGGTGGCACCACGCGCCCCTACCCCACCGAGCAGTGGGCCAGCGCTCCTGGCGCGGAGGGTACGGGCCTCCAGACAGTGATTGGCGTCGAGTCGGACAAGAACGGGGTGTTGTGGATCCTCGACAACGGCAAGGGCGGCGGCGAGGGCGCGAAGCTGGTGGGCTGGGACACGCGCGGCGAGACGCTCGTGAAGACGATTCCGCTGCCCCAGCCCGTGGCAGTTCCCAACTCGTTCCTGCAGGACCTGGTGGTGGACGCCGACCGGGGCGTGGCGGTGCTCTCGGACATGGGTCGGGGTGACCTGGTCGGAGAGAGCATGCCCGCGCTGGTGGTGGTGGACCTGAAGGCGGGCCAGGGCCGGCGCGTGCTCCAGGGCCATCCGAGCCTCCAGCCCGAGGACGTCTCGCTCTCGGTCGAAGGCCGGAAGATCACCGTGCCCGGCAAGCAGGGCGGTCCGGTGGAGCCACGGCTGGGCTTCAACCCCATCGCGTTGGATCCCAAGAGCGAGTGGCTCTACTTCGGCTCCATGAGCGGCGAGACGGTGTGGCGCGTGCCGATGAAGGACGTCATCGACCCGAACCAGTCCCCGGAGGCGTTGGGCAAGAAGGTGGAGCGGTACGGGAAGAAGGCGGTGAGTGATGGAATGAGCATCGACTCGGCGGGGAACCTGTACATCACCGACCTGGGCGCCACGGCCATCGGCGTGACGAAGCCGGACGGGAGCTACGAGCCGTACGTGCGGGACGAGCTGCTGCAGTGGCCGGATGGACTGAGCTACGGGCCGGACGGGTATTTCTACGTGACGGTGAACCAGTTGCACCGGCACGCGGTGCTCAACCTGGGCAAGGCCGGCACCCAGCCGCCGTTCCTCGTGGTGCGCTTCAAGCCGCTGGCCCCGAGCGCCGTGGGCCGCTGAGCCACACGCTCCGCTGGCGGTAGCGTTCACCCGCCAGCATCCCACGCGCGAAGTCGCCCCCGGGCCGTCGATGAGCAGACAGCCCGGTGACTTTCGACACACACGCGCACGCGGTGTCCCCGGGCCTGGGGTGAGATGTCGGGCCTCGGGAGGGACACCATGAACCTGACGAGGCGAGAGCTCCTCCACTATTTCGGCGCGACCGCGGCCACGGGACTGATAGGGCCTGGGTGCATCGGCTGGACGCGCGAGGAGGCCATCCCGGTCGACTCCTGGCACAAGAGCGTGTGCCGCTTCTGCGGCTCGGGCTGCGAGACGCGGGTGGGCTTGCGCGACGGAAAGGTCGTGAAGGTCGAGGGCCTGCAAGAAGGGTGGAACCGGGGCCGGCTGTGCATCAAGGGTCTGCTCAACCGGGAGATCCTCTACGTCTCGGACCGGGCGCAGTACCCCATGGTGCGCAAGAACGGGCAGCTCGTGCGCGTCTCCTGGGACGAGGCGCTCGACGCCGCGGCTGCCGGCTTCCGCGAGGCCATTGCCCAGGGAGGGCCGGACGCGGTGGCCTTCTACGGCTCGGGGCAGCTCTTCACCCAGGAGAGCTACACCGCCAACAAGTTGTTCAAGGGCGGCATCGGGACGAACAACGTCGATGGCAACCCGCGCCTGTGCATGGCCTCGGCGGCGTTCGGTTACAAGTCCGTGTTCGGCGCGGACGAGCCCTCGGGCTGCTACGACGACATCGAGCACGCCACGCTCTTCTTCGTCATCGGCGCCAACATGGCCGAGTGCCACCCGGTCGTCTGGGAGCGTGTGCGCGATCGCCTGCGCACCGCGCCTCAGACACGAGTCATCGTGGTGGACCCCAGGCGCACGCCCACCGCCCGCGACGCCACCCTGCACCTGCAGATACGGCCCGGCACGGACGTGGCGCTGCTCAACGCCATGACCTACGAACTGCTGCGCACCGGGCTCGTGGACTCGACCTTCATCAACAACTTCGTCACCTTCCGCAAGGGCACGGCGGACTCGCCGCCGCTCACCCTGGAGAACTTCCAGAAGTTCCTCGAGGACTACGCGCTGGAGAAGGTGGCCAACCTGTGCGGCCTGTCCACGGCGGAGATTCGCGAGGCCGCGCGCCTCTTCGGCATCTCCCAAGCGGCGATGAGCTTCTGGACCATGGGGCTCAACCAGCAGACGCACGGCGTGGCGGCCAACCGGATGATGATGGCGCTGCACCTGCTCACCGGGCAGATCGGCCGCCCTGGGACGGGACCCTTCTCGCTGACGGGCCAGACCAACGCGGGAGGAGGCGTGCGCGACACGGGCTCGCTGGCGCACGCGCTGCCGGCCGGGCGGGTCGTCACCAAGGAGAAAGACAGACACGAGATGGAGAAGCTCTGGGGTCTGCCCGAGGGCCGCATCTCGCCCAACCCGGGCCTGTCCGCCGTACCGCTCTTCGAGGCCATGCGCGAGGGCAAGGTGCGCGCGGCCCTGGTGATGGCCACCAACCCGGCGCGCTCGCTGCCCAACGCGGACCGCTACCGCGTGGGCATGGAGAAGGCCTTTCTCGTCGTCAGCGACTCCATCTTCCCCACCGACACCGCGCAATACGCCGACGTCTTCTTCCCCGCGGCCATGTGGTCGGAGAAGGAGGGTGTCCTCTCGCAGTCCGAGCGTCGCTACCACCTGGTGGAGAAGCTGGTGGAGCCCCCGGGCGAGGCACGCTCGGACCTGGACATCCTCGTGGCGCTCGGCGAGCGGCTCGGCCATGGCGCGCTGCTGAAGGCTCGCACACCCGAGGCGGTCTGGGACGAGTGGCGGATGATTTCCGCCGGTACCCCCTACGACTTCCGTGGCATGACCTACGCGCGGCTGAAGGCGCTACCGGGCCTCACCTGGCCTTGCCCCACCGAGCAACACCCAGGCACCTGCCGCCGCTACGTACCGGGGGAGGATCCGCTGGCGAAGAAGGAGGGGCGCATCGACTTCTACGCCCGACCGGACGGACGCGCCATCGTCTACCTCTCCGAGCAAGGCCCCTTCCGGGAGGAGCTCACGAGCGACTACCCGATGACCCTGACCACCGGGCGCCGGTTGGAGCACTGGCACACCGCCACCCTCACGGGACGGATTGCGCAGCTGCAGAGCATTGACATCGACTACCTCGAAATTCACCCCGGCGACGCGGCGGTAATGGGCGTGAAGGAGGGGGACATGGTGCAGGTGACGAGCACGCGCGGCTCGGTGCGGCTCAAGGCCCTGCCCAGCATGCGGGTGCGGCCCGGGGTGGTGTTCGCGCTGATGCACTCGACGGAGCACCTGGTGAACGCGGCGACGAGCGACTACCTGGACCCCACCTCCGCGCAGCCCGAGTACAAGCTGGCCGCGGTGCGGGTGGAGCACGTGAAGGAGGGCACGTGATGAGCGCCTGGTCCGTGTGGGCGATGGTCGCTCCCGAGCCTCCTCACGGTGCCACCCTGGGCGGCACGCTGGAGGTGGTCGCACTGCTGTGCATTGGTGTGGCGGTGCTGGGGCTGCTGCTGGTGGAGTTTGTCTTCAAGTCGAGCATGGCGCGCTCCACGTACCGGTGGACGCTGCTGCTGGGTCTCTTCGTGCTGCCAGGCGTGGCGCTGCTGGGCACCACAGGGCACATGTTCGAGTCGATGAAGGCAGTGGAAGCCTGTCAGTCCTGCCACGTGATGGACCCCTTCGTGGCGGACATGCACAACTCCCAGAGCGCCACGCTGGCGGCGCGGCACTACCGCTCGGGCGCCATCCCCGCCAAGCAGTGCTACGCGTGCCACACGGGCTACGGCATCTTCGGCACCGTGGAGTCCAAGCGAGACGGTTTCCGCCACTGGCTGCTGTACGTGACGGACACGTGGAAGGAGCCCATCACGTACAAGGGCACCTACCCCAATGCCAACTGTCTGGCCTGTCACGCCACCGCGCCCGCCTTCCTCCGGGTGGACAGCCACAAGGCGCTGGGGAAGCAGCTCGCGAATGATGAGATGAATTGCTTCACCTGCCATGGGCTGCCACACCCGCCCCGGCCGACCCGCGCCCCCACCCGCGTCACCGCGAACCCGTGAGCCTTGCCATGCACGCGCCCTCGCCCGACAAACTCATCCGCGCTGCCGTCCTGCTCACCGTGGTGGGCCTATTGTTGATGCTGCCCATCCTCTTCTCCATCCGCGCCAGCTTCGTGGGCTTCTACATGCTGGGCAGCCTGCTGCTCGGGGTGTCCATCACGCTGTACGTGGTGGCCGTGGTGCGCGAGCTGCGCCGCGGCGGCGCGCTGTGAGCCACGAAGAGGCTCAGAAAACCCATCGGTAGCCCGGCCGCCCGCCGTGCTCGCGACCGGACATGCCATCGAATGCCTCTGAATCTGTTCGGGCTGACGAACTCCTCCATGGAAGACTGTGCCGCCATGCGAGGCGTGCTCCGTTCATCGCTCATCTTCCTGACGCTCGTTCTGTCCGTCGTAGCCGGAGAGGCCGCGGCCTCGGGAAAGCAACCGGGCTTCCATGACCGCGCGCCCGACGAGGCCCGCGTGGAGCGAGTCCTCCAGTCTCTGTCCTTGCGCGAGAAGGTGGGGCAGTTGCTGCTCGCCTACCCGCAGGTCGGCAAGCAGAACCCGGTGGAGGTGGGCGGGGTGCTGTTCGTGGGTGGGACGCTGCGCAAGCTCGACGCGGCGAAGGAGCGCATCCGCTCGTCCCGCGAGCGCGCCCGGGTGCATCCCTTCTTCGCGGTGGACATCGAAGGAGGCGGCTTCAACCGTCTCAGCCGACACCCCGCGCTCGGGGCGCTCCCATCCGCACGGGAGATGGCCACGATGGAGGACGCCGAGGTCGAGAGCTGGGGCGTGCGCGTCGGGAAGGCGATGCGAGAGGTGGGGCTCAACATGAACCTCGCGCCCGTGTTCGACGTGTCACCCAAGGGGCACATGTTCCGCAACGGGCGCGCGTTCTCCGGGGACCTCGAGGTGGTGAAGCAGAAGGCCACCGCATTCGCTCGAGGCCTGTCGAAGGCGGGCGTGGTCTCCATTGGCAAGCACTTCCCGGGCTATGGAGACCTCGACGCGGACTCGGACCATGTCCACGCCATCGCGGACTGGGAGGTGGAGCGCGTGCGGCGGGAGGCGGCGGCGTTCCGCGCGGCGGAGCGGTTCCTCGGCGGCGTGATGATGTCGAACATCGTCTACGAGAAGTTCGGCCCGGCGCCCGCCATCCTCGAGCCCTCGCTCGTCGCCATGGCCCACGAGGGCGGATGGATTTCGGTGACGGACGACGTGGCCATCCGCGCGCTGGCCGAGCACCTTGGCACCGAGCGCGAGGAGGTGGTGCGGCGGGCCTTCCTCGCGGGAAATGATCTCATCCTCACCACCGAGCCACCGGACTGGTCAGGAGGCCTGGACTACTTCGGAATCCTGACGAAGCTAGCCGGGTCGGAGCCGAAGATGGCGGAGCAACTGGACGCGGCGGTCCGACGGGTGCTGCGCATCAAGGACCGGATGGGATTGCTAGACGGGATGTAGCCAGGATTGTGGCTAGAGTGCCTGTCCCATGCCCCTGAATGCGAACAGGCTCCATCCCGACCGAAGCGCGTGCTGGCGGTTCACGAGCATGCTCCTGGCCAGCATGCTCCTCGGAGCCTGCGCCACCCATCCCGCTCGCTCCGGCGCGCGTCCTCGCAGCGACCTGCGCCTCGACACGGAGTCCGTCGCCCGCGTGCGTCACGCGAGCCTGCTGGGCACGACGACGACCTCCGCGGCGCCTCTGACCGTGGCTTCCTCGCTCGCCCGGGTCGCCCCCGTGCTCCTCGTCGTACTCGGGAATCATGGGAAGGTGGACGAGTTGGAAGAGAGCCTCAAGGAGTGCGCCAGGCAGGCCGAGTATCAGGTCAACTCCTCACTCTTTGGAAACCGTGCGCCCACGCGAGAGGAATGCGGCGAGGAGTTGGAGGTGGACGGCTGCGGTGAGCCCATCACCCGAGCCATGCTCCTGGGTCGACAGAAGCACGTCATCGCCCTGGCATGCGCTCGCGAGGTTCTCACCGAACTCTGGCCTGCCCCTTTCAGCATCGAACAGCGCTACCGCTACTATCGGGCCAGCCGGTTCATCGAGACCATCAGCCAAGAGGAGGAGCAGCGCCTCATCGACCAGGGCTGTACCCGCGAACTGTGGCGCACCATCAAGCCCGATATCGTGCTCCACAAGGACTACAATCTCCTCCAGGCAGTGATCATCCTCGACTTCAAGTTCCCTTGTCCGCCCACCAACCCCGCGCAGTGGAAGCAGTATGGACAAAAGAGCGCCTATTCCGGCTTGAATCAAGGTGAGGTCTACAAGGAAGCGCTGGGTGGAGAGGTCTTCCTCCTCACGCCATGAGGACGATTCAGATGAAGGAACGCATTCCCGTCATCCGGGCACGGACGGACAATGGTTTCCTGGTGGCCCGTGACGGCATCATCCTTTGCTTCTTCATGCGCCGCTCACACGCAGAAGTGGCGCCAGCCGTGTGGAGGGCTCTGCACACCTATCTTCATGCCATTCCTCCCCGGTCCTTGAATTGGTACGTCGCAGCCGAAGGGGGCACCCTGCCGCTCGACGGCGAGGAATGGGGACACATCCGTGAGGACATGCTCGAACGTCCCTGCCCGGTCTCCCGCAGCATCTATCTGCAGGAGCAGCGCGATGAGCCGGGCGGCTACAACTTCGAATACTACGGCCGTCGGCTCGATGCCCCGTTGTTCGCTCAAGATGAGGACTCCACCTGTGCCGTGAGTTTTACCCTCCCCACCGAGTACTTGATGGAGCACGGTCCCGCACGAGTCCGCGCCCTCGCCCTCGGGATCGCTCGCGAGTTGCCCCTCAGCTTCGGCTACACCAGCCTCGCCCTCATCGCGCCCAACACGGGGTGGTACGCAGCTCGCCGTACGGTTCGTGAACTGCGCGACCGCTATCCAGGCCTGGATATCTATAACCTCGAGCAGACCAGCCGGGTCCTCGGAACCCGCGCGCGAGGCGCCTACTGGCTCACCTTCCTCGGCCAGCCTTTGTTGGGCCAACTCGGAGGTCTCGAGAGTCTGCGGCAGCGGCTTCCCTTCTCAGACATCTCCTTCCACTCCCTTGATGACGAACGCGTGCTGCTCACCCTCGGAGAGTGGCCCGAAGCCATCGACACCACGCAGGAATGCCCTCCCCCCCAGCTCCTCGCCCTCGCTCGACTGCTCGAGCCTTTCATCTACGAGGAGGAAGTCACGGGCTGGTTCGTCCACGACGACAAGGAGGGAATGGAGGACATGCGCCGCTGGATACGCCGCTTCTGTCCCTGAGCAGGGCAGCGTGGTTCACCGCTTCCGGCGGCGCGACTCGCGCTCGTAGCTCTTGAGCTTGCGGTAGAGCGTGGTCGCGCCGATGTCCAGCTCCTGCGCTGTGCGCGTCCGGTTGCCCCCGTTCCTCGCCAGCACCGCGAGGATGTACTCGCGCTCCAGTTCCTCCAGCGTGCGCACTGCCCCCGTCAGCGCGGGGGCGGGCAGCGCCACCCGAACGTCCTCGGGCAGGTCCTCCAGCTCGACGCGAGGCCCCCGCGAGAGCGCGACCACACGCTCCATCGCGTTGCGCAGCTCGCGCACGTTGCCCGGCCAGTCGTGCCGCTGGAGCTGATCCGCCACGTCCGTGCCCAGACCCGGCGCCGCGCGCCCCATCTGCCGGGCCGCGTCCACCAGGAACACCTGCGCCAGCGGGAGGATGTCCTCGCGCCGCTCGCGCAACGGCGGCACCGTCAGCTCCACCACCCGCAGCCGGTAGTACAGGTCCTTGCGGAAGCGCCCCGCCGCCACCTCCTCGGCCAGGGGCCGGTTCGTCGCCGCCACCACGCGCACGTCGATGGGCCGTGAGTGGTTCTCCCCCACCCGCCGCACCTCGCGCTCCTGCAACGCGCGCAGCAGCTTCGCCTGCATGCCCAGCGGCATCTCGCCAATCTCATCCAGGAAGAGCGTCCCGCCCGCCGCCGCCTCCAGCAGCCCCACGCGCTCGTGCGTCGCCCCCGTGAAGGCCCCTCGCGCATGGCCGAACAGCTCCGCCTCCAGCAGCGACTCCGTCAGCGCCGCGCAGCTGATGGCCACCAGCGGCCCCGCCGCCCGCGCCGACTCCTCGTGCACCCGCCTCGCCACGCGCTCCTTCCCCGTGCCGCTCTCGCCAATGACGAGCACCGTGGCCTCGCTCCTCGCTGCCCGCTTCGCCAGGTCCACCACGCGCCGCATCCCCGGACTGCGCGCCACCAGCCCGCCAGGCCCCTCCGGCTCGCCCACCACTTGCTCCAGCGCCCTCGCCCGCTCGCGCAGCTTGCGCTCCGTGCGCTTGAGCGCGCTCGCCACCTGGTGCAGCGAGGCGTCGAGCACCTCGCCCTGGAAGTACGGCAGGTGCTCCTCGAGCTGGCTCCCCCACTCCTCCAACGTCCGACCCGCGAAGTGGCACGCGGCGTCTCCCCTCGCCACGCACCGGTCCTCCAGGACGTAGATGGGCCGGCCCGCCGCTCGGCTCATGTAGCCGCTGGCGAAGCCGCACTGGGTCCAGCACGAGGGGGACTGCGCGCGCCCCAGGTGCAACAGGTGCTGCTCCGCCTCGTATGAGTCCTCGACGGTGGCGCCCCGGGCCGCTAGGGGGTCGCTGTCCTCCCGCCGGATGCGGATGAGCCCTTGTAGGGTGTGGATGAGCCCCCCGGCCGCCTGCCACTCGGCGTCGCTGCTCCATTGGAAGCCGGTACGCAGCGCTTCCGCCATGCGCCAGCCGTGGGCGTAGCCGAAGCGCGTCAGCACCGCCCTCGCCCCCGCAAGGCCCAGCATCTCCACCAGTTGCTTGCGCAGCATCCCCATCGCTACCGCGTCCAGGATGAGCGCCCGCTCGCCCGCGAAGCGGACACCCTCCCGTGGGTCCACCCCCAGCAGCATGTCGATACGCAGGTCCTCGGCTCGCATGGGCGACTTTTTCATTTTGAACGAACAGTAGTTCGTTTCGACCGATACGCCCATGCCCAGGGCCCGCCAACTCCTCGGACGCACAAGGGTGGTTGAAATGGCCCGGAGATTGCTGTGTTTCGGAGCGACCCGGGGCGGCCACGCGAGAAGCGGGAACCCTCGCTCCCGTGGCGGCCAGGAGGACGGGGTGTCGTTCAAACGAGAGACGCTGGAAGACGGCGCGGTGCGGTTGTCGAGCGAGCGGTGCAGCTTCACCTACCAGCGGCCACGCCCGGGGGTGGTGTCCATCTTCATCGTGGGCAATGACAAGGGCGAGTTCGGCACCGCGCCCATGGACGAGCTGCGCGAGGACATCCGCCGCTACGCCCCCGTGGAGCTGTTCTTCGAGATGGATGAGGTCACCGGGGCCAACCTGCCCGTGCAGGAGGCCTGGACCGAGTGGTTCAGCGCCAACCGCTCGGCGCTCAAGAGCGTGAGCATCCTCACGCACAGCAAGTACATGCACTTCACCGCCGAGGTGGTGAAGCTCTTCTCGCGCACCGGCGAGCTCATCCGCGTCTACCTGGACCCGGAGCCCTTCCAGGAGGCGCTCCAGCGCGCGGCGCCCGGGGCTCAGAAGGCGCAGAAGTAGAGGGCCTCGTCGTCTTCCAGGATGAGCTCGGCCTTGTCGCCGCGCCGCACGGCCAACATGAAGTGGTGCCCCTCGTAGCTGCGGAAGCCGAGCACCACCACCACGGGCCCCGTCTGGCCAAGCTGGTACGCGGCCAGCGGTCGCGGCACGTCCACCTCCATCTTGTCGTCATAGAGGTTCAGCGGCGTCTTCTCGCTGCCCGCCATGTCTCCCTTGGCGAGGGCCTTGGCCGCGACACGCCGGCCCTGGAGGTACACGGTGAGCTGCCCGCGCAGCTTGCCCGTCTTCGTGAGCAGGAAGCTGAGTCCCCCGGCCTCGAAGGCCCGGACGTCCTTGCTCGCCGCCGTCTTGCCCCTGGGGAGCGCGACGCCCAGCGTGTTCGCCGGCACCTCCTTCACCGGCAGCGAGGTGGCGCCCTCGGCGCTCCCGGGCGGGAGAATCCAGACAGGGCCTTCGGGTAAGGGCTCGGCGGCGCCGAAGCCCGCGAGCGTGGCCGTGTTCTCCTCGCAGCCGTAGTGCACGTCCGAGGTGCCCAGGTACGTGCCCTCCCGTACGCCCGCGGTGGAGAGGAGTGTCACCTTCGTCCCCGTGGGAACAGCCTTCCAAAAGTCTGAGAAAAGCACGGCCCGCGCGTCCGGATGCTCGGGCGTCCAGTACTGCTGATGCTTTGCACCCGACTTCACCGTCGCGAAACCCAACCACCCGGGCAATCCCTTCCAGCGAGGCTCCGGCAACGGCACGGGAGCCTTGTCGGCTCGCGCCTGCTTCGCCGAGCCGGAGCTCGCGTCCGGAGTGTCTTGTGTCGCGGCCAGGGCTCGACCACCACCGGAGAGCACACCCAACAGGAGAACCAAGGACAAGGAAGAGGAGCGCATAGGGATTGGAAGCCTATCGCGATATGTCCGCGCGACCCGCGCGTTTGGGGAGTCAACGGAGGCATCCCCATGGCGGAACTGGCGTCAGAGGTGCGTGTGGTGGTCGCGCGGTTGAGGAATCTCTTCGTTGACATCGCCCGGCAGGGGGCCTTCGCGAACCCCCTGGACGAAATTCCCCACGCGGAGCTCGAGCCTCGGCAGCTTCAGGCGCTCTGGTGGCTTCACGCCGAGGGGCTCCTCACCGTCAACGCGCTGGCCGAGCGGATGGGCCTGGCCATGCCGCCCATGACACGCCTGTTGGACAGGCTGGAGGAGTTGGGGCTCGTCGTGAGGCACCGCGGCACGCGCGCGGACAAGCGGCACGTCCTGGTGCGCCTCACCGAGAAGGGCCGCGTGGCGGGAGACGAGGCTGACGGAGTGGTGCAAGAGCGTCTGGCGCGCCTGCTGCTGCCCCTGGAGGGTGAATACCGCAGCGAGCTGCTCGACTCCTTGGAGCGCTGGGTGGAGGCGCTCGCACGCGAGCCCGAGCCCGCGCCTGCGCCCGCTCCCGTGGGGGGAAACCGCCTCACCGCCGCGTGAAGCCGACTCAGTGTTTCTGGAGCTCCTCCGGGTGGAAGACGCGCGAGGCCACCCGGTCCAGCACCTCGTCCCCCCACACGACGCTCGCCTTCCCCAGCCGCTTCATGTCCTGGGCGAAGGCCTTGCCGTCGGGCATCTGCGTGTAGACGCGGCTGAGGAAGAGGCCACGGTTCTCGCGCTCGTAGTCCACGGTGCCACCTCCCGTGTCCGTGCCCTCGCGCGCCTCGGCCTCGAAGCCCTCCAGCACGCCCGGCTTGGGCGGCTCGCGGAAGCGGTAGACGAGCGCGCTGCACTCGAGCGACTTCGTGTCCTCGTGGTACTCGAAGTAGAGCTGGGCCCCGCCCACGGCGATGCCGCCGAAGCCCTGTGGGTTGAGGCCCGGGCTCAACACCGCGCCCTGGGCTCGCGAGTACCAGCGCACGAGCTCCTGCGCCGCCTCGCGCGTCATGGGGCCGCCGCTCGCGGGCGGAGGTGTGGACAGCGCGAGGCCCACCGCGGACATCAGCCACTGGAGCATGGTGTGGTTCTCCGTCACTTGCCGGCACGAGCCTGGTCGAAGGGCACGCGCTGCGGCAAGTAGGCATCGTTCAGCCCGTGGGTGCCCTGGAGGCCGGAGCCGTGCTCGAAGCGGCGCACCACCGCGCCCTTGCCCGCGTCACGCATCCACTCGTCCAGGCCCTTGCCGTTGCCCTGGCCGAACCACGTGGGCACGATGTCCTTCGTGTTGACGTAGTGCACGTAGTTGGGGCCATCCGGGTAGCGGCCGGCGGCACCGCCGAAGGTCTCCACGTTCACCCGGCCCAGCAGCTTCTCCACGTCGCCCTTGGACATCCCATCCTCGATGCGCAGCCGGTTGGCCACATCGTTGAGGGCGCGGCTGGTGACGAGGCCGCCCTGGCTGTGCGCCATCAGGTGCACCGAGTGCCCCGCCTTCAGCTCCGCGTAGACGCTGTCCGCCAGCGAGTCCACGGCCGGGTTGTGGCCCTTGTCGAGCTTGTCCTTCACGCACTGGGCGAGGTCGGCGACCATGCCCTCGGTGGCATTGTGCACGCCAATCACCCGAGCCCCGGTGCGATCGGCGATCTGCTGCATGCTGCCGAGCTGCTGGTCCTTCGTATTGGAGATGCCGTTGACGTAGATGAACGTCTCGGAAGGGTTGGGATTGTTGCGCGGGGTGACACCCGGGACCTGGCTCAGCGGAGTGCCGGCAGGGAACGTCTTCCCGCCGGCGCCCACCAGGTGCCCGTCGTACACGCGGTCCGGCTTCGAGCCCCCGAAGAGGCCGCCCAGCGCGCTGAGCCTGTTCGTGGCCTTGTCCTCGAAGCCATCAACGAACTGGCCCACCCGGCGGCCCCCCTCGGCCACGGTGTTGCTCACCTGGCCCACGGTCTGCTGCGCCTTCTCCACCGCGTGCTGCGTGCCGGTGCGCACGGTGTTGAACAGGTTGCGACCGCGCTCGATGGGATTCATGGGGGGCTCCGGCGAAAGGCTCGGGAAAATCCGTTGAGGAATTCTCGCGCGCTGAGGAGCCCGAGTTGCGTCCCCCTTCTCACCTTCGTTTAACGCGGGAAGTCATGGACGGGCGGAGACGAGCGGCGGGTGCCGCGGATCCAGGCCGAGCTTCTGGCGCAGTTGGCCCCGCGCCACGCCCAGCCCACCCCGAGCCAGGGCCGCGAGCCACGCCCCTCCGGTGGTCTCCGCGATGAAGCTCCGCATGCGGCGCGAGTCCTGGAACACGGGCGTCAGCGTGGCGGGGTCGTTGAAGTTCTCGGAGAAGGCGTCGGCCAGTTGCTGCTCTGCGCTCCGGTTGCCCTCGCGGCCGTCACTGCCGTACTGCGCCATGAACAGCTCGCGCGCGGAGGGGGTGAGGGGCTCCAATAGAAGGTTGTTGAAGGTGTACGTCGGGTGTCCGTGCCGCGCGTAGAAGCGCTCGAAGGTGGCGCTCATCCATGCCGCGTCGAAGGGCCGGTCCCCGTGCTCGGCCACGCACTCGAGCAACGTGCGCACCTGCTTGCACCCGCTGTTGGCCCCCTGTCCGCCGATGGGGTCCAACGACGTCACCGTGTCGCCCAGCCCCATCACCTCGCGCCCCGAGGGCAGCCTCCCCACGGGCCGGCGCACCGTGGGCGTCACCGTGCCCACCAGCCAGCCGTGTGGATCCGACAGCTCGGCATCTCGGAACCAGTCGGCGTCCCAGGGGATGAGCTCGCGGAACAGCCCCTTGGCGAGCTCCACCGCCTGCTCGCCGCTCCGGACCTCGCGGAACCGGTCCAGTGGCCCACCCGGCTTCGCCTCCACGAGCACGTTCCAGCTCGGGCCCACGTCCTTGTGGAAGTAGGGCATGTAGAAGACCTCGCCCACTCCGGGGAAGACGTTGAACTTCACTGGGACGAGGGGCAGGTCGTCGAAGCGCATCCTCGGGCCCTTGATGCACAGCAGCGTGAGCTGGCGCTGGGGCGCGTTGTAGACGCTGCGAGCCGCGTCCCGCTCGAACAGCCGACACAGCTCCGCGCGGCCTGCCGCCACCAGGGTGAGCTCGTGCGCGGCGGCGATCTCCTCCAGGCGCGCCACCGTCACGGACTCGAGCTCGATGCGCCCGCCGCGCTCGACCAGGTCCTTCATCCACCGGTGGCTCTGCATTCGCACGTCGACGGCCTGGAAGGGACGGCGCATGCGGCCCGTCAGCGTGAGCAGGCGATTGCGCGGCTCGGGGCAGACGAGGAGGTGTACCCCCTGGGCCCAGAGCACCTGGGCATCCCAGTGGTTGAGGCCGAGCTCGCGCTCCAGTTGCAGGGATAGGTCGAAGCGCGCCGCCGTACCCGTGGGCCGGACCTGGAGCCACTGCTCGGGCGTCTTGTCCGAATAGAGCGTTACCTGATGGCCCGCCTTGCGCAGGCCGTGTGCGGCCAGGAGTCCAATGATTCCCGAGCCGATGATTCCGATGTTCCGCATGTCTCCCCCCTCAATCGGGCACAGTCACGACGAGGGGAGTCCAACAGGTCCGGGGGGTGATGTCACGCGCACGGCTCGCTCGGGTCTGGCCGGACCTGGAGTGCTACTCCTCCGGGTGCTCCTCTCCTCGTGCGGTGCCTCGGCGTCAGTTGTCGAACGCGGCGTCGAACGCGGCGATCGCTTCCTCGATGGAAACGAACGGTCTTGAGCGTTCTTCAGGAGCCACCTTGTTGGGCTATTCATCTCTGGGCCCCGCTTGCCGCTCCGAAATCGCGGCTGTGTACTTGCTCTCGAGGCGTTGCCAAGGGCTATTCCGGATCGAGTGCCCAGGTGCCATCATCCCAACGCCTCAGTGTCATGATCGCTCCGATTGCCGCCACTCCGCCCTCCTTCGCCGCCGCTTCCAAAACCGCCCTGGATTCAGCTGTCCGATAGCGGAGTAGGAACGCAGCCGCCATAGCGCGAACATCCGTTCGGGGGTGCGTCAACAGCACCGCGAGGGCATCTCGCCCAGCATTTCCCTGAGCCCGTAGTTCCATCAGTGCGGCGGTGTACTGCTTGGCATGTTTGTTCCCCGCCTTGGCATCGCCTCTCTGGATGGCATCGTTCTGCGCGGCCACGTTCTGAGCGAACTGTTCGACAAGCTCCTCCAACTTCATCACCAGAACCCCTTCGTTACGTTCTCGATGGCCAGCAGCCCGAACTCGCGCTGGGCCTCGTAGGACTGAGTGCTCAACCACTGCCGTACGGTCAGCGTATACGACTGCGTGATGTCGTAGCGGATCGACGAGTAGATCGAGCTGAGGCGGGTGTGGATACCCTTGTCCAACGAGACGATGTTCTCTGTGTTGTGAAGGGACTCGGACCCGAACCGTTTCACGTTGCCCGGCGTCTGCTCGATGATGTGGTGCCACTCCTTCCCTGGGCCCGCCGAGCCCATGGCCTTCTTGAAGCCGCTGAACGAGCCCCACGCCCTGAACCCATTGGAAGAAGCATTGGCAGCGGTGCCGCTCATAGCCTGGACCGTCGTGGCAACAGCACCAGGAGCAAGAGCGATGGTGACGGTCTCGGCGTTCACGGCAACCGTCTCCACTTCCCCCACTGCCGAGAGACGGATGCCCACCTGCGTCTCCGCCTGGACCGCCGCCTGTCTCGCGCCGGGCAGCTTCGTCACCGTCGCGGCTTTCCGTCAGCAGGCGCAGACAGTCTCCGGGTCTCCCTGTGCGTTCGCACCAGCGCAGATAGGCGCGAGTCACCTCCACTTCCGCCGCCGTTGAGTCTCCCTCCAGCAGATCGCCCGGCACGTGCGCAGTGAGGCGGTGGCTGCGTGTCTCATACGTGTATGAGCCGCTCCGCGCCTCCACTTCGAACAGCCGCCGGGCGGATTCCTGCGGTCGAGCGGGAGGTCGCGTATCCCGGGCAAGCGTCGCCACGGCCTCCTCGAATTCGTCATCGTCCAGTTCCACCGGAACGGAGTCATTGTGCGGAGCGAAGACAATGGGCGCGTCCCGTCCCGTATCCAGGCGCACCACCCGAGAGGCCGTACCACACCCGACGAGGAGCACCATCAACGTGGTGGTGAAGTACAGATTCATGGGTATCCAGTCCGAAGGATCTCCCAATGATACGGCAAAGCCCAAACCTCGGCTTCGCTCCGCACGAACCACGTGATGTTGGCTCACCAGCCCCGGTGGCTCCTCTCACCGATTTTGAAACTTTTGAAGCTCGAAACGAGAGCGCACTTGGGAGCATGCGGCGCGACTGGCTCCTCGTCCGCCTGCTCTTGGAGTGCCCTTTTCATGGGGGTGGCTGTCTTGATTACCCTGCCACAAAGCGAGCCCGGCCCTTAGCTCTGGGAGAGCCCGGACCCATCGCGCTCGCCGGAGGCCCTGGCCATAGGCCCCAGTGGCTTCACCAATCCGAGCTGCACCAGGTAGCCGAACGTGTCCCACTCGCTCGAGTCCTCGATGATCTTCCCCTCCTCGAACTCGGCGACGGTGATGCCCTGCAGGTGAATGCGCTGGCCCTGCGGCTCCACGTCCAGCAACCGCCGAGCGAGGTTGCCCTCCATCCACCACCAGATAATGGCCGTGTTCCCCTCCACATAGAGCCCGAGGATGCGCGCCTCCAGGTTCGGGAAGCAGGCGCGTAGCAAGCGCACGTACGCCTTCACGCCCTGGAGGTCCGCGTCGCCTACCAGCGGATCATGTCCCACGTAGTCGGGGTGGCACAGCTCATCGAGCACCTCCACCCTGCCCTGGCCGTAGACCTCCTCGATGATGCGCCGGGCTGCTTGCTTGAGGTTGGACATGGCGTTCCTCCTCCAACAACAAAGGTAGGAACGGGCTCCGAAGGACGCGAGCCCTCAGAGGACGGCGTCGACGGCGCGGCGCACGCGCTCCCATTCGAAGTTGTCGGCCGGGTCCGTCTTGCGGTCCGGAGCCACGTCACGGTGGCCGACGATGTTCTCCTTGGGCACCTTGTACGTCCGGGCCAGGTACGGCACGAGCCGCTCCAGCGCGAGGTACTGCGCCTCGGTGAAGGGCGTCAGGCCGGTGCCGTCGTTCGTTATCTCGATGCCGATGGAGCGCGCGTTGACGCTCGGCTGCGTCACGCCGTGCAGCGAGGACACGCCGGCGTGCCAGGCTGCCCGGCTGTCCGGCACGAGCTGATAGACGGTGCCCGTGGGCGCGATGAGGTAGTGCGAGCTCACGCGCCTGGAGCCTCGGGAGCGCAGCGTGGCCAGGTCCACCGAGATGCGGTTGGTCCCCGTGTGGTGCAGGATGATGGCGTCGATGTCCACCCCGTTGCGCGGCTCGGAGTTGGGCGAGGGCCTGGAGACCACGGCCGGCTTGTGCACCGGCGTCAGCGCCTTCTGGAGCGCGGTGCGCGTCTCCGGCCCGTACGCGCCGTCCGGCGTCTGCCGCCAGTCACGCTGGAAGCGCGCGAGGGCCTCCTTCGTCTTGGGCCCGAAGTCGCCATCCGCCCGGCCGCCCAGGTACTTGAGCCGGATGAGCACGGCCTGGAGCCGCTGCACCTCGGAGCCCTTGCTGCCCTCGGACAGCGGGACATGGGGCAGGTCCAAACTCCCTGAGCTCGTGGAGGTGGTGCTGGGAATGCGATGGGCGGTAGCGCTGGAGGACATGGTCCCCTCCCGGGTTGGAGACACGCGGGGTCAGGGACGAATTATCGCGCGGGCACTGACCTGTCCGCGCCTCGGGGCCCGGGAGAAACTCCAGTAGGAGACACCCCAGGCACACATGTGGGAGCCCCGAGGCATGATGTCTCCACGATGGGCCGCCGCCAGTGTCCGCCGGGAAACTTGCCCCGGGGTGCTCTGGCCGCACGATGGCGGTCCCCCACCGCATCTCACGAGGCCTCCATGAACAACTCACGCACCGAACGGTGGCGCCAGCTTCTCTCCCCGCACCGGGTGGGGGACCCGCCCCATCGCACGCCCCTGGACACCCCGGACGAGCGAACCGAGTTCGACAAGGATTATGACCGCATCGTCTTCTCGAGCGCCTTCCGGAGCCTGCACGACAAGACGCAGGTGTTCCCCCTGTCGACGAGCGACTACACGCGCACGCGGCTGACGCACAGCATCGAGGCCTCGTGCGTGGGGCGCTCGCTGGGGCAGTTGGCGGGACGGAGTCTGCAGGCCCAGGACGTCGACGTGGACCCCTCGCGTCTGGGAACCATCGTGGCGGCTGCGTGCCTGGCGCATGACATCGGCAACCCGCCCTTCGGGCACTCGGGGGAAGCGGCCATCCAGCACTGGGTGGAGCGCAACTTCCCGTCGTTCGAGTTCGTGGAGAAGAAGGACGCGAAGCACCCGTTCGCGATGGAGAGCGAATGGAAGGATTTGGCGAGCTTCGAGGGCAACGCGCAGGGCTTCCGCATCCTCAACCGCCTGCAATCCCGCAACCGGGATGGCGGGCTGCGCTACACCGTGGCGACGGTGGGGGCCATGAGCAAATACCCGAGGCCCTCGGTGCTGCCGCGGGGACGGGAGCGGGACAAGGCGCGCATCTCGGAGAAGAAGTTCGGGTTCTTCCAGGACGACGCGCAGCTCGCGGGCGAGGTGTACCGCAAGCTGGGGCTGTTGGAGCGCGAGCCGTACGTCTTCAGCCGGCACCCGCTGGCCTTCCTCGTCGAGGCCGCGGACGACATCTGCTACGCCATCATCGACCTGGAGGACTCGGGGAAGCTGGGTCTCATCCCGATGGAGACCGTCTGCTCGCTGATGGAGGACGTGGCAGCGCTGCAGCCGAAGTTCAAGCCTTTGAAGGACAAGGTGGACTGGGAGTCGCGGCTGGGACGGGCGCGGGCGGGGGCCATCTTCGCGCTCATCCAGGAGTGCGTCACGGCGTTCGCCGAGCACGTGATGGCAATGGAGGCGGGGAGCTTCGAGCAATCGCTGGTGTCTGCGCGACCGGAGGCGGGCGAGCGGCTGAAGACCATTACAAACATCACTCGCGAGAAGGGGTACTGGAGCGAGCGGGTGCTCCAGATTGAAGCCGCGGGCTTCCAGACGCTGGGGGGCCTGTTGGACAGGTTCGCGCCGGCGGTGCTGGCAGACAAGCCGAACAAGGAGCAGGAGAAGCTGCGGCAGTTGCTTCCGCTGGAGTTCTTCCAGCGCCCGGGCCCGTACGTGGAGAGCCGCCAGGAAGCCATCGAGCGGCTCACGCCCTACCAGCGGCTGCTGTGCGTGACGGACTACGTGTCGGGGATGACGGACGGGTTCGCGGTGGAGCTGTACCAGCGGCTCTCCGGTATCAAGCTGCCGCAGTGAGCCTCAGCGAGCGGGAGCCGTAGGCACCACCTGGATCTCGAACACCGGATTGTCACGGGCGTACATGTCTCCCGAGGCCCGGACAACGGCGCCCTCCGTGAGACTCTGGAGCGCCACCTGCCGTCCGCCGCGCACGACC
This sequence comes from Archangium minus, assembly GCF_044360475.1. Taxonomy (NCBI): domain Bacteria; kingdom Pseudomonadati; phylum Myxococcota; class Myxococcia; order Myxococcales; family Archangiaceae; genus Archangium; species Archangium minus. Next base: position 12,574,385 of record NZ_CP043494.1, read on the forward strand.
CGCACGTTAGGGGCAAGCGTCAGCGTCTTGACGATGCCCCCCTCGTCGACGAGGACCAACCGCTGCTGGGACACCGAGCGGACTCGGCCTGTGTGGATGACGTGGGCCACGGCGTAGCCCTGGTTGCTGGTGTCCGGCTGGGTGGCCGCCTGTGCACGCCCTGCCCCTCCTACGCTCTCGGCCGCGGGGTCGCCTACGCCTGTATTGACCTCGGGACCCTCGGCGCTGGGATCTCCGATGCCCGCGGAGCCGCTGCCTCCCGTGCCCGCAGAGCCGCTGCCTCCTGTGCCCGCCCCACTGCCTCCCGTGCCCGCCCCGCTACCTCCGGTGCCCTGAGAGGCAGTCTCTGCCTGTGAGAGCCTCGCCCGCATCTGCGCGAGCTGCTGCTCCAGTCGAGCCACCTCCGTACGCAACCGGGCAACCTCCAGCCGCTGCTGGGCTGCATCCACCGCCGTGCCCTGCGTGCCCGTCCCGCTGCCTCCCGTGCCCGCTGTCTGCCCTGTGCCCGTACCGACTGTTGTCCCCGTTCCCCCAGTCCCCGCCCCTGCGGTCCCTGCCCCGCCCGTCCCCGTCTCCTGCGGCGTGTCGTTGGTCACCAGCCCCGAGCCCGACCCCATCGCGTCCGACGTGCCTGTGATGCGAGAGTCCTGGGTGACATCCCCTATCGACGTGTCCTCCGAGGACGGAGACTGAGCCCCCGTCCTCGTGGACTGCGTCTGCGCTACTCCTTGCGCGGCGCTGCACACGAGGAACAGGCCGAGCACCGCGATCCCCAGGTCCAACCAGGTCGGCTTCCGCATCTACGCCGCGCTCCCTTCTTCCGGTAAAACGTTGGGCGGCGAACGCCCACGGGCAACCGGTACAGCGGCCAGGAACGTGGGACTCACGGAGCGGCGCATAGGCCGCTCTCCGAGCCTCCAAGGAGGCTCCGGGCACATGGCCGTCACGGGAGAACAGCGCATGTCGGACCAGGACCCGCCTTCCACCAAAACAGACGTCACCCCACGGGCCCGTCCGCCAGAGTCCCAGGCGCAGCCGCCCCTCCAGGCCCGCTCGCATCGGCCCCGAAACACCCTCCTCCGTGCTCCCGCCAACTGGTTGGTGGCTGATACGAGCCACGCGCTCGACACCAACCGCCGCATCACCCAGGGGTACATCCAGCTCGCTCAGGAACTGCAAGCGTTGCTCGACCCCGACTTCCGCCCCGGCGGGGCCAGCCGCGTCCTCAGCAACTGGTTCGCCTTCGCGCCCCACGCCTCCCAGGAGGCCGGCAAGGGCATGCTCGGTGCGAATCTAGCCCGCGCCATCATCGACGCCGCCCAGGGCGAGCCCTCTGCATCGGTGCAGCAGGCGCTCCAGCGCAGCGGCGTCTCTGGCCCGGAGCGGCTCGTCGCGGAGAAGGTGGGGGACACCCTGCGCTGGTTCGGCCTGTCTCACGACGTGGCCGCCTCCCTAGGCTCACTGCTGAGCGCGGCCAACCTCGACGTGCTCGCGGATCCGCGCACCTTGTGGATCTCCACCTGGCGCTTCGCGCGTGTCCTGTATGAGGCCCCGGGTGCCACGGCGCTCGAGGCGGCCGAGGCGGTGGCGCGCACACTGGAGCAACTGCTGCTCGATGGCAACGTGGCCATCTACTCGGATATCGCCGGCGCGGCGCGCGAGTACCTCGAGTGGCGCAAGCGCTCGGGAGCCCACGCGGTGAAGTCGGCCCAGGTGGTGGAGGGCTTCGCGCTGCGGGGCGCAAGCTCCGACGAGGCCCGCCGGGCCTGGGTGTACGCGCTCGAGCACGTGAAGGACTCGCCGCTGCCCACGGACTTCGCGAGCGCACTGCCAGGCGTCAGCGGGCGGAGCCTGGTGGTGGCCGCGTTCGCCCTCTTCGAGGACGCGCGCCGGGCGGCCAGTGACTCGGACCGAGATGCGCTCATCGCCTTCGCCAACAACTACCTGGCCTGGCGAGAGCAACATGACGCCGTGCAGCCCGCCTTCACTCCGGCCACGCCGCCCGCGGGCGAGGTGCCCCGTACCGCCCTCATGCTGGCGATGACGCCGACGCTGCGGCTGCCGATGGGCCCCGTCGCCTGGGAGCTCAGCGACTACACCGCCACGCAGCGGGACCGGGACCACAACCTCCTCACTTCGAAGCCGACCGAGTACAACTGGGCCGTCTTCGAGGATCGCTGGCCCGCCATCCTCAACGCCTTCGAGCTCGGCTACCGCCACCAAGAGGGACTGTGGACAATGCCTCAGCCCCTCATCGAATCGTTGGACCTCCTTGAGGTCGACTGAGGCTCACCGACTCGGCGCACGCTGCTGCCCCTGATTCCCAGGCGCCTGCCGCTGCTGGCCCTGGGGTGCCCCCTGCTGCTTGCGGGGCTGCCGCTGTGGCTCGGGCTGCGTGACGATGTTGAGCGCCTGCTCCTCACCCGAGACGAGCGCGAACGAGGTCCGCACCTGCGTCCCCTCGGAGAGCTTCTGCACGGGGATGCGCTCCAGCCGAGGACCCACGAAGGCCCGAGTCTCGTCATTAATAGCGAGGCGGTAGAACGCACCATCCGAGGTGTCGACGATGTCGATGTGCTTGGGCGTGACGTCCACCACCCTGCCGTCGAACACTGCGGTGGCCACCGTGACGGGACCCTGCACCTGGATGTTCGCCGTGTCCGTGGTGCCCGTGTCACCTGCTCCCCCCGTCCCCCCGCCGCCTGTTCCGCGCAAGGCATCCAGCTCGCTCTCCAGACGGGCCACGCGCTGACGCAGGAGGGTCAACTCGCGCTGCATCGCCTCGGGGCCACCGGACACGGGAGCCTGTTGCACCGCCCCACTTCCACCGGCTCCGCTCGCTCCAGCGCCACCCGTGCCGCCACCTCCGCCGCCAGTCGCGCCCGTTCCGGTGCCGCCCGTCCCCGCCCCGCCGGTTCCCGTCCCAGTCGTTCCCGTACCAGTTCCGGTGCCGGTCCCCGTCGCATCACCGCCCGTGCCGGTTCCGGTGCCGCCACCGCCCGTACCGGTCGTATCCCCACCGCCGGTGCCCACGGTGCCCGTACCTGCGCCCCCAGCCTGCTCACCCGGCTCAGGTCCCACCCGAGTGCCCACGTCAATCGGAGGCGACGCGGATGGCATCTCCGGAGTGGTCCCGCGATACGTAGGGCCCGCTCCCATCGAGCCTCCCGTCCCAGCGCCTCCCGTCCCCGTCAGCCCCTGCTGCCCCTGGGGGCCCGTCCGCTGCAGCGGGACGCTGTCCAGGCCCGTCGCATTCCCCGTCCCCTGGGTCCCCGCGCCTCCCGTCCCCATTCCTCCCGTGCCGGCGCCTCCCGTGCCCGCGCCCCCAGTCCCGGCACCTCCCGTCCCCGCCCCTCCGGTCCCGGCGGCGGGCTCGCCCGTGGCCGTTCCCACGCTCCCGGCCGATTGCTGTCCAGGGGCTCCCGCCGTCCCGGTCCCCGTCGTGTCCTGTCCCCGCTCGATGCTGGCCGTGCCCGATGGGCTCGCCGCGGGGGCTGGGTTGGCGGGGGCTCCCGCACTCTGCTGCGCCAGGGCCACCAGAGGGGCAGTCCCCATGAAGGCCAGCGCCATCCAGATGGCTCTCCGCATGCAATCCTCCTCGTTGACCCCTCCCGTGGCGCAAAGGTGGGAATTGTTCGTGAAAGGACACACCCGGCCACGGAGGGCCCATGCCTCCCCGGCGGCCCTCGGGCCGAGCGGCCTGGATTTGACGCCCCGGGCAAGCATGAAAGAGAACGAGCGGTGAAACTTTCGGCGGCTTCATGTCACCACGGCGCGTGGCCCACCTTTTCGCGGTCCGAATGACCCTCGTTGGCGGCGCGTCCTCGGAGCAGGACGCCGAGCGCCGGCTGCTGGCACGTGCGCGGAAGGGCGATCCGGTCGCGTTCCGCACGCTCTTCGAGCAGCACGCCCCCGCCGTCTGGCGCTTCCTGCGCGACCTCTTCCGAGACGAGGCCGCCGCGGACGAGGGGACTCAGGAGACCTTCGTCCGGGCACACGGGCGGCTCGGAGCGCTGCGTGACGATGCGCGGCTGGCCTCGTGGCTGTTGGGGATTGCCCGCCATATCTACCTCGAGTCGCGCCGGACGCGGGGCACCCACCTGGACATCGCCTCCGAGGAGATCGAGCCGCTGCTGGAGTCAGCGCTGCCCTCGCCTACGCCGGAGGACCTGCTGTTGGACCGCGAGATGGAGGGGCTGCTGGCGGAGGCGCTCGGGGAGCTGCGCGAGGAACGGCGCTCGGCGCTGCTGCTGCGCATTGACCATGGGCTGGCGTACGAGGACATCGCCCAGGTGATGGGTTGGTCCCTGCCCAAGGTGAAGAATGAAATCCACCGGGCGCGGCTGCAGCTGCGAGAGCGGCTCGCCGGACATGTCGGAAATGGAGGTCGGTCATGAGCGCCCCCTGCCGCGAATCGGACCTGGACGCGCTGCTCGCCGGAGAGCTCTCGGAGGAGGAAGCGGAGCGGGTGAGCACGCATGCCGCTGCGTGTGCCACGTGCGCGCGGACGCTGGCGTGGCTGCGCCTGGAGCGAGGGTGGATGGCGCAACGGGCGAGGCGTCTGCCGTCGCGACCGGCGCTGAGCTTCAGTGCACTGGAGGCCCGGCTGCGTCCGTCGTCGGCGCCGCGCAAGGGCCGCTGGGAGTACGGAGGGAGGATGGCACTGGGAGCCGTGGCCGCGGTGGCCTTCATGGCCCTGAGCCTGGTGCCGCAGGCGCGTCCCACGTCCTTCGACGCGGAGGAGTCGTGGGGAGACGGGCTCGTGTCCGTGGCAACGGTGCCCGCGTGCATGGACCCGAGCGTTGAGGCCGTGGCCCGGGTCGAGGCGAGCGTCGGCGCGTGCCTGCTGGCCTCGCCTGCGCGGCCGCTGCGCTGAGACGAGCGCTGGGGCTGGCGCTCCCGAGAGACACCGGGAGCGCCGGGGAGCGCGCCACTCCCGGGACTACGGGTTCAGCGCCTTGTCCACCGCCACCTTGGCCTGCACCAGCCCGTAGCCGAAGACGATGTCCTTGCCCGTGGGCGACTCCGGCACTTCGGGGTCGACAAGGTTCTTCGCGGTGCTCTCGAGGATGGCGCGCACCTGCGTGTTGGTGAGCGTGGGACGGGCGCTCCACACCAGCGCGGCCACGGCGGAGACGTGGGGCGTGGCCATGGAGGTACCGGTGCTCAAGGAGTAGTCACCGCCGCGGATGCCCACGCGCACGGGGCTGCCAATCTGAGCGCGGATGTCGTTGACGAGGGTGGTGGGGATGGCCGTCACCGGCGGCCAGGTGGCCGGGGAGCCCAGCGTAAAGCCCAGGGCCTCGTCATCCTCGGGGTCGTTGTTGGCGATGATGACGGCGCGCGCGCCCTGGGAGCGCACGTTCTTCACCTTGTCGCTGAACTTGATCTCCCCCCCGCGCGTCACGTAGGCCACGAAGCCCTCGCAGGTGGCCTCGAGCTCGGGGCACGAGCGATTGTTCTCCCCCAGGCCGCAGTCAACGAGCTTGCCCGTGTACTCCTCGTAGGGGACGAAGTCCAAGGCGGACGAGGCGTAGAACTTGCCGCCAGCCTCCAGGGTGGCGAAGGGCGACTGGCCCTGGGGGTAGGTGGAGTAGATGTTCACGCCGGGGGCCACCAGGCTCAGGTGATCTCCTCCCTGGGAGAACGCGGGGTGCTTGGCTTCGGGGTCCACCGCGCCCACAGCAACCACGGAGGCATAGGCGGCCGGGTAGACCTTGGACTCCGGGGTGGCGAGCTCACCGCCGTTGCCGCTGGCGGCGATGGACAACATACCCGCGGCGTAGACCTCGTCGAAGGCGGCCCTCTCGGCCTCATCCGGGTTGGACGAGCCGAGCGAGAGCGAGGCGATGTGCGCCTCCTTCTCCTTGCACCAGCGGAGCGCCGCGATGACGTCCGAGGTGCGCCCATCCCCGTTCTCGTCGAGCACGCGGGCAACGAGCAGCTTGGCGCCCGGGGCCAGGCCCACCATGCCGCTGGGGCTCAGCGTGGGGTCATTGGGGTTCACCTGACCGCCGGAGCCGAGCTGGGCGACGATGGTGCCCGCCACGTGAGTGCCGTGACCTCCGCCCCAAGCGCCCGACGTGTCCTTGTCCTCGGGCACGTCGTCGTTGTCGACGAAGTCCTTGCCGCCGGCGTACGCGGCCTTGAGCTCGGGGTGGTTCGGGTCGATGCCGCTGTCGATAACACACACGGTGATGCCCTCACCGGTGGGGGCACCGGAGTCGAGCACGCCATCGTTGTTGGCATCCCATACCTGGTTGGCCTGCGTCATCCGCACGGCCCAGGTGTACTCGGCGGTGCTGCCGGTGGTGCTCGGCGCGCCGAGCAGGGCGGACACGGGCACCCACGGCGACATGCCGAGCGCGTGCACCGGCCGATCCGGGGTGATGGAGAGCACCTCGGGGTCCTGGGCGAGCCGGGCCTGCGCCTCGGGGGTGAGGGAGAGGGCCAGGGTGTCGAGGCTGGGCCAGTGGTACTTCACGAGCGCACCCAGCTTGCGCACCCTGTCCTCGCGAAGGCGGGACACGGCGGCGGCCTGCACGCCGGTCTGCTTGCGGAAGCGCACCAGCATGGGCTGGGGGCTGTTGTCGGACGCGGAGGTGCTGCGCAGCGCGGAGGAGACCGCGCCCTGCGCTTGGGAAGCCAGGGGGGCGGAGCGGCTCAGGTCCTTGACGACGAGATCCGGACAGAGCGGCAGTTCCTGCGGCTCCACCTTGATGGGCTCAGGCTCTTTGCAAGCACTCACGCCCAACCCCAACAAGCCCAACAGCACCAATCGCCTCATGAGAACGTCTCCTTGCACCACATCCGTGGGGGGAAGGCACCGCCGGGCGGCACCGGGCGGAGAAATGGGCCTGACCAACGTCTGGTCGGCACACCCATTCCCTAGTGAAGCACGGTAGATCGTCTGCTTGGAGGGCGGTAGGGAGGACGCTCGGGTCCTCCCCTAGAGGTGCGGGCTGGTGGACGTCAGCGCGCAGCCGACTCGATGCCGAAGAGTCGCTCCACGTCCCGGGAGTAGTCGGCAAGCTGTCGCTCGATCACCTCGGGGCCCCAGCCCAGGAGGGGAGCCATGTCAGTGGCGGCCACGCGAGCGGCGGCCCGGCCCAGGTCTCGCGTCTCAAAAGCAACCTTGAGGCGGCGCACGAGCAGGTCGGACAGCGTGTGCACGAGCTCGTGGGTCACTCCGTAAACGGCCTCGGCGCGAATGTAGGGAAGGCCTGGGGCAAGCGGCTCGGCCAGGTGGGGCTGCTCTCGAGTGAGCGCCCACACCAGACGCCAGCGGGAGCCATAGGCACGCACGAGGTGGACAGCGGTGGCCTCTCGACCCACCTCAGCCTGAGCAGCAGAGAGCTCCGCATCGAGCGAGGGGATATCGCCACCGGGCAGGGGCAGGGAGTCGGTGAGCGCCTTGCGCCGAGGAACGTCGAGCACCTTCTCGACAGCGTTCACAACATCACGAGCCATGACGCGGTAGGTGGTGAGCTTGCCGCCGGAGATGGCGAGGACGCCGGTGGGGCTGGTGTGGATGGCGTGCTCGCGGCTGGCACTGTTGGCGTCGCCATGGCCGTAGCCGCTGGCCACGAGGGGGCGGATGCCGGCCCAGGCGCTGACGACGTCCTCGCGGGCGAGGTGCGCCTGGGGGAAGAAGGCATTGGCCGAGGTGAGCAGGTAGTCCACGTCGGAGAGGCTGGCGCGCACCTCCGTGGGGTGGGCGTGAGTAGGGGTCTCCGTGGTGCCGATAATGGTGTGGGTGTCGGCGGGGAGGACGAACATCACCCGGCCGTCGACGGGGGACAGCAAGGTCAGGGCGGTGTCCGTGGGGAGCCGCTCGCGGGGAACGGCGATGTGAACGCCCTTGGAGCCACGAACGGAGGGGGTGGAGCCGTTGGCGTCGAGCTTGCGAATCTCATCGCTCCAGGGCCCGGTGGAGTTGACGAGCACGCGAGCACGGACGGTGATCTGCTGACCGGTGAGCGCATCCACGACGGTGGCGCCCTGAGCGCGGCCCTGCTCGATGAGGAGCGCGCTGACGAAGGCGTGGTTGAGGACGATGGCACCGGCTTCGGAAGCGCCGATGGCGTTGGCGAGGGTGAGGCGGGCATCGTCGGTGGCGGCGTCGTAGTAGCGGGAGCCGCCCTTGAGCCCCTCGGTGCGCAGACCGGGGACGACCTCGGAGACCTCTTGGGCATTGAGGCTGCGAGCAGCCTTCACATTCCGGAAGAGGGCGAGGGCGTCATACAGCATGAGGCCGGCGGCGAGCTTCCAGCGAGGGATGCGAGCGCCCTGGTAGACGGGCCAGACGAAGGACAGGGGGCGGACGAGGTGGGGGGCGAGGCGCAGGAGCCGGTAGCGCTCGATGCTGGACTCGAAGACGAGGCCGAGGTGGCCGTGCTCGAGGTAGCGAACGCCGCCGTGGATGAGACGGGAGGAGCGGCTGGAGGTGCCGGAGGCGAAGTCCTCGCGCTCGACGAGGGCGACGCGGAGGCCGCGGAGGGCGGCGTCCCGGGCGATGCCACAACCGGTGACACCGCCGCCGATGACGAGGACATCAAACTGTTGGGACGAGAGGGCGAGCAAGCGCTCGGAGCGAGGAGCGGGGGGCTGAGGAGGAGACGAAGGAAGCAGACCCAAGGCGCCGGAGTCACCGCGGTGGGCGGGAGCAGGGGCGGGCGAGGCAACGGATTCAGAACGCACGGAGGCAGTGTAACGACGGGACGGCATTGGGGGCAGCAGGAAGCGAACGCAGTGCGTCAACCCTCCCCTCTCCCCCTGGGAGAGGGACAGGGTGAGGGTATGAGGAACCCGGATTGAGACTCCGGGCCAGGTCGGGCCAGGCCGTGCCGGGCCAGGAGCCACGGTAGGCCCCCGAGAGAAAACCGGGGACCCACCGTGGGGAACCTCAGCGCCGGGTCTGATTCGAGGAGGAATCGTTCCTGGAACCATCGGAAGAGGAGTTCCCCCCGCCGGACTTCCGAGACGGATGAGCATCGCTGTTGGGGTTCAGCTGGTTGGACCTGTTATCGCGGTCCTGCTTGAAGGCGGGGTTGTTGGGATTCTTGGTATCGGAACGCTGGTCGTTGTTGGAGCGCGAGTCGTTGTTGGGAGTGTTGGCCACGGGAACCTCCAGGAAAGCCGGGCGTTGGGCCCGGGGAGACGCAACCTAGGAGTGCCCTGGAGGGGCGACACCGGGGCCGGTGGGGAGGGGGCTCTGTCGGGAACAGGGGGAGAGGGCTGCGAAGGAAGCAAACCGTGCATACCTCCACAAGAAGCCCGGACCTGGGAGGTAGCGCGTGAAAACAGTGACTTATGAGCGCAGCGGGAGGACGAACACAGGGGCGCAAGCGGTGCGGGTGGAGGGAATGAGACACCTGCGCGTGCTGGAGCAGGGTGAGACGGTGGTGGAGAGGGACCTCACGGAGGAGGAAGTCGAGCGCTTGAGGCCGCTGCTGGAGGAAGCGGAGCACCTACCGGCGCCCGTGGTGTTGGAGCCGTCGGCGGGGGGTCCGAGGGGGATGGCGGTGAGCCTGGCCTTCGAGGACGAGGAGACGCCGCGGGTGCAACTGGAAGCACATGCGGGGCAGAGGGCGAAGGGAGACGGAACGCCGTACGACGCCCTGCTCGAGGAGCTGGACACGCTGCTGACGCAGGAGCTGCACGAGCGAGCACCGAGGCACGCGCACGCGGTCCTGCCGCACGAGCTGCGGCAACAGGAGTAACGCTCCGGAGCCCCGGCTGCGGGGAGGAGAGGGAACCTCCCGGGCCGTGGAAACGGCTCAGCCGGTGGAGGAGGAACCGGACTCGGAGCCGGAACCGGAATCAGCGTCGGAGCGCCCGCTGGCGGGAGGCTCGAGGGGAAGAGCCACGATGAAGGTGGCGCCCTGACCGGGCTGGCTCTCGACGCGGATGTCGCCGCCGAGCGACTCGACAATCTGCTTGCAGATCCACAGGCCGAGACCGAAGCCACCGTAGTGGCGTTCGGAGACGGCGCGCTCGAAGCGCTGGAAGATGCGGGCCTGGCTATCGGGGGGGATGCCGATGCCATGGTCTCGCACGGTGAGCCGGGCGAGGGGCCCGTCCTGGACAACGGACAGCTCAACGGGGTGGGAGGCGCCGTACTTGATGGCGTTGGAGAGCAGGTTGGTGACGACCTGTTCGAGGCGGAGCCGATCCCACCGACCGATGACGGGGGAGGCGGCCTGGAGGATGAGCTTGCACCCGGCGCCGGCGGCATCGGCCTCGGCGCGGGCGACGACGTCGTGGAGGAGCGCGGCGAAGTCGACGGTCTCGTGCTCGAGGGCGAGCCGACCCGCGCGGATGCGGGAGACGTCGAGCAGGTTGTTGACGAGCTGGTGGAGACGCTCGGCGGGTTTGCGGGTGGCCTCGATGCGCTTGCGAGCGGGGTGGGGATTGCCGTCGGCGTCGGTCTCGGGGAGTGAGCGCCAGAGGAGCTGGAGCTGGAGCTGGAGCGAGGTCAGGGGCGTCTTGAGCTCGTGGGAGGCGACGGAGAGGAAGTCGTCGCGAATCTGGAGGGCGCGCTGCAGATCCGTCGCGAGCGCCTCGACTTCACGGCGAGCGAGCACCTGTTCGGTGACCTCCGCGCACAGGCCCATGGTGCCGAGCGTCTCGCCATGAAGGCCGCGCCAGGGCTGCCAGGTGAGATCGAAGTACTTCACCTCGTCCTGGCCGGTGCCGGAGAAGTCAGCACGAAGGGGCACCTCGTGACCGACGAAGGGGGTGCCCTTGCGGAAGACCTCATCGAGCAGGTGGAGGAGGTTGGGGTCCAAGCCGGAGAGGGTTTCACGGATGGAGCGGCCGGGGGCGAGACGCTGGCCGACGAGGGTCTGTCCGAGCGGATTCACGAGCTCGACGATGTGGTCCGGGCCGCGGGTGAGGCAGATGGCGACGGGGGCCTGCATGAAGAGGGTCTCGAGCCGTTCGCGCTGGGTCTCGGCCTCGAGGAGCGCATCGTGCTCGCGAGCGAGGAGCTTGGCGTGCTCATGGTCCTCGCGGAAGCGGGCGGAGATGTCGCGGAAGACGATGACGGAGCCGAGCCGGTGACCCTGGGGGCCGGAGAGGGAGGCGGCGGTGTGCTCGATAGGGAGCTCGGCGCCATTCTTGGAGAGCAGCAGGGCCTGCTGACCGAGCTGGATGGGCCGCTCCGCGCTCTGTTCGGCGAGGACGAGGGCAATGGGCTCGCGGGTGGAGGGCTCAACGAGGCGCAGGACGCGCTCGAGCGGCTGTCCGATGGCATCGCTCTCACGCCAGCCGGACAAGTAGGAGGCGATGGGGTTGATGAAGCGAACGAGGCCGTGGGAGTCGGTGGTGAGGACGGCATCGCCGATGCTGCGCAGGGTGATATCGAGCACGTGGCCATTGGCCTGAGCTTCGGCGCGAGCGACCTGGGCCGCATGGAGGGTGGTGCGGACGCGAGCGGCCACCAGGGTCATCAGCGCAGCGACGCCGGTAAAGAGGGCGCTGGTGACGGAGGGGTGGGCGGCGAGTGAGAAAGCGGGAGGGGTCTCGCGGAAGAAGAGGCGGGTGAGGACGAGGGCAGCAACCGTCGAGAGCGCGCCCGGACCATGACCGCCCAGCCAGGCGGAGAGGACAACAGCCGCGAGGAAGAGGAAGTAGGGGGTAGGTGCGAGCCACCGCCAGAGGAGCCACTGAAGGGCGAAGGCGAGCCCGGTGGCCAGCAGGGCGAGTCCGTAACGAGCCCAGAGAGGAGAGCGGTACGGATGGGACGAACTGCTGGGGAAGAGGGCCACGCTGAAGCCTGGAGCAAGAATCGACGAGGGAACGCCTTCCGACGGATAAACGGAGGACCGCTGCGATGGAACCGGAGACGCACGGTCCTCATCCCGTGTGAGTTCGAAACCGAGCACTCGAATCCCCCCTGCGCCGGACCACTCTAGCTGCCTACTCGAGTGCTCCACCAGCGAGGGAGCAAAAGAGAGGGGGCGGAGCAGGTCAGGTTTGCGAGGGGGGAGGACCCGCGACTAGAGAGGGGCCATGAAGCGAGTACGGTTCTCGGTGCACCGGACGGTAGGGGAGGCAAGGCTCCAGGAAGGGCTGCTGGCGGGTTCGGGATTGTCCGTGGAAGTGAGAGGAGAGTCCCTGGCCCCACTGAGCGGGGAGATACCGAGCACGGAGACCTGGGTGGAGCTGTGGCTGCCGGAGGAGGAGGTGGAGAGGGCGAGGGAGCTGTTGGAGGAGCTGGAGACGAACGGGGAGAAGGCGGCGAGAGCGGTGGAGTGTCCGGGGTGCCGGGAGGAGAACCCGGGGAACTTCGAGCTGTGCTGGAGCTGTGGGGAGGAGCTTCCGGAATCACCGAGGCCGCGATTGAGGGCGGTGTCGTGAGGAGGGAGGACGATTCCCGTAGAGGAGTAAGCCCGGCTGATGGCACCCGGGACGTGGTGTCGGGCACTGACCAGCGGAGCGGGCGGGAGACGGTGCGCGTCGGGAGACGAGTCTCTAGAGTCAGAGGGACGTGCTGAACGTACCGCCCACCCAAGAGACGCGGGGCCACCGAGGCCCTGAAGAGCCCGAGCAGGAGCCAAGGGGTCCACGTAGCCGGAGGTTGGACCGAGGCTTGAAGAGCGCCCTGATCGCCTGCCTGGTGGCGTTGGCCATCCACCTGATACCGCTGTTCCTCCCGAGGAACATGCCGGAGCAGGAACTAGCGATCGCGAGGGCGATGCCGGACGCCACGAATCGGGCGCAGGTGCTGAAGCCCCTAAAAGAGAACCCGAAGGCGACGGGGGAGCACCTCCGGACGGCGGCGGAGCTGCTGTCGGAGGGCTCGCCGCTGGACGCGTATGAGCTAGCGAAGGAAGCGGAGAAGAGAGAGCCGGGCGAGATAGAGACGCAGCTCTTGCTGGCGAGGATCTGCCACGGGCAGCGGATGAACCGGTGTGAGGAGGAGTCGCTAGCAAGAGCGGAGGAACTAAGACCGGGGGACCCGAAGGCAGATCTGCTGCGAGCGGACTTCCAGGAGAAGGACGGGGATCTGGGAGGGGCGCTGTCGTCAGTGGGGAAGGCTTACAAGAAGGCGCCTGGGAATGTGGGGGTGGGGGTGAGGTACGCGAGGCTGTTGAGCGCGATGGGTCGCGGGGAGGAAGCGATCCAAGTGCTGAAGCAGCTGGAGAGGGGGCTGGGGAGGCCGCAGATGCTCATGGAAGAGGGGCTGGTGCGGATGGCACAAGGGAGGATGGAGGAGGCGCGGGAGCTGTTCGCGAGCGCGGTGGAAGCGGATCCGAAGCTGGTGATGGGGTACTACCACCTGGGGATGGCGGCGTTCCGGGTGGGGGATGTGGATGGGGCGGAAGAGGCGCTGAGACAAGCGGATCGCCTGGACATGTCGGACATGCGGCCGCTCTCAGCGCTGTGCGATATCCAGAGGAAGACGGGCCGGACGGAGCAGCTGACAGTGACGCGGATGGATCTGGAGCGCCGATTTCCGGAGCGGATGGAAGCAGTGCGAAGCGCCTGCCGGACCCCGTGAAGCAAGCCCCCTCTCCCTCTGGGAGAGGGCTGAGGTGAGGGTCAACAATCCCTACTCTGGAATGCCACGGATCTGCCGGAGCAACCGAGCAGCGGACTTCACCTCACTGTCGACGGAACCATCAGCGATTTCGGTCCGAACGACGGCCTGGAGAAAAGGAACAGCCTCCTCATCTCGGCCCTGCTCGAACAACAGCTCACCGAGCGCCATCCGAGCACGAGTCAGCATGACCAGGTCCTCGGCGAGGACCGCGGAATCAATGGCATCACTCAAGGCGGACTCAGCGAGCTCAGGCCGGCCGCGGTCAATGAGCTCACGGGCGCGCTGGAGGTGGCGTAGAGCATCCATGAGGGCACTCCGGGTTGAAGACAACGAGGCCGGGGCCGGGTTATCCCAAGGGGCATGAATGACGAGTCGCGGATCGTAGAGTTGGAGTTGCGCTACATGCAGCAGCAGGAGCTGCTGCAGGAGCTGAGCGACGTGCTGTACACCCAGCGTCGAGAGCTGGATGCACTGAAGGCGGAGGTGGACCTCCTGAAGAAGAAGCTCGAAGGGGAGCCAGGCCTGGTGGATGCGCAGCGGCAGGAGAAGCCGCCGCACTACTGAGGGCCTCGCGCAGTCGAGCCGCGACTAGAACCGGAACCCGAGGCGCAAGCCAATATGGGGCCTGGGCTCGAGGTAACCGACTTCGATACCAAAGGTGAAGGAGCGGTTCTGGTAGCCGAAGCCGAAGGCACCGTGGGCGCGGAAGGTATCGCCCTCGAAGAAGATCCACGGGCCGCCGAGCACCTCCAGGTACAGAGGGGTACGCCTGGGGTTGAAGCGGAGGCTGAGGTCGAGCGGAATACCGAGAGTATTGGGCTGGGTGGCGAGGAGCGCACCGAAGCGAGTGCCAATGGAGAGGGGGCCCGCGAAGACGAAATCGACGGTGCCGGTAAGACTGAAGAAGGCACCACTGTCGATATGGTAGTCGGCACCAAGGTTGAGCCGGAAATCAGCCGCCTCGGACTTCTCCGGAGCGAGGATGACGGCGAGTGCGAGGAGACCACCGAGGAAGGGACGCAGTAGCTGCTTCATGAGCAAGGCGCTCCTGGACTTGGAGGGTGGAGCACCAATCAAGCAAGCCTGGAGAGGCATCGCCAGCACGAAGATAGAGAGTGCGTCACGAAAAGCACTGAAAGCACTGCACTGCGGAAAGACACACGCGGAATGCAGAAATCCAGTAGCCCGCAAAGGCGAAGGCCCCGAGTCCACACATGGGTATGAGGACTCGGGGCCTTCAAAAAAAATCCGGCAGCGACCTACTCTCCCGCGCGGTTTCCCGCGGAGTACCATCGGCTCTGGAGGGCTTAACTTCCGTGTTCGGGATGGGAACGGGTGGGACCCCTCCGACATTGCCACCGGAAAACATGTGACGCGTGCATACAAAGGGTAGTTTTCAATTTCCTGCTGACAGAAGCTGGTGCCTTCTTCCGAGCCCGGCGCCACTCGCTTTCGGAGCGCGCTCAGGGGCCTCGACCTTGGCCTCGAATCCCTTACTCCCCCGTTTCGGTGGAGCCTGTGAGAGATTGAGGTAAAGTAAGCCGCACGACCAATTAGTACCGGTTAGCTCAACGCGTTACCGCGCTTACACACCCGGCCTATCAACGTCGTAGTCTTCGACGGGTCTTCAGGGGCTTGCGCCCGGGATACCTGTTCTTGAGGTCGGTTTCCCGCTTAGATGCTTTCAGCGGTTATCCAATCGACACATGGCTACCCAGCGATGCCTCTGGCGAGACAACTGGTACACCAGCGGTGTCTCCAACCCGGTCCTCTCGTACTAAGGTCAGAGCCTCTCAAGTATCCTACGCCCACAGCAGATAGGGACCAAACTGTCTCACGACGTTTTGAACCCAGCTCGCGTACCGCTTTAATTGGCGAACAGCCAAACCCTTGGGACCTGCTCCAGCCCCAGGATGCGATGAGCCGACATCGAGGTGCCAAACCTCCCCGTCGATGTGAACTCTTGGGGGAGATAAGCCTGTTATCCCCGGAGTACCTTTTATCCGTTGAGCGATGGCCCTTCCATTCAGGACCACCGGATCACTATGACCTGCTTTCGCACCTGCTCGACATGTCTGTCTCGCAGTCAAGCTCCCTTATGCCATTGCACTCGACGCCCGGTTTCCAATCGGGCTGAGGGAACCATCGCGCGCCTCCGTTACATTTTGGGAGGCGACCGCCCCAGTCAAACTACCCACCAGACAGTGTCCCAGCTCCCGTTGAGGGGGCATGGTTAGACACCAGAATCCGACAGGGTGGTATTTCACCGTTGCCTCCACCGAACCTAGCGGCCCGGCTTCAAAGGCTCCCACCTATCCTACACAGTCGAACCCTAGTGTCACTGTCAAGTTGTAGTAAAGGTTCACGGGGTCTTTCCGTCTTGCTGCGGGTAAACTGCATCGGCACAGCTATTTCAATTTCGCTGAGTCCCTCTCCGAGACAGTGCGGAAGTCGTTACTCCATTCGTGCAGGTCGGAACTTACCCGACAAGGAATTTCGCTACCTTAGGACCGTTATAGTTACGGCCGCCGTTTACTGGGGCTTCGGATCATCGCTTCGCCTTGCGGCTGACGAATCCCCTTAACCTTCCAGCACCGGGCAGGAGTCAGACCCTATACGTCGGCTTCGTGCCTTCGCAGAGTCCTGTGTTTTTGGTAAACAGTCGCTACCGCCATTTCTCTGCAACCTCTCTCGGCTCCAGCTGTACGCCTTCACCTACCAGAGGCCCACCTTCTTCCGAAGTTACGGTGGAAATTTGCCTAGTTCCTTGGAGGAGAGTTCTCTCAAGCGCCTTAGGATTTTCTCCTCACCCACCTGTGTCGGTTTGCGGTACGGACACCCTGTAGACTCCCCGCGGAACTTTTCTTGGAAGCCGAGCATCAACGACTTACCCCGTGAGGGGTGCCATGGGGTCTCGGGGATAGCTGCCGCGCCTTTTCATCGTACGCGACACCCCTACGCCTTTGGACTGGCACAACCACCGGCCAGCTCGTCTAGCTTTCTCCGTCCTTCCTCGGTTCAACGTCTACAAGATGGCGCAGGAATATTAACCTGCTTGCCATCACCTACGCCTTTCGGCCTCGGCTTAGGTCCCGGCTAACCCTGGGAAGATTAACTTGACCCAGGAAACCTTGGGTTTACGGCGAGGGGGTTTCTCACCCCCTTTATCGCTACTCATTTCGGCATCAGCACTCGCAACCACTCCAGCAGCCCTTGCGGTCTACCTTCGCTGTAGTTGCAACGCTCCCCTACCACTGCATGCGCCTGACGCATGCAATCCGAAGCTTCGGCGCTAGTCTTGAGCCCCGTTACATTTTCGGCGCGGCCTGTCTCGACCAGTGAGCTATTACGCTTTCTTTAAAGGATGGCTGCTTCTAAGCCAACCTCCTGGTTGTCAATGACCTGCCACATCCTTTCTAGTGTTCACTTAGACTAGACTTGGGGGCCTTAGCTGTCGGTCTGGGTTATTCCCCTCTTGCCAATGGACGTTATCACCCACTGACTGCTTCCCGAGATAACAATTACCGGCATTCGGAGTTTGGTACGGTTTGGTAATCTGGTGAGACCCCTAGCCGTTCCAGTGCTCTACCTCCGGTATTGAATTCCTCGAGACGATACCTAAATATCTTTCGGGGAGAACCAGCTATCACGGAGTTTGATTGGCCTTTCACCCCTACACACAGCTCATCCCAGAAATTTTCAACTTTCATGAGTTCGGTCCTCCATGAGGTGTTACCCTCACTTCAACCTGGCCATGTGTAGATCACCCCGCTTCGGGTTATAATGCACGCAACTGTAGTCGCCCGTTTCGGACTCGCTTTCGCTCCGGCTCCACCTATCGGCTTAGCCTCGCTACGTACATTAAGTCGCCGAATCATGATGCAAAAGGTACGCCCTCGCACTGTCTTGCGACGTAGTGCTCGGACTGCTTGTAGACATGCGGTTTCAGGTTCTTTTGACTCCCCTCACTGGGGTTCTTTTCACCTTTCCCTCGCGGTACTTGTCCACTATCGGTCGCCAAGGAGTATTTAGCCTTACCGGATGGTCCCGGCAGATTCAGGCAGGATTGCACGTGTCCCGCCCTACTTGGGTACCCCGCTCGGCCTCCACCGGTTTTCGCGTACGCGACTGTCACGCTCTTTGGTGCACCTTTCCAGGTGCTTCCGCTAACCAGCAAAGGTCCTACCGCGGACCCGCAACCCCGGTGCCACTTGCGTGACACCGGTTTAGGCTGTTCCCGTTTCGCTCGCCACTACTTCGGGAATCACTCATTGTTTTCTTTTCCTCAGGGTACTGAGATGTTTCACTTCCCCTGGTTCGCTCCTTCGGCCCTATGTATTCAGGCCGAGGTAACGCGGCTTTCACCACGCTGGGTTTCCCCATTCGGACATCTCCGGCTCAACGTTCGGTTGGCAACTCCCCGGAGCTTTTCGCAGCCACCCACGTCCTTCTTCGCCTCTTGGCACCTAGGCATCCACCGCACGCCCTTAGTAGCTTACTTACCTTAATCCCTCGCAAGCCCGCCTCCCGGCGGGATTTTCAAAACTCGAGACCAAGGTCCAGGCCC
>NZ_CP043494.1:12595000-13217192 GCF_044360475.1 Archangium minus
CGGAACCTACTTCGTTTCCGCGTCTCGTGTCAACTCGCTTCGCCGACTCTCTCTTCCGCCTCGCTTCGACTGTGTCGCCTGCGCGACACCCGCCGTTTCGAGGGGTGGCGGCTTCTACCACCGCCGCGCCGGAAGTCAACTTCGCTCGCTGACTTTGTATTTCGCCTTTCACTGAGCTCGTCCGGAGCGCTTCGTCGCCGTTGCGACCTCGCTTCCCGTTCGAGAGGGGCGCGGCTTCTATCGCCTCACCCCAGGGGAGTCAACTGCCTTCGTTGACTCTCTTGCTCCCCTTCGCTGAGCGTCGTCACCGCTGTGACTGGCGCCTCATCGAAGGGGCGCGGCTTCTACCACCGCCGCGTTGAGAGTCAACTCCGTACCGCCGACTCCGTATTCCGTCTTTCCGCTCGTCCGGGTTCTCCGCCGCCGTTGCGACTTCGCCGGGTCGAGGGGGCGCGGCTTCTACCACCGCCGCGTTTGAAGTCAACTGCCCTGGTCGACCCATTCTTCCCGTTGAGGCGCGCTCTGCTTAGTACAGCGAGCGCCCTCGCCAGGAAGGATGTCACCTGCGTCGCCCTCCTGGGCGTTCAATCCCTTCCGGCGTCCTTATTGGCCAGGTGGAACAGCTCGAGGAACCAGAGACAACGGGCAAGTGCGGACACGCGCCCCATTATTGGGTCCTCGCATTCACCCCCTGCTTCTTCCCAGTTCAACGGGGAAAAGGGGGGCTCAGCCCATTGCCAGCAGAGCAGCCAAGTTAGCACAAGAAGGGAGCACAGGCAGACGTGCTGCAGGACCGGAAGTTCCGCTCCCCCCTACACCCCGCGAGTACTCGAGCGCATCCACCTAGGCTGGGTGGATGCGCACGGTGCCAGCTTGTCTGTCGTGCTCGTCAACGAGTGGCCGGGCACTGTCCCCGAGCACCTCTAGCAGCACGCCTCCGAAGATCACGAAGGCTGCGACCATGCATGCCCTAGCGCTAGTCGTCTCCGCGCTGATTAAGAACGGCTCGCACGAACAGCCGGTGCGAGAATCTCAGCACGCCACAGGTAGAAGCTCCTTCACCCTCTGCCCGCCCTGGAACACCTTCTTCTCGCCGAAGTCCACCTGCATCTGCAGCCCCGCCCCGTGGCAACCTTCGCTGCGTTGCACCTGCCGTCGTCTCTTATCCTCCACGCGTCGTTTGGTGCGCACATTGGCCCGACTCTCCCTCATGGGCCAACAGCGCCTTGACGACGACAGCGATGCCCTCTCTGCCGCTCCATTCCACGGATCTACTGCGCACTGCTGCTCGGCCCCGGTGCGCCGCCGCGTCTTGGGCGTACGCCGCATTTGGAGACGGCCAAGCAGATGGCCGCGCTGTTCAATGCGGAGAAGGAGCAACTGCACCAGCGCTTGGAATTGTTGGTGCAGGAGAATGCCCGAGCCCAGGACGAGGTAGCCTAAGCGCGGTTACAATTGGAGCCCACTCAATTCTGCTCTGCTCAATGCGCAACTGGCACTGCGGCGGAGGTGTCGCCACTCACTCGTGTTGGTCGGCAGCGTGAGCTCCGGCCAAGAACCCACCAGCAGGTGCGTGTCCATCAGCGCTCCATTCCTGCCGCATTTCCTCGAGAGGGGGCTCTACTCGGTGGAAGTCGCCGTCCGCATCGCACTGCAGAAATATGGCTTCATCTTGCCACTGGAGTGGTTGGTACGTATGTAACTGCGGGAGGAACTGGTGATGGACAGCCAGATGCCACTACGCCGACTGCGCGCGATGACCTGCACATGCAAGCGTGGCTACGAGGCTCTGCGCGCCGCTGACGTGAGACGCAAACTCGCGGAGGTTGAGAGGGAGTTGCCCTGTGCGCGCAGGTGTCGAGTTTCATCGGTCTTTCGTATGCGCTGGAGGCGACCGAATGTGCCGGCCCCACAGAGTTGGAGTCCGCGTCGGCTGGTGGCTGCAGTCCGGGCATCAACCCGATGGGGAAGTGTAATTGTCGCCAAGGGGAAAAAGTAATTGACGCTAGGCATATGGCTCCTTGCCACGTACGTCGGTGGTCACCAGCGTGGCCGCGTGGAAGATGCGCACCGGTTGCTCGCGCACCTGCGCCTCGGGGCCTTCGCGCACCAGCCGGTGCGGCACGCTTGTATCGCACCGTGTCCACATCAACGAACGCGTCATTGGCTACCATTGATTGAGCCTCTGCTGCCGACGTGGCTGTTACCGCGCACGCTTGTTGATGGAGATTTGGACCGGCTGGTTGATGGGCATCAACGAGGACGCACGGGCGCGCGTCACACTCGTTGATGGAGCCCTCACTGGACGTGAGCAGTGGGCGCGCACGTCCAGCGAGGGCCGACCGGAGTGAGGATCAGCTGGATGCGAGCTCGGAGGCAGGCGCGACACGCGCCCACTCCTCCTGCATGACGACGAGGGTGCGGTAGCGGCTCAGGGAGTGCTGGAGCGCCTCCACCTGGGTGAGGAGAGCCGCGGCCAGACACGCCTGGGCGGAGGGTGGATGAGGAGAGGCCGCGAAGTCCTCGGCCTCCAGCTCCGCGTGGGCGGCGGTGAGGGCCGCAGCGGAGGCGGAGAGCGTGGCCTCCAGAGCCGAGAGCACGGCGAGCTCCGGGGCGCACAGGACGAGTTCCAAGTGGTCGTCCATGTCAGTCCTCCTGGGAGCCGGTGTCGAGGACACGCGCCAGGGTGTCGCGCTCCACCAGTTTCTTCTTCTTGCGAGCGGCCTCGCGCAGCGCGGCGGTGGCCAGGCGGTCCATGTCGCGCAGGGCGCCACTGGCCGCCTCGTGCAGCATGGCCACGGCGTCGGAGGCAAACAGCTCGCGCTCGCACCCGGCCTGGGCCAGACGCACGCGCAGGTATTCGGCGGTGTCCTCGGGCGAGAGGGAGGAGAGATTCAGCCGGGTGTGCAGTCGCGAGTAGAGGCTGCGGTTGTGTCGGCGGGCCAGCCGCCCCTCCAGCTCCGGCAAGCCCACCAGCACCAGGCTGAGCAGGGCCTGGGAGTCCCACTGGTAGTTGAGGAGTATGTGCAGGTGGTCGAGCACGTCCTGGTGCAGCAGGTGGGACTCGTCCAGGAGAAACACGGGGTGGGTGCGCTCCTGGCCCAGCTGCTCCACGTGGGTGGCCACGGCGTAGAAGACGGCCGCCGCGGTGGCCGAGGGCTTGAGTCCCAGCGCCAGGCACAGCTGGCGGTAGAAGTCGCGCCGGCCCAGGGTGGCATTGTGGCAGTAGGTGAGGCGGAAGCCACTGTGGGGCAGCCTTTGGCGCAGCGCGCGCAGCACGCAGGTCTTTCCTACGCCCGGCTCGCCGGTGAGTACCACGCTCTGGCGCTGGCGAAGGGCCTCGCACAGCTCCTCCACCAGCGCGCTCTTGGAGGAGGGCAGCCAGAGGTCGGCATCGGCAATCTCCTTGGAGAAAGGGGCCAGGGAGAGGCCGAAGTGGGAGAGGTAGGGGGGCGTCATGCCGCACCTCCGTCCTCGTCGGCGGCATGGGCGGGAGGACGGCCCACGGCCTTGTCCAGCAGGGCGCGCGGCGGGTCGAAGGCCGGGTGGCTGGGGACAGTCTCCTCCAGGTGAGGGCGGCGCCAGGGTCGCTCGCGCCGGGAATTGCGCACCGGGTCCACCGGGTGCAAGGCAATGCGCTGGCCCTCGTGCTCCACCCAGGGCGCCTCCTGCGCGTCCACCAGGCAGCGGCAGAGCGTCACCACGCGGCCCACCAGGTGGCCGGCGTCCATTTCATAATCCTCGCCCCCGAGGCTCACGGTGGTGTCACGGCGCACGCGGCGGCGAATGCGCAGGGTGAGGGCCTCGCGCAATCGCTGCTCGTCGAAGCCGTCGGGCGTGGGCGTATGGCGTTGGAAGACAGTCAGGGGCGAGCGCCCCAGCAGCGAGGAGTGGGGAGCGCGGTGGTAGTGCTCGTCGAGGAAGGCCCACAAGCGCACATTCACGTCGTGGAGGCTGGAGAGGCTGCCCAGGAAGTCCAGGCAGCCCTCGCGCAGCGTGCGCCAGAAACGCTCCATCTTGCCGCGGGCCTGCGGGTCGTAGGGGCGTGCGTGCAACAGGGTGGTGCCCAGACGGGCGCAGGCGGTGGCCAGGGTATCGCCGCGGTAGGTACTGCCATTGTCGAGGTAGAGGGCGTCGGGTTTTCCGTGGCGGCGCAGCGCGCGCACCAGCAAGCCCAGCATGTCCACCTCGCGCTCGGAGTGGTGGGCCTCCAGGGCCACCACGTAACGGCTGGCGTCGTCCAGCAGGGCGTGGAGACGAAGAGGGAGTGTCTTGCCCTCCAGCGTGAGGGAGGGGCCGTGGCACACGTCGCCATGCCACAGGGCCATGGGAGCCTCGGCTTGCCAGCGCAGGCGGGTATGGCTGGAAGAGGAGTCGCGCAGGGCCTGGCGGGTATGCCCGGCCTCGCGCAGCAGCCGGCGCACGGTGGCCGCCGACACCGCGCCCGTCTCCAGTCGTCCGTCCGCCTCCAGGGTGCGCAGCATGAGGGGCACCGAGGCCGAGGGGTGCTCCTTGCGGATGTCCAGCAGCAACTGACGCTGCTCGGGGGTGAGGGCCAGGGCGCGGCCCTTGTCGCCGCGCGCGGTGGGCAAAAGCCCTGGCAGGCCCTGGCGCTTGTAGGCGTAGTACCAGCGCTCCAGGGTAGGCACCGAGAAGCTGCGCGTGGCCTAGGCGCCAGGGGAGCGGAAGCGCTGCTGGCTGAGGGACAGCAGCGCCGCGCGCAACTGCCCCTTCTCCAATTGTGCCTGGGTGAGGGCGCCCAGCACTCCGTGGCGGAACACCGCCACCGCTTCGGCGTGGGACTTGGGGGTGAGGCCTTCCATACGTGGGTTTCTCCCGCGCCCGCCAGTCGCCGGCCCCAAGTGGCCACACGCCGCGGGCGCACTCCCACCGTGCCCGCCGCCAGCCGGCGCGGGGAGGCAACCTCTCGGGTGGGGGCTGCCTGGGGCCTTTGCCCCACCCCGCCACCCCCTCACGCTGCGTGCACGGCTCCTCGGAAAGCCTGCACCGCCAGGGGCGGCGAGGGCGCGCTCGGCGGTGCATGGCCCGCCACCGTGCTGGCCACGTGCGCCGCCGCCCGGCGCGCTTCCCACCCGGCTGGCCAGGGACGCACCCGTGACAGCAGCCTGCGCTCCTCCACCGCCTCCACCCACTCAAGCGGCGTGCGCCAGCGCCGGGCCGAAGTGGCTCCCACGTGCACCCAGGGGCTGACGCGCTCACGCACCGCTGCCAGCCCAAGCCCCACCACGCCCCACAACGCCAAGGCCCACACTATCGCCGCCAGCGAGTACAGCCGCCGCGTCCACACCTCCCACGGCGCCACCGTGCACGTGGCCCCGCACTCCTGGCAGCGGTAGCGCCGCACCTGCACCTCCACCTGCCTGGGCGTACCTCCCGGCTCCTCGGGCCCCAGCACCTGCCGGCTTCTCTTGCCGTGCCCCTGCAGCACCACCCTGCCTCCCACCGGCCGGCTCGCCGCGCCGCACCCGGGGCACCTCCCAGGCCTCACCGCCTCCACGTCCGGTGGCCCCTGCTTCCAGGTCTTGACTGACAGCGCGACTCGGATGATTCCTTGGCTGCTCCGCTTCTCTTTCTCCACTGTCTGCGCGGAGCCCTGGCCCGTGCCGTGCTGCTACACGGTCACGGGCCTCTTTTTCTCCGCGCCCAGGCAGGGCCTCGGAGCGGCATTCCCTGCCGCGCGGGCCCCGCCCTCCTGGGGCTCGCGCACTACCTCACCCGTCATGACTTGACCCGAACCTCCTGGGTGATGGGCCACTCCACGCCCCTACGCCTTCTCCCATCATCCAGTCGGTCCGTTTCCGGGCCGATCTCCCCCATCCAAGCTGCGCGGTAACACGTGGCAGTGGACGCGAAGGCTGCGGGCGCAGCGCCGTCTACTCCTCTTGTTCGAGTCTGTTGAGAGAGCGCTAAGTAGGTGACCAAAAGTCCCCGACATAATAGCGGAGGGCCTACGCTGAGCCGATGCGCAAGGCACTGGCTGCGTGCACCGGGCGATCTCGAGCACCAATTCCGGGCCAAGGTGAGCACCCGTTCCGGAGCAAGGTGAGCACCGATTCCGGGGATGCCGAGCGGGCATTCCGGGCAAGGTGAGCACCTGTTCCGGGCATACCGAGCACCTCCTTGACGGGGGCGCGAGGGACTGCTGAGGAGCCGGGCGGAGCGTCAACGGTGCTGGGCAGCAACGGGCCTCTCCGGCCTCCCTTTCAGGAGGTGGAGATGGCGGCAGAGAGGCTGTCCATGCGCAAGCTGCGAGAGTTGTTCCGGTTGAGGTTCGAGGCCAGGTTGTCGACGCGGGCGATAGCGGCGAGCCTGAATGTCGGCAACGGCACGGTGTGCGACTACTTGGGGCGAGCACGGGTAGCGAAGCTGCCGTGGCCGCTACCGCCGGAGTTGGATGACGACGCGGCGCTCACAGCGCTGCTGTTCCCCGGTGACAGCAAGGCCGCGGCGGAGCGACCGGAGCCGGACTGGGCGCACATCCACGCGGAGCTCAAGAAGAAGGGAGTGACGAAGCAGTTGCTGTGGCAGGAGTACCTGGAGACGCACCCGGGCGGGTACCAGTACAGCCGCTTCTGCGAGCGCTACGGCCGGTGGCTGCAAGGCGCGAGCGTCACCATGAGGCAGGAGCACCGTACTGGGGAGAAAAGCTTCGTGGACTTCAGCGGTGACGGGGTGCAGGTGGTGGACGCCGTCACGGGAGAGGTGCGCGTGGCGAAGCTCTTCGTGGCGGTGCTGGGGGCCAGCAATCTCACGTACGCGGAGCCCGTCTTCAACGAGGACATGGCCACGTGGGTGGGCTGCCACGTGCGCGCGTTCGCGTACTTCGGCGGTGTGACGGAGTTGGTGGTGCCGGACAACCTCAAGGCGGGAGTCACGCGAGCGCACCGCTACGAGCCGGACACCCATCCGACGTACGCGGACCTGGCGCGACACTACGGCTTCGCGATTCTTCCGGCGCGCCCGCGGCGGCCGAGGGACAAGGCGAAGGTAGAAGTGGGCGTGCTGTTGGCCGAGCGGTGGATTCTGGCGGAACTGCGCCACCACCACTACACCTCGCTCTCCAAGGTGAGCGAGGCGGTGAAGCCGCTGCTGGAGAAGCTCAACGACAGGCCCATGCGAAAGCTGGGCAAGTCGCGGCGGGAGCTCTTCGAGGAGGTGGAGAGAGCCGCTGCCGAGCCGCCCGTACGAGCTGGCCTTCTGGAAGAAGGCGCGCGTCAACATCGACTACCACGTGGAGCTGGAGGGACACTGGTACAGCATGCCCTACGGGCTGGTAGGCGAGGAGGTGGAGCTGCGTCACACGGAAGCGTGCGTCGAAGTCTTCCTCGCGGGCCGGCGTGTCGCCAGCCACGTGCGCAGTCAGCAGCGCGGACGCTTCACCACGCAGGCTGGGCACATGCCGGCCTCGCACCGGCAGCACGCCGAGTGGACGCCCTCTCGCGTGGTGCAGTGGGCGCAGAGCGTGGGGCCCACGTGCGCGCAACTGGTGGAGGAGCTGATGCAGCGTCGGCCCCACCCGCAGCAGGGTTTCCGCTCGGCGCTGGGCATCATCCGTCTGGCTGACAAGGAGAAGTACGGCCCGCAGCGCGTGGAGAAGGCGTGTGCACGGGCGCTGCGTCACCGCGCCATCAGCTACAAGTCCGTGGCCGCCATCCTCCAGCACCGCCTCGAGGACGCCGACGAGGCGCGCGAGGTGAAAGGCCCGTTGCCCGAGCACCAGAACGTGCGCGGGGCCGACTACTACCACTGAGAGACGTGCCCGCGCGGCTGTGCGCGGACACTGCTGGCCGGTGCCGGACACGGGTCTCACCCGCATCGGCGAGGGCCTGCGCGCGCCCTGACAACAGGGCGCGCTGCGGCCGACGAGAAGACCCAAGGAGAAGAGAAATGCTGGTGGACCAGACGCTGGAGATGCTGAGCGCGATGAAGCTGCACGGCATGGCCAACTACCTGCGCGAGTGGATGGAGAAGGCCCCCGACAAGGACGCGTCGGCGACGGACCTGGTGGGCCTGTTGGCGGACGCGGAATGGATGTATCGGGAGAACAAGAAGCTGAGCACGCGCTTGCAGCACGCGAAGCTGCGCCAGCAGGCGTGCCTGGAGGACGACGAAGGCGCAGGTGATGGAGCTGTCCACCTCGAAGTGGGTGGAGGGGCGGCACTCCCTGCCGCGCGGGCCCCGCCCTCCTCGGGCTTGCGCACTACCTCACCCGTCATGGCTTGACCCGAACCTGTTGGGTGATGGGCCACTCCACGCCCCTACGGCTCCTCCCATCATCCAGTCGGTCCTTTTCCGGGCCGATCTCTCCCATCTACGCTGCGCGGTAACATCTATGAGGACGTACCGGCACGTCTGAAGCACCAGGTACACATGAAACGCTCGCGTGTGCGTGCGACGAGGGCATTGTGACGACGCCCGGGTCCGTGCGCCTGTGCGACAAGAGCCAAAGTACGAGCATTGCTGGCGCACCTGGTAGCCGCTGCACAGTCTGGCCAGGGCCCTCAACCCGAGCCGCAGCGGGCAGACGCTTCAAGGCGCTCCCCGTCCCCGTTGCGTCCAAGGCCCAAGAGTCCATGGACGCTATCCGCGAATCATACCGGGTGGAGCACGAAGCGCTGGCCGTAGGCCTTGTCCGCACGAGCGCGCATCAAGTCTGGCGCCAGAAGAAGATCGGGTGCTGGAGCAATTCAACGCCTGGCTGACGAAACAGGTGCCATAGCAGCCTCCCGCCTGCCGCCTCTTCGCCGGCCAGGAATCAGTTGCAGCCCGTCGCCGGAAGTACCTGCGCCCGACCGATACATCCTGAGCTCGCCCTGCTCCGGCTCTCGATCTGATCACAACGGTTTCTCCGGTTGAGCCCGTCGCCGCGCCCCACCCGTTTCAAGCCCATCCCCTCACGTCGAAAGCCGGACGGACCCCTGGACGCCCAGCCCCACGAAGCCGAGACTTAGAGTAGCCCGCAAAGGCGAAGGCCCCGAGTCCACACATGGGTGTGAGGACTCGGGGCCTTCAAAAAAAATCCGGCAGCGACCTACTCTCCCGCGCGGTTTCCCGCGGAGTACCATCGGCTCTGGAGGGCTTAACTTCCGTGTTCGGGATGGGAACGGGTGGGACCCCTCCGACATTGCCACCGGAAAACATGTGACGCGTGCATACAAAGGGTAGTTTTCAATTTCCTGCTGACAGAAGCTGGTGCCTTCTTCCGAGCCCGGCGCCACTCGCTTTCGGAGCGCGCTCAGGGGCCTCGACCTTGGCCTCGAATCCCTTACTCCCCCGTTTCGGTGGAGCCTGTGAGAGATTGAGGTAAAGTAAGCCGCACGACCAATTAGTACCGGTTAGCTCAACGCGTTACCGCGCTTACACACCCGGCCTATCAACGTCGTAGTCTTCGACGGGTCTTCAGGGGCTTGCGCCCGGGATACCTGTTCTTGAGGTCGGTTTCCCGCTTAGATGCTTTCAGCGGTTATCCAATCGACACATGGCTACCCAGCGATGCCTCTGGCGAGACAACTGGTACACCAGCGGTGTCTCCAACCCGGTCCTCTCGTACTAAGGTCAGAGCCTCTCAAGTATCCTACGCCCACAGCAGATAGGGACCAAACTGTCTCACGACGTTTTGAACCCAGCTCGCGTACCGCTTTAATTGGCGAACAGCCAAACCCTTGGGACCTGCTCCAGCCCCAGGATGCGATGAGCCGACATCGAGGTGCCAAACCTCCCCGTCGATGTGAACTCTTGGGGGAGATAAGCCTGTTATCCCCGGAGTACCTTTTATCCGTTGAGCGATGGCCCTTCCATTCAGGACCACCGGATCACTATGACCTGCTTTCGCACCTGCTCGACATGTCTGTCTCGCAGTCAAGCTCCCTTATGCCATTGCACTCGACGCCCGGTTTCCAATCGGGCTGAGGGAACCATCGCGCGCCTCCGTTACATTTTGGGAGGCGACCGCCCCAGTCAAACTACCCACCAGACAGTGTCCCAGCTCCCGTTGAGGGGGCATGGTTAGACACCAGAATCCGACAGGGTGGTATTTCACCGTTGCCTCCACCGAACCTAGCGGCCCGGCTTCAAAGGCTCCCACCTATCCTACACAGTCGAACCCTAGTGTCACTGTCAAGTTGTAGTAAAGGTTCACGGGGTCTTTCCGTCTTGCTGCGGGTAAACTGCATCGGCACAGCTATTTCAATTTCGCTGAGTCCCTCTCCGAGACAGTGCGGAAGTCGTTACTCCATTCGTGCAGGTCGGAACTTACCCGACAAGGAATTTCGCTACCTTAGGACCGTTATAGTTACGGCCGCCGTTTACTGGGGCTTCGGATCATCGCTTCGCCTTGCGGCTGACGAATCCCCTTAACCTTCCAGCACCGGGCAGGAGTCAGACCCTATACGTCGGCTTCGTGCCTTCGCAGAGTCCTGTGTTTTTGGTAAACAGTCGCTACCGCCATTTCTCTGCAACCTCTCTCGGCTCCAGCTGTACGCCTTCACCTACCAGAGGCCCACCTTCTTCCGAAGTTACGGTGGAAATTTGCCTAGTTCCTTGGAGGAGAGTTCTCTCAAGCGCCTTAGGATTTTCTCCTCACCCACCTGTGTCGGTTTGCGGTACGGACACCCTGTAGACTCCCGCGGAACTTTTCTTGGAAGCCGAGCATCAACGACTTACCCCGTGAGGGGTGCCATGGGGTCTCGGGGATAGCTGCCGCGCCTTTTCATCGTACGCGACACCCCTACGCCTTTGGACTGGCACAACCACCGGCCAGCTCGTCTAGCTTTCTCCGTCCTTCCTCGGTTCAACGTCTACAAGATGGCGCAGGAATATTAACCTGCTTGCCATCACCTACGCCTTTCGGCCTCGGCTTAGGTCCCGGCTAACCCTGGGAAGATTAACTTGACCCAGGAAACCTTGGGTTTACGGCGAGGGGGTTTCTCACCCCCTTTATCGCTACTCATTTCGGCATCAGCACTCGCAACCACTCCAGCAGCCCTTGCGGTCTACCTTCGCTGTAGTTGCAACGCTCCCCTACCACTGCATGCGCCTGACGCATGCAATCCGAAGCTTCGGCGCTAGTCTTGAGCCCCGTTACATTTTCGGCGCGGCCTGTCTCGACCAGTGAGCTATTACGCTTTCTTTAAAGGATGGCTGCTTCTAAGCCAACCTCCTGGTTGTCAATGACCTGCCACATCCTTTCTAGTGTTCACTTAGACTAGACTTGGGGGCCTTAGCTGTCGGTCTGGGTTATTCCCCTCTTGCCAATGGACGTTATCACCCACTGACTGCTTCCCGAGATAACAATTACCGGCATTCGGAGTTTGGTACGGTTTGGTAATCTGGTGAGACCCCTAGCCGTTCCAGTGCTCTACCTCCGGTATTGAATTCCTCGAGACGATACCTAAATATCTTTCGGGGAGAACCAGCTATCACGGAGTTTGATTGGCCTTTCACCCCTACACACAGCTCATCCCAGAAATTTTCAACTTTCATGAGTTCGGTCCTCCATGAGGTGTTACCCTCACTTCAACCTGGCCATGTGTAGATCACCCCGCTTCGGGTTATAATGCACGCAACTGTAGTCGCCCGTTTCGGACTCGCTTTCGCTCCGGCTCCACCTATCGGCTTAGCCTCGCTACGTACATTAAGTCGCCGAATCATGATGCAAAAGGTACGCCCTCGCACTGTCTTGCGACGTAGTGCTCGGACTGCTTGTAGACATGCGGTTTCAGGTTCTTTTGACTCCCCTCACTGGGGTTCTTTTCACCTTTCCCTCGCGGTACTTGTCCACTATCGGTCGCCAAGGAGTATTTAGCCTTACCGGATGGTCCCGGCAGATTCAGGCAGGATTGCACGTGTCCCGCCCTACTTGGGTACCCCGCTCGGCCTCCACCGGTTTTCGCGTACGCGACTGTCACGCTCTTTGGTGCACCTTTCCAGGTGCTTCCGCTAACCAGCAAAGGTCCTACCGCGGACCCGCAACCCCGGTGCCACTTGCGTGACACCGGTTTAGGCTGTTCCCGTTTCGCTCGCCACTACTTCGGGAATCACTCATTGTTTTCTTTTCCTCAGGGTACTGAGATGTTTCACTTCCCCTGGTTCGCTCCTTCGGCCCTATGTATTCAGGCCGAGGTAACGCGGCTTTCACCACGCTGGGTTTCCCCATTCGGACATCTCCGGCTCAACGTTCGGTTGGCAACTCCCCGGAGCTTTTCGCAGCCACCCACGTCCTTCTTCGCCTCTTGGCACCTAGGCATCCACCGCACGCCCTTAGTAGCTTACTTACCTTAATCCCTCGCAAGCCCGCCTCCCGGCGGGATTTTCAAAACTCGAGACCAAGGTCCAGGCCCCAGCTCTTCGCTGCGGAACCCGGAAGAATGCATTGCTTGAGCTCACCGCTTCCAGCGCGCCTGGCCTCTCGGCTCAGACTCGCCTTCCGCCAGTGAGTCGAACTTCTCTCAGCAGAAATTGAATTCTACCCTTCGTATGCACTTGTCAAAGAACGCTCTGACTTGCGTCAGAAACTTGTGGAGCTGATCGGGATCGAACCGACGACATCTAGCTTGCAAAGCTAGCGCTCTCCCAGCTGAGCTACAGCCCCGGAAAATGCGTCGTGGTGTCTCACCTGCCTTCCCCTGCCGGCCGTCGTCGCCACTCTGCTTCCCCAGTGGGGAACGGAGTGGGCCTAGGTGGACTTGAACCACCGACCTCACGCTTATCAGGCGTGCGCTCTAGCCAGCTGAGCTATAGGCCCAGTTGGTGAGTTACCCGTACAGCTACCTTCATTCTCAAAGAACCGAGCCACGACTGGCTCAGCCCCTCAAAACCAAACAGCAAGCCCTAGACGATTGCGAAACGTTGACCTGGTCGACCTCGGCAACTTTCGTTGCTGGTGCACCCTGTGGCGCCGAAGCGCTCACCGTGCACCCGGTCTCCTTAGAAAGGAGGTGATCCAGCCGCAGGTTCCCCTACGGCTACCTTGTTACGACTTCACCCCAGTTACCGACCACTCCTTGGGCACCTCTTGGTGAGATGACTTCTGGAGCAATCGACTCCCATGGTGTGACGGGCGGTGTGTACAAGGCCCGGGAACGTATTCACCGCGGCGTGCTGATCCGCGATTACTAGCGATTCCGCCTTCATGGAGTCGAGTTGCAGACTCCAATCTGAACTGAGACCGGTTTTATGCGATTAGCTCCCCCTCGCGGGTTGGCGACGCGTTGTACCGGCCATTGTAGCACGTGTGTAGCCCTGGTCATAAAGGCCATGAGGACTTGACGTCATCCCCACCTTCCTCCGGTTTAACACCGGCAGTCCCTCTAGAGATCCACTTGCGTGGCAACTAAAGGCGAGGGTTGCGCTCGTTGCGGGACTTAACCCAACATCTCACGACACGAGCTGACGACAGCCATGCAGCACCTGTCTCTCGGTTCCCTTGCGGGCACTCCCTCATCTCTGAAGGATTCCGAGGATGTCAAGACCAGGTAAGGTTCTGCGCGTTGCGTCGAATTAAACCACATGCTCCACCGCTTGTGCGGGCCCCCGTCAATTCCTTTGAGTTTTAGTCTTGCGACCGTACTTCCCAGGCGGAGAACTTAATGCGTTAGCTACGGCACCGCGGGGGTCAACACCCACGACACCTAGTTCTCATCGTTTACGGCGTGGACTACCAGGGTATCTAATCCTGTTTGCTCCCCACGCTTTCGCGTCTCAGCGTCAGTTACCGTCCAGGTGGCCGCCTTCGCCACCGGTGTTCCTCCCCATATCTACGAATTTCACCTCTACTTGGGGAATTCCGCCACCCTCTCCGGCACTCAAGCTCTGCAGTTTCGGGCGCACTTCCTCAGTTGAGCTGAGGGCTTTCACACCCGACTTGCAAAGCCGCCTACACGCGCTTTACGCCCAATAATTCCGAACAACGCTTGCACCCTCTGTATTACCGCGGCTGCTGGCACAGAGTTAGCCGGTGCTTCTTCTCCCGGTACCGTCAAGCCCCAGCGTGTTAGGCTGAGGGTTTTCGTCCCGGTCGAAAGTGCTTTACAATCCGAAGACCTTCATCACACACGCGGCGTTGCTGCGTCAGGCTTTCGCCCATTGCGCAAAATTCCCCACTGCTGCCTCCCGTAGGAGTCTGGACCGTGTCTCAGTTCCAGTGTGGCTGATCGTCCTCTCAGACCAGCTACCCGTCGTCGCCTTGGTGGGCCATTACCCCGCCAACTAGCTGATGGGCCGCGGACTCATCTAGGTGTGATAGCTTGTATACAGAGGCCACCTTTTCCCTCAGGAGCCGAAGCTCCCGGGGGCTTATCCGGTATTAGCCAATCTTTCGACTGGTTATCCCAGACACCCAGGCAGATTATCCACGTGTTACGCACCCGTGCGCCGCTCTACTAGGATTGCTCCATTCGCGCTCGACTTGCATGTGTTAGGCACGCCGCCAGCGTTCGTTCTGAGCCAGGATCAAACTCTCCAATTGAAATTGAAGGTTTTGAACCGGCATCCGTCAGGGCCCGGCTAAGGGACACCCGACTTCGCTGTTCAGGGCACCTCGGAATCGACTCACGCCGACTCGCTGGAGGTGCCGTTTAGAATTGACTGCGGTTTCCGCAATCGTCTTCTTCTTGGGCTTGCTATTTGGTTTTCAAAGACCGAGCCGCTTGTTGCCGCCGCGACTTTCTGCTACGCTGCTTTCACTTCTCAGCGGCACCCCATTCAACCTCGGGGCTGCCTTCTTTATTTCGAAGCGGCTTTTCTGTCAAGCGGCCGTTGCCGCTCCGTTTCACCGCTTCGCCTCGTGAGGAGTCAACATCGCGCCGGAGCGCTTTGTTTCTTCTTTCGAGGAGGGGCGCGGAATCTACTTCGTTTCCGCGTCTCATGTCAACTCGCTTCGCCGACTCTCTCTTCCGCCTCGCTTCGACTGTGTCGCTTTCGCGACACCCGCCGCTTCGAGGGGAGGCGGCTTCTACCACCGCCGCGTGGGGAGTCAACTTCGCTCGCCGACTTTCTATTTCGTCTTTCACTGCTTCGGTCGGAGGCCTCCGTCGCCGTTGCGACTTTGCCTTCCCGTCCGAGGGGGCGCGGCTTCTATCGCCTCACCCCAAAGGAGTCAACCGCCTTCGCCGACTCTCTTTTGCTCCCCTCCGCTGTGCTTCGTCACCGCTGTGACGTCCGCTCAATTGAGGGGCGCGGCTTCTACCACCGCCGCGTTGAGAGTCAACTCTGTACCGCTGACTCTGTATTCCGTCTTTCCGCTCGCCCGGGTTCTCCGTCGCCGTTGCGACTTCGCCGGGTCGAGGGGAGGCGGCTTCTACCACCGCCGCGTTGAGAGTCAACTCCGTACCGCTGACTCTGTATTCCGTCTTTCCGCTCGCCCGGGTTCTTCGCCGCCGTTGCGACTTCGCCGGGTCGAGGGGGCGCGGCTTCTACCACCGCCGCGTTTGGAGTCAACCCCGCACTTCCGACTCCGTATTCCGTCTTTCCGAATGTCCGAGGAGCCCCACCGCCAGTACGGTTTCGCTCCTCTGAACTGAAGTGGCTCGAGCAACCCACCACTCCGCCCCTTGCTCTCTCGGGTGCGGCGCCGTTGCGCCAGCCGGTCGAGCGAAGGGAACCGGTACCTAACGCTTTGCTGCTGTCTCGTCAAACCCTCAAGCGTGATGGCTGATCCGAGGAGCAACGCAACATCGGGTCTCATTGGGGAGAACCCTCCGGGAAAATACTCTCCTTCCCGCGCAGACGATTTTCGCCTCCCCCACCTCTACTTCTTCGTTGGTCAATTGCCTGGTCTGTCTAGAGGTGAAACCGGGCTTACTCTATGTCAATTCACACGGCAGCCTTTGAGGCGTTCCCGATGCACCCAGCCGGTCAGCGGCGTACCAACCTCTATCCAAGAGCTCCGCTGCTGAGGCAACCAGGTGGTGAACAGCCCAGCGGCACTATGGATACCGACTCTCTAGAGGATGAAGCGTCTCAAGCTCTACTTCCCTTGCCACTCACATTCGCCATGTGAGCACCGGCATCCGCCACCACGAAAACACCGCAGCTAGGAAGGCTGCCCCCACAACTCGCTCGGCCGACCTCTAAGCAAGATGGAAATCGCTCCCCAGTCAGGTTGAGGGTCAGAGTGAGCCCATTGCCAAAGCACCCCACACCCCTTCCATCAGCACCGCCACCGCAAGAGGCTCCCCTCCACGGAGGCAGCACCTCGTCTCATCCCCAAACTCCTCACTCGAGCGCGAATCCCTGTGCGACGTGCAGGTGGCACTCCTGGAGACGGTTGGGCTCCGTAGGTTGGGTACTCCTCGCCGCCTGGCTACACGCGCTATCAGCCCCATCCCGGCCCCTCCGAACTCGCCGAGTGCGCCTCGTCCATCCCCCGGAAATCGCCTCGCCGAACCCTCAGCGCGAGCCGCTCTGCTTCGATCTCTCCCCGCGTCCTGTACCTCAGCAGACGCAACACCCAGACCGGCGGACACCACCCCGTCAGCCCATACTGAAGCAGCAGACCCGCCACCACCCCCGGCACCAGCAGCCACTTCCGGTTCCCCGTCGCACCCAACGCCAGCCCAACCAGCGACCCCACCGCCGCGCTCACCTGCAACGAACGCTCGAGGTCCCACTCGCGCTCCAGTTCCTCCAGTCGCTGCTCCACCTCGTCCAACGGCCGGTCCGCGTACCGGGCGAGTCGCTCGCGCGTCTCCCTCAGGATTTCTTCGTTGGCCTTCTCCGGCCCGTGGCGGCGCACTCGATCGTGATGCGGTGCGAGGAGCTGCTCCAGCCTGGCATCCATGCCGAACCTCCCTGGGACGTACGCGTCCAACCGGAAGGTGGTGCCTCGGGCTCTCCATGACAAACGGGCCACGGGGACACACTCCCCGCAGCCCGTGTGCTGTCCCGACTCTCTCCGCCGCTACGGCTCCCGCCGCCCCTTCACCTCGTCATCCGCGTCCTTGATGACACGCTTCACGTCCTCGATCTTTCCCTTCACCTCTCCCTTGAGCGTGTCTTTCTTTCCCTCGGCCTCCAGCTCGCGGTCACCCGTGGCCGTGCCCACCGTCTCCTTCACCCGCCCCTTCAGCTTGTCCGTCCACTCACCCATGGTGTCCCTCCTTGGTATCCAATTGCCGACACCCAGAAGGTGGTACCGAAGAACAGGACGAGCACCCCTCGAGCGCTCGTCCGCATGAGTGCTCAGCAGCCATCACATGCCACCCCAGGCGACTTCCACTCTCGGGACCCGTCCCTAGCGTCGCCTCCCATGCGCATGAGACTTCCTCTCCTCCCCCTCCGCCGGTTCGCGCCCCTCTCCCTCCTGTTCCTGCCGCTCTCCTGCTCGTCCGGCAACCCGCCATCCTCGGTGCGCGACACTCCACCGGCTTCCGGACCCGAGGCTCGCGTTCCCACTCCGCAGGTCCCTCCCACTCAAGCCCAGGTGCGTGCTGTCACCGCCGAGAACAACCTCGTCCGCCCCGCCAAGCGCGCCTTCAGTGACGCGCTCCTGAGTCAGCTCTCCGTTCGCCCTGGCTTCAGCGTCAACGTCTTCGCCCAGGGGCTCACCAACCCGCGCGTCCTCGCCGTCCGCCCCGATGGCTCCGTCTACGTCACCGAGCGCGAGGCCGGCCGCGTCACCCTCCTCCGCGATTCCAACGGCGATGGGCGCGCCGACCAAACCACCCCCGTGCTCACCGGACTCGGAGAGAAGGACAACGGCGTGCACGGGCTCGCGCTGCGCGGCGATCAGCTCTACCTCGTCACCGTCAAACAGCTCTACGTGGCCGACATCCGCTCCGATGGTTCGCTCGGCGAGCCCCGTGAGCTCATCGGAAACCTGCCCGACGGCGGCCAGCACAACAACCGCACCCTCGCCTTCGGCCCTGATGGCAAGCTCTACGTCTCCATCGGCAGTACCTGCAATGCCTGCCCGGAATCCAACCCCGAGCACGCCACCCTGCTACGGGTCGAGCCGTCCACGGGCTCCCGCTCCGTCTTCGCCCGCGGCCTGCGCAACACCATCGGCTTCGCGTGGCACCCCACCACCGGACAACTCTGGGGCATGGACCACGGCTCCGACTCCCGCGGCGATGACTTCCCTCCCGAGGAGCTCAACCTCATCCAGGAGGGCAGCGACTACGGCTGGCCCTTCTGCGCCGGCAAACAGGAGATCGATGCCTTCATCTCCGCCGAGCCCCCGGGCGACCTGTCCCGTCCTGAGTACTGCGCTCGCACGCAGCCCTCCACCCTCGAGTACCAGGGCCACTCGGCGCCCATGACGCTCACCTTCTACACCGGCTCCCTCTTCCCCTCGGAGTTCCGCAACGACGCCTTCCTCGCCCTGCGCGGCTCGTGGAATCGCAACCCGCCCACTGGCTACAAAGTCGTCCGCGTCCGCTTCGATCCGCAGGGCCGCCCGCTCGGCTTCGAGGACTTCGTCTCCGGCTGGCTGCTCGACAACGGCCAGGCCCACTTCGGCCGGCTCGTCGGTACCGCCATGGCCGCGGATGGTTCGCTGCTCGTCACCGACGACGCAAATGGCGTCATCTACCGCATCGCCTATACGGGGAGCTGAGCTCACCCTGGTGACCAGCAAGCGGAACGGGCCCGGCGCGCCGCACACTTGCGCGCTGCCTGCGCTGGCGGCCCCCTGAGTCCACCAAGCCCGCTCCACTCCAAAAAAACGCGAGGCCCGACGGACGGGAGGCCCGACACCTCCCGCCCGACGGGCCTACGCCTCCTTACCCCAAGGAGTTCTCTACGACGGTCTCAGCCGCAGACCGTCTCAAGCATGATGCGGCAAACCTCGTACGGGTCGCAGTTGGCCGCCGGACGGCGGTCCTCGAAGTAGCCGCGACCATCATTCGCCGTGCCCAGCGGGATGCGGATGGACGAGCCACGGTCACTGACGCCCCAGCGGAACACGTTGATCGGCGCCGTCTCGTGCAGACCCGTCAGACGCTCCGTGTTGTGCGCACCGTAAACCTGAATGTGAGCCTCGTGCTTGCCACGCAGCTTCTCGCACGCCGCTTCGATGACCTTGATGCCGCCCGGCTCGCGCATCGCCTTCGTGCTGAAGTTCGTGTGGCAGCCCGTGCCGTTCCAGTCACCCTTCACCGGCTTCGGGTGCAGCGTGGCGCTGATGCCGTACTCCTCGCCCATCCGGTACAGCAGCCAACGCGCCAGCCACAGCTCGTCCGCCATCTCCAGCGGCGAGAGGGGACCAATCTGGAACTCCCACTGCGCGGGCATCACCTCGGCATTCGTGCCGCACAGCTTGATGCCCGCGCGCAGACACGCCTCCGCGTGCGACTCCACCAGCTTGCGCCCAAACACCTCGTCGCTGCCCACGCCACAGTAGTAGCCACCCTGCGGCGCCGGGAACCCCTTGTCCGGCCAGCCCAGCGGACGGTTGCCCTCGAAGAGCGTGTACTCCTGCTCCATGCCGAACCACGCCTCCTCCGAGGCGCACTTCTCCGCCACCACACGCAGCGGCGCCCGCGTGTTGCTCCAGTGCGGGCTTCCATCCGGATTCATCACCTCGCACAGCACCAGGATGTCCTTCGTCCCAGGCCGCAGCGGGTTCGGGATGTAGCGCACCGGCCGAAGCATCAGGTCGCTCTTCTTGCCCTCCGCCTGGTAGGTGCTCGAGCCATCAAAGCTCCAGTCCGGAAGCTCGGAGACGCTGCGGACCTCCCCATCCAACACCTTCATCTTGGAACGCAGCTTCGCCGTTGGACGCTGCCCGTCGATCCAGATGTACTCCGCCATCACCTTGCCGCTCATTCTCCGTGTCCTCCAAGCTGTCGGGAGCCCTCTCGGGCCATTGTCTCGGTGGCCCGCCTCGGGCCTGACGCAGAGACCCTTTTGCAGATGCGGTGCCAACGGGCTCAAACGGAGGGGGGCTCGACGGAAACCCCCGAAATAGCTTGGGACCTACTTCGCCCCCTTTGCTCGCTCCCTCTCGAAAGGGGGTTTGTGACTCCGACAATTTTGTAGGAGACGCGCGAGGTTCCTACATTTTTGTAGGACATGGACTCTCCCCCCGAGGGAAACGACGGCAGCTCTCCGGCTCCTCGCGCTGCCGTGAGGCCCTCCGCGCCCCCTTCGTTTGACCTGAATCCGACGTCGAGTGCCCTTCTCCGAGCCCCTTCCTGAACGCCTCCTCGCCCTGTGCTCCCTCGGGGGCCGACAGTTCGCGCTACAATTTCGTAGGAGTTCCGCGAGGAACCGACAAAAATGTAGGAACCTCTTCGGGCCCCCCTCTGGACGGGCTCGGTTTCTAGGGAGAGCACCTTTCCATGGCGAAGCGGTTGGACGAGCAGTCAGGCAAGCACCCCACCCTGGCGAGCCTCCTGGAGGTCAGCCAGGCCCTCGCCGGCGCTCAAGATTTGAGAGCCGCCCTCCACCGCGTCCTGGAGCGACTCGAGCGCTACCACGGTGTCGTCCGCGGCGCCGTCAACCTCATGGACTCAGATTCCAAGGATCTCTACATCGAGGCCTCCATTGGTTTGAACGCCGAGGGTCGCAACGTCCGCTACAAGCTCGGCGAGGGCATCACCGGCCGCGTCGTCCAGAGCGGCAAGCCCATCGTCGTCCCCGAGGTCAGCCGCGAGCCCCTCTTCCTCCACCGCGCCTTCCTCGGCCGGCGCAACAGCGGACAGGAGCTCACCTTCATCTGCGTCCCCATCCTCGTCCACCGCAAGACCGTGGGCGCCCTCGGCGTGGACCTGCTCTTTCGCAAGGAGCGAGACTACGCCGAGGAGACCCGCCTCTTCAGCGTCGTCGCCGCCATGATCGGCCAGGCCCTCTCCGCCCACCGGCTCCTCGAAGACGAGCGCAAGAAGCTCCTCGAGGAGAACACCACCCTCCGCCAGGAGCTGCGCGAGCGCTACGACTTCTCCAACATCATCGGCACCTCGGGCCCCATGCGGCAGGTGTACGAGCAGATCCACCAGGTCGCTCGCACCACCACCACCGTCCTCATCCGCGGCGAGTCCGGCACCGGCAAGGAGCTCATCGCCAACGCCATCCACTACAACTCCACCCGCGCCAAGAAGCCCTTCATCAAGGTCAACTGCGCCGCCCTCCCGGAGACCCTCATCGAGTCCGAGCTCTTCGGCTATGAGAAGGGCGCCTTCACCGGCGCTCAGGCTCGCAAGCGCGGGCGCTTCGAGCTCGCCGAGGGCGGCACCCTCTTCCTGGATGAGATTGGTGAAATCAACCTCTCCACCCAGGTCAAGCTCCTGCGCGTCCTCCAGGAGCGTGAGTTCGAGCGCGTCGGCGGCACCGAAACCCTCAAGGCCAACGTGCGCCTCATCGCCGCCACCAACAAGGACCTCGAGACCGCTATCGCCGAGAAGACCTTCCGCGAGGACCTCTACTACCGCCTCAACGTCTTCACCCTCTTCATCCCTCCCCTGCGCGAACGGAAGTCAGACCTGCTCCTGCTCGCCGACCACTTCGTCGCCAAGTACTCGCGCGAACACGGCAAGAACATCCGCCGCATCTCCACCCCCGCCATCGACATGCTCGTCAGCTACCACTGGCCCGGCAATGTCCGCGAGCTCGAGAACATCATCGAGCGCTCCGTCCTCGTCTGCGATGGCAATGCCATCCACGGCCACCACCTGCCTCCCACTCTTCAGACCGCTGAGGCCTCGGAGACCCTGACCAATACCTCCCTCACCGACGCCGTTGAGCAGTTCGAGAAGGATTTGATCCTCGATGCCCTCAAGAGCACCCGCGGCAATCGCGCCAAGGCCGCTCGCCTCCTTCGCACCACCGAGCGCATCGTGAATTACAAGGTCACTAAGTACGAGATCGACTGCTCTCGGTTCCGCGGGTGAGTGAGGCAACTCGAGAGGCAACTCGAGTGTCTTGATTACACTCTTACTGGCAACCCGAGAGCCTTGATACCCTCACCCCGTCCCTCTCCCGGAGGGAGAGGGGGTGGTGTTGTCTTTCTCTCCGCTTGTCTCCAGCGCCAGGCGCGTTGCTCGCCCTGTGAGCTTCAGGATTCCCCTCGCATCCTGCACGTTCGTTGGATCTAATTGGTCCAGCGGCGTCTGCTCCAGCCTCCCCAAGGACAGCCGCTCCAGCTTGAAGCCGAAGAGCTCGCTGCCTAGCTCCATCATCACGTGGTCGATGAACAGGCTTCGGTCCGCTAGCAGCTCGTCAAAGTTGAACGTGCTCGCCGAGTCCGCCAACGCACTGGCCAAGCGCTCCTCCAACAGCGCCTGCACCGCCTCCGGCTTGTTCGCCCTCGCGCACCCCACCTCCCTCGCCACCCGCAGCACCCCCTCCTCCTCCCGCTCCACCTTCACCAGCAGCGTCGCCCTGACGTCCACCCGGATTCCGTCCTGGCACGACAAGCCCTGCCTCCCCCTCCTCTCCACCACCACCTTGCGCACGGAGAGATCCAACACCTCTGCCCTCTCCACCACCGGCAACACCACCGCGCTCCCAAAGCGCACCCGCGCGCGCCCACCCCCACGCGCTATCACCAGCGCCTCCCCTGGCCCCACCCGGCGGTAGCTCTTCAGCAGCACCCCACAGGTCGCGGCCACTCCCGTGATCGCAAGCAGGATGGAAGTTTCCATGTGCACGGCTCCAGGCAACAGGGGGGCAAAGACTCCATCACGCCCAACCCCTCGCGCGCCAGGGCCACCTCTCCCACCTTGGTGTACCCTTGCGCACGATGTGCACCGTAGAGCGCTGCACCGCCGTCTGGGTTACTCCTTGTCCTTGTCCTTGTGGCGCTTCATGGCCTTCTGGAGCTTCTTCATCTTCTCCAGAATGAGGCTGCGCTTCAGGTTGGACAGGTGGTCCACGAAGACGTGCCCGTCCAGGTGGTCAATCTCGTGCTGCAGCACGTGCGCCAACCGCCCCTCTACCTCCAGCTCGTGCCACTCGCCCGCTCGGTCCTGGTACTTCACCTTCACCTTGTGGAACCGCGGCGTCCTCTCGTACTGCTCCGGCACCGACAGGCAGCCCTCTTCCAGCGTCACCGGCCCCGACTTCTCCAGAATCTGTGGGTTGATGATCTCGAAGAACGTCCCGTCCTCCCTCCCCACCCACGAGCACCTCAACGGCACTCCTACCTGGTTCGCCGCGATTCCAATCCCCTCCGCCTCCTTCATCGCGTCGAACATCTCCTCCAGCAGCTTCGTGAGGTTCTCCCCGAAGTCCGTCACCGGCTTCGTCGGCGTGCTGAGGACCTTGTTCGGCCAGATGACGATGTCGCGAGCCATACGGTGTCTCTTCTCCCTGCGTTGTCGCGCGTGAAGCGCCCCTTCTACACCGGGTACGCCTCCGTGTGACTCCCCAGTCGTCACCTTCTTGTTTTCGCCCAGACTCCCCGTGTGGCTGCTACACCCTCCCCATGCACCCCCACGCCCAGCTCATCACCGACTTCTACTCGGCCTTCCAGCGCCGAGACGCCGAGGCCATGGCCTCCTTCTACCACCCCGACGCCGAGTTCTCCGACGCCGCCTTCGTCGGCCTCCGCCACGCCCAGGTCACCTCCATGTGGCGCATGCTGCTCGAGCGCGGCAAGGACCTCGACATCTCCTTCCGCGACGTCCAGGCCGATGACCGCACCGGCCGCGCTCACTGGGACGCCCACTACACCTTCAGCGCCACCGGTCGGAAGGTCCTCAACCGCATCGACGCCGAGTTCGAGTTCAAGGACGGCAAGATTCTCCGCCACACCGACCACTTCGACTTCTGGGCCTGGTCCCGGCAGTCCCTTGGGCCTGTGGGACTGTTCCTGGGGTGGTCTCCCTTTCTGCGTAACAAGGTGCGGGCTCAGGCTCGTGCGTCTCTTGAGAAGTACATGCGGGAGCGCGGGGGGTCCGCGGGCTAGCGGGGTTCAGGTCAGGGCTCGCATACCCTCACCCCGACCCTCTCCCAGAGGGAGAGGGAGGGAGGGAGGGAGGGTGTGCTTGCTCGTTTGGACTCCGGCCCGCCTCGGTTTGTAGCCCCCTTCGCTCGGGCATAAAGCGCACGGCGTCTCCACCCTTTCGAACAACAGAAAGGAGGGCGCTCAATGGATGCCATTGCGCTCTTGAAGGCAGACCACAAGACCGTGGAGACGCTCTTCCGCAAGTTCGAGCAGGCAGGCCGCAACGCGCGGAAGCTCAAGCGCAAGCTCGTGGATCAAATGGTGCGCGAGCTCGCCATTCACGCCGTCATCGAGGAGCAGGTCCTCTACCCCTCCGTCCGCGCTAGGGCCGAGGCGCTCGAGGAGGATGTGCTCGAGGCGCTCGAGGAGCACCACGTGGTCAAGTGGTTGCTCAAGGAGCTGGAGGACCTTCCACCCGAGGCCGAGCGCTTTGACGCCAAGGTGAAGGTGCTCATGGAG
The DNA here is from genome assembly GCF_044360475.1 of Archangium minus. Classification (NCBI taxonomy): domain Bacteria; kingdom Pseudomonadati; phylum Myxococcota; class Myxococcia; order Myxococcales; family Archangiaceae; genus Archangium; species Archangium minus. The sequence goes on from NZ_CP043494.1 coordinate 12,619,365, forward strand.
AACGTCCGCACCCACGTCAAAGAGGAAGAGAACGGGCTCTTTCCTCAGGTGCGCAAGGCCTTTAGTCCCCAGGAGCTCCGGGCCATGGCCGAGGCGCTGACGCTCGCGAAGAGGGCCTCGCCCACTCGACCCCATCCCCGCGCGCCGGATACGCCGCCCGGCAACCTCGTGGCTGGCGCCGTGTCGGCCGTGCTCGACATGGGCAAGGACGCGATACGCGCCGCTCGCCGCAAGGCCGAGGGTCTGTCTCCCATGCCCGCCACGCGCGCCGGCAAGCGCAGCATCCCCAAGCCGAAGGCGCGTCCTCGTAAGGAGCGCGACGTCCAGCAGCAGGGCAACGGCTCCGCGCAGGAGATGGCCTCTGAGTCCTCCTATTTGATGTGACCCGGCCCTACTCCCAGGAGAACGCGAGCCCTCCCTCCAACCCGTCCACCCATGCCCGCCGCACCTTCGCCTGCCGCACCCCCATGGAGCGCAGCAGCTGCTCAAACGAGGCCTCGTGGCACTCGGCGGGCAAGAAGTCCCCCCGACGCACCACGCAGCCACTGCGGGGCCCCGTCCACTCCACCGACAGGGACCCAAAGCCCATGGTCTGCCGGTAGATTTCCGGTGCGGACTCCACCATCCGCCGCGGGTTGCCTTGCGCCAACACCTTCGCCGCACGCCCCACCGGAGAGGCCAGGAAGTCCAGCGTCGCCCGCCGCCCCAGCTCCCTCAGCACCGCATCCCCTCCTCCAAGTGTGGGCGCCAGCAGCTCCGCCGCAAAGGAGTACATCCTCAGCAGCGAGTGCGCGGGATAGCTGAAGAAGTCGAGGAACTTCTCCTCGCCCCCCACCTCCAGGCAGCGCTGCACCGCCTTCTCTCCCTGCAGCGAGCGCACGGCCTCCAGCGCCCCCGTGAAGTTCAAACCACGCACCGTGTGCCGGGGCCTGGCTCGAGACATCCGCCACACCAGGTCCTGCTCCCAATTACTCGGAGGTTCCATCGACCGCACCGCCAGACTTTCCATGGGTCGACTCCTAGTGTCTGAGAGGAGATGCAGTGTCATCGCGTCACCGCCATCCCGACGCCCAAACTGCATCACCCATGCCGCCAGGACAGTTTCACGCCCATTCCGTCCGCGGTTCCACACTTTGTCCCAAGCACACGACCCTCCGCCCCTAGCGCCGTCGGGTGGTCAACACCCTCTCGGAAAGCGCGAGCGCAATCCCTGCGCAGTCCCTCTCCACCCCCAAGCGCAAATCCTGCACGTCACGCCCAGGAGAGGACGTACTCGCCGTCGACCACGTCCACCCGCGAGCCGCGCACTTCAATCTCGCGCGCCTTCATGGCCTCAAGCGCCGCCGACAACACGCCCTCGTGGAAGGCGCAGGGCATGAAGTCGCGCCGCATGAGAATTCGACACTGCGTAGGCCCCTCCCACACCACCGTGCGCTCCCCGTGATTCACCACCGCGCGGTATGCCGAGGGTAGGTTGCCCACCAACCGCCGCGCCTCTCCCTTTGAGAGCAGCAGCAGCGCCTTGCCCGTCGCGGACTTCAGCATGTCCGCCGTGGCCCGCCGCCCGAGGTGCCGCAGCGCCTCCTCCCAGCCACCACACCGCGGCGCCAACACCTGCGCCGCTGCGTCGGTCACCTTCAGGAAGGTGCTGACTGGGTAGTTGAAGAATTCCACAAAGCGCGGCTCGCCCCCTGCCTCGACGCAGAGACGCACCCCGTCCTCCCCTCCTAGCGCCCGCACCGCCTCCAGCGTCCCAAGGCAGAACAAGCCCCGCACGGTGTCCGTTGGCTGCGTCCGCTCCAACCGCCTCGCCAGGTCCTCGCGCAAATCCTGCGCACCCTGGTTCGCTCGGACCCCACAGCTGTTCGTGCTCATGGCTCCGTTCTTTCCTTCCACCCGCACTGAGAAGCAATGAACCCGTGCACCCTAAGCATGGCCTGCACTCCGAGCACCGCGCCGTCTCGTTTTCTCGCAGACACACGTCTAAGACTCAGAGTGCGTGCTCCCTCACACTGCACTCGCTCGCGAGGGAACCCTATCGTGAGCACGCGTACACTGACATGCGTTGGACAGAGCGTCTCACCACGAGCCTCATCACGAGCCTCGTCGCCCCGCAGCCCGGCAACCCCCCTTCCCCTCTACTGCCTCCCCTGGACGAAAATGCATTCTCCTGATTTCTCTGTAATTCCAACCAGACTTCACAGTTGACGCGGAAGTGCATCAGAGATGACGGCCCCGAGTGAAATCCCCTCCCTGCCGCGTAGTGAACGCAAGCCCCTGTATGTCCAAGTGGTCACCCAGCCTGCTCTTCACGGGTGCTGGGCCGTCAACATCAGTGAGTCGGGCATCGGGCTCATCGCCACCCCCAACGGGCCCAGGGAGGGGCCACGCGAGGGCGAGGAGCTGGAGATGGCTTTCACGCTGCCGGACTCGCGCGCGCGCATCCGCGTGCGGGGCGTGGTGCGCTGGAGGCACGACCCGGCTGAGCGCGACGAGGGCGCGGTCACGACAGCGCTGGGTGTGAGCTTCCAGTCCTTCGAGGGCTCGGATGGGGTCACCCTCAAGCGCTACCTGTTGGATCATCAGCTGTATGTGGCGGTGGTGCACGCGGAGGAGTCGGAGCTCCGGGGCCTGCGCGAGGCGCTGGAGAGCCACGTGCGGCTGCGCTTCGTGAAGTCCGCCGAGGACGTGGACACGCTGCTGGGGCGCGGGGACATCAGCGCGCTGCTCGTGTGCGGGCGGGACGAGGCGCGAGCCATCGCCTTGGTGGAGCGGCTGGCCTCACGGCGCGCGGAGGCGGACCCCTCCGGAGCAGGACCTGCCAGTGATTTGTCGCCCCGCATCCTTTATTGCGCTCCGGCCGTGCCCTCGCGGTTGGTGGAGCTGTTCAACCAGGGGAAGATCTTCCGAGCGCTCACCCCGCCCTTCGAGCCGGTGGCGCTGCGCCAGGCGGTGCTCCAGGCCAGCCGGGAGCTGGGCCTGCGCACCGAGCAGCGACGCGCGGCGCTGGAGCTGGAGCGCAACCTGCTGCGAGAGCGGGCGCGCGAGGCCCCGCGGCTGTCGCCTGGCGCCAACGTGGCCGACGAGCCCGGCTTCCGCAGCCCCGTCATGCGGCAGGTGCTGGAGATGGTCCGCGTGGCCGCCCCCCACCGCGTGGCCGTGCTGCTGCAGGGCGAGACGGGCACCGGCAAGGAGGTGCTCGCCCGCGTCATCCACCGGCTGAGCGGGCGCAGCCACCAACCCCTCGTGGTGCAGGACTGCGGCGCCCTCACCGAGACGCTCCTGGAGAGCGAGCTCTTCGGCCACGTGAAGGGCGCCTTCACCGGCGCCGTGGCGGACCACCCCGGCCTCTTCCTGCTCGCCGACGGCGGCACCATCTTCCTGGACGAGATTGAAAACACCACCCCCAACCTCCAGTCCAAGCTGCTGCGCGTGCTGGAGAGCGGGGACGTGCGGCCCGTGGGCGGCACGCAGATACGGCGCGTGGACGTGCGCATCATCGCCGCCAGCAACCGCGACCTCTCCGAGGAGGTCCGCGCCGGGCGCTTCCGCAGCGACCTCTTCTACCGGCTCAACAGCTTCACCATCGACCTGCCCCCGCTGCGCGAGCGCCCCGAGGATGTCCTCGACCTGGCGCGCTACTTCCTCGCCCACTTCAACCGCACCCTCCGACGCTCGGCCCAGGGGCTGTCAGCGGAGGCCGAGCAGCTCCTGCTCGCGGCGAGGTGGCCCGGTAACGTGCGCGAGCTGCGCAACTGCATGGAGCGCGCCGTGCTGCTGTGCGGGGATGACGAGCTGGTGACGCGGCGGCACCTGCCTCCCGCGCTCGTCGGCAGCGTGGACGGCTTGCGGCATCAGGCGCGGATGACGGGCTCGGCTTCCGGCTCGGGCTCGCTTCGCGAGCGGCTGGAGCAGATGGAGAAGGAGATCATCCGCGAGGCACTCGAGCGCCATGGAGGCGTGGTGCGGCGCGCAGCCGCGGCGCTCGAGATGGATCCGGTGACGCTCGGCCGCCGGGTGCGGCGTCACGGACTGCTCACCCGGGACTCGTGAGGGCCCCGGCCGCCCCCCCGGCGACTCTGGCTTGTCGGCGTCCCGGCCTTGTCATTGTGTCAGACGCTCCGCGCGGAGCCGCGTCAGGAGAGACAGGTGGACCGTGCTCGGGCCCCCAGGTGCTCCGAGTGCGCCGCAGGAGGCACGGGCCCTGCACCAGGTGCGGTCATGAGACACAAAGGGCTCGCCATCTGGATGGCATTGCTGTTCCTAGGTGCTTGTTCCGCTCGCCGTGACGCCACACGGCCTCCCGCTCCAGCGCAGGCGTCCGCCATCACCGTGCGGGTCCAGCGCGCCGCCAGCGGGGCCGATACCTGGAGCCTCACCTACGAGCTCCCCACCCCCTCACACTCCGTTCGCTTCACCCGCCCAGGGCATGGGTCCCGCCAGTCCCACTGGCGGGTGCTGGAGCCCGCTGGAGCCTCCATCGAGCGCCAGGGCGATGAGGATGTCCTCTCGGCGCCAGACGGTTCGTCCTTCCGTTCCCTGCGGCTGGAGGTGTCCACCTACGTGGAGAAGCCTGAGAAGGACTACCAGGTGTTCATCCCGTACTCGGATGGCGCCGTCCTGCTCTACACGGGCGTGCTGGGGCTGACGTTCGGTGAGGCCGAGCCTCCGCCCCTCCACGTCTTCCTGACTCCCCGCCCAGGAGAGCGGGTCGTCGTGGCCGGGCAGAGCAGCGAGCACGAGGTGCGCTGGGAGGGTTCTCCTCAGGGCACCTATGCCTATTTCGGCGCGGGCTCGGCGGTCCAGGACGGGGTGACGGCCGTGGTGGACCCGGGAATGCCTCGACCGCTTCGCGAGCACATCGAGAGCCTGCTCCCGCGCCTCTTCGCGCTGTACACCGCGCGCACCGGCAGCCCGCTCACCTTCGAGCCCGCCCTGTTCATCAGCTTCGGCCCGTCTCCCAACCCCGGTAGCATCAACATGAGCGGGGGAACTCTGCCAGGGCTCGTCCAGCTCGACATCCGGCTCGGCGCCAACCGGCTGGCAGACGCGGACCCGGAGGTGATTCCCCGCGTGTCCGAGCTCGTGGCCCACGAGGCCGCTCACCTCTGGAATGGGGAGCTCGCCGTCCACGAAGTCCCCGGCGGAGACTGGATGCACGAGGGCGGCGCCGAGGCCTTCTCCCTGCGTGCGCTCGCCGAGCTGGGCACCGTCCCCGTGGAGTATGTCCGGACCCGTCTCTCGGATGCCGTGTCCGAGTGCCTCCTCAAGCTCGAGGGCGCTCCCCTTCGCGCGTCCTCCCGGCCTGGCAAGTACACGAATTATTACCGGTGTGGATTGATCATCTCCGCCATGGCAGAGGCCTCCGCACGGCAAGCGCGCCCGGGGACGGACATCTTCGCCCTGTGGGGACGGCTGCTCCGGGAGGTCGGTCCTCGGGGGCACTACGACGAGGCGCGCCTTTATGCGGCGTTCTCCTCCGAGGGCGTTTCTCAACGCACGCTCGCCGTCATCCGGCAACTGGTGGACGGTCCTAATGTGGACGCCGAAGCCCAGGTCCTCGCAGAGCTGCGGCTCCTGGGATTTGAACCCCAGGCCTGTGACGGTGACGGGAAGCTCGCTCGCCGCACTCCCTGTGTCCGACTCGGGCGCGTTCCCTTCCTCCCTTGAGCGGAGTGGTTACGCAGCTCGGGGCTGTGGCTCGCCTATGGTCCCCAGTTTCTCCCTTGGGCAACTCGGGAAGGACATACCCTCACCCTCGCCCTCTCCCAGGGGGAGAGGGGATTTCCACATCAGTCCTCGAGAATGCAGCCGTCTCGCTCGCTGACGAATCGCGCCTTCTCTCCCCATAGCAGCGCCGCCGCCGTTTGGACTCTGCGCTCCTTGTAGTCCACCGTCACCGTCGCCACCGCCGGGCTCGCCGCCGTCCAGCGCCGGCAGTACTCCTCACTCATCTGCATCACAAACAGGCAGGAGCAGAAGTCCTTCGCCGTGTATGAGGTGACCAGTTGCAAGTCATTGTTGTCGTAGGGACGCTGCACCGTGTCCCCCCTGTCGCAGGAGAGGGTCGCGGCGCATGCGAGCACCAGGAAGGTTCGGCTCGGGCTCATGGCAGGTCCTCCACCACCGCCAGGGACAACGACAGCAACTTATCCAGCGAAAAGGAGCCGTCCCGGTCATCCGCCGTGCGCACCACGATGAGCTCCTTCGACGGGATGATGGTGATGGACTGGCCCCAGTGCCCACGCGCCGCATACGTCCCCTCGGGCACGTGCGGCCAGGGGAGCTCGGCCTGCACCCCAGGGATGGGACGGTTGAGCCACCACTGCCAGCCCTGCACATCATCCGCGCCGCGCTCGTAGGACTTCCGACGGATGGGCTCGGACACCTTCGTGGAGTCTGTCACCCAGCCCTCGGGCAGCACCCGCTGGTTCTCCCAGCATCCATCGTTGAGGTAGAAGTAGCCGAACTTCGCCAGGTCGCGCGGCGTCGCGTGCAGGTACGAGGAGCCCACCACCACGCCCTTGCCATCCCGCTCCCAGGTGGCGCTCTTCATCCCCAGCACGTCGAGCAGCAGCGTGAAGGGCCAGTCCCTTCCCTCCGAGGGCTTCAGCGCCGCGTCCAACACCCCCGCGAGCAGCGTGGCATCCCCCGACGAGTACCTCCACGAGGTGCCCGGCTCGTCGCTCCGCTGATGCGCGGTGATGAAGGACACCATGTCCCGACGGCCCTCGCCGTACAGCATCGCCAGCACCGAGGAGTCCTGGTACGTGCCGCCGTTCTCGTAGTCCTCCCTCCAGTCCAGCCCCGAGGCGAACTCCAACAGGTTGCGCACCGTGATGGCGCAGTTCTCCTGCCGCTTTGCCTTCACGTGCGCACAGATGGAGTCGTTCAGCTTCACCGCGCCCTTCTCCATCGCGATGCCCACGAGCGCACTGGTGAAGCTCTTCGACATCGACCAGGCCAGGTGCCGCTTGCTCGCGTCGAAGCCACGCCCGTAGCGCTCGTACACCAACCGGCCCTTGTGGATGAGGAGCAGCCCGTCTGTACGGACGCCCTTGCGCTCCTCGTCCTTTCCCTGGAGCGTGAAGGCATAGTCCTCTAATGCCTTGAGCTGCTCGGCCCTGACGGCCGCCACCTCCGCTCTCGCGTCGGGCCAGTCCTCCGTCGGCCAGGTGGAGTGGGTGGGGCACTCAGACTGGGCCCGGGCCGGCTGCGCGAACGCCAGCGCCCCAGCAAGGAACAACGGAGTCATTGCGCGAGATCGACTCATGGGAGCTCGGTCAGAAGGCACAGCGCAGCAGGGGGACCACCAATGCCCTTGAGGTCGTGGCCTCCACCAGCGCCCGCGGCTTCTCGGGGACTCGCGACAGGGTGGGCGGCGGCACCGGCGCCGTCGCACGCATCGTCAGCGTCACCGCCGCAGGCAACACCAACGCCTCCACCAGCGTGAAGAGCGCCGCGTCCCCCAGGTCATCCACAGTCGCGCCGAGCAGCACCGCCCCCGTCACCGCCAACACGTGCGCCCCGAGCGCCACCCATACCGCAGGTTGGAAGCGCGCGCTGCCCGGGTGCAGCCGGTTGCCCATCAGCCACTGCGCCCCCGCCACCGCCAACGGCGGCAATGCCAGCAACAACACCATCGCCGGAGCCGCCGCCATCACCAGGTTCGACGACAGCGAGCCCACCCATGCACTCAGCGCCAGCGTCGCCGGCACCGCCACCACCGCCGCGCCTGCTCCCGTCGCCAGCTCCAACGCCATCCACCTCATCGGGTTGTCCGACAGCATCCCCGCCACAGGCTGCTCGGGCAGCAGCCGAGCGGACTCCGGCGCCGCTCGCGACGTCAACGGCACCACCATCAGGACAACAGCCAGGGCCAGGGCCGCTCCGGGACTCGTGCCCTGCGCGTGCCACCGCGCATCCGTTCGCAAGTGAGGCATGGGCTGATGTCATATCATCGACAGCTGCTGTCCGTCCCAGCAGCCGGGGGGTCTTTGCGCGCCCCCCCGCTTCATGACAGCGTGACGCTCCAGAGCGCGTGCCTGAACCCAAGCACATCCTCCAACGCTGGCATCCACTCGGACGACTGGGGTTGTTCGCGCTCCTGTATGGCGCGAGCGCCTGGCTGGGCTCGAACCTCGTCCGCCAGGGCGAGCTCATCTCCGCCATGTGGCCCGCCAGCGGCGTGGCCGTCGCCACCCTTCTGCTGTCGCGCCTGCGCTACTGGCCCGCGCTCGCCCTGACGCTCTTCCTCCTGGAGCCCTTCGCCTGTCTGCCGGGACGGCTTCCGCCGCCGACCTACTTCTTCATCTCCGCGAGCAACACCCTGGAAGCGTTCGTCGGCGCCTTCCTGCTGCGCCGCTACGCCGGCTTCCGTCCGTCGCTGGAGCGGGTGCGGGACGTCCTCGCGCTGCTGGTCCTCTCCGCCATGCTGAGCACCCTCCTCAGCGCCACTCCGAGCGTCACGATGCTCGCCTCCGTGGGCAGGTTCGCCTGGACGGAGTGGTGGAGGCAGTTGCGCATCTTCTGGGTGGGCGACGCCATGGGCGTCCTGCTGCTGGCCCCCCTGCTGCTCACCTGGACCACGCGCGGGCTCGAGGGGTGGAGTCGCACGCGACGGTGGGAGCTCGTGGCGCTCATGGTGACGCTCGCCGCCACCGTGCACCTCGTCTTCCGCTGGGCCCCCGCCGCGACCAGCGTCTACCACCCCGTCAGCTACGTGGCCCTCCCCTTCATCCTCTGGGCGGCGCTGCGCTTCGAGGCCCGGGGCACCGCGGCGGCCATGCTCACGCTGGCCGTGGTGTCCGTCTCCCATACGCTGGCGGGCAGAGGCCCCTTCGTCCTCGGGCCCGAGGGCACCACCGCCCCCACCACCAGCCTCGTCTTCCTCCAGTCCTTCCTCGCCGCGGTGTGTGTCTCGGGGCTGATGCTGGCCGCCGCCCTCGGCGAGCGTCGGCATGCGCAGGAGAAGGCCATCCACCTCAACCGCGAGCTGCGCCAGTCCCTGGAGGAGCTCGCCGCCACCCAGCAGGAGTTGGTGCGCCGCGAGCGCATGGCCGCGCTCGGCGAGCTGTCCGCCAGCGTCGCCCACGAGGTGCGCAACCCCCTGGGTGTCATCGCCAACTCGGTGGCCGCCCTCACTCGCCTGGCCACTCCCGAGAAGAACAGCACTGCCTGGGAGCTGCTCGGCGTCATGGGTGAAGAGGTCACCCGGTTGGATCACCTCGTCAACGGGCTGCTGGACTTCGCTCGGCCTCTGGAGCCCCGCCTCCTCACCCAGTCACTCGGCTCGGTGGTGGAGGGCGCGCTGGAGTCCTCGCTGCGCGCGGAACCGGACGCGAGGAGGAGCGTGCAGGTGACGCGCGCGCTGGACCCGAACCTGCCCGAGGCCCCGCTGGACGCGCAGCTGCTCCACCTGGCGCTGAGCAACCTCTTCACCAACGCCTTGCAGGCCATGCCCCACGGCGGCTCGCTCCAGGTGGAGCTGGGCCGTGGTGAGGCTCGCGGTAGCACCCCCCAGGCCCGCGTCTCCATCACCGACACCGGCTCGGGGATTGTCCCGGATGTGATGGCCCGCATGTTCGAGCCCTTCTACACCACCAAGGCCGCCGGCACCGGCCTGGGGCTCGCCATCGTGCGCCGCATCGTGGAGGCGCACCACGGCCACGTCGAGGTGCGCAGCACTCCGGGCCAGGGCACGACGTTCACCGTCCTGCTGCCCCTGGCCCAGGTGCCTCGCTCCGCCGCGGTCGCCTGAGCCGCCCACCTCAGAACGGGATGGAGCCGTCGTCGTCGTTGCCGCCGCTGAAGTCGTCGTCCCCGTGCGGAGGCGGCTCTTCGCCCCCACCGGCGTCACCGCCGCCCCTCTGCCGCGCAATCTCCGCCTCGATGGACGCCAGCAGCGCGCGCTCCCGGTCATGCCAGCGCGACTTGCTTGGATCGTTCAGCGAGCGCCTCGCGCCATTCGCGTAGTACTCGAGGTCCTGCATGCTCGCCCCATGGATGGGGCCGCCCTTGCTGCGCCCATAGTTGGGGAACACCGTCACCTCCCCGCCACCACCTCCACCTCCGCCCCCTCCACCGCCTCCGCCGTACGACCGCCTCGGCGCCGCGGCCGCCGCGTCCGGCGCCGAGCCGATGCTCATCTCTCCCAGCTTCAACGTGAAACCGTCCCCGTTGCGGAACGCCGTCCCCACCCGCACCTGCTCCACGCGCCCGTCCGGACGCCGCACTGCCACCGTCACCGGATAACCCTGATCGCTCATGCCCGCCGGAAATCATTCCAGGCACGAGGTGTCAACGACTCCGCGGGGCAGGGGTGCTCCGGCCAACCCGCCCGCGGGGCGGGCGGGCTGCACGGGCTTGAACACGGAGAGGGCATACCCTCACCCCGACCCTCTCCCAGAGGGAGAGGGAGGAGGGGGGACTCAGCTCAGCTCGATTCGCTCGCCGCCCTTCTTTCTCACCCACACCTTGGGCTTCGGCGGCACCACCGGCTCCGGCTTCGGAGGTGCTGCCTCCTGCAGGGCCTTCGAGGCCGCACGGCCCCTCGGCAACACCACCTCCGGCACCGACTGCGGCTTCGCGTCGTCTACCCAGGCCGTCGGCCGACGATCCGTCTTCACCAACAACCGCAGCTTCTGGTAATGCGCCGAACAGTAGCCCTTCGAGCGCGCCGGCCTCTTGCACCCAATGACGGCACACCGGCGCTCATCCTCGGACACCACTGAGGGAGGACGTCCCGGACGGCCTCTCGGCGCCGGCAACAGCTCCTCGAACGTCGCCTGCCTGCCTCGGGGCGCCGGCACGGGCGCAGCACTCCTGCCGCCCCGCCCCGCCACCGGTACGTTCAGCCCCGGCAACGCCAGCTGCAGCGACTGCATCCGCGTGGCCAGCGGCGCCAGGCGCTGAACGATGTCCACCAGCTCTTCGATGATGTCCAGCCGCTCATCCATGCGCGTGATGGCCTTGTGCATCGGCCCCAACCGGCCTCGGAGCTCTGCCTGGACCATCTCCCGCAACGGTTTCTCGATCGACATGCGCGCACCATATGCCACCCAGTGGCCCCTCCCGCCAGTCCCACTGCAACCCGCATTGTCGACCCGCCCACGCCCCCACCCCTCCGTCCACCTCCTCGCACCCCATGCGGAATGCTGCGGCGCTCCCGCCCGGCTTGGGGCATGGTGCACGGTCAGAGGGCACAAGGACTCCTAGAACATGATCCACGATCCCACTGATTGGCTTTGCATCAACACCATCCGCACCCTGGCCATGGATGCGGTGGAACAGGCCCACTCGGGCCACCCCGGCGCGCCCATGGCTCTGGCGCCGGTGGCCTACCAGCTCTGGCAGCAGGAGCTGCGCTACGACCCCACACTCCCCATCTGGCCCAACCGTGACCGGTTCGTGCTCTCCAACGGGCACGCCTCCATGCTGATTTACTCGCTGCTCCACCTGACCGGCGTGCGCCGCGTCACCTCGGAGTACAGCGTCGAGGACCAGCTGGCCGTGTCCCTGGAGGACATCAAGAAGTTCCGCCAGTTGGACAGCTCCACCCCCGGCCACCCCGAGTACCGGTGGACGAGCGGCGTGGAGACCACCACCGGCCCCCTGGGCCAGGGCGTCTCCAACTCCGTGGGCATGGCCATGGCCAGCCGCTGGCTCGCTGGCTACTTCAACCGCCCCGGCTTCGAGCTGTTCGACTACGACGTCTGGGCCATCTGCGGTGACGGAGACCTGATGGAGGGCGTGGCCAGCGAGGCCGCCTCCATCGCCGGCCACCTCAAGCTGCCCAACCTGTGCTGGGTCTACGACAGCAACCACATCAGCATCGACGGCAGCACGAGCCTGGCCTTCACCGAGGACGTGGGCAAGCGCTTCGAGGCCTACGGCTGGCGCGTGCTGCACGTGGCCGACGCCAACGACCTGGATGCGCTCTCCCAGGCCTTCCGCACCTTCAAGCAGGACCGGGGCCTGCCCACCCTCATCATCGTGCACAGCGAGATTGGCTGGGGCGCCCCCAAGAAGCAGGGCACCGCGAGCGCCCATGGCGAGCCCCTGGGTGAGGAGGAAATCAAGGGCGCCAAGCGCAAGTACGGCTGGCCCGAGGACGCGAAGTTCCTCGTGCCCGACGGCGTGCGCGAGCGCTTCACCGAGCGGATGGGCGAGCGCGGCAAGAAGCTGCGCACCGAGTGGGAGGCGAAGTTCTCCGAGTACAAGAAGCAGTACCCGGAGCTGGCGGACCAGCTGCAGCGGATGCAGCGGCGCGAGCTGCCGGAGGGCTGGGACAAGGAGCTGCCCACCTTCCCGGCGGACGCCAAGGGCGCGGCCACCCGCGAGACGAGCGGCAAGGTGCTCACCGCGCTGGCCAAGAACTACCCGTGGCTGGTGGGCGGCTCGGCGGACCTGAACCCGTCCACGAAGACGTACCTGAGCTTCTCCGGCGCGATGAAGCCGGGGGACCACTCGGGGCGCAACATCCACTTCGGTGTGCGCGAGCACGCGATGGGCTCCATCGTCAACGGCCTGGCGCTGAGCAAGGTGCGCCCCTACAGCGCCACCTTCCTCATCTTCAGCGACTACGAGAGGCCCGCCATCCGCCTGTCGGCCATCATGGAGCTGCCGGCCATCCACATCTTCACCCACGACTCCATCGGTCTGGGCGAGGACGGCCCCACGCACCAGCCGGTGGAGCACCTGGCCAGCCTGCGCGCCATTCCGGGCGTCATCGTCATCCGCCCGGCGGACGCCAACGAGGTGACGGAGGCCTGGCGCGTCATCGCCCCGCTGCGGCACGATCCGGTGGTGCTGGTGCTGACGCGGCAGGCGGTGCCCACGCTGGACCGGACGAAGTACGCGCCGGCCTCGGGCCTGGCCAAGGGCGCCTACGTGCTGGCGGACAGCGAGGGCACGCCGGACGTCATCCTCATCGGCACGGGCAGCGAGGTGAATCTGTGCCTGCAGGCGTACGACCAGCTCAAGAGCGAGGGCGTGAAGGCGCGCGTGGTGAGCATGCCCTCGTGGGAGCTGTTCGAGCGGCAGGACGAGGCGTACCGGGAGCAGGTGCTGCCCTCGTCGGTGAGGGCGCGCGTGGCGGTGGAGAAGGGCGCGACGTTCGGCTGGGAGCGCTGGGTGGGGCTGCGCGGGGCCGTGATTGGCATGCGCAGCTTCGGCGCGTCGGCCCCGCTGAAGGCGCTGCTGCAGAAGTTCGGCTTCACGGTGGAGAACGTGGTGAAGGTGGCCCGTGAAGTGATGGAGCAGGCCAAGAAGTAGGCTGGGGTGAGGGTCTTCCCGCTCCCGTTCATGGGGTGGAGCGGGAAGACCCGCCCTGGAGGAAAGAACCTAGGAGGCGAGCTCCGAGGGAAGGCCGAAGCGCGGGAACAACACCTCGGTATCGAGGAACGAGTTCATCGCGGCAATGCGGTCGCCCGAAATCTCGAGGATGATCAGCGCCCACGGCTTGTGAGGGCCCCCCGCTTCACCCGGGCGGTACTGCCCGAACGCGGGCGAGCCACAGGCCGAGGTCGGCACGAGCCGGGAGCCCCTGCAACCGGAGCCCCGCCCCAGCATCCAGGCGCGAATGGACTCGTGACCCCGAAGCCACAGCGCGTAGGGAGGCATCGAGAGGGTCGCATCCTGGTGGAGCAACTGGGTGAACGCGTCCATGTCGTAGCGCTCGAAGGCGGAGACATACCGGTCAAGCAGCGAGGACTGCGCGTCGGACAATGGCGCGCGGGCCTGGGAGAGATCGCGGGTGGCGAGCGTCGCCCGAGCACGCTGGAGGGCGCTGTTCACGGAGGCGACCGAGGTCTCAAGGCTTTCGGCGACCTCGGCGGCGGACCAGCCGAGGACCTCGGTCAGGAGCAGCACCGCGCGTTGCTTGGGGGGAAGGTGCTGGAGCGCGGCCACAAATGCGAGGCGGATGCTCTGGCGCAGAATCAGAAGCTCGGAGGGGTCCGCGTCCGAAGGCAGGGCCTGCGCGTCGGGAATAGGCTCAATCCAGCGGGAGCCGGGTAGCATGTCGAGCGGCCCATCGACCGAGCCCACAGGACCGAGCTCCATCGGACGCACGCGACGCGAGCGCTCATCGAGCGAGTCGAGGCACACGCGAGTAGCGATGCGATACAGCCAGGTGCGAAGAGACGCACGCTCCTCGAAACGATCCAGGTTGCGCCAGGCGCGTACCAGTGTCTCCTGGACAGCATCGTCCGCTTCGGCGGCAGAGCCCAGCATGCGATAGCAGTGTCCGGTCAGCGCTGCGCGGTGCTCTTCGAGGTGGTAGGCAGTGGCCATCACACCGAAAATTATCAGCACTCCACCCCTGGCAAGGGGTCCAAAACGGGAGAGAGGAAGACCGTGTCGCAGCTCTCCGCCGACCAGGCGAAGGAGGAACTCCTGTCACTCATGCACGCGTGGACCGCGGCAGTAGGAGCCAAGGACCACGCCTGGTTCGAGCGCCATGCCGATGCGGATTGGCGCTACACCGATTATACCGGAGCGCAGCGCGGGAGACGTGAGTATCTAGAGCTCATCCAGCAGGTGAACCACTACACGGAGGAGTTCCGGAGATTCGATGTCCGGCTCGTCGCCGGCACCGTCGCGCTCATCACGGGCGTCTATGTCGCTCGGGTCGACTTCCAAGACACCGGACGCATGGAGAAGACCCTGGCCTTCAGCGCCGTCTGGGAGCATCGAGGCGGCGTGTGGAAGGCACTCCTGCATCACACCTCAGAACCAAAGTAGTCCCCTCTTGGAGGATCTCATGGGATTCCTGAAGCCCCACGCCGAACGCATCTACGCGCTGCTTCGCATTATGACTGGGTTCATGTTCATGCTGCACGGCATGCAGAAGCTCTTCGGTCTGTTCGGCGGTGTGCCCCCCGGAGCGCCGCCGTTCATCGTCTACGGCGCGGGCACAATTGAGTTCGTGGGCGGCGTGCTCGTCCTGCTCGGGCTGTTCGCCGGCCCTGCGGCCTTCATCTCGAGCGGCACCATGGCGGTTGCCTACTTCATGGGGCACGTGGCTCCCAACGGCAACATCCTCCCGATCGTGAACCAGGGCGAGCTCGCCGCGCTCTACTGCTTCGTGTTCCTCTACATCGCCGCGCACGGCTCGGGCATCTGGAGCGTCGACGCCGCGCGCCGAGGCACGAAGAGCTAAGCTTCGAAGCCTGCGAGGAGGCGAGCGCCGCCTCGCAGTGTGATCCTTGGCAACACTCAAGAGGGTCTCCACTCTAGGGATGGCCCGTCGACTCGGACGCGACCTGGAGCCCTCCATGACCGTGCCGGAGTTCATCGTCGCTCAACACGGGGTCATCATCGAGCGGTGGCTTCACGGGACGGCGGCGCTCGTCGCGCCGCGCAGGTACACACGCGAGGAGCTCATCGACAGCCTGCCCCGCTTCCTGGAAGAGCTCACCGGTGCGCTCCTGCAGCTGGACGGTTCGCCTGGCAGCTCCCAGCTGCCGGGCCACAGCGTGGTGGCCCAGGCGCACGGCCGGCAGCGGCTGCGCCTGGGGGTGGACGTGGGGGTCATCGTCCGGGAGTACGCGCTGCTGCGCGAGGTCATCGTCACGCTCCTCGCCCAGGCCGGAATGGACCTGGCCGAGCCGCACGCGCGCCTGCTCGCCCGCTGCATCGACACCGGCGCCGCTGAGGCTGTCTCGCAGTACGTGCGGGACGAGGAGAGGCAGAAGCGCCGCGCGCGCGCCGAGTCCCAGGCCCACGAGGACAGCGCCACACGCGAGGACGAGGAGCAAGTGCGGCTGCTGCTCGACAGCGTGCTCGACTACGCCCTCTTCCTCCTCTCGGTGGACGGGAGCGTCTCCAGCTGGAACCCGGGCGCCGAGCGGCTCATGGGCTACGCCGAGGAGGAAATCCTCGGCCAACCCCTCGCCCGCTTCTTTCCCCGCGAGGAGGTGGCGCGCGGTACCGCCGAGCACCTGCTGCGCGACACCACGCGCGAGGGGCGGGCCGAGCACGAGGGGTGCCTCGTACGCAAGGAGGGGGGCACGTTCTGGGCCAGCCTCACCCTGCGCGAGGTGGTGGGTGCGGCCGGGCAGCCGCGGGGCTTCTCCGCGGTGGCGCGCGACCTCAGCGAGCGGCGGCGGGCGGACCTGGCGCTGCGTGAAAGCGAGGAGCGCTTCCGGATGATGGTCGACTCGGTGCAGGACTATGCCCTCTTCGTGGTCACCACTGAGGGCATCGTCTCCGGCTGGAATCCGGGCGCCGAGCGGCTCAAGGGCTACACGGCGGAGGAGGCGGTCGGCCTGCACATCAACCAGTTCTTCCCGCGCGAGGTCGTGGAGCGGGGAGAGGCCAGGCGAATCCTCGCCCACGCCCACGAGAAGAATGGCGCGGAGTACGAGGGGTGGCTCGTGCGCAAGGATCGGAGCTCCTTCTGGGGCTCGTTGATCCTCGACCCCATCCGCGACGAGACCGGGCAGCTGAAGGGCTTCACCAACATCGCGCGCGACCTCACCGAGCGCAAGCGTACGGAACAGGCGCAGATGCTGCTCGCCGAGGCGGGCGATGCGCTGGCGGGCTCGCTCGACGTGGAGACCATCGCCCAGCAGATGGTCCAACTGGCGACGCCGGAGCTCGCCGACTGGTGCATGGTGAGCCTCGCTGAAGGGCCGCACCTGCGCCCGGTGGCCGTGGCGCACGCGGACGAGGCCCGGCAGCCGCTGCTCCAGAGCGTGGTGCAGCCGCTGCCGACCGAGCCCTCCAGGCCCCACGGGCCCGTCCATGTCGTGCATACCGGGCAGGTCGAGCTCATTCCGGATGCGGCCGAGGCCCCCTGGTTCGCCGAGGCGCTCGGGATACAGCCCGCGGGGGCACTCACGAAACTGGGCACGCACTCGGCCGAGTGTGTGCCCCTCAAAGCCCGGGGCGAGACCTTCGGCGCCATGACCTTCGTGCAGGAGAGCCCGCCTCCGCGCAGACAGGGCCCCATCGACAGAGGGCTCATCGAGTCGATCGCCCACCGCGCCGCGCTCATGCTGGACAACGCGCGGCTCTACGCGGAGGCCATGCGGCGCGCCAACTTCGAGCGGCACCTGGTGGGCATCGTCAGCCATGATCTGAGCACCCCCATCAGCGCGATGGGCCTGGGCGTCGAACTGCTGCTCTCCGACCGAGAGCTGACGCCGCGCCAACGCACCGCGCTCGAGCGCATGAACCAGGCCACCCAGCGCGCCCGCCGGCTCATCCGAGACCTGCTCGACTTCACCCAGGCCCGTGTGGGAGGAGGGCTCCCGGTGAACCCCCAACCCCTGGAACTGCACGGGCTGGCACGCACGGTGCTCGAGGAGATTTCCTCCGCAAACCCGGCCCGGCAGGTGCAGCTCACGTCCTCGGGCGACACCCGGGGGAACTGGGACCCGGACCGCCTCGCCCAGGTCATCACCAACCTGGTGAACAACGCGCTCAGCTACAGCCCGCCGGACACCGCCGTGCACCTCGAGGTGCAGGGGGAAGGCGAGGCCGTGCACCTGCGGGTCCACAACGAAGGAGACCCCATCCCGCCGGGACTGCTGCCGCGGCTGTTCGAGCCGCTCGAGCGAGGGGCTCGGCCCGGCACCAGCGGCCGTAGCATCGGGCTGGGGCTCTTCATCGTGGACCACATCGTGCGGGCGCACGGCGGCGCGGTGGAGGTGCGTTCGGAGCCGCGCGAGGGCACCACCTTCACGGTGCGTCTGCCACGCGAGCGCTGAGGCGCGCACGTGCTTCCCACTGGGAGCGCAAGAGGCCCCACACCTGCTGGTCCTTGCGCTGTCCCTCGATGAGGTAGTGCTCACGCATGACCCCCTCCAGCGTGAAGCCGAGCTTCCTCGCCAATCCCTGTGACGCGAGGTTGTCCGCCGCGGTGGTGAGCCACACCCGGTGCAGGAACGGCCACTCGAAGAGGCGCTCCAGCACCTGCGTCACCGCCCGCGTGCCGATTCCCCGGCCGTGGTACGCGGTCGAGAGCATGTAGCCAATCTCCACGCGCCCGTGGAAGCGCGACAGCTCCCGGGCCGCCACCGTGCCGATGATTCGCCCCTCGAGCTCCACCATCCAGCGGAAGCTCGTGGCCTTCGGGTCCGACAAGTCGCTCGTCGACTCCAGGATGCGCTTGAGCAACGACTCACGCGTCGCCGGCTCCAACGGCATCATGCGGCGCGAGACCGGCTCCTCGCGCATGGCCAGCCATACGTCCACGTGCTCGGGCAGGGCGGGAACCAGTCGAATGTCCGGTATCGTCATGACGCGACACTGTCCCGCTCAGCAGCCTGCCGGGCAAGCGCCCGCTGCACGAAGCGGAGGTAGGCCTCAGCTTCCCGACCGCAAGCGAAACGCGAAAAGGGAGGGAACACCACATGACGAAGACGAAGCTTCTGCTGGCGGGTCTCCTCACGGGAGCGGTGGCGTTCGGGACCGCGTGCAAGACGGATAAGGGCGCTGCGAACACCGGCACCGGCACCGGCACGGATACGACCACCATGACCCCGGATGCCGGCACCGGCGGCACGGGTCTGGACGACCCGAACAGCGTGCCGCAGGACACCCAGCCGCTGCCCCCGGAGGGCACGCGTGAGATGGAGCCCGGCGTTCACGAGGGCACGACGCCCACGACGCCCATGGAGCCCGGCACCGGCGGCACCGGCCTCGAGCCAGAGCCCATGGACCGCACCAACAGCCTCGGCGGCGAGACGAGTGACGAGCCGCTCAACCCGGGCGCTCCGGCCAACCAGCCCTCGCCGGAAAGCGACATGACGGACACCGACGAGGACAACAAGTCCCTGCGCTAGTCCGCGTCACCCCGGCCTCTCCGGAACGACACCCCAAGAAAGACATCGGCCCACGGGCGTCTCGCTCGTGGGCCGATGCGTTTCCCTCTCACGAAGGGCTCACGGCCCCGCGGGCGCCGCGACACCCCCATGCACCGGCTGCGCGGCCTCCAACTCCGCCGCTCGACGCTTCTCCACCAGGGTCTTCAGCCGCTTCAGGGCCTCCTGGAAGTAGATGTCCGCCAGGCTGTCCATCGTCCACACGAAGTAGCCCCCGATGACCGGGCGCAACAGGCCCTCGTTCATCCAGGTCACCTTCGTCCCGCCGCCCTCCTGCGTCCACGTGAGCGTGGTGAGGTGCCCGTCGACCTTCTGGCCCGCCTCGTCCAGTTCCTCAATCCAGACACCCGAGCTCACGTCGCTCCGGGTGATGAGCATCTTCCCGTGCCTGAGCGTCGGGCCGTTCCACGACCACCACGCGCCCACGCCCGCGGTCTTCGGGCTGTATTCGTGCTTCGCCTCGGGGTCTATCTCGTCCCACACGGCCCACAACCGCCAGGCCTTGAAGTCATCCACGAACGGATGGATGTGCTCGGGCGGAGCGTTGATGACCACCGAGCGCTCCACGTGCCACTGCCTCGGCAGGAAGAGCCCCACCACGACCAAGACGCCCACCAGCGCCACGAGCACGAGGCCCATGCGCATCAGAACACGCTTCATGCCCACTCCTGAGAATGCTGTTTCCAGAGGTCTCGCGCCTCGTCCACACCTACCGCACGGAAGCGCACGGAGGCCCCCGGCCGACGCGCCGCCAGGCTCCCCCAGTCCGCACGAATGACCACCGCCAGCACCGGGTAGCCCCCCAGCGTGGGATGGTCCGGCCCGAGCACGATGGCCTCTCCCGAGGACGGCACCTGGATGGCGCCGCGCACCATGGGCCCGGACAGCCCTGAGCCCTCGTCGGCCTGGGGCAACGTCGGCCCGCGCAGCCGCATGCCCATCCGGTCACTCGTGGGCGACACCGTGAAGGTGCTCTCCAACAACAGCTCCATCGCATCCGCGCCGAAGCGCCCCAGGTCCGGGCCCAGCACCACACGCACCTCGGCGTCCAGTGACAGCGCCACGCCTGCCTCTACCCGCGTACCGCCTCCGGTCCCAAGCGGCAGCAGATCTCCACGCTTCAACGCTCGGCCCTCGAATCCACCCAACCGCGCCACCGGCAGCGTGCCCCGCCCGCCGAGCAGCTCGGGCACGTCGAGCCCTCCCTCCACGGCCACGTAGCGCACCACCCCCTGCTCCGGCGCTGGAACGGAGAAGTGCCCCCCGGCCTCCACCCGGAAGGACTGCCCATCCACTGACACCCAGGCGTCCCGCCCACTCAGCCCCAGCTCCAACCGCCCGTAACACTCGAGCGCCGCCGCGTTCCACGCATTGCCCACCGCGCGGTTGGCCGCAGCCAGCCACTCCGGCACCAGCGCACCTCCGGGGGGCACGCCATGGTGCATGCTTCCTGCGCGGCCCCCGTCCTGCACCAGCACCGGCCCGCCCACCTCGAGCACCTCCAACCTCGCGTCCATTCAGTCCACCCGCTCGAAGAGCACCCGGGTCCCGAGCCCCAGCACCGCGCCGGAGTCGGGACGGAAGGCGGTGAAATCCACAGCGGTGGCGATGAGGTTCCACCCACCCGGAGAAGCGACCGGATAGATGCCCGTGCGGCGTCCGGCGATCCCCACCGAGAGCGCCGGCACACGCGGCCTCGGCGTGGACAGCCGGGGCACGGCGATGCGCGAATCCACCTCGCCCAAATAGGCGAAGCCGGGAAGGAAGCCCACGGTGCGCACCGTGTACTCGCGCGAGGCGTGCAGCAGCGCCACGTCGTCCTCCGCGAGCCCCACGCGCTCGGCTACCCGAGGCAGGTCCGGCCCGTCGTAGCGCACGCGCACAACGACGAACGGTGGCTCCGTCAAAGGCGTCGACGCCACGACCAACCGGCCCAACACGCGCCGGGGATCCTCCGGAGGCGCCGCCGGGTCGAAGTACACGCAGGCGTGCTCCTCGCCCACCACCACGTCCACCACGCCGGGCTCGGCCTTCAGGGACTCCAGGACCCCGCGCCGCTCCAACCGCTCCGGCAGCACGAGCCGTAGCGCGCCCTCACCCAGGGGCTCGGTGCGCAGCGACAGCACATCCAGCACCGCGCGGACCTCTCGCGCCAGCTCCACCGCGCCCGGCGAGTCCCCGTGCACGCACAGCGTGTCCACCGTCCCGCCCAGGGCCAGCCGCAGCGCATTCTCCCGCGCCACCGACGGGTCCGTCAGCACCGCGCCCGGCTGCCCTCGCGGAATGAGCGAGCCATCCGGCCGCGTGCCCCGGTCCGCGAAGCCCTCACGCGCGTAGGCCAGCCCCATCGCTCGAGCCGCCTCACGCAGCGCCCCCGAGCCTGGGCCAATGAAGGTGATGCCCGTGCCCAGCGACTCCACGACACCGTCCACCACCGCCCGAGCGAGCGCGGGCTCGCGGTTGGCCGCGTGGTAGAGCGCGCCGTGAGGCTTGGCGTAACGCACGGGCACGCCCACGTCGGTGGCCAGCGTCATCAACCGAGCGCACTGAGCGGCGACCTGGCCGCGCAGCACCTCCGGGGCCACCTGCACCTCCTGGCGTCCGAAGTTCGCCCGGTCCTCGAAGGAGGGGTGAGCCCCGGCCCGCGTCCCGTGGCGCGCGCACGCCTCGAGCGCTCGGAGCATGGAGTGCTCGTCACCCGCGTGTCCGCCACAGGCGATGTTCGCCACCTGCGCGTACGTGTAGAGCCGCTCGTCCTCGTCTGGCAGCTCGCCCAGGTCGATGTTGAGGAGACACTCCGCCATGAGATGACCACCCTAGTCGACTGGCCCCCAGCACGCAGCCCGGTGGAATGAAAGCATACCCGGGGTGAATGCCAGAGCGAGCCCCCTGGTGTCCGTCGGGACTCGAATAAATCCCGGCACTCCCCGTCAGAAGCAGTGTTAGCGACAACCGACCTTCGATACCCCAGAGGATGAACACCATGAACCGCTTCTCTTCCGCCTTCATCGCCACCGTCCTTCTCTCCGCCGGCGCGGCCCATGCACAGTGGGGCCGGCCCCACGAGCAGGCGCAGAACCGCCAGGAAGTTCGCCAGGACAAGCGCGAGCTCCGCGACGACAGGCGCGATGTGGCTGAGCTGGAGGACACGCTGGCGCGCTTTGACCGGGCGTGGTCGCGGCAGGACGAGCGTGAGATGTCCATGGCGGAAGCGAAGCTGCGCGAGCTGCTGCGGCAGGAGTTCGCGGAGAGCCGGAGCGAGCTGAGGGACGACAAGCGCGAGGTGCGGCGCAGCAGCCACGAGGAGCGCCGGGGTGGCTGGGGCCGTCCGGGGATGGACGACCGCCGCGACCGGCGTGACGACCAGCGGGATGCGCACGTCGAGGCGGCCACGTTGAGAACGCGGGCGGCCATCGCCCGGGAGCTGCACTATGTGATGGGCAGCCGCGACCACTGGGACCTGCAGCGCCAGCGCAACCTCATCGTGCAGCTCATCCAGGTGGCCCGGGACGAGGTGCGGCAAACGAAGCAGGAGCTGCGCGAGGACCGTCGCGAGCAGCGCGAGGACCGTCGCGACCACCGTCGCCGCTACTAGGACCCAGGCTCGAATAAACCCAACCGACCTTCGATACCCCAGAGGATGAACACCATGAACCGCTTCTCTTCCGCCTTCATCGCCACCGTCCTTCTCTCCGCTGGCGCGGCCAACGCGCAGTGGGGCAGGCCGTCCGAGCAGGCGCAGAACCGCCAGGAGGTCCGTCAGGACAAGGGCGAGCTCCGCGACGACAAGCGTGATGTGGCCGAGCTGGAGGACACGCTGACGCGCTTCGACCGGGCGTGGTCGCGGAAGGACGAGCGCGAGATGTCCATGGTGGAAGCGAAGCTGCGCGAGCTGCTGCGGCAGGAGTTCGCGGAGAGCCGGGGCGAGCTGAGGGACGACAAGCGCGAGGTGCGGCGCAGCAGCAACGAGGAGCGCCGGGGCGACTGGGGTCGTCCGGGGATGGACGACCGCCGCGACCGGCGCGATGACCAGCGGGACGCGGCCGTCGAGGCGGCCACGTTGAAGACGCGGGCGGCCATCGCCCGGGAGCTGCACCAGGTCATGGGCAGCCGCAACTCGTGGGACCTGCAGCGCCAGCGCAACCTCATCGCGCAGCTCGTGCAGGTGGCCCGGGATGAGGTGCGGCAGACGAAGCAGGAGCTGCACGAGGACCGTCACGAGAAGCGTGAGGACCGTCGCGACAACCGTCGCCGCAACTAGAAGCGCGGCCCGCCCCTGGGACTACATCGGGGGCAGGGACTTACGGACGCTCTCGCGCGACTCCATGCGAGCGACCCAGGCCTTCACGTGGGGGAAGGCCTCGAGGTCCACGCCCATGGGCGCGCGCATGTGCAGCTGGGAGACGAGGGAGAAGTCCGCGAGGGTGAGCTTGCCGCAGAGGAACTCCTTGCCGGCGAGCACCTTCTCCAACACGCCGAGATCACGGCGGACCTTCTCCAGGCCGGCGGCGTACTTCGCCTCGTCCTTCGTGCGGCCCATCATCTTCGCGTAGATCGTCTCGAACATCACCTCACTGGTGGAAGGAGCGAAGGTGGTGGCGTGCCACTGCAGCCACTGCTGGACCTGAGCCATGCCCTTGGGATCGGCGGGCAGCAGTCCGCTCTCGGGCTTCTTCGCGGCCAGGTAACAGAGGATGGCGTTGGACTCCCAGAGAAAGAAGCCGTCGTCCTCGAGCGTGGGCACCTTGCCGTTGGGGTTCTTGGCGAGGAACTCGGGAGACTTCTGCTCGCCCTTCATCATGTCGAGGGTGACGAGGGTGACGGGCAGGCCGAGCTCGTGGATGACTGCGCGGACCTTGAACGCGGCCGTGGAGAACGGGTGCTCGTAGAGCTTCATGGTGTACCTCGGGGTAGGGGGGGTTGAAACGGCGGCGCAAGATAGGCCAGGACCCCGTCATGTCCCTAGCGAGATAGCGGACACCCGCGGGCTCGCACAGCAGCCGGGCGGACACTGCGCGGCTTGCGCCCTCGACGTACCGGATGGATTCCCCGAGCGGACCTGTATTCTGTGCCCCTGCCCATGTCTTCCAAGCCCTCGCTCCTCCAGGTCCTCAAAAGTCCTCGCGTCTGGCTGCTCATCACGCTCGGATTCTCCTCGGGTCTGCCCCTGCTCCTCGTGGGTGGGACGCTCACCATCTGGATGAAGAACGAGGGGCTCAACATCAAGACCATCACCGCCTTCGGGCTGGTGGGCCTGCCCTACTCGCTCAAGTTCATCTGGGCCCCGCTGATGGACCGCTTCGCCTTGCCCTTCCTGGGCCGGCGCCGCGGATGGTTGCTCGTGTCGCAGCTGGGCCTCATGGCCGCCATCGCCGCCATGGCCTTCGTGGACCCCAAGCAGTCCCCGCTCACCATGGCCGGCATCGCCACGCTCGTGGCCTTCCTCGCCGCCAGTCAGGACGTCGTCTCCGATGCCTGGCGCACGGACATCCTCTCCGCCAGCGAGCGCGGCTTCGGCGTCGCCACCTTCGTCACCGGCTACCGCCTGGGCATCCTCGCCGCGAGCCCCCTGGCCCTCACCTTCTCGGACTCCTTCGGATGGAAGCGCACGTACCTCATCATGGCCTCGCTCATGCTCGTGGGCATGGTGGCCACCCTGCTCGCCCCCGAGCCCGAGGGCCGCGCTCCGCGCAACCTGCGCGACGCCGTGGTCAACCCCTTCGTCGACTACTTCCGCCGCCAGGGCGCCGTCGCCGTCCTCCTCTTCCTCGTGCTCTACAAGCTGGGCGAGGCCTTCGCCGGTCCTCCCATCGTCGGCCCCTTCTTCGTCGAGCTGGGCTTCACCAACACGGAGATCGGGTGGATCAGCAAGGTGCCCTCGCTCATCGCCTCCATCGCCGGTGGGCTCATCGGCGGCGCGCTGATGGTGTCGCTGGGCATGCGCCGCAGCCTCTACGTCTTCGGCGCGCTCCAGGCGCTCACCAACCTGACCTACCTGGTGCTCTCCATGGTGGGGAAGAACTACTGGGTGCTCGCCACGGCCATCTCCGTGGACAACCTGTGCGGCGGCATGGCCACCACCGCCATGGGCGCCTACACCATGGCGCTGTGCAACAAGCGCTTCAGCGCCACCCAGTTCGCCCTGCTCTCCGCGCTCTCCAACCTGGGCGGGCGCTTCCTGTCCTCCGGCGCGGGCTTCTTCATCGAGCGCTTCGGCTGGCCCGCCTACTTCTGCTTCACCGTGGCGCTCGCCGCTCCCGCGCTCGTGCTGCTCGCCTTCCTGCGTCCGGAAGCCGGTATTGCCCCCGTGGAAGAGGAGCCTGCACCCGTACCCGCTCCTACTTCAGCCGCTCCCGCGCCCACCCCCGCCGCGACGCCCTGAGCGTCAAGGGGTTCCCCGCACGGCTCCGGTCTGCCAAGGTTCCGGGTCGCTTCCCAACCCGGAGCACCCATGCGACGACTCGGTCCGCCGAGCCTTCTTTGCGCCGCGTTCCTCCTGAGCGCGTGCAAATCCCACCCGACCGAAACCCCGCCGACTCCCGCTCCAGCGCCCGAGTCCGCGGTGGCTTCCACTCCGGGCTACATCCGCTTCACGGGCCTCAGCCTCTCCCTCCTCGAGCCCGTGCCGCCCGAGCGCTGCCGGTGGGTGCGGCTGGGGCTCGAGGGAACCCGCGCGGAGCTCTTCACCTTCGACGGTGCGTGCGAGCGCGCGGAGCTCGCGTGGAGCCATGATGGAGGCAAGGGCGCCGTCCTGCTCTCGCCCCACGCCGAGGCGCCCGAGCGCGCGTGGGTCGTGGACTTCGCCTCCGGTCAGGGCATCGAGCTCGCGCTGCCCCGCCCTGGGAACACCACGGACCTGGGCTTCAACGCCGAGGGCCACCCCATCGCCCTCGTGTCCCCCGGCATGCCCCAGGAGCCCACGCAGCCCGCCGTGGCCCGCGCCTTCCTCCATGATGGCGAAGGCTGGCGGCTCCTCGAGTCCAAGGAGACGGCCTACGAGGGCGAGGGCGCCGGCAGTCACGCGCTCGACGCGACTCGGACGCTCGGCCCCATCACCACGCTCCTGGGCCCGGACGCCCTGCCCGTGACACGCGAGGTGGAGCGCGGCAGCGTGGACCTGGCCGCGCTCGGCAACGCCGTCCCCACTAAGCGCTCCGGCGACAACGGCGAGTGGGGTGTCACGCCCACCGCGAGCGGCCCGCTCTTCTCCTGGAAGATGTACGCCGAGGTGCCCACCTCCTGCATGCCCCTGCGCTGGTACGAGGGCACGAAGCTCGCTGAGCCCGAGCGCCTCGCGTTGTCCGCCGACGCCTGCTTCCAGCTCTACCTGCGCGATGAGGTCCTGCTCGTCTCCAGCGATGAGTCCGCGCGCGTCTACGATTTGAAGCAGCGCAAGCGCCTGGCTTCGGCCGACAAAGCGCTCAAGACGCGCTTCTGGCCCAGCCCGCGGCCCACGCCGACCACCCAGGCGTCTCCTTGACTGCCTGCTCTCCAGCCTGACATCGGACCTAGGTTGCCGCCGAGCGGTCGCGCCATGACCGTTATTGCTCGGAGGTATTCCATCATGGCGAACAAGGACACACGTCCCCCACCGCAGCCCGCCGAGGACATGTTCGGACGCCCCACGGATGTGAGGCACGAAAAGGAAGAACCCGAGGGCCAGCCCACGCGCGAGCAGCAGGGCTCGCATCAGCGTCCCGACGACGAGAACGACGAGGCGTTCCGCAAACAGTGCGACGCGTTCCACAAGCACTGCGAGCACGATGCCCAGGAGGAAGTCGCCTACGGCGGCGTCGGAGCGATTCCCGATGGCGACGGCGTGCGCAGCGACCTCGGCACCAATCCGCTCCCGGAGAGCTATTGGGCGGCCTACCCCGACAAGCGGCCAGATGGGACCTGAGGCGCTACTTCTTCTTCGGAGTCGCGAGCCGCTCGAGAGCAGCGGCGAAGCTCTTGCGCTCGGGGTTGAGCGGCGCGTTCAACTGGCGCTGCTCGCGCACGGAGGAGGTGGGGGACTCCAGAGGGCCTTCGAGGGCCTCCTTGTCGAGCTGGTCCTGGCCACTGCCCACGCGGCGCAGGGGTTGCGTGCCGTAGATGCGACGGTTGGGGTCTCTCCCTGCCATGGGACTCCTCCGGATGCCGGGTGGAGGGAGAGCATAGGCCGAGCGACACGGGCATGCACGTGACCCTGGTCAGACATCAGGCCGGAGTGTGCGCGGGAGACGCCGGGGCGGGGCTCCGACGCGCGGCCGCATCCTGCTCGCGCATCGCCGCCAGGGAGAGCCGGATGCCCTCCGCGTAGGGCGTCTTCTTCACCTCACCCAAGAGGTTCCGCAGCGCCGAGTCATCCACGATCAACGGCTCGGTGAGCAGGTAGTGCATCTCGAACAGCTCGCGCAGGAAGGAGTCGAACAGGCCCAGCATGCGCAGCATGGGGCGGTTGGCCACCATCAGCTTCGGACGCCGGCCGACCTCGGCGAAGATGCGCTCGGCCATCTCCCGCTGCGTGGTGACGCCCGCGCCGCCAAGGTTCCAGGTCCGCCCGTAGGCTCGAGGCTCGTCCATGAGCGCCGTCACCACCGGCCCCACGTCCGGCACGAAGACGAACTCGTGGGGCCTGTCGATGGGCCCGATGAGCTGGGCGCGCTTGCCATCGAGCGCCGCGCGGAAGGCGCCGTGGAGGAAGCTGCGCTCCACGTTCGGCCCGTAGAAGTCCGGCAGCCGGAGGATGGTGGTCTGGATGGCGCCCGACGCACCCGCCTCGAGCAACAGGTCCTCCTGCTGCTTGCGCATCTTCCCCTTGAAGGTGTGGGGCTCGCGCGGATGGTCCTCCGTCACCCGCTCCGCCTGCGGGCGGCCGAATGAGTACAGCGTTCCAATCTGCACCAGACGCTTCACGCCCTCCGCGATGGCCCCCTCCAGCGTGCGGCGCGTCAGCACGGGGTGCATGCGGAACTCCGTGTAGGGCAGGCCCACCAGGTAGATGAGGGTGTGGACGCCCCGCGCCGCCGCGCGCACGGAGGCCGGATCCTCCGGGTTCCACGTCACCAGCTCCGCCTTGGGGTCCGAGCCGAACTCCCTCTTCAGCGACGACATCGAGCGGCCCACCACCCGGTACTCCCGCCCCTGGGCCCTCAGCGCCTGCACCACGCTCTGACCGATGACACCCGACGCGCCAAACAACGCCACCTTGCCTTGCTCGCTCATCTTCCGCTCCTCGTCCCGAACACCGGGAACTTTATGAACACCGTTCAGTGAACGCCGTTCATTTAATGATTGCCGCTCTGCGTGTCAAGACCTACTCTGCGCGTATGGGGAGTGCTGAGAGGAAGGAGCGGCAGCGGGCGGAGCTGCGCGAGAAGATCCTGAGCGCGGCGCGAGACATCGTGGTGCGCGAGGGCTTCGGCGCGCTGTCCATGAGGAAGATCGCGGACGCCATCGAGTACGCGCCGGCGACGCTCTACCTGCACTTCGAGAGCCGAGAGGACATCGCGCGGGAGCTGAGCGTGCGAGGGTTCCAGCAGCTGCTCGAGTACTTCGCGCCCACGGCCCGCATCGAGGAGCCGCTGGAGCGGTTGAACGCGCTCGCCCAGGCCTATGTGCGCTTCGGCCTGGAGCACCCGGAGACGTACCGGCTCGTCTTCATGGAGGACCCGAAGCTCAACAGCGCGCTGTTCGGCGAGGGCCATGAAGACCTGGGCATGCGGGCCTTCGAGCAACTGGTGCGCCCGTTCGAGGAGCTCAAGGCCCGAGGCAAGCTCGCGAAGGACGCCGACTCAAGACAGCTCTCCGAAGTGGTATGGGCCGGGGTGCACGGCATCGTGAGCTTGAAGCTCGCATGCTCGGGGTTCCAGGGCACGCCCGCGGAGCCGCTCACCACCACGCTGATCTCCACACTCGTCCACGGACTGCCGGGAATGACGGGGGCTTGAGCGCGGCGGAACCGCTCTCGGGTTTGGAGGAAAAGCTCGTCCGCGAGGCAGGCGGGCACACACTTGCGCTCGGGAGATTTACGAGCGATCACCCCGGCATCGGGTACCCTGCTGGGGGAACCCCCGCCACCTCGCATGTCCTCCTCGTCGACAGCTCCGCTCGCTCCCGAGTCGGCCCTGCTCCGCGTCGCGCCTCCTCCCGAGGAGTCTCCGCTGCGTCGCGCCGAGCTGCGCCTCAAGCAGCTCCTCGCGGAGATCGACGCGCTCGACACGGAGCTCGACTCGCTCAGCCTCGCGCTGGAGCGCTTCGCCCGCGCCTATGAGGACGCCCTCGCCGCCCCTTCCGAGGAGGTGAGCCGCTCCGAGCGGCTCCTGCGCCGGCTCCGCAACCTCCAGGACGCCGCCTCCGCCCTCACCCGCCGCCTCGAGCAGCCCGTCCTCCCTCCGTCGTCCGATCCCACCTCGCCGCAGAAGTCCGAGCGCACCTCGCAGCCTCCCATCTCCGAGCGCCGGGCCCACGCCACCGAGGACAGGGAGGACCCCTTCGACGACGAGGACGCGGACGACTTCGCGGACGACGAGCCCTCCGAGGATGAGGAGCCCTCCGAAGAGGAACTCCTCGCCGAGCGCGAGGACGAGGCCGTGGCCCTCAAGCGGCTCCACCGTCGGCTGGCGCGCCTGCTCCACCCGGACCTCGCGCAGTCGGACGAGGAGCGCACGCGGCTCGATGCCCTCATGGCCCGCGTCAACGTGGCCTACGAGGCGGGCGATCGCACCACGCTGGAGCTCATCGCCGCCAAGGTGGGCGCGGGCGACACCGCCGCGGACTCGCTCACGGATGACGAGCGCCTCGCACACCTCGAGCGCCGCATCCGCATCCTCACCACCGCCGCGAACTCCCTGCGCCAGCAACGCGAGAGCCTGCGCTCCACCGCCACCGCCCGCCTCTACGAGGAGGCCCGCCGCCGCGAGGCCGAGGGCCGTGACTACCTCGCCGAGACGCGCGCGGAGATGGAGGAGGAGCTGCACGGACTCGCCCAGGACGCGCGCGCCCGCATGCGCCAGCTCGAGCGCGCCGCGCGCACTCTCACTTCTCTGAGGAACAAGCGCATGTCCACGCTCGCCGAGAGCGGCAAGGGCCGCAAACTCCGCGCCTTCGATCCCGTGCTGGAGAGCCCCCTGGTGCGCCAGGGCGTGCTCCGCCTCGAGCGCCAACGCGCCACGCCCGCCGCGCGCGAGCTCGCCCGCCGCCTCGAGGACACCGTCACCCAGGAGCCCTGGCAGGTCGCCCTCACCCTCATGGCCTTCTTCGCCGAGGCCGCCGGCCGCCCACCTCCGGGGCTCGACTCCAGCGAGGCCTGGGCCGAGCGCTACGAGCTGCTGCGCGAGCTCGACATGCCGGAGGCGCCCTCCTTCGATCAGGCCCTCACCCGGCTGCCGCGCCACCTGGAGCTCGGCATGCGCGTCATGAAGAAGGAGGTCCGCTTCGGCCTCCAACTGCGCGACGCCGAGCTGCTCGCCGCCGTGCCGCTGGCGCTCCAACGTGAGGACGTGGCCGAGCGGGGCCGCTCCGTGCTCGCCGTCATTGGCCCCCAGGAGCAGTGCAAGCGCTGCGGCGAGGAGGTGCTGCTCCAGCACCTGCTGCGCACCCGCGGGCTCGACGAGCTCAACGGGATGCTGTGCCCGCTGTGCGCCCACGTGCAGAAGAGCTACTGGCTCTACAGCCGCTCCGAGGGCCAGGAGGCCCTGCTGCCCCACGCGCTGCGGCTGCGCACCGTGGTCGAGCAGGGCCTGCGGCTCGCGGGCACCACCGTGGGCTTCCAGTTCCTCCCCGAGGAGCGCGAGGCCCTCACCGCCGCCCAGCTCCTCCAGCGCTTCGTGGACCTGTACCTCCAGCCCTACGGCGTGGAGCTGAACCCCGCGCACCTGCGGCTCGTCCAGGCCGGCAAGACGCTCGAGCCCGAAGTGCTCATCGGCAGGGGCGCCATCAAGCTGGTGCTGGACCCCGAGGCCGGCACGTCCGACAAGGAAGTCCTCGAGCTGCTGCGCTCGCGCATCGAGCGGCGCTTCCGTCCCGACGCAGCCCGGTGAAGCCGGACGAAAGGTTTCGCCTCCGGCTTCTCGCCCTCGCGAGTTGACACTTGCCGGATGAAGTCCGTGGTTTGACTGGGAACATTCCCTTTCGAGGATGCGCGCTCCTTTCCACGGGAGTCGCTCGTTCATGACCTGGAATCGTCCCCCCTGGACCTGGCTGCTCGCCAGCGCCCTCACCCTCATCGGCTGCACCTCCTCGCCGTCGGGCTCCACTCCGGATGCGTCCACACCCGATGCCAGCACGGGCGACGAGTGGGATGGCCATTACGTCCCGCTCGAGGAGAACGGCGACACGTGGCCGGACACGGGCCCCTTCGCCTCCTGCACCTTCACCGCCAACGCCGGAGACCCCTGCCCTGACGGCTTCAGCCTCTTCGACCTGTCGGCTTGCAACCGCGAGTCACTCGCGAACGCGAACACCGACGGGCTGTTCATGCTGACCACCCGCACGGACTGGAGCACCCCTTACTTCGCGGCCACCGTCATCCGGCTCGGGAGCGATGGCGGCACCCAGTACATCAACAACCAACCCATCACCCAGCAGGCGAGCGATGGGAACGCCCGCCTCTATGCCGCCGAGAGCACCGCCTCCAACGGCCGCGTACGCCGCGAGCTGCTCGCCACCTGCGAGGCCCCCCAGGCTCCCGATTTCACCGGCTGCTCCGCCTCCTGCAACAACGGGAAGGTCTTCATGCTGAGCACCTTCAAGTCTCAGCGGACGGCGTGGCGCGCCGGTGAAGCCGAGGCCTCGGGGCTGGAGCTCGTCTCCGAGAACCTCGTGGACATCGGCCGCCCGGTGGACATCTACGTCACCAAGGGCCACGCCTACGTGGTGTCCATCTCCGCCCCCTACCTGGGAAAGGCCGCCGGAGGACTCACCGTCTTCGACGTGAGCAACAAGTCCGCCCCCGTGAAGGTCAAAACCCTCCAGTTGGAGAACGACAACTATTGGAACGGCGTCTGGGCCAGGGGAGACGCGCTCTATGTCGCCAGCGCCGACCGAGGCGTGCTCGTCTTCGACATCCGCAACCCGGCCGACCCTCAACTGGTGCGCAACCTGCCCGGCGACAATACCGACGTCCATACCGTCTTCGTCGACGGCAACCGCCTCTACGCCGCCGACCTCGAGAAGGGCATCCTCCTCTTCGACATCTCCAACCCCCTCCAGCCCCTCGAGCTCAACCGCTACGCGCCCGACGGCGCCATACCGCACGACATGTTCGCCCTCGGCGACCGGCTCTACGCCAGCCTCTCTGACTCGGGCTTCTTCGTGGCCGACGTGAGCAACCCGAGCGACATCCGCACGCTCGGCAACTTCACCTACCCCCGCCAGTTCGCCCACCACAACGCGGTGGGCACTTTCGCGGGCCGCACCATCGCCTTCGAGGGCGGCGAGGGCCCGGGCGCGCACCTGCGCGTGCTCGACATCACCGACCCCGCCCACATCGTCAAGATTGGCGAGTTCCAGCTCCGCCCCGAATACTCCATCCACAACCTGTTGCTGGTGGGCAAGAAGCTCTACATCGCCTGGTACCAGGAAGGCGTGCGTGTGCTGGATGTCTCCAACCCCACGCGGCCCACCCAGGTGGCTCACTACAACACCTACCGCGAGTCCGAAGCGGACATCGGCGACTACTTCGCCGGGGCCTTCGGTATCCGCGTCCCGGGTGATGGCTTCATCTACGCGGTGGATGCCTGGCGCGGGCTCCTCATCCTGCGTGAGCAGTGAGCCACAGGGCTCGGCCCTCGCGATTTGACACTTGCCTGATGAAGCTCCCGGTTTGCGCCGGGAGCGTTTCTTCCGAACGATGCGCGCGCCTTCCCTCTGGAGCCACTCGTTCATGATCCGGAATCTCTCTCTCGGAGCCGGCCTGCTCGCCAGTGCCCTCACCTTCATGGGATGCACCTCGTCACCGTCGGGAGCCACGTCCCCGGACGCATCCACGCCCGATGCCAGTACCAGCGCGGAGTGGGATGGCAGCTCCGTCCCGCTCGAGGAGAACGGCAACACGTGGACGGACACGGGCCCCTTCGCCGCCTGCACTCTCACCGCCAACATCGGAGACGCCTGCGGAGATGACTTCAGCCTCTTCGATCTGTCGGCCTGCAACCGCGAGTCGCTCGCGAACGCGAATACCGATGGTCTGTTCATACTGACCACCCGCTCACCCGAGAGCCCTCCCTACTTCTCCGCCATCGCCACCCGGCTCAGGAACGACGGCGGCCCCCAGTACATCGAAGGCCTCCCCATCATCGAGCAGGCGAGCGATGGAAACGCCCGCCTCTACGCCGCCGAGAGAGTCCTCCCGAGAGGCACTGTCTTTCGCCTGATGATCGCCACGTGCGAGGCGCCCCAGGCTCCTGATTTCACGGGCTGCTACGCCAACTGCGTCAATGGGAAGGTCTCCGCACTGAGCACCTTCAAGTCCCAGCGGTCGACAACGTGGCGCACCGGTGAAGCCGAGGCCTCGGGGCTAGAGCTCGTCTCCGAGAACCCCGTGGGCATCGGCCTCCCGGTGGACGTCTACGTCACCAAGGGACATGCCTACGTGGTGTCCATGACCGTCCCCGACATACCGGCAGGTGGCCTCACCGTCTTCGACGTGAGCGATAAGTCCGCGCCCAGGAAGGTGAAAACCCTCCAGTTGGAGAACGACAACGCCTGGAACGGCGTCTGGGCCAAGGGAGACGCGCTCTATGTCGCCAGCGCCGACAGGGGCGTGCTTGTCTTCGACATCCGCAACCCGGCCGACCCTCAACTGGTGCGCAACCTGCCCGGCAGCAAGAGCAACGTCCACACCGTCTTCGTCGACGGCGATCGCCTCTACGCCGCCGATCTCGGGCAGGGCATCCTCCTCTTCGACCTCACCAACCCCCTCGAGCCCCTCGAGCTCAACCGGTACGCACCCAACGGGGCCCTACCACACGACATGTTCGCCATCGGCGACCGGCTCTATGCCAGCTTCTCCGACTCGGGCTTCATCGTGGCGGATGTGAGCAACCCGAGCGACATCCGCACGCTCGGCAACTTCACCTACCCCAACCAGTGGGCCCACCACAACGCGGTGGGCACCTTCGCGGGCCGCACCATCGCCTTCGAGGGCGGCGAGGGCCCGGGCGAGCACCTGCGCGTGCTCGACATCACCGACCCCGCCCACATCGTCAAGATTGGCGAGTTCCAGCTCCGCCCTGAAATCTCCATCCACAACATGGTGCTGGTGGGCAAGAAGCTCTACATCGCCTGGTACCAGGAGGGCGTGCGCGTGCTGGACGTTTCCAACCCCACGAAGCCCACCCAGGTGGCCCACTACAACACCTACCGCGAGTCCGAAGCAGACACGGGCCTCTACTTCGCCGGGGTCTACGGCATCCGCGTCCCCGGCGACGGCTTCATCTACGCGGTGGACACCTGGCGCGGACTCCTCATCCTGCGCGAGCAGTGAGCCACGAGCGCCTCCAGGTGTAGCTGGAGGGGAGATTTTGCCTTCAGCTACACCGCCTCACGACTTGACACTTGCCAGATGGAGTCCCCGGTTTGCGCCGAGCGCGGCCCCTTCGAACGATGCGTGCCCCTCTCCTCGGGAGCCGCTCGTTCATGACCTGGAATCGCATCCCCTGCGCCTGGCTGCTCGCCAGCGCCCTCACCGTCATCGGCTGCACCTCCTCGCCGACAGAGCCTGACGCCTCCACACCCGATGCCAGCACCGGTGAGGAGTGGGATGGCAGCTACGTCCCGCTCGAGGAGACGGGCAACAACTGGCCGGACACAGGCCCCTTCGCCTCCTGCACCTTCACCCTTCCCAGCGGAGCCCCCTGCCCCGACGACTTCAGCATCTTCGACCTCTCGGCCTGCAACCGCGAGTCACTCGCGAATGCGAGCACCGAGGGCATGTTCATGCTGACCACCCGCACGAACCGGAGCACTCCCACTTTCAGCGCCAACACGCTCCGCCTCAGCAGTGACGGCGGCACCCAGTACTTCGGCAACAAACCCATCCTCGAGCAGGCGAGCAATGGAAACGCCCGTCTCTACGCCGTCGAGAGCAACTTCGTCGATGGCACCCCACGCCGCACGATGCTCGCCACGTGCGAGGCACCCCAAGCGCCCGAGTTCACCGGCTGCTACGCCACCTGCCTCAGAGGGAAGGTCTCCCAGCTGAGCACCTTCAAATCCCAGCGGATGGCGTGGCGCGCCGGAGAGTCCGAGGCCTCGGGGCTGGAGCTCGTCTCCGAGAACTTCGTGGACATCGGCAGCGCGGCGGACGTCTACGTCACCAAGGGCCACGCCTACGTGGTGTCCATCTCCGAAACCGACAACGTCAGTGGGAAGGTGGTGGGTGGCGGCCTCACCGTCTTCGACGTGAGCGACAAGGCCGCTCCCGTGAAGGTCAAAACCATCCGGTTGGAGACGGACAACTTCTGGAATGGCGTCTGGGCCAAGGGAGACGCGCTCTATGTCGCCAGCGCGGCCAGGGGCGTGCTTGTCTTCGACATCCGCAACCCGGCCGAGCCGCAGCTGGTGCTCAACCTGCCTGGCGGCAACGAGAACGTCCACACGGTCTTTGTCGACGGCAACCGCCTCTATGCCTCAGCCCCCGAGGCTGTCATCCTCTTCGACCTCACCGACCCGCTCCATCCCATCGAAATCAACCGCTACGCGAACAACGGTTCTTTGCCTCACGACATGTTCGCCAGCGGTGACCGGCTCTACGTCAGCACCTATGACCAGGGCTTCCTCGTGGCGAACGTGAGCAACCCGAACGACATCCGCACACTCGGCCAGTACACCTACCCCTCCAGGTTCTCCCACCACAACGCGGTGGGCACCTTCGCGGGCCGCACCATCGCCTTCGAGGGCGGCGAGGGCCCGGGCGAGCACCTGCGCGTGCTCGACATCACCGACCCCGCCCACATCGTGAAGATTGGCGAGTTCAAGCTTCGCCCCGAATACTCCATCCACAACCTGGTGCTGGTGGGCAAGAAGCTCTACATCGCCTGGTACCAGGAGGGCGTGCGCGTGTTGGATGTCTCCAACCCCACCAAGCCCACCCAGGTGGCCCACTACAACACCTACCGCGAGACCGAAGCGTACACCGGCGACTACTTCGCCGGGACCTACGCCATCCGCGTCCCCGGCGACGGGTTCATCTACGCGGCGGACTCCTTGCGCGGGCTTCTCATCCTGCGCGAGAAGTGAGCCACGCGCGCCTTATAAGACAGAGGGGAGAGTTCGCCTCTGGCTTCACGTCCTCGTGAGTTGACACTTGCCAGATGGAGTTCCCGGTTGCGTTGGGCGCGCATCTCTCCGAACGATGCGCGCTCTTTTCACGGGAGTCGCTCGTTCATGACCTGGCATCGCATCCCCTGGGCTTATCTGCTCGCCAGCGCCCTCACCTTCACTGCGTGCACCTCGTCTCCGTCTAACCCCCCGGAGAACCCGGACGCCTCCACCCTCGATGCCGGCACTGGCTACGAATGGGATGGCAGCTACGTCCCGCTCGAAGAGAAGGGCAATACGTGGCCAGACGCGGGCCCCTTCGCCTCCTGCACCTTCACCGCCAACCGCCAGGACCCCTGCCCCGACGACTTCAACCTCTTCGACCTGTCGGCCTGTAACCGCGAGTCGCTGGCGAACGCGAACACCGACGGGCTGTTCATGCTGACCCTCCGCTCGAACCGGAGCACCCCCTCCTACTCAGCCACCTCCATCCGGCTCAGGAGCGACGGCGGCACCCAGTACATCTCCGACAGCCCCATCACCCAGCAGGCGAGCGATGGAAACGCCCGCTTCTACGCCTCCGAGAGAATCAGGGGGGATGGCGTCAAGAGCCGCACGATGATCGCCACGTGCGAGGCGCCCCAGGCCCCCGAGTTCACCGGCTGCTATGCCACCTGTAGCAATGGGAAGGTCTCCTTGCTGTACACCTTCAAGTCCCAGCGGACGACGACCTGGCGCGCCGGTGAAGCCGAGGCCTCGGGGTTGGAGCTCGTCTCCGAGAACCCCGTCGACATTGGCTTCCCGGCGGACGTCTACGTCACCAAGGGCCACGCTTACGTGGTGTCCAGTCATCTCCCCGAGATCGAAAAGGGAAATGGCGGCCTCACCGTCTTCGACGTGAGCAACAAGTCCGCCCCCAAGAAGGTGAAGACGATCCAAAGGGAGAATGATGTTTTGTGGAACGGGGTGTGGGCCAAGGGGGACGCGCTCTATGTCGCCAGTGCCGCCAAGGGCGTGCTCGTCTTCGACATCTCCAACCCGGCCGACCCGCAGCTGGTACGCGACCTGCCTGGCGGCAACATCAACGTCCACACCGTCTTCGTCGACGGCAACCGCCTCTACGCCGCCGCGTCCGACGTGTTGGCCGTCATCATCTTCGACCTCACCGACCCCCTCCACCCCACTGAGATCAACCGCTACGCGTACAACGGCGCCTCGCCTCACGACATGTTCGCCATCGGTGACCGGCTCTACGTCAGCACTTATGACCAGGGCTTCCTCATCGCGGACCTGAGCAACCCGAACGACATCCGCACGCTCGGCCAGTTCACCTATCCCTTCCAGCTCGCCCACCACAACGCGGTGGGCACCTTCGGGGGCCGCACCATCGCCTTCGAGGGCGGCGAGGGCCCGGGCGAGCACCTGCGCGTGCTCGACATCACCGACCCCGCTCGCATCGTGAAGATTGGCGAGTTCCAGCTCCGCCCCGAAATCTCCATCCACAACATGGTGCTGGTGGGCAAGAAGCTCTACATCGCCTGGTACCAGGAGGGGGTGCGAGTGCTGGACGTCTCCAACCCCACGAAGCCCACCCAGGTGGCTTACTACAACAGCTTCCGCGACTCCGAAGCGGACACGGGCCGCTACTTCGCCGGGGTCCTCGGCATCCGCGTCCCCGGCGATGGCTTTGTCTACGCCGTGGACTCCTGGCGCGGGCTCCTCATCCTGCGCGAGCAGTGAGCCACGAAGGCCTCAGCCCTGCTGACGGCCCTCGATGGCGCACAGGAGGACCGCCGTCGCGATGCCCAGGCGGCGGTCCAGCCGGCCGGACGTATCCGCGGAGAAGTCCAGGGAGATCTTCTGGATGAAGGGGTTGAAGTGCTGCCGGAAGGTAAAGACTGGCGCACCGCCCACTGCGCCCTGGAAGGTCTGCGGCACCAGGTTGGTGAGGAAGCGCCGCACGATGGCCAGCACCATGCTGTCCTCCTGGATGGTGCCCACCTCCTGGTCGTTCACATCCAGGATGAGCCACTCGTCACGCAGGATGGACTTGAGGCCCTTGCGTCGCAGCGCGCCCACCTTCTGGCCCGTCTGGGAATCCGTGACGTCGTACGTGGCGCTGATGTCGAGGATGTTGCGCGCCTGAATGGAGAGCACCTGCTGCTGCATGTCCTCGCCGGTGAAGACGCGCAGGTCCTCCTTCAGCTTGAAGGCCTTCATCTTCGAGTAGAAGAGGACGTTGCCCGCCTCGTCGTAGATGTGGAAGGCGCCGCCGAAGAGCTTGAAGAACTGGCGGCGGATCATGTAGCGGCGCTGGCCGAAGCGGCCAGCGGCCAGGTCACTGTTCGGGCGCGGCTGGAGTGCGGACGTCACGGGAGTCCCCCCGGTTGAGAAGCGTGGAACGCCCCTATAGCGCATCGCGCCATCACTTCCGCAAGGGGTTAGAGGTCCGACGCGGGCATGAAGAGCACCCGGCCCCCGGAGCGGCGCTGATACGCGGAGGCCTCCCGACACGACATGGGCGGAGGCTGGCGGTCCGGAGGCGTTCCGTCGAGCCAGACACGGCAGAGGCCCGGCGGCGGCAGGCGGTCGGGTGGAACGCCATCGAAGTTGACGTGCCCGTAGTCGGTCGCCGCCACCTCGCCCGTCTGGAACGAGCGCGGTGAGCTCGCCTTGATCACCAGCCCGCCATGGGCCCGCGCCGTCCGGTGGGCGTGCCCGCATGTCATGGACGCGGGCTGCCTGTCGGGAGGGAGATTCCGGTACCAGATGCGGCACAGGCCCTGCTGAGGAACGCGATCCGGCGGGACATGGAAGTTCGAGTGGGAAGGCGGCTCAGGCGGATGCGGCTCTTCCGGCGGAGGCCGTGGCCGCGGGGGTGGCCGGGACGAGGGTGGACGTGGATGAGGATGCCGCTCCTCCCGCATCACGGGCCCAGGGTGGGAACCCACTGCGAGGGTACAGCCAGAACCCGTCAACAACAGACCAACGAGAAGCGTGTGAAGAGCCTTCATGGAGAGTGGACTCCCGGGGGAAGGAGATGACCCAAGAGACGACCCGACTTCACTCTTATTCACGGTGGTTGCGACTTGACCCGGAGCGTCCCGCGCGCGCTCATGGCGCCCATGTCCACCGTTACCCTGCTCTGTCTCACCCTCCTCGCCTCCACACCCACGGCCAAGACGCCCGCGAAGCCCGCCACGCCCACGGCCGCGGTGAACGCCGTGCTCGACGACTGGCACAAGGCCGCGTCCCAAGCGGACGAGGCGCGCTACTTCAGCTACTTCACGCCGGACGCTGTCTACATGGGCACGGACGCCACCGAGCGGTGGACGCGCGACGAGTTCCGCGCCTGGGCGAAGCCCTACTTCGCCAAGGGACAGGCGTGGAGCTTCACCGCGGTGTCACGGCACGTGAGCTTCTCGAAGGACGGCTCGGTGGCGTGGTTCGACGAGGCGCTCTCCACGAACAACATGGGCCCGGCGCGAGGCTCGGGCGTGCTCGTGAAGAGCGGGGGCACGTGGAAGATCGCCCACTACAACCTCTCGGTGCCCATCCCCAACGACCTGCTGCCCGAGTTCACGGAGCGCATCGCGGCCCACGCGAAGAAGCAGCAGGCCCAGTAGCCCGCCCGAGCGTCCCTTAGAAGTCGTCGACAGGATCCGGGTAGACTTCCTCTTCGTCTTCCTCTTCCTGGACGCGAGCGCCCCGGCCACGAGGCTGTGGCTCGGGCGCCGACTCGGGCCCCACCACGTACCACTGCCGGCCCTGCTGCACGCGCTTGAGCAAGCCCTCCTGCTCCAGGGCCGCCAGCAGCTTCGCGAAGGACGAGAAGCCGTGGTCGCGCTCGTCGA
The DNA here is from genome assembly GCF_044360475.1 of Archangium minus. Lineage (NCBI taxonomy): Bacteria > Pseudomonadati > Myxococcota > Myxococcia > Myxococcales > Archangiaceae > Archangium > Archangium minus. Next base: position 12,659,296 of record NZ_CP043494.1, read on the forward strand.
AGTCCGGCTCCTTGCGGACGATGGCTTCCTTGATGGCCGACGGGTTGAGCGAGCCCGTGGTCCGCGCGAGCAGGCGCTGCACCACCTCCACGACACTCTCCGGCACCTCGGCCTTCTGCGTCTCGGCCTTGCCCTTGGGCGCGTTCGCCTGCTCCTTCCCCTGGCGCTCACCCGCCCCGTGCCCCTTGCCGTGCTTGCGGCCTCGCGAGCCCTCCTCGTGCTCGTGGGCGCGCTTCTCCTTCTCCTTGTCCTTCTCCGCGCGGGTGCGGGGCCGCAGGTAGATGAACTCGTCGCAGGCCTTCACGAAGAGGGGGCTGGTGGCCTCCTTCACCGCGAGCCCGATGAGCTGCCGGCCATTCTCGCGCAGCTTGTACGCGAGCGGGCAGAAGTCGCTGTCGCCCGAGGCGATGGCGAAGGTGTCGATGTGCTCGCGCGCGTAGCACAGCTCCAGCGCGTCGATGACGAGGCGCATGTCCGCCCCGTTCTTCCCCGAGCGCGTCGAGGGCGGCACGTCAATGAGCTCGACGCCGAACTCGTGCAGGTTGCCCTTGGCTTCCTTGAAGCGGGACCAGTCGCAGTAGGCGCGACGGAACACCACCTTGCCCCGCTCGAGCAGGCGATCCATCGCCGGCTGCAGGTCGAAGTTGGCGGCGGTGAACCCGGTGTTCGTCACCAGGTTCTCGAAATCGAGGAACAGCGCGATGCGGTGTTCTTTCTTCGTATCCAAAAATGCTCCGGTAATGCGTGCCGCCTTGGCGGCGGGGAGAGGGAACGCTCGCTCGGAGACCGCTCCGGCGCGCCCCTCACGGGACATACCCTACTCCCAACCGGGACCTTCTCCGTGAACTTCCTGGAGAATCAGCGCCCGAGTGTCTCGCAGAAACGCTCCAGTCTCGCGAGCGCGTCGGGCATGTTGGTGCGGCCCAGCCCCAGGCGGAAGTGGTTGCCCGGGAAGTCATACACGTCCCCTGGCAGCAGCAGCACGCCCTCCTTCTCCACGAGCCGTTGGCAGAACTCCGCCACGGGCAGCGAGCCCAGCAGCTTCGGGAAGGCCACGCTCCCCGCCCTCGGGCGCACCCAGCGGAACGTGTCCGACTGCCGGGCGAAGAAGTCGTCCAGCACCGCCAGGTTGCGGGTCAGGATGTCGCGGCTCCTCGCCAGCACCCGCTCCTTCGCCCTCAAGGCGATGAGGGACAGCACCTCACTCGGCGCCGAGTTGCTGATGGTCGTGTAGTCCTTGTACGCCACGCACCGCGCCAGCAGCGCCGCGTCCCGGCTGGCCAGCCACCCCACCCGCAGCCCCGCGAGGCCGAACGCCTTCGACATCACCCCCAGGCTCAGCCCCCGCTCCGACAGCTCCACCGCCGCGGGCAGCGTGTCACGCGGTTCGTACTCCAGCAGGCGGTACACCTCGTCCACGAACACGTACGCGCCGCGCTCCTCCGCCAGCGCGAACAGCCCCTTCCACGTCTCCGCGTCCGGCAGCGCTCCCGTCGGGTTGTGCGGGAAGTTCGTCACCACCAGCTTCGTGTTCGGCCGCAGCTCGCGCTTCAGCGCCTCCAGGTCCAGCGTCCAGCCGTCCTCCTCGCGCAGCCGCAGCAGCGACACCTCCGCGCCCACCGCCCTCGCCACCTCGTACAGCGACTGGTACCCCGGCCACGTCACCACCACATGGTCTCCGGGTCCCAGCAGCACGTTCATCAGGATGAAGACGGCCTCCTGCGCTCCCGCGAACGTCAGCACCTGCTCTGGCCCCACGCCGCGGTACAGCTTCGCGATCTCCTCACGCAGCGCTGGCAGGCCCGCCGTCTCCGTGTAGCCCAGCGTCAACCGCTCCCACCGCTCGCGCCCATCCGAGTCCGCCAGCGCGAGCACATCGCTCATCCGCCAGCCCTCGATGTCCGAGGAGCACAGCAGGTGCGGCGCGGTGAACTCCCACTTCGCGAAGTAGCGCTCGAGCTTGAAATCCGGAATCCGCATGCCGACTCGCTACCGCGAGCCGAGCCGTATTGCAAAGAAGCTCAGGGGGTGCCCGCATCCGGCGGAGCGGCAGGCACTTCCAACGTGCCCCCCTCATCCGACTGCGTGCCTCCATCCACGGAGGCGGGACGTACCGCACGGATGCGCTGGCGAGCGACGAGTTCGTGGTCAAATGACCGAAGAAAGATATCGGCCTCGACACACTCCGGTCCAAGCCCGGTAATGTGCTCACCGAACAACCTGAAACGCACGGTCGAGCCGTACCAGTAGCCAGGCTCAAGAACGAGGAGATCCTCTGGGCGGGCCAATGGCGCGATGATATCCGCTCTGATGGACGCCACAGCGCCATACGTGCAATCCGAAACGTACTTCATTTCCACATGGATGGTCGGAATGAGCCGTCTGTCCAGGCGGAGTTGGCCTCCTTCGGGGCTGACCAGAACTCGTCCAGAGATGGCCCATCCATCATATTGGATGTCTTGAACTTCCATCACGGTGCGAGGAGGAAGCTGTGCATCCGTGCGCCCTGCGTTCTTGTTGGCCTCACTGCCCGGGGATGGTGGAGATTTCTTCCCGAAGAAGGGGAATCCCGTACAGGCTGCCAGCAGAAGCAGGGAGACAGTTCCAAATCCGAGACGGGTCATTTGCATGACGTCCTCGCGTCGTTCTCGTCAACACATGCACACTCACGGAGGGGCTCTCGCTTAGGTTCATTCCCGGGAACGTTCAGCCCTTGTCCGTGGTCCCAGCCACAAGAATGCGCCAACTCATGCATGACGGCCTTGATGACGCACTCACGCGATGCTGGTTCCTCACACCAGTGGGTCTCCTTGACTGGATAAAAGCGATGGAGTGTCCCGTGCCAGATCGTGAGTGTAAACGCAAGCAGGGGATCGTCAGGACTCTCCCTCTGCGCCTTGCACTCCCTCCGGCTCCATTCGCTGCACGTCACCGTGATGTCGCGGCATTGCCGGCGCACGCAACTCATGAGGAGCTCATCGGTGATCTCGGATGCTTCCTCGAGACACTCCTCGACCGTGGGCAACTCCACCGAAGCGGGGCAGCTCGTCTTCATCGGTGTCCCTGGTGGGCGTGAAGCGAGCGTTGCACACCCGCCCCAGAGAAGAGAGCCAAGAATCAACGTGAGACCCATGGGGGCCACCGGCTCCAGGCGGGACCTACTGCGGAAATCAGCGTTGGTGGCATGGATCTTCTCAAGGGCAACCGCGCCTCCTTCAGTTCGGCGGAACGCTGAAGCCAGCGTCCGGCGAAGGGGCTGGCTCCTCCGGCGAGCCCCCATCCGCCTGCGTGCCCCCATCCATGGACGAGGGACGCACGGCACGGATTCGCTGGTGCGCGACCACATGGCGGTCAAATGACCGAAGAGAGATGTCGGCCTCGACGCACTCCGGCCCAAGCCCGGTGAAGTGCTCGTCGAACAATCCGAAATGCACCGTGGTGCCGTACCAGTAGCCAGGATTGAGAATCAGGAGATTCTCCGAACGCTGCAATGGAGCGAAGACATCTGCATGGATGGACGACACGGACCCATGCTCACATTCCGAGACGCGCGAAACATCCACGTCAATGCTCGGAATGAGCCGTCTGTCCAAGCGCAATGGACCCGTCTCGGGGCTCACCAGGAGCCGGGCCGAGAGCGTCCATCCATCATAATGGATGTCTTGAATCTCCATCACGGTACGAGGAGGAACCTGTACATCCGCGCCCACTGCGTTCTTGTTGCCCTTATGGGCTGAGGACCTCCCGAAGAGGGGGAGCCCCGAACAGGCCACCAACAGGAGCAGGGAAACAGGTCCGAGCTTGCGCCAGTTCACTCGCATGACGTCCTCGCGCCGTTCTCATCAGCACATGCGCATTCGACGGGGGGCTGTCGTTCGGGATCATTCCCGGGAACGTTCTGGCCCTGCCCATGGTCCCAACCACAAGAATGCGCCAGCTCGTGGATGACGGCCTGGATGATGCACCCACGCGATGCCGGTTCTTCGCACCAGTGGGTCTCTGCGACCGGATAGAAGCGATGGAGCGTTCCGCGCCAGTTCGTAACCGTAAACGCGAGCACAGGGTTCCCAAACCTTTGACTTTGCACCGTGCACTTCTGCCGGCTCCACTCGCTGCACGTCACCGTGATGTCGCGGCATTGCCGGCGCACGCAACTCATGAGGAGCTCATCATCAATCCCGGACGCCTCCTCGAGACACTCTTCGACCGTGGGCAGCGCTACTGACGCGGGGCAACTCGTCTTCATCGGTGTCCCTGGCGGGCGTAAAGCGGGCGTTGCACACCCGCCCCAGAGAAGAGAGCCAAAAATCAACGTGAGTCCCATGGGCCACCGGCCCCGGGAACGAGCTGCCGAGGAGGTCAACCGTGGTGGCATGAATCGTCTTGAGGGCAACTCTGCATCCTTCCATCCAGCTGAGTACACCGGATTCGCACTTCGCGAAGTCGCGCTCAAGCTCTAAATCCGGAATCCGCAGGAGGAGGAAGAGAGGCGCCGCGAGAAGCGGTGCCGCGAGGTCTGGTAGACTCTTCTCCATGTCCCAGCACACGGGGATTTTCAGGCTTTCGGACGTGAACGAGCAGACGCGCGTCGTCAGAGCGAAAGATCTGAAACGGGGTCCGTCCCCACTCGGAGCGCATGAGGCCTTCCTCGCTGCCTATGCGCGGCTGAGCAAGCTGGCCCGCCTCTCCCAACGCCCCGCCGTGCTCGTGGCGGCGGTGGACAGCTCCGCTCGCGTGGTGGAGGTGGTGCTCGTCGCATCAGGCCACTCGTTGATCATCGGCCGGCACACCGGCTGTGGGCTCCGGCTCCCATCCGACACCATCTCGCTGCGACAGCTGGCGGTGCACGTGTGGTCCGAGGACCCCGACGCCACGCCAGACCTCCGGCTCTGGGACCTCAACACCGAGCAACCCTTCCTCACCGAGGACGGAGAGCCCAACGCTGCGGTGATCGCCCAGGGGACGCTCTACGCCGCCGTGGGCGAGTACTCGCTCCTCTTCGTGCCCACGTGCGGTGCCTCGGCCCCCTCTTGGCCGGCTCGGGCTGAAGAGGCCTGGAGGCAACTCCCGCCGCGCCACTTCGTCGACCAGCGCACCCCGACTCGGTCCCGCTTCCAGCATTCCAAGCGCCCGCTGCGGCCGGACGGCCAGGAGTACCACACACGCATTACCCGCCTGGGCCCGCTGCTGATGCTCGGTGAGGACGAGCAGCCCGAGGACGCCTGGGCCTCGCTGCGACTGGAGGGCGAGCAGAAGTCGGAAGAGCACCACATCTCGCTCGCCCGCCTGGAGCAAGGTGTGCTGCTGGGCCGCTACGAGCGCTGCGGAATCACACTGGCGGATCTCGACCCCATCTCACGCGTACACCTGCTCCTCGTCCGAATGGGCGCGGACATCCTGGCCATCGACACCGCTAGCACCAACGGCACGTGGCGTGGCCACACCAAAATCCAGACAACCCCGCTGGGCGATACGGACTCGCTCACCTTGGGCGAGGTCCTCCAGCTTCGCTGGCGCCGCCTGTCACGGCTCGCCTTGAGCAAGGATTAAACTGTACCGGGTCCGCGTGACTCATCGGGCGAAGAGCAACACCAGCGCCACCAGAACCAGCAGCACCGCGCCCACCACCAGAACCACCTTCGCCACCGATACCGGCGCATCGCCCAGCACCACGCCCGCGTCCTGGCCATGCACCACCACCCGGTACAGCTTGTCCCGGTAACGATAGGCCAACACATACGCCGGCAGCGCGTAGCGCTTCGTCTCCAGGCTGGAGAGCATCACCGCCACGTGCACGTTGCGCCGGCGCTTGCCTGGAATGTGCTCGCGCTCCACCTGCTCGCGCGCCTCTGCTTCCACTGCCGCCAGGATCTGCCGCCGCGCCCCCGAGCGCGTCACGTCGAAGCGCTCCACCTGCGCGTCCTCTGGCCCTCGTGGCGCGCGCTCCTGGCTCTCCAGGGCGTACGCGTCCGCCAGCCGCTCGCACTCGCGCTCCGTGAGCCCTCGCGACGCGGACACGAGGATGTTTTCGAACATCATGTCCGCCTGCCCCGCGTGCGGCGCCCAGGCTGAACGGCCACTCCCCGCGTCCGAGTCCGCCGCCCAGCTCACCCGCGCTCCCGCGCTGAACCCCCACGCCGGCCACCACATCGGTCGCAGGGACTCCAGCGCCGCCGCTGTCGCCAGGTTCGACGGCCGGAAGAAGCGCTTCTCCGACAGGAAGCGCCCCAGCGCCTCGCGCGCCACCGTCGGCTCCACCGTGAAGGGCAGGAAGACCTCTGCCTGCTCCAGCGGATCCGCCGTCGTCTCCACGTGCATCACCGACGCGCAGAACGCGCACCGCGGCGCCTTCACCTCCGCCGAGTACTCCAGCGAGGCCCCGCACGTGTCGCACCGCACCACCTTCGCCTGCACCTTCGCCGGCACCAGGCCGCTCGTCCGGAGCGCATCCGCCGCCAGTCCGCAGATGGGGCAGCGCAGGTCCCCCACCTCCAGCGCGCTCCCGCACCGCTCGCACCCCACCACCGTCACCGCCGTCATGACCGGCCCCCCTGGCTCATCAGCAGGTACACCAGCAGCCCCAGCGCCGCCACGAGCAGCACCGTCAGCAACACCTTCACCCACGAGATGGGCGCCTTCCCATACACCTCGCCCGACTGCCCGTTCACCACCACCCGCAGCGGCGGCTGGTCCGGGGCGTAGCGCGCCGCCAGCACCCAGACCGGTACCAGGCACACGTCCAGCGACTCCAACCCCAGATGCGTGTCGTGCTTCAGGCTCCGGTGCGAGTCCCCCGGCATGAAGGCCTCCAGCCGCCGGCCTACCCGCGCCAACGCCTCCTCGCGCGCCAGCTTCAGGCACTCGTCCCTCGACAGCGACGGCTCCTCCGCCACCCACCCCGCCACCAGCGCCGGCTCGTAGCGCGCCAGCACCCGCAAATCGAAGGGCTCCAGCGCCTCCATCTCCACGTTGGTCAGCCCGCGCGAGGCCGTCACCAGCACGTCCGGTACGTACTCGTCGAGCTCGCCGCGCAGCGGGCGCCACTCCGTCTTCGTCACCGTGCGCGTCTTCGTGACGGTCTTCCCGTTCTCCGTCGTCGTGTACGTCTCCGTCTCGGTGTAGTTCTCTCCGATGGAGGCGCTGTACCGGGACGAGGCCAGTGCGCTGTAGAGGTACGCCGGCACGTACACGCCCCGCACCTCCTGCAGCGACGCCTTCTTGAGTCCCGAGTGGCTCCACGGGTTGCGCGTGCGCAGCCAGCTCTTCACCCGCTCACCCGCGGCCTGGTGCGTCAGCGAAAAGCCCAGCGTGAAGGTAGGTGCCGGCCGATCCACGCTCGGTGGCCGCTCCACCACCGAGGGCGCCGCGCAGTAAGGACATACAGTGGTACGCAAATCTTCCGCTACGACCAGCTCCGCACCACATGATTGGCACCGTAAGTTCATCTCCAGGCTGCTCCGTGCGTGCGTGGGCCCATCCCTTTAACATCGCATTCCGCTCAACATTCGAGCCGAATTGCGGTACATTCACCCACCCTTGCTCAGATTCAACTCCATCAACCCCCAGGACGGAATGGCTCTGTCCTTCAACACCCGATTCGTGGCCCCAGGCGGCGAGCCCGCGCCTGCCACGGTCGACGGCGGTCTGTGGCCGCTGCTGGTGGTGAAGTTCGGCCGGACCGGCACCTTGTCTGACCTGGACGCGTACCTGGAAGAGCGCCGGATCTGGCTGGAGCGCAGGGAGCCGCACGTCTGCATCATCGACGCGCGAGAGGTGCACATGCCGTCGACCCAGCTGCGCCAGCGCTACATCGACTGGCTGAGCGCACACGAGGCGCTGCTGCGCCAGTGGACGCTGGGGACGGCGTACATCATCCAGTCCCCCGCGGTGCGGATGATGATGAGCGTCATCCGCCACTTCGCGCCCCTCACCACGCCGTTCGTCGTCACCGCCTCGTTGCAGCCCGCGGCGGTGTGGGCCGCCGAGCGGCTCCACGAGGCGGGGTTCGCCTGCGCCGCCACGCGCATCCGCGCCTGCTACGCCGTCCCGTCCAGCTGAGCCGAGGGCTCCAGCGAGAGCGCCTCCGAGACGCGGTGCGCCAGCGGGTCATTGCCATCCGGGAAGTTGGCCTCGGACGCGCGGGAGAGGAAGTCCTCGTCCTCCCAGGTCCACACGAGCGATTCACCGAGCTCTGGGTACATGGGCCCTACCTCCGCACCAACGGACAGCCGAGGGACAAGGTCGGCCTCTGGCGCCCCAGGTGACAGGTGCCCTGGAGTCCAGGGTCTCTGTCCGGAAAGAGATAGGAGCGCCCCTCCCTCTTCACTGTTGCCTCTCTGATGGACGGAAGGAAGAGTGGAGCCCTGTTCCTCCCTCCCCCCGGAGCTCCCGCCATGCCGCATTCGTCCCCCCCCGTCATCGGCATCATCGGAGGCAGCGGCCTCTACCAAATCGACGGCCTCCAGGACGTCTCCTGGCGCAAGGTGTCCTCGCCCTATGGCGAGCCCTCGGACGAGCTGTGCTTCGGCACGCTCGAGGGCACGCAGGTGGTGTTCCTCCCCCGCCATGGCCGGGGGCACCGGATTTCACCCTCCGACCTCAACTTCCGCGCCAACATCGACGCGCTCAAGCGGGCGGGCGTGACGGACGTCCTCTCCGTGTCCGCGGTGGGCAGCCTGCGCGAGGACCTGCCGCCGGGCACCTTCGTGGTGGTGGACCAGTTCATCGACCGCACCTTCGCGCGCACCAAGAGCTTCTTCGGCACGGGCTGCGTGGCCCACGTGTCCATGGCCAAGCCCGTGTGCTCGCGGCTGGGCGATGCGCTGATGAGCAGCTGCCAGGGGCTCGACATTTCCGCCAAGCGCGGCGGCACCTACCTCGTCATGGAGGGGCCCCAGTTCTCCTCGCTCGCCGAGAGCGAGCTGTACCGGAGCTGGGGGTGCAGCGTGATTGGCATGACGAACATGCCCGAGGCCAAGCTCGCCCGAGAGGCGGAGCTCTGCTACGCGACGGTGGCGATGGTGACGGACTTCGACTGCTGGCATCCGGGCCACGACGCCGTCACCGTGGACCAGGTCGTCTCCGTGCTGATGGCCAATGCGGGCAAGGCCCGAGCGCTGGTGAAGAGCGTGGTGCCGCTGCTGGCCAAGCACGCGGGCCCCTGCCACCAGGGCTGCCAGACGGCGCTCGACCATGCCCTCATGACGGCACCGGAAGTGAGAGACCCCGCCGTCCTCCAGAAGCTGGACGCGGTCGCCGGCCGAGTCCTCAAGCGCTAGCCGCCTCCCCCGCTGTGCACCCAAACCTCCCTCTCCCTCTGGGAGAGGGTCGGGGTGAGGGTATAGGTCCTCTCGTGTTCCCCATCCCGCACACCCCCTCGCGAGGAGCCCCATGAAGGTCCACGGAAAGCCGATGCGCAGCATCTGGGTCGAGCCAGACGGCTGGTCGGTCGGCATCATCGATCAGACGCGCCTACCGCACGCCTTCGTGACGCTGCGGCTCACGACGCTGGACGAGGCGGCCCACGCCATCCGCTCCATGCAAGTACGAGGGGCGCCGCTCATCGGGGCGGTCGCGGCCTACGGCGTGTGCCTGGCGCTGCGAGGGGACGCCTCCGACGTGGCGCTCGAGCGGGCGTGCACCCACTTGCAGGCCACACGGCCCACGGCGGTGAACCTGCGCTGGGCGCTCGACGAGATGCGCCAGGCCCTGCGCCCGCTGTCCCCGTCCGAGCGGCTCACGGCGGCCTACCTACGCGCCGCGGCCCTGAGTGACGAGGACGTGGCCATCAACCGGGCCATTGGGGAGCACGGGCTGGGGCTCATCGAGTCGGTGTGGGCGCGCAAGGGCCGCCAGGGCCGGGTGAACGTGCTGACGCACTGCAACGCGGGCTGGCTGGCCACGGTGGACTGGGGCACGGCGCTCGCGCCCCTCTACCTGGCCCATGACAAGGGCATTCCCCTCCACGTCTGGGTGGACGAGACGCGTCCGCGCAACCAGGGCGCGGGCCTGACGGCGTGGGAGCTGGGACAGCACGGCGTGCCGCACACGGTCATCGCGGACAACGTGGGAGGCCACCTCATGCAGCACGGCGAGGTGGACCTGTGCATCGTGGGCACGGACCGCACCACGGCCCGAGGCGACGTGGCGAACAAGATTGGCACGTACCTCAAGGCGCTGGCGGCGAAGGACAACGGGGTGCCCTTCTACGTGGCGCTGCCCTCGCCCACCATCGACTGGACGCTGGAGGACGGGGTGCGTGACATCCCCATCGAGCAGCGGGATGGACGCGAGCTCACGGACATCAGCGGGCGGCTGCCCTCGGGCGAGGTGGTGACGGTGAGGGTGACACCGGAGGGGAGCCCGGTGGCCAACTACGGCTTCGACGTGACGCCGGCGCGGCTGGTGACGGCGCTCGTCACGGAGCGCGGGGTGTGCGAGGCCTCCACCGAGGGACTGCTGTCGCTCTTCCCCGAGCGGCGGCCCGTGCGTGGGACGGGAACGTGAGCGGGCCGGGGCACCTCGCGCAGCGAGAGGCGATGATCGCCACGGCGCGGAAGATGAACGCATCGGGGCTGAACCAGGGCACCAGTGGCAACCTGAGCCAGCGCGTGGAGGGAGGCTTCCTGCTCACGCCCACGGGGATGGACTACGACACGCTGGTGCCGGAGGACATCGTCCTGATGCGCTTCGATGGGAGCCACGAGGGCCGGCGTGAGCCGTCGTCCGAGTGGCGCATCCACCGGGACATCCTGGCCTCACGGCCCGAGGTGGGGGCAGTGCTGCACGCGCACTCGATGTTCTGCACGACGCTCGCGTGCGTGCGCCGGCCGATTCCGGCCTTCCACTACATGGTGACGCGGGCGGGGGGCGAGGACATCCGGTGCGCGCCGTACGCCACATTCGGCACGGAGGAGCTGTCGCGCTACGCAGTGGAGGCGCTGGAGGGGCGCAAGGCGTGCCTGCTGGCGAACCACGGGATGCTCACCCTGGGCGCGGACCTGGCGGGCGCCTACAAGCTGGCGGTGGAGGTGGAGACGCTGGCGGCCATGTACTGGCGCGCGCTCCAGGTGGGCGAGCCCGTGCTGCTGGATAAGGCCGAGATGGCCCGGGTGCTCGAGAAGTTCAAGACGTATGGCCAACAGCCGGAGCCCAGGGATTGACGAACGGGAGGACCCGCCTCGCCAAGCCTGCGTCCGCGCACGATCCGGCTTAAGATTCCCGCATGGACGACCCGCGAGAACTCCTACGGAAGGCCTTCCCGAGCTACGGGCCAGATTGGGATGCGGCGATTGACGCCGGCGTGGACGTAGCCCTGCTCGAGGAGAACCTCCGCCTCACGCCGACCGAGCGGCTCGAACAGCTCCAGCGCATGACCGAGCTGTACGAAGCCCTGCGCCCCAAGGACACCGACGACGATGCAGCAGACCCCTGAGCTCCTCCGTCTGCTCCTCGATGCAAAGGTGGAGTTCGTTCTCATAGGGGGCGTCGCCGCCATTGCTCACGGCTCGGCCACCTTCACGGTGGACTGTGACATCGCAGCACCGTTCTCCGAAGAAAACCTCGCACGGTTGCTCGCCGTGCTCGCACCGCATCATCCCCGCTACGCGCTCGCCATTCCCAAGCGACCCGTTACAGAGTCCCCCGCCGAGCTCGCGAAGAATCGCAATCTCTACCTGCTGACCGACCTGGGACGCCTCGACCTGCTCTCCGAGGTTCCACCCGTCGGGAGCTATGCGGAGGTCGCATCTAGAGCGGTCACTCTGGAGGTCTACGGACGTCCATGCCGAATCATCAGCTTGGACGACCTCATCGCCGTCAAGCGCCACCTGGGACGGGACAAGGACCGTCTCGTCGAGCGCGAACTGCTGGCTCTTCGTAACCGGAAGAAGAGTACCGAGCATTGAGACTCTGGTCAGGCTCAACACATACCCTCACCCCGACCCTCTCCCAGAGGGAGAGGGAGGGGGCATCCATGTCAGACCCTTCCGTTAATGTCTGTTCATCACGACGCATCAGGGAGGCACTTCATGGACGTACCCAGAGAGTCACCTCACGTCTCGGTGAACAAGCTGGGGCGCTATCTCACGGCCACGCCTGCGCTGCGCAAGCGCCTCATCGACAACCAGAAGCACCCGCCTGACCCACAGTACCTGCGCTACCCCGAGGCCTCTCAGGCCATCACCGACTTCCTGTGCCACGGTCAGGACGAGGCCCTCCTGCGCCAGCACCAACACCGGCTCGCCACCACCGTGTTCGCGAATGAGTTCGATGCGCACCGCGCCCAGCTGTGCATCGAGGCCATCGAGCACTACCGCCAGCTCCACCCGCGTCTGGGTCTGCACGGCGTGGTGGCCAGCGAAGTCGGCCATGAGCCGCCTGCCCTGGAGATCGCCGGCGTCTCCATCCGCGTCTGGCCCCAGATGGTGCTGCAGACCGTCGACCGTCATGGCAACAACAAGGTCGGGGTGATGAAGCTGTATTTCTCCAAGCACCACCCGCTGGACGAGCGCTCCGGGCAGTACATCGCCACGCTGCTGCAGGCCTTCACGGAGCAGCACCTGTCGCTCCTGGGGCCGGTGGAGCCAAAGCTGGTGCGCGTGGTGGATGTGTTCGCTGGACGCGAGTACCAGCCGCCCAGAGCCCGCACGCGCCGTCTGTGTGACGTCCAACGGGCGTGCGAGGAGATCGCCGCCCGCTGGCCCGTGCAGTAACGGACGCTCGGCCCTGCCCACCGGGTGACGCGTTGCCGGGGGGTTCCCTTGTCGGAAGGGGGTGGCGTCGTTAAGACTTCATGTCCTGCACGACGGGAGGGGCGACGGCCTTGCTGGACGCACTGTGGGAAAGGCGGGCACTGCTCGTCTCCGGGAAGGGAGGCGTTGGCAAGACAACCCTGGCGGCGGCGCTCGCAAGGGCGGCTGTCGCCGCGGGCCGCAAGGTGCTGCTCGCCGAGGTGGAGGTGGCCCCCGAGGACAAGGACGTCCCCTCGCCGCTGGCCTCGCTGGTAGGCACGCGCGCCTCGGGCTCCCATGTCACCGAGGTGTCTCCGGGCCTCTCCTTCGTCCGCTTGTCTCCCCTCGAGGGCCAGCGCCTCTTCCTTCAGGATGTGCTGCCCATGCGGATGATGGCCGACGCCGCCATGCGCACCCGCGCCCTGCGCCGCTTCCTCGAGGCGGCCCCCGCGCTCCGGGAGATGGGCATCCTCTACCAGATGCTCCACTTCATCCGCCGCACGCGGCCGGATGGCAGTCCGCTCTACCCGCTGTGCATCCTGGACTTGCCGGCCACCGGCCACGCGCTCGCCATCGCCGCGCTCCCGGACACGCTGCTGTCCGTCATGCCCGTGGGGCCCATTGGCCGCGCGGTGCGCGAGGGGCTGACGCTGCTGAGGGACCCGCGTCTCACGGGTGCCCTGCTCGTCACCCTGCCGGAGCCGCTGCCGGTGAGTGAGACGCTGGAGCTGTCCACCGCCATCCAGCGCCACCGCATCCCCATCGCCGCGGGCGTGCTCAACCGCATGCCAGACAATCCCTTCTCACCGGATGGCCGGGCCGCCGTGGAGCGGCTGCTGGACACCCATGGGCCGCACCTGGGACAGCGCGCGCTGGGACGGTTGGACCGGGCCCGTGACGCGCAGGCTCGGCTGGCGGGCAACCTCCCGGCCCCGCTCCTCACCATTCCCGAGTTGCCTGTCACGGGGACGGAGTTGGTGGAGCGGATTGCCACGCACCTCGCTCGTCCCCCTTCTGCTTCCCCTGAAGCGCCCTCGCCCGGGCGCGCCGGAGCCCAGTCATGAGCAACCTCCAGTCGCTGCTGCGGGACAAGCGCGTCCTCGTGCTGTGCGGCGCGGGCGGCGTGGGAAAGACGACGACGGCAGCGGCACTGGGCGTGGCCGCGGCGCGCGCGGGTCGCAAGGTGCTGGTGCTCACCATTGACCCGGCGCGGCGGCTCGCCGAGGCCATGGGCCTGTCCGAGGGCGGCCCGGAGCCCACCGCCATTCCCCCCGAGCGCCTCTACGAAGGCCGAGCGCCCGGCCCGGGCCAGCTCGACGTGTGGATGTTGGACCCGCGCGTCGTCTTCGAGCGCTTCGTGCGGCGGCTGTCCCCCACGCCCGAGGCGGCACGCACCATCCTGGAGAACCGCCTCTACCGCTTCCTGTCGGACCTGGTGGCGGGCATGCAGGAGTACGCCGCGGCCGAGGCCTTGGACAACTTCCTGGACGAGGGCCGCTATGAGCTCATCGTCCTCGACACGCCACCGAGCCGCCACGCGCTGGACTTCCTGGAGGCGCCGGGACGGCTGGCGCGCTTCCTGGATGATCGCATCGTCTCGCTCTTCCTGCCGGAGGAGAAGGGCCGCGGGGGCCGGCTGTGGCGCAAGACGTCACAGCTGCTCGGCAACGTGCTGGGGAGCATCTTCGGCGAGGGCTTCACCCAGGAGATGAGGACCTTCCTGGGTGCCTTCAGCGGGCTGTTCGCGGGCATCCGGCTGCGTGCGGATCGGCTGCGCTCGCGGCTGTCCTCGCCGGACGCGGCATTCCTGCTGGTGACGTCGCCAGAGGCGGCCTCGCTGGACGAGGCGGCCTTCTTCCGGGACATGCTCCGCGAGCGGGGGCTGCCCTTCGCGGGCTATGTGCTCAACCGGAGCTGGGCGCGCGAGGACGGGCTGTCGTCCCCCGAGGCGCTGCTGCGGCACGTGGAGGATGACCACACGGCGCGCCACGGGGTGGAGGCGCTCATCCGCCTGGCCGACCAGGAGCGCGCTCGCGCCGAGGCCCACCGGGGGATGCTCGCGCGGCTCGCGGAGAAGCTGCCCGCGGGCGCCGTGGCCGTGGCCGCTCCCGAAGCGGGTGGCGAGCTCGAGGACTTCGGCGGCCTGGTGCGCCTGGGCGAAGCGCTCGCGCCCTCGTGAGCGCGGCGTCAGCCACCGGGCAGTCCAGGTGTCCGGTGGCTGCCATCCGGTGAGGGGAGCCATGCCCTCGGGCAGACAGGAGGGTGCGTCTCACCCACCCGGGCCCTTGGAGGGAGCCGGGCCCGTGCCGAGCCTTGGGCACTACTTCCGACCGAAGGAGGTCTCACCCATGGCCCAGAAACACACCGAGGACAGCCGGTCCAATGGCATTCCCAATGGCATGCCCAACGCGGGGGAGCGCGAGCGCGAGCGCCGTGCCGCGGAGGCCCCGCCGGGCTCTCGCGAGCGCTCCGAGTCCGACGTCACCGGCTGGAGCACCGAGCGGGACGAGCCCCCCGAGGTGCGCCAGGGTCGCTTCCACCGCGCCGCCCAGCTGCGCATGGCCCAGCCACGGACGGAGGAAGGGGGCCCGCCGCCCCAGGACGACACGCGCGACGACGTGGGCCCCCAGCGGCGTCACCGGTTGTTCGGCCGGAGCCGCTCCGCCGAGCGC
Organism: Archangium minus; assembly: GCF_044360475.1. Lineage (NCBI taxonomy): Bacteria > Pseudomonadati > Myxococcota > Myxococcia > Myxococcales > Archangiaceae > Archangium > Archangium minus. The sequence goes on from NZ_CP043494.1 coordinate 12,674,699, forward strand.
CCGGCTCACTCCGCATCCCAGGGCCCCTATGGCCGGGATGATCGCGCGGTGGATAACGCCGCCGGGCTAGGCACAGGGCCGCTGATGGGCGAGCAGGACCGGTACCACTCGCTGGACGCCGACAAACCGCACCGGGAGTACCGCCCGTGGGAGCGCACCGGCAGCGGGCCTCAACGGTTCGTCGACGAGGAGCGGGGTGTGCGGGGTGGAGAGCGCGTGCCCCGCGAGACGCGCGGCGGCTACGAGCAGCGGTTGCACGAGGAGCGCGAGTGGGAGGATCGCCCGGGGCAGCGGGGAGGCACGGGTGAGGTGTACTCGGGGTTGGTGGGCATGGGCCAGCCGGTGACCTCGCGCGACGAGACGCAGCGCCGGGGCCGCTGGAAGCGCGAGCCGCTGACGGCCCGGGAAATCATGACGCGCCACGTGAAGGGCGTGCACCTGGACAGCAGCCTGCGCGAGGTGGCGCGCGTCATGAAGGAAGAGGACTGCGGCATCGTCCCGGTGGTGGACGAGCGCGAGCGGCTGCGTGGCGTGCTCACGGACAGAGATCTGGTCATCCGCACCCTGGCCGAGGGGCGGCCACCGGACAACATGGTCGCCCGAGACATCATGACGGACGACGTGGAGGCGGTGACGCCGGACGAGGACATCCACAGCATCATCGCGCTGATGGGTCGCCGCCAGGTGCGCCGCGTGCCAGTGGTGGAGCGGGATGATCGGCTGGCGGGCATCATCTCGATGGCGGACATCGCCACGCGCGCCGACTACGACGAGGAGTTGCAGGAGGCGTTGGATCGCATCTCGGCAAGGCGCTCGTTCTGGAGCCGGCTCTACTAATCCCTTCAGCCTGAGAACCTGTGCTGACAACCGCGGCGATTTCCCCTCTCCCGCTGGGAGAGGGACGGGGTGAGGGTATCGAGTGAACCCGGGTTGAACCCCCTGTCCACACTCGGGGGCCAGGGGTTGAAGAACGGGCTCGGTTACCCTCACCCCCCGCCCTCTCCCAGCGGGAGAGGGGGCCGTCGGCTCAGGCTGGCGCGGTGGCCGGTGCCTCCGAACGCCGCGCATTGCCCTGGGACAGCTCCAGGCCCAGCACTCTCGGGTCGAAGTAAGCGTAGAAACGCGCGATGCGGTCGCCATCCCACTCGACGATGGAGACCCCCTCGTAGTCCACCGCCGCGCCGTTGTGCGCGGTGCCGTTGGACTCCCACTCCAGGGCCACGCGGTCACCCGCTTCGATCATGTTGCGGAAGGTGGACTTCACCTGGCGCAGCATGCCTTTGTACTCGCGCCAGAACTGACGCGCGCCGTCCTTCCCGTGGAAGGTGCGGTGAGAGGCCACGTTGCTCACCTGAGCGTCATCACCGAAGAGCTCCACGAGCGGCTCCAGGTCGCCGCTCTCCTCCAACTTCGCCAGTGCGTCCACGAAACGCTGTGCTCGCTCCATCGCCATGGGGTCCTCTCTCCGTCTCCGCGAGGGTCTTTATGAGTCGGAGGGTGCGCACGGGCTTCACGCGGTGCCTCTCCTACCGGCTGGCTGGCTGGCCGCCGACCGGAAGTGTCGGGCATCGCCCGCGAGGCGAAGAGCAGACAGCCAGGGGTGTCTCCCCGCCCGGGTTCCGCACTAGGCTCGGGGGCTGCCATGGAACGCCTCCAGCAAGTTCCGCCTGCCGCCCATGAGGGCATCGAGTCGGTCCCCTCTCTGCCGACCGTGGCGTTGCAGCCCGTGCCCGTGCCCGTGCGCGAGCGGCTGAGCCTGCTGCTCAGTCCCGGGGTGACGACCGAGGAAGTGGACGCATTCCTGGCAAGCCTCGCGGAGCCCTTCCTGCCGGGCGAGTCCCCCCGCGAGCGAGCGGACCTGATGTTGGACGTCCTGGAGGAGACCCGGCTGTGCGAGCTGACGGGGAGGGATGGGCGCCGGGTGGGGCTCGCGGCGCTGGAGACGCTGCTGCAGCTCGGCCACCCCTACGCCTTCGAGGTGACACCCGAGATGCTGGCTCGGGCTCGCGGCACCGAGGAGAACCCGCTCTCCGCTCGCCTCCTCACGGGGTTGGGACTCACGGCGCTCAACGTCCTGCTGCCCGTGATGGTGCTCCTCCAGGATTTTCTCACCTGGCTCGGGACCTCGAGCGACTCCGGTCTCGAGGGCCTTCCCCCTGAGGAAGTCATCTCCGGACCGGCGAAGAGCTTGCCCCTCATCGTGTTGATGCTGCTCGGACCGCCGATGCTTGCGCTGCTGAGCCGAGACTCGAAGCACCGCAGCCTCCCGTTCCTCGCCACCGCGCTGCAGGTGATGGTGGGGCTGACGTGTCTGTACTTGTCACTGATGAATCTGCCCGAGGGCTTCTGGATGTACAGCGTGGAGCGGCTCGTGGCGCTCGTCCCCGGAATCCTCTCGCTGGTCATCGCCTTCTGCCTGCACCCGAGCAGCGAGGACCCAGCTCCCTGAAAAAACGAAGGACCGCGCCCGGGAGACGGACGCGGTCCTCGCGGATCCCCCCATCTGGGAAAGGAGGGGAGCCGTGCCGAAGAGCGTGAATCAGCTGAGCACGTTGAGTGCGCGCTGGTAGTAGGCCTCGCGGCTGGCGAGCCCGTTGTAGCCACCGTTGATGCGGCGGGTGACCTCGCGGAAGTTGCCCGCGTCCGCGTAGCTGTTGAGGTTGCGGCTGTTCCAGAACCAGGCGGCGGTGCGGAAGCCCACGTCCGGGTCGGCGGCACGCTTGGGGTTGTTCTCCAAGTCGATGCCCAGCGCCTGGCCCGCGGCGCGGTAGTTGGCGCGGCCGGTGAGCTGGATGGGACCGCGGCCCTTGAAGCGCACGCCGTCGCCCGGCTGCGTGTTGCCCAGGTCCCTGCGGCCCTCGTAGGCGGCGCCGGAGGCAATCTCCTCCATGTAGCGGAACTCCCCGCTCTCGTGCGCGAGCTGCGCGAGGAAGGCGGCCTGGCGCTTGGGGGTGTTGATGCCGGCCTCGGCCATGGCCCTGTTGAGGTGGGGCAGGTACTGCTCGGCCTTGGCCTGCGACAGGTTGGGCATGATCTGCCGCAGCTGCGCGAGCGACACGCCGCCCTTGGTGCCACCGGGCTCGGTCGGGCCCACGACGGGGCCGGGGCCGGAGGAGCCGCTGGCCTTGGCGCCGAGCTTCTCGAAGGCCGCGCGCGTCTTGGCACCATACACACCGTCGGCCGAGAGGCCGTGCGCGCGCTGGAACTCCTTGAGGGCCGACTCGGTCCTGGGCCCGAAGGTGCCGGGGCCGGTGTTCATCTCGGCCTGGGTCATGTGGCCCGCCTTCACCAGGGCCGCCTGGAGCTTCTTCACCGCCTCGCCGCTCTCACCGCGACGGAGGGTCTCGGTCGGCACGCTCACGCCCTTGAGGGAGCCACCGCCCGACGGGGGGTTGGAGACCACCGGAGCGCCGCCGCCGGTAGGCGCCGTGCCCGGACGGGGGTTGCCGCCGGAGAACGTCACCAGCTCGCCGGTGCTCTTGTAGCCCTTGGGGCCGCCCACGAGCCGGTTGCCCTGGAGCTTGAGGGCGATCTCCTCGCCGGTGGCCGGGTCGTTGGCGTAGTAGGTGTCGCCCTTGCGGTGCGTGACCGTCACCCAGTGGTCGGTGCCGTTGCTGCCACCGTTGGAGCCGGCCTTGTAATCCACGCCGATGACGACGGGGCGGCCGGCGTCGATCTGCTGGTTGATGGTGCCCATGCTCCAGCCGGGCTTGCCCGCGCCGAGCCCCGCCATCTTGGCGGCCTGATTCCAATTGATGGCGTTCCCCGAGTAGCCACCGTTCTTGTCCAGGTACGCGTCCAGCTCGCCCGGGTTGATGACCTTGCCGGAGATTTTGCTGATGGCCATGGCGGTGGACGTCATGGCGCAGCCCGCGGCGGAGATGCTGCTGCCCGAGCCCAGGGCGCGACCGCCCCACTGCGCATCGCCCTGGCGGAACTTGGGGGTGCCGTCGGCGGAGACGTTGAACGTGCGGCCGTCGTCATCGCGCACGGGACCGCGAGCGCCACCCGTCCCACCGGAGCCACCCGTAGGGGGCTTGGAGTCGAAGCCGTCGGAGGGGTTGCCCGGGTTGGGCTTGGAGGTGGAGCCACCGGCGCCGGGGATGGTCAGCTTCTGCCCGACGAAGATGCGGTCGGGGTTGCGGATGTTGTTGGCCTTGGCGAGCGAGCTCACGCTGGTGCCGAAGCGCTTGGCGATCTCCCCGAGGGTGTCCCCGGAGCGCACGGTGTAGCTCTTGGAGGACGAGCCGCTGGGCTTGGTGCTCGAGCCGCCGGGGACGTTGAGCTTCTGGCCGACCTGGATGTGGTCCGGGTCCTTGATGTTGTTGCTCTTGGCGAGCGCGTCCACCGAGGTACGGAACTTCTTGGCGAGCTCAGACAGCGTGTCGCCACGACGAACGGAATAGGTGCTCACGGTGGGGGGCTCCGGGAGAGGGGGGGCGTGAAGCTCTGGACCCATTCTCGCAACGGATGAGAAATGGTTGCGTGGGGCCCCCCAAAAAAACGGCCCATTCCGCTTTCAGTGCGTGAAAGAGCCCGGAAACACAGCGGCAGACGCACACAGAGAGCGGGGTGCACCCGGTGAGTTCTCAAACCTCCTGGTCGAACACACAGGCCCAGCGCGTGCTGTCGTGAAGCGGCTCGCACTTCTCGCCCGGCCCGCAGGTGCCCGGCGAGTCCGGATGACAAGCGCGCACGCAACGTCGCGAGCGGCAGAAGGAGCCCTCCGGGCAGGAAACGCCGTTGTTCGAGCACGGGGCCTCGCACCGCATCCAAACCGTTCCCGCCCTGTCCGGCAGGGTGCGCGTCTCACAGAAGTGCGCCTCGGGGCAGGGAGACTGCTGACAGTTCGTTCCATGAACCACGGCGCAGACCGAAGCTCCCTCACTGAAGCGGATACAGGCCTGACCCAGAGGACAGCCTCGCGCCTCGCACGAGGGAAGGCAGGAGGGGCCATCGGGCCCGCCCTCACGCGGACAGAAGAACCCCTCGGGGCAGCTCCCCGGCACCTCTGGCTGACAGGGCCGCCCACACCACCCCTTGCAGAACAATCCCGGAGCACAGGCGCTCGCGTGCGTTCCCGACAGCAGCTCGCAGCCCTCGCCTTCCTGTCGGTTTCCCTCTAGCGCGCACCGATTCAGGAACTCGCCGCCCCAGGTACTCATGGCCCTGCAAGCGAACCCCTCCCCACATTGGGAATCCGTCACACACTCACTGTCGGCGCAGTAGAGCCCCTGCACCTTCTTGTCGAAGACGCAGGCGAGAGGAGACTCACAGTCGTTGCTTCGTCGGCAAGGCTGCCGCCAGGTTGAGAGCTGGCGGCGATGCTCCCATGAGAGCATCGGCACGGCCTTTTCCCGCGTGGAGGAAAAGCGCGTGAGCGACACGAGCCAGTTGCTGACGATGAGCGCCATGAGCGGCGCAGACAGCAGCAGCCCCGCCAGGGCCGCGACCAGGACCCGCCCTCTCACCCGTCTTCCTCCAGGACCAGTGACCCGAGAGGATAAGCTCACTCCGAGCGATCCGTACGCGAAGTGGCAGAACATCTGGGCGACACCGCGTAAGAAGATTGTACGGCAAACAGTGAGGCGGCAGTCCACCGGCCTACGACGGCTCAACGCACAGGCAGCTCGCGGATGTCGACCTCGTCCAGTTCCAGGCGCCGTACGGCGTCCACGAAGCGCTCAGTGGCGATGAGAATCGTTTCGAAGTCGCTCAACCGGAACAGGTCGGTGTGCGCCGGGAGCGATGCTGCATCGAGAATGGGGTCGTCCGGGAAGCCGAAATCGTTCAGGCCACACGTGCGGCACGGTGGCGGGCGACCCGGCACGCAGTCTGGATGCAGTCGGCCGTGGGGCAGAACCTCCAGCTCCAACAGCTCCGGGTGTTGCTTCTGTCGGAAGCGCAGCTCCGTGCGGAAACCACGCAGGCCTCGCACGCCCTCTGCCTGTAACTGCTCAAACGCCGCACGATGTATCAGCTTCGTCCAGAGCGAGTGGAAGAAGAGCGAGCTGAAGCTTCCGGTGGCGGTGCCCATCAGCGGACCGAAAGCGGTGCCAGGAAGCAGCTCATGCGCAGGAGGGACGAGTGGCCGCACCTGCTCACGCAGCCGTACGAACTCATCGAATGACACCACCCGACGATCCTCGTATTCGCCGCGCGCAGGGAAGGAGGAGAGGTCCACACTCGGGTACGCAGTGAATCCCCCGAATGCGGTGAGCTTGCATTCAGGACACCGAAGCCCGGGCAGGCGCCACTGGCGCATGAGGGTGACTTCGCCCGTGTACCGAGACTGCCTTGGCTCTCGGAGCTCGTAGAACTTCGTCATCTCGTCGCCTCACCTTACCTCCACGGTGGTACGGCAAGATGGGGCCTGTCAGCTCGAAACGGAAAATCAGCTCTCCCGCGTGACGATAGATTTCTTCGGGCGATGCCCTTGGCCTGGACCGAATGAAGTCCTTCCAAGCGCGTCTCACCCCGTCCGCGCGCCCGCGTCTTCGCGTCCGGCGAGCCGCGCCACCGCCTCGATAAGCGTCGCCGGCTCCAGCGGCTTGGCCAGGTGCACCTGGAAGCCCGCGCGATAGGCCCGCCGCGCGTCCTCCGCCCCCGCGTACGCGGTGAGGGCAATCGCTGGCACCCACTGGTCCCTCGCCTCGGCCCAGGCCCGCACCTTCTTCAGCAGCGAGTGCCCGTCCTCCCCCGGCAGGCCAATGTCTGACACCAACACGTCCGGCATCGACACCTTCAGCCGCTCCATCGCCTCAGCCGCGGTGCTCGCCGTGTCCACCACTGCGCCCCGCTCACGCAGCATGAGGGCAATCAGCTCGCGCGCATCCGCCGCGTCCTCCACCAGCAGCACCGTCACTCCGTCCAGCTTCACGCTCGGAGCCTGAGCCTCCGCCCCCGGCAGCGCCTCCGTCCGTGCCTCGGGCAGCACCGCCGGCACTGGCAGCAGCACCGTGAAGGTGGCGCCCTTCCCCTCCCCCGCGCTCTCCGCCCGCACGCTCCCCCCGTGCAGCCCCACCAGGTGGTGCACGATGGCCAGGCCCAACCCCAGCCCGCCGTGCTCGCGCGTCGCCGAGCCGTCCGCCTGCCAGAAGCGCTCAAACAGGTGCGGCAACCAGTCCGCCCGAATCCCCTTCCCCGTGTCCGTCACCCGCAGCCGCAGCTCGCGCTCGTCGCGGTCCACCCGCATGACCACCCGCCCTCCCGCCGGGGTGAACTTCACCGCGTTCACCAGCAGGTTCCAGCACACCTGCTGCAACCGCCCCGGGTCCCCCACCAACATCGCCGTGCCATTGCCGCCCACGTCCACCTCGAGCGACAGCGACACCCCCTTCTGCTCCGCGTGCGGCCGCACCACCTCCACCGCCGCCTGCGCTACCCCCACCAGCTCCACACCCCGCCGGTGCAGCGTCAGCTTGCCGGTGATGATGCGCGACACATCCAGCACGTCCTCAATCAACTGCGCCAGCGTGCGCGCGTTGCGCTCGATGACGGCCAGCCCCTTCTCCACCGCCCGCGCATCGTTCTGCCGGTTGCGCAGCATCTGCGTCCAACCCAGCACCGCCGTCAGCGGCGTGCGCAGCTCGTGGCTCATCACCGCGAGGAACTCGTCCTTGGCGCGGTTGGCCGCCTGCGTCTCCGCCATCAGCCGCGTGTTCTCGATGGCCACCGAGGCCATGCGCGCGAGCTGCACGAGAATGGCCTCGTCCTCGGAGCTGAAATCCCCCTCGTGGCGATCCGACAGCTGAATGAGGCCCAGGTTGCGCCCATCGCGCCCCACCAGCGGCGCCGCCAACCAGCCGCGCAGGGGCGGATGTTTCGCCGAGTGCCGACCGAAGCCACGCCAGGCGGGGTGCGACTCCAGCTCCCCCTGCGACAGCCGCATGGGCAGGTTCAGCCGGCACACCCACGAGTAAATGCCCGAGCCCTCCGGCGGCTCGCTCCACTCCCGCCACGCGCCATACTTGTCCGACACAGACGCGGCGTGGATGGCCCGCGCCCAGCTCCCCTCCAGCGTCAGGCTGGTGAAGGCCTGGTGCGCACCAATCACCTCACGGGCCTGCTCGGTGATGGCCTTGAGCACGTGCTCAATGGAGTCCGCCTCGCTGATGATCAGCGCGGCGCTGGCCAGCCCCTGCAGCTGCACGGAGTGACGCTGCTCGCGTGCGAGCAGGCGCTCCAGCTCGGCCTCGCCCTGACGCTGGCGAGTCACATCCCGGTGGGCCCCCACCCACTCGCGCACCGAGCCGTCCTCCTCCAGCACCGGCACCGCACGCGCCAGCATGTGGCGGTACGTCCCGTCGAGGGAGCGCAGCCGGTGTTCCAACTGGAAAGGCGTGTGCGTGGAGAGCGCCTCTTCCCAGGCCCGCACGGTGCGCTCCCGGTCCTCTGGGTGCACGGCATCCAGCCAGCCCCAGCCGAGCAGCTCCTCACGCGTCTGTCCGGTGAAGGCGCTCCAGCCCGGCAGCTCCTCGACGAACTCGCCCGAGGGCGGTGTGGCCCAGATGATGTCCGAGGTGGCTGTCACCAGCGAGCGGAAGCGCTCCTCGCTGTGGCCCAGGTCGCGCGCCAGCGCCTCGGCGGTGCGGCGCGAGCGCACCAGGTCCGTCACGTCGTAGGCGAAGATGGCCACGCCCTCCACCCGGCCCGCCGCGTCGCGCTGGGGGTGGTAGGCAATGTCGAAATACATCTCCTCCGACTGCACCGCGCCCGGACGCGGCACCCTCACCGACCGGGCGCGTCCCACGTACGGGTTGCCGGAGGCATACACCTTGTCCATCACCTCGAAGACGCCCTGCCCCTCCAGCTCGGGCAGGGCGTCGCGAGCGGGCTGGCCCACCATGTCCCGGCCCCCATGGAAGCGCCGGTGCAGGAGGTTGGAGAAGACGAAGCGGTGCTCGGGGCCTCGGGTGATGCAGACGGAGGCGGGCGCCAGCATCAACATCTCCTGGAAGCGGGCACGCTCGCCCTCGATGGCGGCGCGCGCCGTCTGCTCCGAGGACAACAGCCGCACCCGCTCGTTCTCCGCCAGCCGCCGCTCCGTCACATCCCGGCTGAAGACGACGAGCCCCTCGCCCGAGGGAAACGCCCGCGACTCCAGCCACACGCCCGCGGGCCCGAAGAACTCCTCCAGGGACACCAGCGTGCGCACGTCCATGGCGCGGCGCCAGGCGGGGGCGAAGGCGCTCTCCGCCACCTCGGGCAGTGCCGTCCACAGCTCCTGCCCCAGCAGCTGCTCGCGGGGGCGGCCCAGCAGCCGCTCGAACACGGCGTTGAGCCACACCAGCCGCCAGCCCCTATCCACCACCAAAATGCCGTCCGTGACACCGTCGAGGAGCGGATCGAACCCCGAGGGGCCCCTCGGCTCCGGCCCCCCGGTCGGAGTTCTTGGCGGCACTTGGTTGACCATGGATGAGGACCCCAGGCTTACCAGAGCGCCCCGACAGCCGCTCGTGGGGGCCGCGGGGACTGTTCGGCGCAGACCTCTCCAAGGTAGGAGTAGCGAACACCGGGGGAGCGTGAAGTCGCCCGGGGAGGAAGGAGGCGGCCTGGGAATGCGCGGCCTTGTGCCGCCCCGGCGCATCCGTTAGCAGTCGGACCTTCGTCCCATGTCCACTGACGTCCAGACCTCCTCCGGCGCTCCGCCGCGCTCCGCGAACCGCTTCTTGTGGGTGACCCTGGCCTCCGCCGCGTGCCTGTTGGCGCTGATGGTGGGCCTCTTGCGTCCCCGGCAGGACTCCCTGGAGCGCTACGGCAAGCTCCCGGCCTTCTCCTTCACGCGCCAGGACGGCCAGCCCTTCGGGCTGAAGCAGCTCGAGGGCCGCCCCTGGGTGGCCAACTTCATCTTCACCCGCTGCCCCACCATCTGCCCCGTCTTCACGCAGAAGATGGCGCGCCTGCAGAAGCAGACGGCGGACATCGGCGGCGAACTCGCGCTCGTCTCCTTCTCGGTGGACCCCAAGTACGACACCCCCGAGCGCCTCACCGCCTACGCGGCCAGGCACGGCGCGAACCCGGCCCGCTGGAGCTTCCTCACCGGCGACTACGAGCAGCTCAAGGGGACCGTCGTCGGCGGCTTCAAGATGGCGATGGGCCGCGAGGGCGGAGACGAGGACGACGTGGCCAGCATCTTCCACGGCTCGCACTTCGTGCTGGTGGACCGCACCGGCGAAATCCGCGGCTACTACAACAGCGAGCACGACGACGACGTGGAGCGGCTGCGGCACGACGCCGAGCGGCTGGTGCGCAGCGGCGAGTAGCGACGCAGAGCAGGCAAGCGGGCAGGGAGGGGGGAGCGCGTGACGCGGTGCTTCCAACCCACGGGCGCGTGCATACCTTGGCCGGAAGACACGGCCATAGGGAAGGGACGCACATGGTGACGAACGCGACGCGCCTGGTGGACAGGTTGAAGGGAGCGGCGGTGCGGATGGGCACCGAGGGGGTGCGGTACGTGGTGGAGGGCACCATCGCGGCGGTGAAGGTGATGGACCGCATCCAGGAGCTGCTACCCAGACAGGAGCAGTTGACGCGAGTGGCACGGGAGAAGCGCCAGGAGGAGCCCGACCTCGCCCGGCCCATCCCCGCTCAGCCCGAAGAGAAGCCCTCGCCCGTGCGCGTGCAGGCGCAGGCCACCGCGGAGCGCGTGCTGGAGGAGGCGCAGGCCGTGCAGGAGCGCATCAAGAAGGCCCGGCCGGCCCGCAATCCCCTGAAGGTGACCGTGGAGGCGCAGCCGGACGCCGAAGCGCCGAAGCGCCGGAAGACGACCCGGAGCCAGGGACGCAAGACGACGGCGTCGGCCACGGCGCCCAAACGCGCCACGGCACCGAAGGAAGGCTTCAAGGCCAAGCGCGGGCAGAAGCACGACTGAGGCGCTCGCCCCGCGCGAGCCCGTTATCCGCGCGTGACCTTGGGCGAGGTGGCACGAGGGGCCACCTTGCTGCGCAGGCGCGTCGAGCTCTTCACCGAGATGCCCGAGGCCTTCATCTGGGCGGCCTTCTCCGCGGCGAGCCGCTCGGCCTCGGCCTTGCGGGCGGCCTCCTCTGCGGCGAGCTGCGCGCGGCGCTGAGCAATCACCTCGCGCATGCCGTCGACGGTGAGGTCCACCTGGGCCAGGTGCAGGCGGTAGAGCAGATCCTCCCGGAGGGTGCCCCGGCTGCGCGCATGCTCCACGGCGCCCGAGAGACCCACGACAATCTTGGGCCGCTCCTCCTGCGTCTGGAGACAACGGACGATGAGCCCCTGGGCGATGAAGCTGATGCGGGCCACGTCAGGGATGAACACCACCCCGCGCGTCTTCTTGAGGGCCTCGCTGACTTGCTCCGTCTGGCGGACCTCCACCAGCGGACCCTCTTGGGAAAAGTTCCTCGCCGCCGCCGCCGCCCACGTTCGCCGCTCGTCCTCTGTGCCGCCGCTCAACAGGACCGAAGCACGGTTCGCCACGAGTTCTTCTTCGCGATACCCACGCGGTGTCAAAGGCAGACCTCCCCCGTCATGCACAGCTTTGGACAAAGCCTAATGCAAAACGGGTTTCCCGTCGAACCCTGTAAGGGCTCTCGGGCCGGAATTCCGGCCTCTCAGGCGCTGGACAGGGGGTTTGCCTCCCACGGAGAGACCCGCCAGGTGACCTCGCGCTCCAGCCACCCCAGCTCCGTGGCCACCCCTCGGCCCTCCCGAGTATAGAGACGCAGCGCCCTGCGCAGCCCCGCGGCGGTGGAGACAGCCCCCGAGGAGTCACAACGCATCGCGTCACGTATCACGTCACCCAGCCCCGACGGCAGCCGGAGCCCGCGCAACAGCCGCTCCACCTCCTCCGCGGGCAGGCCCAGCCTCCACTTCGAGGAGAAGTCGAGCGCCCAAAGTGGTTGGCCCAGCAACATCTCCAGCAACACCACCGCCAGGGAGTAGAGGTCCACCCGGCACGGCGGGAGCTCCTGGAAGCGCGGGTCGCAAGGGAAGTACAGCGCCTCCCGGCACAGGCCCGCCCACTCCCGGCGGCGCTCGGAGCGCCCCACCAGCCGTGACGAGCGCGTGCCAAAGCCCACCAGCTTCACCCGGCCCTCGGGGGTGAGCCAGATGAGCGAGGGGGAGATGTCCCCGTGACTGAGCGCCCAGGACCAGCCGCGCGAGTCCGACCGGGTGTGCAGATAATCGAGCGCATCGGCCACCTGCGCGGCGATGTCACACGCGGCGGCCACCGACAGCGGCTTGCGCTCCAACACCGCCGAGAGCCTCAGCACCGAGGCCAGGGACCGGCCGCCCACGTACTCGAACACCGCGTAGGGCTGCTCCAGGTGGGGCCGCGGCTGGAGGATGGCGAACTGACGCATCTGGAGCAGCCCGGGATGCGAGAGGCGCAGGGCGTGCGTCGCCTCCCACGCGAGGCTCTGGCACCGGCGGCTGTCGACGGAGCGGTGCAGCCGCTCGATGACACACAGGCCCTCGGGGCCAGGGATGTGCTCGAGCCGGGCGAGCATCAAGGGCTCCTCCGTCTCGCGCGCGCCCAACGAGCCGAGGGCCTCGTAGACGAGGCGCCCCAGCGCGAAGAAGTGGCGGCGCCGGGTGAAGGGGAGACGGAAACGACGGACCGGTGGCAGCTCATGCAGGAAGCTCATCATCACGGGGAGACTTCTTACGTCATCTCGCGCCGCTTGTCCTTCTGACTTGCGAGGTCACCCCCCTTCCCGAGAGGATGAGGCACATGGAGCCCCCACGCCCCCTCACCCTGCACCCCGAGGCGCTGCCCGCCGGAACGATGGTGGACCACTGGCGGGTGGTGGAGCGGTTAGGCCTGGGCGGCTACGGAGCCGTCTACCGAGTGGAGGCCGAGAGCCGCCCCGGCGTCTTCCTGGCCCTCAAGCTGGCGCTACAACCCGGCGACGCCCGAGCCGAGCGCGAGGTGGTGCTGTTGATGGAGAAGGCCGTCCACCCCCACGTGGTGCGCTTTCACGGCTGCGCGCGCTGGCCGGATCCGGTGAAGGGGCACACCTACCATGTGATGGACCTGGTGCCCGGCCTGCCCCTGGACGCCTGGGCCGAGACACGCAACCCGAGCTTCCTCCAGCTCGCGGCGGTGGGGGCCAGGCTGGCGCTGACGCTGGGAGAGCTCCACCACCGAGGCGTCTTCCACCGGGATGTGAAGCCCGAGAACCTCCTCATTCGCGAGCCGGATGGCGAGCCAGTGCTGGTGGACTTCGGCGTAGGGGACTACGTGGGCGCGGTCCCGCTCACGCCCACGCCGCTGCCACCGGGCACCCCGCACCTGCGCAGCCCGGAGGCCATGCGCTTCTGGCTGGAGCGGGACAAGAACTCCACCGAGACATATGAGGTGGGCGCCGCGGATGACCTGTACGCGCTGGGCGTGAGCCTGTACCGCGCGGTGACGGGGCACTACCCCTTCCCGCCCGAGCGGCTGGAGGACATGCTGGGATTCGCGATCGCCGTCCAACGCGCGCCCGCGCCGCGGGACTTCAACCGCCGGATGCCGAAGGCGCTGAGCGACGTCCTGGCGCGCATGCTGGCGAAGAAGCCGGAGGAGCGCTACCGGAACGGCACCGAGCTCCACGACGCGTTGATGGCGGCGGCGGCCTTCGGTGGGCGGGCCCAGTGGGAGGCGAGCCTCTTCGAGTGGGAGGAGTCCCCAGCGGCCCGGGAGGGAGGGGCGCCTGGGAGACGCATCCGGAGGCCGGCCAACCCCACGAAGCGAGTGACCCTTCCCGCGCCCCTCGTGAGGCTCACCGCTGGAGCTTCCTCCTTAAGGAAGAGGAGAAGAGAAAGAGCAGAGGTCCCAGTCAGCGGGGACCACCCGAGACGACGCCTCGGGGAACTGGGATGGGTGCTCGGAGCAGGGCTGGGGCTCGGCCTGGCGGTGTTGGCGGTGTACGGCTTGGATGTGGGGCGGGCAGAAAAGCCCACCGCGCCCGTGGGTCACGAAATGGCGCAAGCGCCGGACTTCCCCGAGACTGGGTTGGCCGCGTCTCCACTACTTCCGGAGTCAACCCCCGCGGCCGTCGCTCCGAGCGCGACGTCCTCCGAGGATGAGACCTCCGTGAAAACGAAACAGCAGAAGACGCCCGCCCCGCAGAAGAATTCGCAGCAGGGAGCAACAGGCAACAACGCCCTGCGCAAACTGTGTGTCGGAGCCGCGGTCGCCACCCAGGTGGCCTGCGCGGGAGCCCAGGTGGCCAAGGACCCCAAGCCCGAGGAGTGCCCACTCGGCTCCATGGAGGCCATGACCCAGACACTCGACGACCTCTTCAGTCCGGCCACCAATCCGTTCCACTGGAAGGGCCCCGGCATCCGACTGGACAATGGAGACGGACGATGGGTTCCCGCGCGCGAGGGCGACACCTCAATCATCCTCTCGGACTATTGGGGCAAGCTGCCCGCGAACACCGTGCTCACCGGGAAGCTGTATTTCGGAGAAGGACGTGTCTTCGGCCGCTTCACCCGGGCGTGGACGCCCCAGGGAACCTCGTTCCCCATCTGCGCGGAGCTGTGGGATGAGGATCAAAAGCGTGGCCTTGAGATGAAGCCAGGAAGCACGCGGGACAACGTCCAGGTCTTCTCCACCGCCTCGCATGTCCGGGCGGTCCGTCACTTCGATTAGCGCGCCCTCCCCTCCAGGCCGCCATGCTCCTGCCTTCCACCTCCATTCTCCTGCTGCTCTCCTCACTCCCGGAAGCAGAGGTCCGCCGTCCCTACCCTGACGCGTGTGAGGAGCCCGCGCGCTCCATTGAGCTGTCGGCGGACTCCGCTCGGGAGCAGCTCGAGGTGTGCATCAGCGCGGAACTCTCCACCACCTTCGTCTTCGACTCCGAGGTCGCCCAGGTGGAGTTGGATGACGAGGAGCGATTCCGGCGGGTGGACGTGGACGAGGGGACGCTCGTACTCGTGCCCAGGAAGAAGCCGCGGAGTTGGAAGCCCTCACGGCTCACGGTGTACTTCGAGGGAGATGCCTCTCCCACGAGTGTCACTTTCGTGCTGGTGGTCCACAAGACACGTCTCGCGCGAGAGGTGGATGTCTTCCGCTTCAGACGCCCGGAAGAGCCCTGGGAGCGCGAGCTCCGGGAGGCTCGAGAGGAGAACGAAAGGCTCGTGCAGGAACTGAAGCGGCTCCAGGCTGAGTACCAAAGCCAAGGCCCCCTCACCCGGCTGTTCGCCACAGGCAGGATGGAGCTGAGCGGCCAGGGGGTCGTGGCCAGCATGCTCACCAAGGACGTCACAAAGCCACCGGACAACGCGCTCAAGGTCGAAGCAGCCTTTGCCTACCGCTACACCTTGGCCGTCATCAAGAAAGGTGACGAGCCCATGGTCCGGGTCGCCGTGGTGATGCTGCTGACAAATCCAGGGACGCGGCCCTGGATGGCGGTGAGGGCCGCCATGATGCGAAACGGCGACGAGGTGAAGAAGCCTGACGTGTGGCAGTTGGAACCCATTGCGCCCATGAATCGAGACCTCGTCGTGGCGGAGACGGAGCTGACGGAGCGCGAGTCCCGCGAGAAGCTCACGCTCATCCTCTGGGATGAAGGAGGAACCCAGAGCGTCACGATAGGAAACGTGAGCTTCCCCTGAACAAGGAACGCATTGAGGTCCTCCGTGAGCTCGTTTGACAAGGGAGCCTGACATGGCACTCGACTACGATCTGGATCTGTCAACCCACCTGAAGCCGACACAGGCGCTGGAGAAGCTGGCTGGCCACCTCGCCGGGCTGGCGTGGAGTGAAGACAAGTCCTGCTTGTTCAACACGGACGTGACCATCAGCGCCAACATGCCGCGAGAGGGCTGGCGGAGAATCATCGAGCGTGGATTTCAATTCATCCCGACGCTCTCCGTCGGTTTCCGCCGCGCGTCCGATGCGAACTGGGACAAGTTCAGGCAGCTCTTGCTGGAAACAACCCTCCTCCTCCTGGAAGACACGCAGGACGCAGTCCTCCTCTTCAACGGAGAGAACATCGTCCTCCAGCAACTCGGAGGAAAGCTCATCTTCAATGCGGACTCCAGCTATTGGGCCGATGAGAACTGGCTGAAAAGCAGGCTCACCGTTCCCTTCGAACGCCGCTCCTTGCAGTCTCCGCTGCTGTAGGACGCTGAGCGGAGCTCATCGACACCAGATGCGCCAGTGAGACGGTCACATGCTCCACCGTTCAGTCGCATCCTCAACCCCTCGACCACCCCAGTAGCTTGACGGACGCACGCGCTCGTCCGTGTGATTCCGGAGCGACAGCTTGCTCACCGTGTCGCGCCTGGAGGTGCGCTGTGACCACCTGTCTTGTTGGCTCGCACCCAACTGGCGCTCGACTGCGCCCCCTGCTGAGCAGCTGGTTTTTCCTCGTTCTCGTTCTCCAGTCCGCGTGTGGCATGGGCCCCCCACGGGGCGGCCACCTCGTGGGCTACCGCTACAACTCGCTCACGCCCCCACCCGCTCCCAAGGCGCGTGAGGTCGCCGCGGCGGAGCCCCGCCTCGAGTCCGCCACCTTGTACGTCGTGGACCTCATGGAACCCGGCGCCGTCACTACCCGGCCGGTACCCATACCCAGGGCCGAGTTCCAGCAGGCCTTCCTCCGCCTCTCTCGTGACGTGCGCCTGGCGCGGAAGACGCCACGGCAGGCCGCTCACGAGCTTCTCAGCCTCTTAGAGACACCACCTGAGGACTCCAGGGTATCTGTGACGGGCTACTGGAAGTTGGAGCAGTACCGCGGCAAGGCCCTCTCCTGGATACCCGAGCGCCAGGAGGGTCCCGTTGTCCTCACCCCCCAGGCCGAACAAGCCCTCAAGGAGAAGTACCTGAAATGGTGCGAGCACCAAGGCGGCGGTGACTGTCTGGGCTTGCTGGACGATGACACCTACCTGCGCACGGATGACCGGCGGACGCTTGCCTTGGCACTGGCGTTCGGCAGCGTGCTCGACGAGACGAGAGAGGCCCTGGTGGGCGAATTACTGGATACGCGGGCACTCGTGTCCATGCTCGTCTGGACGGTGGCCCTCTATTGCATGATGTGGATGGTGCCCGAGCCGACAACCAAGGCCCTGGCCGCCGGCATGACCCTTCTTCTCATGGGCTACCTGGGCCTCGAGACGGTGTACGGACTGATGGACGGCTGGGCACGCTTGGCTGACACGGCGCACCACGCCACCACCTTCGGCGAGTTGCGCGCGGCAGGAGCGGACTTCGGGAAGGTGCTGGGCGAGAACGCGGCACGGGCCCTGATTCTCGCGGTGGCCACGCTTGGCGGGCACACGCTGGGGCAGGTGGCTTCGCGGGTGAAGTCGATTCCGCGATTCAACCTCGCGGGAGCACAGTTCGAGGCGCAGGGCGGCGCCGCCGTCATGAGGCGCGTGGCTGTCATGGATCCGGTGCTCGCGACAGAAGGGGCCCTGGCCCAGGCGGTGGCGGCGGTGGAAACGGTGGCTACCTCACCGCAGGGCCCCCTGGCCGTGGTGATGCTCAAGAAGGGAACGGGCGGCGGTGGAGGACA
This sequence comes from Archangium minus, assembly GCF_044360475.1. NCBI lineage: Bacteria > Pseudomonadati > Myxococcota > Myxococcia > Myxococcales > Archangiaceae > Archangium > Archangium minus. The sequence goes on from NZ_CP043494.1 coordinate 12,692,179, forward strand.
GGCCCGAGGGGGCCGCTCTTCCGAAACCGTCCTGCGTCATCGAGGTGGAAACCGGCAGGTGGAACTCAGCGATGGCCAACGCTGGCACCTGCCACGCGGCAAGTCGGTTGCAGACATTCCCGCCGAGGACAAGGTGGGGGACATGCTCCAGGAAGCCGTCACTAAGGCCGCGAAGGAGTGGGGCCCCGACAAGCTCAGCCGCCAGGAGGAAAGGGCCATCGACGACGCCAAGAAAGCGGGTGAGTATTGGCTTGCGCGGCTGTTGGAACGCGAAGCCCGGGGCCGCTACGTGCACGATGAGATGAAAAAACAGTTCCACCGGCTCTATCGATTCAACCACCAGGGAGTCGATGTGGTTGACCCTGCAACGGGCACCCGGTACGAGATTCTCTCCGGCACGGAGTCGAACCTGGCGCGCCATGGCAGGCGCATGGCCGGCGAGTTCTTCCGGATGCTCACCTTCTGAAAGGGGCGGCCATGGATGGGCTCGGTAACGTCATCATCGAGAACAAGGAGATTGAAAACGAGCGGCTGGAGCTAACGGACAAGACCTTGCACTATTTCCTCGGTCCCAACCTGACGCTGAGAAACTGCACACTCGTGTTGAAGGTGTCCGCTCGGCGCCTGTTTTTCGATGGAGCCCGTTTCATCGACTGCACTTTCGAGGTGAAGCAGGAGTTGAAGAACCACCAGCAATGGGTGGCCGCATCCCTGAAGGGCTGCCGGTTCAAGGGGCGGCTGACCGGGTGTGATTTCGGGCACTGGCCTGAATACAGCAGTCTGCCGGGGTATCAGCACGGCTCCATCGAGGACTGCGACTTCACCGAAGCCCACCTGGACGCCTGCCGCATCATGGGCTCTGACCCTGCCACCCTTCGCTTTCCCAAGTGGCCCTGCTTCACCATCCTCGACCCCATCGGGCGAGCCCGCGAGCTCAACAGCGTCCAATGGCCGGGGCGGGTTGGCCCCATTGTTTTTGAGACGCTGTACAAACAGCCCCCCCGCACCAGGGCATTGACCGAGCACGCTCTCACCCTTGCGAAGCGGTTCGACACCACTCCGGAAGAACTCCGTGCCGTCTTCGAGAAGTTCGACTGCATCCTCTACTGACGGGGCTCCCCGAGACGAGCCGCTCGCTACACCCCATCCGCGCTCAAGCCTGGCACCCGCACCGGCGTGGAGTGGCTGGTCTCGGTGCCATCTCCCAGTTGGCCATAGGCGTTGAAGCCCCAGGCCCACACGCTGCCGTCATAGAGCACCGCCAGCGAGTGGGAACCTCCCCCCATCACGGCGACGACTCCGCTCAGCCCTGGCACCTGCACCGGCGCGGAGCGATAGGACGCGCTGGCATCCCCCAGCTGGCCGGAGGAGTTGTTGCCCCAAGCCCACACGGTCCCGTCGTCGCGCACCGCCAGCGAGTGGTTGGCACCCGCGGCCACGGCCACCACTCCGCTCAGCCCTGGCACCGGCCTTGGCGTAAAGCGGTTGGTCGTGGTGCCATCCCCCAGCTGACCGTAGTAGTTGGAGCCCCAAGCCCACACAGTCCCGTCAGAGCGCAATGCCAGCGCATGATAGGAGCCCGCGGCCACGTCCATGACCCCGCTCAACCCTGGCACCTGCGCCGGTGTGGAACGGTAGGGCGTGGAGCTATCCCCCAGCAGGCCATAACCGTTGTAGCCCCAGGCCAGCAGGGCTCCGTTGGAGCGCACCGCCAGCGAGAAAGACTCGCCCGCGGCCACGGCCACCACCCCGCTCAACCCAGACACCTGCACGGGCGTGGAGCGACGGAGCGTGGTGCCATCCCCCAGCTGGCCATTGGCGTTGTGGCCCCAAGCCCACACAGTCCCATCGGTGCGCACCGCCAGCGAGTGGTAGTAGTCAGCAACCGCAACCACGACTCCGCTCAGCCCTTGCACCTGCACAGGCCCGGAGCGGCTCAGCTCGGTCCCATCTCCCAACTGACCGACGTAATTGGCGCCCCAGGCCCACAAGGTGCCGTCGGTGCGCACCGCCAGCGAGTGGTAGTCACCCGCGGACACAGACACGACCCCGCTTATCCCTTGGACCTGCACGGGCGCGAAGTGGCTGCTCCCAGAGCCATTCCCGAGCTGCCCGTAGGAGTTGTACCCCGAGGCCCAGAGCGTGCCATCCCGGCGCAATGCCAGGGAGTGGTATTCCCCTGCTGCGACAGGGATTCTCACCTGGGTGCGCAGCGGCGCGTTCAGCACCGCCTGCGCTTCTGGCTCCTCCGGGGTCTGCCCACAACCCGCCAGCCCCCCCAACGCCAACCAGACACCCAGCCCACTGCTCATCCACCATCCGGTACTGCTTCGCATCCGCTACTCCTGCTCGGCCCAAAGGAGGATGCTCCCATAGTCGAGCGGCGGCGCGACACCAACATCACCCACAACTCACGCGTGGAGAACAACGACGGGGCGCCGGCAGCGCTCCACCAGGGCTCGCGCCACCGAATCGTTGAGGTACCCAGCATCACCCCGCGCGCTGGACGTACCCAGACACACCAGGTCCACCCCCTCGCGTTCCGTGGCCTGGCAGATGGCTCGAGCCACGTCGTCACCGGTGACGCCCTCCATCGTCCACTGCACCTGCTGGGCCCCGTCCTCGTGGGGCACCAGCGCCTTGAGCCGCTCCATGACGAGGGACTGCTCGCGCGGTGGCTCAGGCACCACGCCGTACTGGTCCATCACCCAGGCCCTGTCCGTGGCGCGCAGGCGGCGCACGTGCAGCAGGTGGACGCGGCCTCCGGGACGCACCAGCGCGCGCGCCTCGGAGATGGCACGAGCGCTGGCCTCGGAGAAGTCGATGGGCACCAGCACGGCGCGGGGCGGCACGGACGCCCGGACATGGGCCTGGGTAGGCGGCACACACGCCACGGAGCGCTCGGCATGGCGCAGCACGCCCGCGGATACCGAGCCATGCCACAGCCGGGCCAGGCCCCCGCGTTGGTGGTTGCCCACAACCAGGAGGTCCACGTCGCGCGCGTGCGCCACGTGCAGCAGGTGGTCCGCGGGGCGGCCAAAGCCCGGCTCCAGGTGCAGCTCGAGCGACCCCTCTCCGGGAAGCGCCCCCACGCGCTCTCCCAGCTCGCGCAGCAGCACGCGCTCCACCTGAGGGTCGAGCACCTCGATGCGGCGCACCACGGGGTCGAGCATCTCCACATGGATGGGGGTGTGGATGCCCAGCCGCTCGCGCTCCTCCACGGGCGAGCACACCGAGGCGGCGATGATGTCGCAGGGGCCCACGCGGCGCAGCTCATGCAGCCAGGCCACGGCGGCCTCCGAGGTGCGCGAGTCATCCGCGCCGACGAGCACCCGCAGGCGGCGCCGGCCGAGCGCCCAATCCCGGAGGGAGTCGCCATTGCGACGCACCACGAGCACGGGCACGTGGGCGCGCTGGGCAAGGCGCTCGTAAAGGGGAGCGCGGCGCCAGGAAACAGGGCCCCACCCCTCGGAGGCAATGAGGAGCAACCGGGCTCGCTGGAGGAACTCGTCATGCAGGAGCACGGAGCCCGGGGGGCCCTCCAGCAACCGCGTCTCCACGGAGAGGTCCGGGGAGCTCAGACGGGAGGCCTCGGCGAGCAGCCGCGCTTGGGCGTCGTCATGGGAAGAGGGGCCCTCGGGAGAGGGGTGGTCCCCATCGAGGACTCCGAGCAACCACAGCGGCTCACGAAGACGGGCGGCGATAGCAGCCGCGGCCTGGGTGGCCCGAACGGAGAACTCCGACAGATTGGTTGCACACACCACGGGCATGACGGCCTCCCACAGAGGGCGAGAGGGAATGCCCTCCTCACAGGAAAACCCACGAGGGGAGGATGACCATTGCCAGAGAGCACCGGAGCCCCCCGACTACCCAGGCCTCGGCAAGCACGCCAGGTCCCTCTCCCACCAACCTCCCTCTCCCTCTGGGAGAGGGCCGGGGTGAGGGTATCCGAGCCCCGAGCTCCTACAACGCGCTACCGAGACCCGAGCACCGAGTGCCCGTCATGAATGGTGTGGTCCTGATTGGGCCCATTGCCCCCGCGCAGCCCATCCTGCCCAAGTGACTGGATGAAGGGCCGCTGCCCGTCGCTCGAATAGACGTAGGGATGACCCCAGAAGTCGGTCGGCTCGGCGGGGAGGTACTTGGGGACGAGGAAGGAGAGGTCGCCCTCCTCGGGGAGGGAGCCATGGGCGGAGCGATAGGCCTCGAGGGCGGAGAGGATGCGCTCGAAATCAGCGTGGGCCTGGACGGCGCCGGGGTCGTGCTTGCCGCGAAGGCCGAGCCACACGACAAGGACGAGCGCCACGAAGGCGACCGCCAGGAAGATGACCATGGGATGGGGGGAGCGGCGCTGCGTCACGGTGACCTCTCACCCCACGCACTACCACAGGGCGCGGAAGAGGGGCACGGGATGTGGCTTGCCCTTGAGTCGAACGGGGGGAAGCTCCTCAAAACCCGAGTCCTGGCCGGCCAGCAGGGCGACGGTGCGCTCGCCGACCAGGATTTCCCCCGGCCCGGCGAGGGCGCACAGGCGGGCGGCCACGTTCACGGCGTCGCCGATGCAGGTGTACTCCGCGCGCATGGCGCCGCCGATGTTGCCGGCCACCACCACGCCCGAGTTGATGCCGATGCCCAGCTCGAGCGTGAGGGGACGACCCTGGCGCGTGGTGGCCCACTCGGCCTCGGCGCGCTCGCGCAGCTCGACCATGAAGGCCATCATCATCTTCGCGGACTGGAGCGCGCGCAGCGGATCATCCGAGCGGGACACGGGGGCGCCGTAGACGGCCATGAGCCCATCGCCGAGGAACTTGTCCAGGGTGCCGCCACAGGTGAGCACCGCGTCGGACAGTCCGCCGAGCACCTGATTGAGCACCCCGACGGTCTGCTCTGGCGGAAGGCTGTCGGCGAGCCCGGTGAAGTTGCGGATGTCGGCGAAGAGGATGGTGACCTCACGATTCTCGCCGGTGAGCACCACGGAATCGGGGCTCTTGAGAATCTCCTCCACGACGGCGTCGGAGGTGTAGCGAGCGAAGAGCTTGCGCATCCGCTCCGTCTCGCCGGTGCGGCGCATGACGCTCTCGATGCGCGCGGCGAGCTCGTCCATGGAGGCGGACTTGTTGACGTAGTCATCAGCGCCCGCGCGCAGCCCCTTCACCCGCTCGGTGTCGTTGTCGTTGGCGGTGAGGATGATGACGGGTAGGGCGCGGGTGGGGCCTTCCTTGATGCGGCGGCACAGCTCCATGCCGTCGAGGCCGGGCATGTCCAGGTCGCTCAGGACGATGGCCGGCTGCACCTTGTTGACCTGCTCGAGGGCCTCATAGGGATCCTGGAAGCAGACGACCTCGTAGCCGAGCGACACGAGCCCGTCCTGGACGAAGGCGCAGGCGAGCGGACTGTCATCCACCACCATGACGCGGTGGTGGCCACCCTCGTGGGGCTCGAGGCGGGCGGGGGTCTCCTGGCGGCCGACGCGGCCCTGGAGGCCGAGGCCCTCATAGAGCTGCTTGTAGGTGCAGTACCCGTGCTCGACGAGGATTTCGCCCAGCTTGCGGCCGGTACGGCGCTGAAGGGCGAGCGCCTCATCGAGCTGCGCGACGGTGAGGTACTTGAGGCCCACGAGCAGCTCCCCGAGCGGGGGCTGGATGGGGGTGAAGCCCTGGGGAGGCGGGTTGTGCAGGCCGAGCGCCTCGCCGAGGGCGTCTTGAATCTGCTGGCGGGTGACGTAGCCGAGCGAGATGAGGGCCTCGCCGAGCCGCTGGCCATTGAGGGCCTGGAGGGCGAGGGCCTCTTCAATCTGATTGGGCGTGACGATGCCGAGCTTCAGAAGAAGCTCGCCGAAGAGCGGGCTGTCCGCGCGGACCGCGGAGCGTTTGCCACCCTCGGCGCGCTCGGCCGGCGGCACGTTGTCCAGGATAGGACGGGTCAACGGGCTCTCCACCTTCGAAAAGGATGATTCCGAGGAAGCAGCGTATCTCAGCCCCCGGGGTGGAGACAGAGAGGCGACACGCTTCCCTGGCAGGGGTCCGGGCGGGCGGAAGAATTCTCACACCACCCTTTACCCCCTATAATTCCCTTTTCGTCTCCGGAGGCCCTACTCCCGGGGCAGCTCCACGGTGAAGGTGGAGCCCTCGCCGGGGGCGCTCCACACCTGGATGTGGCCGCCGTGGGACTCGACAATCTCCCGCGAAATCCACAGGCCCAGGCCGAGCCCGTGGAACTGCTTGCCATTCACGGCGCGCTCGAAGCGCTCGAAGATGCGGCCCTGGTCCTCGGGGGCGATGCCAATCCCGTGGTCCTTCACCACGAGCCGCGCGCGGCCCTCCCTTCCCGTCTCCACGCACACCTCCACGGGCTGACCGCGCCCGTACTTGGCCGCGTTGGACAGCAGGTTGCCCACCACCTGCTCGAGCCGCACCCGGTCCCACCGCCCCATCACCGAGGCGTCCGCCACCAGCTTCACCTCGCTGCCCGCGCGGGCCAGGGCCTCGGACATGCGCCCCACGGTGTCGCGCGTGAGCGCGGCCAGGTCCATCTCCTCGCGCTGCAGCGTCAACCGCCCGGCGGTGATGCGGCCCGCGTCCAGCAGCTCGTCGATGAGGGCCCCGAGTCGCTCGCTGGTTCGCTCGGCCTTCTCCACGCGCTGGGCAAGCCCGGGCGTGGTGGCCACATCCCGCGTCACGCGCGCCAGCATTTGAATCTGCAGCCGCAGCGCGCTCAGCGGCGTCTTCAGCTCGTGCCCCGCCACGGAGAGGAAGTCATCGCGCAGGCGCACCGCCTCGGTGGCGGCGCCGTACAGCCGCGCGTCCTGGATGGCCAGCGCCGCGCGCTCGGCCAGGCTCTGCAGGAGCAGCTGGTCGTCCTCGGCGTAGGGCCGTCCGCCGGCCACGTCCCGCACCACGCCCAGGGTGCCGAACACCCGCCCCTTCACCGCGAGCGGCACCACCAGCAGGCTCTGCGGGCCATAGCGGTCCAGGTAGGGCAGGTACTCCGAGAGCCCGCCCGACGCACGCGCCTCCTCGACGTCAATGTCCGGCAGCAGCACCGCGCGCCCACTGGAGACCGTGCTCCCATGGAGCCCCTCGCCCCGCTTCTGCCGCCGCGCGTGCACCGTGCCCGCGAGCAACCAGCGCGCCTCGGGGTCCGGGTGGTGGATGGTGACGGGCTCCAGGAAGTCGCCGTCCTCGGCCATGAGCTGCAGCACACACCCGTCGCCAATGACCTCGGACACCTTGCGCGCAATCACATCCAACACCGCGGGTAGATCCAGGCCCGCCTCGGCCAGCATCCGGTCCACGTCCACGAGGATGCGCAGACGTGCGGCGTGGTGACGGGACTCGGCCTCGGCGGCGCGGGCCTTGCGCAACAGGCGCGCGTTGTCGATGGCCAGCCCCGCGCGTGCGGCGAGGTCCTCCGCGAGCGAGCGATCTGCCTCTGTAAAGGGCGGTCGCTCCGGCCCTCGCACGAAAGACATGGCCCCCAGGGTGCGCTGGCGAGCCACCAGGGGCACGAGGATGAACGAGCCGCCCTCCGGCTGCCGCCCAGTCCCCGCCTCCGCCTCGCACGAGCCGGGAGGCAGCAACCCGGTGACGAGCTGCGAGCGTCCGGTGCGCACCACGTCTGTGATGGCGGAAGGCCGCGAGCGCTCCGGGGAGAAGAGCTCAATGGTGTCATTGAGCAGCGCCCGCTCGGGGCGCGCGTGCTGCACGGTGAGCCGCCGCAAGGCGCCGTGCTCGTCGAGGAAGTCCACGGCGCACCAATCGGAGTAGGCATCCACCGCGAGCCGCGCCACCCCAACGACCGTGGACTCCCACTCCAGCGAGCTGGACAGCAGCACGCCCGCGTCCGCCAGCAATTGCAACCGCTGCCCGGCGGCCTCCGCCTGGAGCCGCGCCGTGCGCTCCGTCTCATACAACCTGGCGCGCTCCATGGCCTGCGCGCACTGGCGAGCCAGTCCCAACATGAGGGTGCGCTCCAGCTCGGTGAAGTGCCGCGCCTGCGCAAAGCCAAAGACGAGCAACCCCAGGTTGCGCTGCTCCACCCGCAGGGGAAGGAAGGCAAAGGCCTTGGCGAGCTGGCGCTCCATGGCGGGCACGAAGGCGGGGTAGCGCGTCCGAGCTTCCTCCGGGGATTCCAACCACACCGGTGAGCCGCGCTCCGACGCGTCATAGCCGGGCATCCCTGGCATCTCGCGAGGCAATAACTTCCACGGGGCCAGCTCCTCCAGACTGGAGCCCACCGCCGCCACCAGCTCCACCGAGCGCCCATCCGCCGACACCTGGTGCACCGTCCCACCCAGCGCGCCCACGGCGGGCACGCCCAACTCCAATACCGCCCGCCCCACGTCCTCACGGGTGAGGGCGCGCCCGAAGGCCTCCGTCACCGCCTGGACGCTGGTGAGACGCAGCAGCTCGGCCTGCTCGGCTTCGGCCCGGGCCTGCAACGCGGAGGTGCGCGCGGACTCCACCCACCGGCCGCGCTCGATGGCCAGTCCGGCCAGCCGCGCATACAGGTTGAAGCGCCGCGTCTCCTCACAGGAGAAGGTGCGCGGCTCCGGCGAGGGTCCCAGCAAGATGCCCACGCACCCACCGCTCGCGCCAAGCACCGGCAGCGCCAGCAACGACGCCGCCCCCATCGCGTCCATCATCCCGGCCAGCTTCGGCTCCACTCCTGTGTCCCCCAGGTCGAAGTGCCACGGTGCGGAGTCCAGCTCCGCACCCTGCAACAGGTGACGTCCACATGAGACCACAGCCTCGGTCGACAGCCCGGGCGTGACCTGGGCCACCAAGGCCCCCTCGGTGTCGAACCAGACGACGGCCGCGCGCTCCATTCCCAGAGAGGCCGCTGCGCAGCGCACCACCTCTTGGAGCATGGCCTTTGCGGATGGAGCGGCAGCTAACTGCTCCAGAGCGCGAGACATGCGCTCCACCGCGGCGACAAAGTTGTTCCCGGGCATCTGCATGCCCCACCCCCCACGCTCGGTCTCCACCAGCCCCGAACAAGATGAGAGTTTTCCACGACTTGCCACGGTTGCCCACGCGCTGCCGCGCGAAGCGTCGGATTCAAGATGAACGGAACTATTTGGCTGACCCGAAAGTTCACCGGCTCAATGTTCGAAGACCCGGAGGACGGCGAAGAGGATCTCCAGGACGATGAGCAGCACGACGGTGAGCTCCAGGGTGTGGCTGCGATCCGTGTCCACCTCGCCCTTGAGCAGGCCGTACGTCTGGGCCAGCAGCTGCTGCTTGCGCGTCACCGAGGCCTGCCACGCGGGGATGCGCATGCGCTTGACGGCGGCCTCGTACACCTTGGCCAGGTAGAAATCGCCAATGATTTTGAGGCTGTTCTCAATGCGCTCGATGAACTCGTTGAGGTCCACCAGGGTGGAGAGCGTCTCGCGGGCCAGGGCGCGGTAGGGGCTGCGGAAGAGGGCGCGAAAGTTGTGACGCCGGGCCTGTACCTCGTCATGGATGCGGGCGATGTGCGCATCAAGCTGCTCGTCGTAGTAGCGGAACTCGAGCAGCTGGGCGTTGGCCACCTCGAGCAGATCCGGAATGTCACCGGAGCCAGAGGGCTCGTAGACGAAGGCGCTGTTCCAGTCGACGACGACCAGGTCTTCCTCGGTATAGCTGAAGCGTGACTGGGTGACGGCCTCGCGCTCGCGGGAGGACAGCGGCTTGGAGTCCACCTCGCCGAGCAGCACCCGGGCCAGGTCCGCGCGGGCCATCAGCTCCTCGGCGGAGGGGTTGCCCTCTATGCGCTCGACGAAGAGGACGGTGTAGCTCTCGTTCTGCTCCCACAGGTGGGGCCCCTGCACGGCCGGGGCGATCATCCGCCGCACCGCCTCGATGAGCTCCAGGGCGAGCTCCTCCAGGGCCGCGCTGTCATACAGCTCGTCGGCGAGCGAGGTGAGCATCTCAAGCGTCGTGCCAGCGGCCACCGGGACGCGGAGGATGATGGAGGCAGCGCCATGGTCGAACAGGCGCGCCGTCACGTCCACGGTGACGGGCCCCTGGCGCAGGGCGAGCGCGCGCCGGCCCAGCTCGAAGGCCAGGGGCGGGTTGGGCAACAGAAGGTACTGGCTGTTCTCCCGGCCGAGCTTCAGGCGACGCGTATCCGAGGAGACGACACGCCGGGCGTGGTCGAGGTTGATCTCCTCGGCGATGTCGAAGGTGCGGTAGCAGAGGACCTGGGCCCTCTCGATGATGAGTGGAGCTGCGACCATGGGAAGTCGCAGCCTAACCGCTCATTCCGCCCACAGGAGGCGCAACGGGAGCTCCAAAGCACCGAAAGGTTCGGCACGGACGGTGTTGGAGCCTGAATGGAGCGCCACGAGCGAGTAGCGGCGGCCATCGAGCTCGAGCACCTCCAGCGTGCGCACCTCGGGGTCCACCAGCCAGACGTGGCGGATGCCCTCCCGGGCGTAGAGGGGGAGCAGGTGGGCGCGCTCGTCGGGGTGAGCGAGCACCTCACAGACCCAATCCGGGGGCAGGGCGATGCCGGAGGAGCCCCGGGGCAGGCGCGGAATGCGCTCGCGCCGCCAGCCGAGCAGGTCCGGCGCGAGGACGCTCTGGCCGAGGTGGATTTCGAGACCGGACAGCAGGAGCCAGGAGCCAGGGACGCCGCGGCCTGCGCCATAGGTACCGATGAGCTCGGCGCCGAGCTGGGAGGCGGCATAGGCGTGGAGCGTGGCGGAGCGCGGGGTGACGGGACGCGCGGCCATCGGGAGCCCCGTCCGGCGCTGGGACAAGGGCTCGAGGTGGGATACGGTGGCGGGGCTCATCAGGGCGTTCATGAGGCCGCCATGATGAGGAGGGGGTCTGACATCCCCGGGTCGGACGGCTACCGCCCCCCCTCCGCGCTGCCGAGGGCGTCGGAGAAGTTCAGCTGGGCCGTGAGGCTGTCGGCGAAGCGCTGGACGCAGTCCGGGGTGGGGCTGGGGACGAGGGCGCACTGGCGCGGAGCAAGCGCCTCGGGGCCGGCGGCGGCGCGCTCCAGACGCTCATTATAGGGTTTCCAGTCCTCCTTCGAGAGCTGGCGCACGGGGAGGTCGGACTCCTCGACGTGGACGGGGGCGCGGGCGGCAACCTCCCCAGTCTTCGCGCGGTAGGCCTGGAGCGACTCACGCGCCTTGCTGGCGGGCCCAGCGAAGTCCTGGAGGGCCTGCTCCATCCCCTTCCAGTCCTTGCGAGCCCAGGCATCGGCGTAGAAGCCACGCCAGGCGTACTGCTGCTGGAGACACTGGAGCTCGGTGTAACCATAACCAGTGCCCATGGAGCGCTCTCCGGAGGAGAGGTCAACCCAGTTGGCCTCCTCGAGGGCGGCGCAGGCCTCGGCCATCCAGCGGTTGTAGTCGGCCTGCAAGGACATCCATTCCTTGAAGGCGGCGGGCTTCTGTTTCTTGAGAGGGACGATGACCTTGTCGAGCGCCTTGTTCATGGCCTTGCGCAGGCACTCGGCGCGCTTCTGCTCCATGAACTTCATCTCGATATTGGAGTCGGGCGTCTGCTTCGGCGGAGGGCAGGCCTTCCGGGACCAGGCGTCGACGGGATTGGGATTGGCTGCGAGCACGGCGGCCAGGGCGAGCACGAGCATGTCCCTGCTGTCCTAGCACGCGGAAGGAGGGAGCCCAATCCACCCTCCTTCCGCAGTGAACACTCAGTCCTCCGGCGAATGCGGAGGGAAGACGACCGGCTTGCCGGGGCCAGGCGCATCATCGGGAAGATTGCCGATGTGCCCGGGGGTGGGAATGGGCCGGTCTCCGGCCTGACGTCGAAGATGCCCCTCATCATCCTCGGGAAGCGGGGGCTCGTGCTTGGGCCTGTCGTGCTCGGCCATGTGGCTCCTCCTTTCCTGCTCAAGGTAGGAACGGAGCACGCGGACAACAGCGATACCGGACGCCCTACCTGCCGGCCGGGGGAGCAAGCTCCGTGCGCACGTCCCAGAGCTCGGGGAAGAAGCGCAGATCCAACGCCTTGCGCAGGAAGCCTACGCCCGAGGAGCCGCCCGTGCCCTGCTTGAAGCCGATGACTCGCATCACGGTCATCATGTGTCGGTAGCGCCAGAGCTGGAAACGCTCCTCCACGTCCACCAGCTTCTCGCACATCTCGTAGGCATCCCAGTGCTTCTCGATGTTCTCGTAGATGCCACGGAACACCTCCATCACACCGGTGCTCTTCTCATAGGGCTGACGCCAGTCACGCTCGATGCGATCCGCTGGCACTGCGTGGCCCTTGCGCGCCAGGTGCCGCAGGAACTCGTCATACACACTGGGCGACTCCAGGAAGCGCTCCAGCTCCAGGCGCACCCCGGACATGTGCTTGAAGGGCCCGAGCGCGTGCTCGTCCTTGTGGCCGAGCAGGAATTCCAGTGCGCGGTATTGATAGCTCTGGAAGCCCGAGGCCTGCCCCAGTGCGCCTCGGAACTCGAGGTACTCGTTGGGGGTGAGCGTCTCCAACACGCTCCATTGCTCGAAAAGCATCCGCTGGATGTGCCCCACGCGAGAGAAAATCTTGAACGAGGGCTCCAGATTGTCGGACTGGATGTAACGGATGACCGCCGTCAACTCGTGGACAAGCAGCTTCATCCACAGCTCGCTCGTCTGATGTTGAATGATGAACAGCAGCTCATCGTGATGCGGCGGCTGCGAGCGGGGTACCTGCGAGGACAACAACCGGTCCAGCTGCAGATAATCGCCGTACGTCGTCCGTCCGGCCAGGTCGGTGAAGATTCCGGGCTCCAGCTCGCGCTTGTTCATGAAGACAAGAATGACGGGCACACTGCTGGCCCGCAAGAACCGAACCCTCCCAAAGAGGAGGGCCCGGCTCTCAGCGTCCGGCTTGACCGGACAGGGACTTACCCTGCGTTCTTCGCCTCGGCCAGGGCCTTGGCGGCGGCGCGACCGCGCGGGAGCTTGATGTCCTCCACGCTGTTCGGGTCGGCGTAGTCCACCCAGTTCGACGGGCGGCGGTTGGTCTTCTCAAGCATGCGCAGCTTCTGGTAGTGCGCCGCGCAGTACCCCTTGGTGCGGCTGGGCTTGCCGCAGCCAATGATGGCGCAGTCACGCGCCCCACCCTCGGCGGCCGGCTTACGGCCGCGCTTCTTGCCACCCGTCGCCGCCGCAGGCGCGGGAGCAGCCGCCGCGCTCCGAGCGGGACGGCCCGGGCCACGCCGAGCCGGCGCCGCGGCGCGACCACCACCGCCACCGCCGCCCGCCACGCCAAACAGAGGACCTACCGCGCTGGCCAGGGGCGCCAGCTGCTCCGCCACATTGCGGAGCCTATCGAGATCCGACGTCCCCGCCTCCAGACGCGACACCAGGTCACGCAGGGGCTTGAGCTGCGCCTCGATCTCGTTACGAACCATCTCCCGGAATGCCTTGTCGACCGACATGCTCGTGTATCCTCTTCTCGATGAGCCCGTCTCCTGGGCGAGACGCCTCATCTGGGGGTTTGTGGATGAGGAGCTGTTCTACTTCAACAGCTGCCCAGTCATAACTCCACAGATACACGATTTGTCGATTAAATTTAAATGAATGTTGCGCTTTTCGTGGCGATTGTGGACACCCCTGACATTTTGTTCAGGTCGCAATTGAGCAGGAATCGGCGTGATCCAACGCTCCGAACCCATGACGTGCGCGCCGCATTTCCAAGCACAAAGCCTCGCGCGTGGCCGCCAGGGCGCGGACAAGGTCCTGCTCCTCTCGGGCATCGAGAGCCGCATCCAGTCGGGGAAAGAGCTGCAGTTCCAGCGAGCGGATGTGCGCGAGCGCCGCGTCTCCGAGGGCCAATAGCCGCACCTGCCACTCCAGGCTGCCTCGCGGAAACCACTCCAGCTCGGCCATCAGCTCGTGCATCGTCAGGAGGACCTCAGCCTCTTGCAAGGCTCGAGCGTGTCCCTCCACCCGCACTATCAGTGGCTGCAGGTGACGTTCCGTCAACCGCATGTGAAGCCGAAGCGCATCGAGCAGCGCCTCGACCCGCGCCTCTGGCGGCACCCCACCCTCACCCGCCGCCAGCGCCTCAAGGCACGCCAGCAGCTCCCGATGCTTCCCTGACAACATTTCGAAAGGCCCCATGGCCCCACAACCATCGCCACCGCCTGAGAGGCGGACAACCACCGGACCCGGAAGCCGCCTGCCGTCAGCGCCCTCCCGCCTTCCTGACAGGCGTTAAGGCTGGAAGTTGGCAGGCAAGCACGCGGCAGAGGTGTGTCATCCAGGCCGAGCGTCTCCATCTTCAGACCTCGTGGATGCGACCCAGAACCCCTTGCGCCGTGCTCTCTTCCGGTTCGCCGAGACGGGCGCCGCCCTCTCTGCCCTCTATCACCGGGCCCGCCTGCTCGGCGCCGAGCACCTGCCTGAGCAAGGTCCCGTGCTGCTCGTGGGCAACCATGGCCTGTGGGGCTATGAAACGCCTGCCTTCTTTCATTTGATACATCAAGCTACAGGTCGCTACCCGTTGGGCCTGGCCGAGCGGGGGTTCTTCAAAATCCCCCTGGTGAGAACCGTTTTGCCCTGGTTGGGCGGTGTTGAGGGCACTCGAGAGAAAGCGCTGGCCTCGTTGAGGCAGGGACACCTCGTTGTCTGCTACCCGGGTGGGGCCTGGGAGACATTCAAGAAGCCCCGGCATCACTACACGCTGCGGTGGGAGGGGACGCTTGGCTTCGCGCGGCTCGCCGCCCAGGCGCGGGTGCCCATCGTTCCCTTCGCTGGCTTTGGCGTGGATGACACCTTTCTCTGCCCAAATGACGAGCGGTGGTGTGTGCCACTCGCACCCGGAGAGAAATACCGAGTACCGCTGGGCATCGGCCTGGGCCCGCTGCCCCTGCCCGTGAAGATGACCTTCGTCATCGGTCCCGCGCTCACCCCGCCGCCCTCGGATGCACCCGAGTCCCGACTGAAACACTTCCGAGACCGTATCGCCACCACCGTAAGGCACCTTCTCGTGCGAGCCTGTCATGCGTGAAGCCATCCTTCCCGCCGTGCCGCGACTCGTCCCCGAGCCCGAGGAAATCCAGCAGGGGTATGAGCTGACGTGTGAGCAGCACCTGGTGCGCGGCGCGCCGGTGCGACTCTTCACCTTCCCAGGGGGACGTCAGGACGAGTCGCGTACCGTGCTGTGTCTGCCAGGGCTGGGAGCCTCCGGCCGCTCGTTCGCGCCCATGCGTCCTTTGGCGGACCAGCACCGGTTCCTTCTATGGACCCCCACGCTGCAGACGCCCTTAACGCACACGCCCTTGCAGTGGAACATGGCCTCGCTGGAGCACCCGGAGGCGCGGCTGCCCGAGCGCTTTGCCCTGGTGGGCTCGTCCTTTGGCAGCCTCCTCTCCATTGTCTTCGCGCTGACGCACCCCGAGCGGGTGAAGGCCCTGGTGCTCGTCTCTCCCGTGGCCAGCGTGCAACGGGTCCGGCGCTGGGCCCTCGCCCTGTCCACGCTGGTGCGCATGCCCAAACCCTTCGCATACATCTTCGCCCCCACCGTGGCGCGGGTGCTGGGAGGGCGGCACCTGCCTCCCGAGGGCCGGGCAGAAATCGTCCGCGAGGCGCGCCGGCTCTCGCCCCTGGAATTGCTGCGGCGGCTGCAGGACATCCTGGCCGCGGACTACTTGGATGACCTCGAGCGCCTGCGCGTCCCCACGCTCATCATCCACGGCGCCAGGGATTTGCTGGTGCCCCTCTCGTATGCGCGGGATGTGGCCGCGCGTATCCCTGGCTCGCGCTTGGAAGTCATCCGCGAGGCCAGCCACCTGCCGTACATGAGCCACACCGACGCCTTCAACGCCTTCGTCGGCGACTTCCTCACCCGGCACGACTCTTAGAAAAACACCATGGACCAGGCCACCCAACTGTCCCGCTCCGCCCTGCTGTTCCTCTCGCGTCAGGAGGGCTTGAAGGATGTCGCCACCGGCGTCCCCGCCCTGCGGCGCATCTCCCGCCGCTTCATCGCTGGCGAGACGCTGGAGGAAGCCGTGCCCGCGGTGAAGGAATTGAACGCGCGTGGGCTGACGGTCTCCTTTGATCACCTCAACGAGGCGGTGCGCAACGAGGCCGAGACACGCGACGAGGTGCGCGAGTACCAGCGGTTGCTGGCGCGCATCGACCAGGTGGGTGTGCGCGGAAACGTGTCCCTGAAGCTCACGCAGTGCGGGCTGCTCTTCGACCGGGAGCTCGCCCTGGCCAACGCGCGCGAGGTGGTGGCCGACGCGAAGCGGCGCGGCTCCTTCGTGCGCGTGGACATGGAGCACAGCGCGGTGACCCAGACAACCCTGGACGTGGTGCGCGCGCTCCACCGAGAGTTCGGCGAGCCGCACGTGGGCGCGGTGCTCCAGAGCTACCTCTATCGCACCGAGGCGGACGCGCGCGCCCTGTGCGCCGAGCGCATCCGCATCCGTCTGTGCAAAGGCGCCTACCTGGAAGGGGCCGACGTGGCGTACCAGGAGAAGCGGGAGGTGGATGAGAACTTCCTGCGCGTCATGCGCATCCTGCTCGACAGCGGGCTGTACCACGGCATCGCCACGCACGATGAGCGGATGATTCAGGAAACGCTGGCGTATGCCCGGAAGAAGGGGCTGCCGCGCGGCGCATTCGAGTTCCAGATGCTCTATGGCATCCGCCGCGATCTCCAGGAGCGACTGGCCGCCGAGGGCCACCCCGTGCGCGTCTACGTGCCGTATGGCAGGCACTGGTACCCGTACTTCATGCGCCGGCTCGCCGAGCGCCCCGCGAACGTCTGGTTCGTGATGAAGAACCTGGTGAAGGGTTAGCCCGGCCCTCCCCCCGTCATCCGGCGAAGGGACTCCTGCACCGCATGGGTGAGGACCCGGAAGGCGGACACGGCCGCCATGGCATAGAGCACCCAGGCAGGCGCCCGAGCTCCCGCTACCTTATGAATGCGCTCCAGCGCATCACCCAGCTCCTCGTTGGCGATGCGCGGGTCGACCCACCGGCCCACGACATCGAGGAACCACCCCACGCGCCGCACCACCCGGGACTCCGGGGCCACGGGGGAGAGCCCCACCTGAGAGGACTCCTCCCGCACCGGGAGAGCGGCCTGGGGCCGCGGCCCGTGAATTTCCCGCGCCCCATGGCCCCGCTTGAAGTCCGCGGTGAGCACCTGGCGACGAGAGTCCGTGAGCCCGTCCTCGACGTCTCCCTCTATCCCGAACGCGCTCAATAACGGGAACATCTGAGCTGGCTCGAGCGGGTGCTGGACATTCATCAGAGTGCCTCCACGGGCTGCAGCAGGTTGAGCAATGCCGTGCGCTGTTCCCTCGCCACCTTGCGCCCTTCCCCCGTCAGCTCGTAATAACGCCGTGGCCGCCCGCCCCGCTCGGGCATGGGCTCACCATCAAAGCTGCGCAGCAACCCCTCCCGCTCCAGCGCCTTGAGCGCCGGATACACGGAGCCCTCGTTCAGGCTGATCTTCCCGTGCGTCCTCTCCCGGACCCGCTCGATGATTTCCAAACCGAATCCCCTGCCGCCGATCAGCGACATCAAGATGGCGGTCCGCGCGGATACCGGTGTGTCCATGAACGTCAGACTATCCTGAAACCAAGAGGCAGCAACCTAGAACCTTGAGGTTGCGGAGGGGCGCGAAAGAGTCAGACAGGCAGAGCTTCAACAGCTTCGAGTTCCTGCGGGACAGCACGCCGGAGCCGCTTGCGCGGAAGGGGCGCCCGAGTCGCGGGCAGGAGCTTCTCGGTGAGCACGGAGCGACGGGACAGCGAGAGACCATCCTCACAGCCCTCATCCAACCGAGGCACCTCCATCAGGAGGTACGTCGATGTGAGATCGATCATATCCCCCCCTTCCTGGACCACGGAATCAGTGTTCGAGAGAGTATCCTCAATAGTCGAGGATTGCAATGCTCCGTCATGGCTGTGCGTCATGAACGACCCCCCGGAAGCGCTCGACGGAACTGGAACAGCCACACCCTGTAAGCGGAGCCACCAGGGACGCCTGAAGCACAGACACACTGACGAGGCCTCGCGTTCCCTGGGCAAGGCTTGCCGCGCTCCCGGGATGGGGAGCTTGTCCTCCCAACCTCATGGTGGCCCCCCCGCCCCGTTGCACGCGCAGGACGTATTCCAGCCTCCACGCCTCTGAATTTCAACTTCCGCGTTGTCCTTTTCTTCCTGGCCTTGGACCTCCAGATGAAAAGGGTGAGCGTCTTCGGCTTCCACGCGGACGGGTGCCCCTGCCGTAAGGTGGATACCCACATGCCTCGCCAGGTGGAGGACCTCTCGTACCTGGTGGGGTACGGATGAGGTTGGAGGCCTAGGGGCTCAGCGCTGGAAGGCGTCGTGGCCGAGCTCTCGCGCCGCGTCCTCGACCGGGTCCGGGCGCTTGTCTCGCATCGTCACGAACTCCTCGGCCGCTGTCGGGTGGATGCCCACCGTCGTATCGAGCAGCTTCTTCGTGACGCCGCACTTCAGCGCCACCGACAGGCCCTGGATGATTTCCGGAGCGTCCGCGCCCACCATGTGGAAGCCCAGCACTCGGTCAGAGTCGCGCTCGACGATGACCTTCATCATCGTGCGCTCGTCCCGCCCGCTCAGCGTGTGCTTCATGGGCCGGAAGTTGGAGACGTAGACGTCCACCTTGCCGTAACGCTCGCGCGCCTCGCGCTCGGTGCACCCGACGGTCCCTACTGGCGGCTGGCTGAACACCGCCGAGGCCACCCCCGTGTGGTCCATCTTCGTGGGGTTGTCGTGGAAGAGCGTCTCGGCCAGGGCGCGCCCCTCGGCGATCGCCACCGGCGTGAGGTTGATGCGGTCCGTCACGTCTCCCACCGCGTAGATGCTCTCCACGCTGGTGCGAGACCACTCGTCCACCTGCACGGCTCCGCGCTCGTCCAGGCGCACGCCCACCTCCTCCAGGCCAATCCCCTTCGTGTTGGGCACTCGCCCCGTCGCGTACAGCACGGCGTCCACCTCGAGCGTGTCCCCCATGCGCGTGAGCAGGCTCAGCGTGCCATCTGGGCGCTTCTCCATGTCGCGGATGAAGGTCTCCGGCCGCAGGTCGATGCCCTTCTTGCGCAGCTCCTGCGTGAGGAACGAGCGGATGTCGTCATCGAAGCCGCGCAGCACCGTGTCGCCGCGGATGAGCATCATCACCTTCGCGCCCAGCGCGTTGAAGATGCCCGCGAACTCCACCCCGATGTAGCCCCCCCCCACGATGGCGAGGCGGCGCGGCAACTCCGGCAGGGTAAGTGCCCCGTCCGAGGAGATGGCGTGCTCGATGCCCGGCACCTCGGGGAAGAAGGGACGCGAGCCCGTGGCTACCAGGATGCGCTCGGCCGTATAGCGCTGGCCGTTGACCTCCACCGTGTGCGCGTCGACAACGCGGCCACGGCCCTCGAGGAGCTGGACGCCTGAGTCGCGAAGCAAGCGCCGGTACACGCCGTCGAGCCGCTCCACCTCCTTGTCCTTGGCCGCCTGGAGCTGCTTCCAGTCGAAGCCGGGCTCGGAGAGTGCCCAGCCGTAACCGGCGGCGTCCTCGAAGTCATGGCGGAAGTGCGCGCCATAGACGAGCAGCTTCTTGGGCACACAGCCGCGGTGGACGCAGGTGCCACCGATGCGACTGTCCTCACAGATGGCGACCCGAGCACCATAAGAGCCCGCCCGGCGGCTCGCCGCCACACCGCCCGAGCCCGCGCCAAGGGTGAACAAGTCAAAGTCGTACTGGGGCATCGCGTGTCTCCTATTTCCCCTCTCCCGCTGGGAGAGGGACGGGGTGAGGGTATCCGTCACCGTCTTCCAGTCCGTGAAGATGGGCAGCGTGGTCCCGAGATGCGCCCCACATGAATGGGTTGACACGGTGCGCCCCGGGCCTCTGGCGAGAAGCCAACGTTCCGTCTGGCCTCCTGGAGCACCAGGCAACGAGAACAGCCTTGGGCAATACCCTCACCCCGACCCTCTCCCAGAGGGAGAGGGAGGGATGGATGGGTGGAGGGTTACGCGGTCAGGACCTTCGGGGACTCCGGTGGCACCTGTACCTCTTGTCCGGGTTCATCCGGTGGCAGCTTCCTCGCCTTCCACAGCGCGAACAGGGCTGGATACACCGTCAGCTCCAGCAGGAAGGACGTCAGCACACCGCCCACCATCGGCGCCGTGATTCGCTTCATCACGTCCGCCCCCGTCCCCGTGCTCCACATCACCGGCGCCAGCCCCAGCAGCGTCGTCAGCACCGTCATCAGCTTCGGGCGAATCCGCCGCGCCGCTCCCTCGACGATTGCCTCTCGCAGGTCCGCGAAGCTTCTCAGCCGCCCCGCCTGCTCCGCCTTCTGGTGCGCCAGGGTCAGGTACAGCAGCATCACCACCCCTGTCTCCGCGTCCAGTCCCGCCAGCGCGATCAGCCCCACCCACACCGCCACGCTCAGGTTGTAGTCGAGCAGGTACAGGAGCCAGATGGCTCCAATCAGGCTGAAGGGAACCGCCAGCAACACGATGCCCGTCTCCGTCCAGGACTTCGTGTTCAGGTAGAGCAGCACCAGCACCACCAGCAGCGTCAGCGGCACCACCACCTTCAGCTTCTCCTTCGCCCGCTCGAAGTACTGGAACTGCCCGCTCCACTCGACACGCACGCCGTCCGGCAGCCGCACCTCCTTCTCCACCACCGCCCTCGCTGTCTGCACGTAGTCGGCGATGGGCACGTCTCCCGGGTCCACGAAGACGTAGCCCACCAGCTTGCCGTCCTCGCTGCGAATCATCGGCGGGCCATTCACGAAGCGGATGTCCGCCACCTGCCCCAGCGGCACCTGCGCGCCTCCCGGCGTGGGCACCAACACCTCGCGCAGCAGCTCCGGCGTGTCACGCAGCTCGCGCGCGTACCGCACGCTCACCGGGTAGCGCTCGCGGCCCTCCACCGTCTGCGTCACGTCCTCGCCGCCAATCGCCCCCATCACCACCTCGTTCACGTCCCGCACCCGCAACCCCAGCCGCGCCGCCTCCTCGCGCTTCACCTTCACGTCCACGTAGAAGCCACCCGTCGAGCGGTCCGCGAACGCGCTCCGAGTCCCCGGCACACCCGCCATCACCTTCTCGATGTCCACCGCTGCCTTCTCGATGGTCTCCAGGTCGTCTCCGAACACCTGGATGCCCAGCGGACTGCGGATGCCCGTGGCCAACATCTCCGTGCGCGTCTGGATGGGCATCCACCAGATGTTCGGCATGCCTGGGTACTGGACCTTCTCGTCCATCTCCCGCAGCAGGCCCTCCCACGTCAGCCCTGGACGCCACTGGTCCTTCGGCTTGAGCATCACCACCGTCTCCGCCATGCCAATCGGCGCGGGGTCCGTCGGAGTCTCCGCCCTCCCCATCTTCCCGAAGACGCGCTCCACCTCGGGGATCTTCTTCAGCTCCGCGTCCATCGACTGGAGCACCTTCGCCGCCTCCGTCACTGACATGCCCGGCGGCGCGCTCGGCATGTAGAGGATGGCGCCCTCGTTCAGCGGGGGCATGAACTCGTTCCCCAGCCGCAGGAACGCCGGCACCGTGAAGGCCATCACCACCACGGAGCCCAGCACCACCGCCTTGCGGTGCTTCACCACCCAGCGCACCACCGGCGCGTACCCCTGCACCAGCCAGCGGTTCACCGGGTTCGCCTCCTCCCGAATCACCTTCCCCCGGATGAACAGCGCCGCCAGCGCCGGCGTCAGCGTCACCGCCAGCACCGACGCGAACGCCATGCTGTACGTCTTCGTGAACGCCAGCGGCTTGAACATCCGGCCCTCTGTCGCCTCCAGCGTGAAGACCGGGATGAACGCCACCGTCATCACCAGCAGCGAGAAGAAGACGCTCGGCCCCACCTCCTGCATCGCGTGGATGATGACGTTCAGCCGCGTCCCCGGCTTCCCCGCATCCTCCCACTCCTCCAGCTTCTTGTGCACGTTCTCCACCAGGATGATGGAGGCGTCCGCCAGCTCGCCAATCGCCACCGCGATTCCGCCCAGCGACATGATGTTCGCCGTCAGGCCCTGCCAGAGCATCGGCAGGAACGACAGCACCACCGCCACCGGCAGCGTGATGATGGGCACCAGCGCGCTCCTCGCGTGCAGCAGGAAGAGGAAGATGATGAGGCTCACCACCACCATCTCCTCCACCAGCGTGTCCGTCAGCGTGGCGATCGCGTCCCGGATGAGCCCCGAGCGGTCATACGTCACCACCACCTCCACGCCCTCCGGCAGGCTGCGCTGCACCTCCGCGAGCCGCGCCTTCACCGCGTCGATGACGTCCAGCGCGTTCTGCCCGTAGCGCATCACCACGATGCCGCCCACCGTCTCGCCCTTGCCGTCCAGCTCCGCGAGTCCTCGCCTCGGCTCCGGGCCCAGCGACACCTGCGCCACGTCCTTCACCCGCACCGGTGTGCCGTTGGACTCGACCTTCAGCGGGATGCTCTCGATGTCCTTCGTGCTCTGGATGTAGCCGCGTCCGCGGATCATGTGCTCGTGGCCGGCTATCTCCAGCACCCGTCCGCCCACGTCCTCGTTCGACTCGCGGATGGCTTGCGCCACCTCGCCCAGCGTCACCCCGTAGGCCCGCAGCCGGTTCGGGTCCGCGTCCACCTGGTACTGTTTGACGTAGCCGCCCAGGCTCGCCACCTCCGCCACCCCGGGCACGCTCTCCAGCGCGTAGCGGATGTTCCAGTCCTGGATGCTCCGCAGCTCCTGCAGGTCCGTCTTCCCCGTCTCGTCCACCAGCGCGTACTGGAAGACCCAGCCCACTCCCGTCGCGTCCGGCCCCAAAGAGGGCATCACCCCCTCCGGCAGCTTCGACTTCGCCGTATCCAGGTACTCGAGCACCCGGCTCCGCGCCCAGTACATGTCCGTGCCGTCCTCGAAGATGACGTACACGAACGACATCCCGAACATCGACTGCCCTCGGACGTACCTCACCTTCGGCGCCGCCAGCAGCGCCGAGGAGATGGGATACGTCACCTGGTCCTCCATCAGGTCCGGGCTCCGCCCCGCCCACTCCGTGAAGACGATGACCTGTACGTCCGAGAGGTCGGGGATCGCGTCGAGCCTCGTGTCTCGCATCGCGAGCACGGACCAGAGCGCCAGGCCCCCGACCAACAGCAGCGTGAAGAATGGGTTCTTCGCGCTCCCCGCGATGAGCTTCTGGAGCAACCCGGGGTTCTCGATACCCTCACCCCGTCCCTCTCCCGGAGGGAGAGGGGTTTTGTCCTCAGTGGGACTCATGATCGCCTCCTGACCAGTGGTCCGCTGCCGAGCGGATCCGGCTCTCCGCCGCCACCAGGAAGTTCCCACTCGTCACCACCACCTCCCCCTCCTTCAATCCCTCCAAGACCTCGTACGACTCGCCCGCATGCACGCCTAGCTTCACCTCGCGTGGGGCCAGTCGTCCTTCTCCCAGGTCCACGAACACCAGGCGCCTTGGCCCCGTGTACAGCACCGCTGATTCCGGCACCTGCAGCCGTGAGCCCCCCTCCTGCTTCAGCTGCACCTCCGCGTACATGTCCGGTTTCAGCTCCAGTTCCGGGTTCTTCAGCTCCACCCGGATGCGGCCCGTGCGCGTGCTCGCCTGGAGCGCCGGGTAGATGTACCCGACCCGTCCCTTGAACGTCCGACCCGGCAGGTACGGCAGCGTCACCATCACCTCCTGCCCCACCTTCACCCTTGGCAGATCCGACTCGTAGACGTCCGCCTCCACCCATACCTTGTCCAACGGCGCAATCCGGTACAGCCGGTCTCCCGCTCGCACCGCCGCTCCCGCCACCACGCTCTTCTCCAACACGTAGCCGCTCGCCGGAGCCAGGAAGGGCAGGTTCTCGATGGGCGCCCCCTTCTTCGCGATGGCGTCGAGCTGCGCCCCCGTCAGTCCCCACAGCTCCAGTCGCTTGCGTGACGCGTGCACCAGCGAGTCCATCCGCTCCGGTGCCCCCGAGTCCTTCGCCGCCGACTGGCTCTTCAACGCCAGCAGGTACTCCTGCTGCGCCGCGTACAGCTCCGGGCTGTAGAGCGTGAACAGCGCCTGGCCCTTCTTCACCGGCTGCCCCGTCGCGTCCACGTGCAGCTCGTGGATGTAGCCGTCCAGCTTCAGCGTCACGTCCACCAGCGCCGTCTCGTCGTACGTCACCCGCCCGAGCGCCGTCACCGACAGGTCCATCGGACCCACCTTCACTGGCGCCGTCTTCACGCCAATCCGCTGCCGACGAATGGAGTCGATCAGCACCGTCCCGCTCTCCAGCTCCTCACGCGTCACCGGTGTCAGGTCCATGCCGCAGATCGGGCACTGCCCCGGTCCCGCCTGCTTCACCGAGGGGTGCATCGGGCACGTGTAGTGGGCAATCTCTCCCGGGGCCGGCGCGGGCGCCTTCGGCTTCGCTGCCACCTTCCACTCGGACTCCACGCCACACGCCAGCATCCGCCGGCCCATGTACGGGTTCTCCATCGCCTGGTTGCGCTGCACCCACTTGTTGAAGCCCTTCTCCATCGGGCACTGGAAGACGTGCCAGCCCTCACGCAGCCGCGCGTCCGCCTCCGCCAGGCCCACCAGCACCCGCGTCACCTCGCCAAACCGCGCCCGCGCCTCGTCCAGGTTCTTCGTCTCCGCGAGCCGCTCGGCCGCCTCCGCGCCCGACTCCACCCCCTTCGTCCCCTCGGCGCCCTTCAGCTCCGCGGCCACCGCCCGCAGCGCCGCGGCCACCTCGCGCGCCCGCGTGTCGAGCCCCTCCAGCGAGTCGTTCGCCAGCAGCAAGCGCATCCGCTCCGTGGCCTCGAAGGCCGCTCGCGCGTACTCAACGGACACGCCCGGCAGCGGACCCGTTGGCAGTGCCGGTCCCGTGGGCCCTTGGGCCTGCTCGTGCCCTTGCGCCCCGTGTGCCTCGTGCGCGGTGGCGGCCGGAGCCTCGCGCGCCGGAGCGTCCTTCACCCGCGCCCCGGTGAACCAGTCCACCAGCGGCCCTCGGAAGACGAGCGCTACCACCACGAGCCCCACGCTCCAGAGAAGAGGCCCCAGCCAGCTGCGATACGATGACGTGTGCGTGCTCATGGAACACTCCCCTCCTCGGGCAGCCCGGGCACCCGCCCGAGCGCGCGTTGCAGCTCGGCCTGGCGACGCTGCACGTCCGCCAAGGCCTCCTCGAAGCGCAGCTCCACGCCACGCTGGTTCTTCTCCGCGTCCAACAAGACCTGGAAGCCGTTGCGCCCGGACTCGAAGCCCGCTCGCGCCGCCGCCACCTGATCGTTCGCCGCCGGCACCACCCGGTCCCGGTACAGCGCCACCGCCTTCTGCGCCTCCACCAGGCGCGCCCTCGCCTGCGCCACCTCCACCCGGATGTCGTCCGCGAGCTGCTCCTCCTCGCTCTTCATCCGCTGGAGCATCCCCCGCGCCTCGTCCACCATCGCCCGCCGCTTCCCCTGGAAGAGGGGCAGCTCCACCGCGACGCCCGCCATGAACCGGTGTGGCGTCTCCATCCACATCGTGCTGTACGAGCCCATCACCATGACGTCCGGGAAGGACTCGCGCCGAGCCAGCTTCACCGACGCGTCTCCTCCGCCCACCCGCGCGCGCTGGCTCGCCAGCTCCGGGCGCTGCTTCAGCGCCTCTTCCGCGAGGGACTCGGCTGGAGGCGGTGTCTCCGTGGGCACCGTGAGCTTCTCGGGAGGCGGCGGCAGGGGCAGGTGCGGCGCCCGGTGCAGCAGCCCGTTGAGCTGCGCCTGGAGGACCTCGCGCTGGGACTCGAGCATCAGCCGCTCGCGCTCCAGCATCCCCAGCTCCACCTCCGCCTGCAGGGGATCCTGCTGCGAGGCCCGGCCCGCGACGTATTGCGCCTCGGCCCCGCGCCGCATCTCGCGCAGCACCTCTTCATGGTGCGCGTTCACCACCAGCCCGCGGTGCACCACGTACAGGTCGTCGTAGAGCATCGAGGCCATCAGCGCGAGCCGCAGCCGCGCCGCCTCGAAGTCCCCGCGCATCGCCTCCGCCTCGGCCCTGGCCACCTCGCCCGCCAGCGCCCGCTTGCCCGGGAAGGGCAGCCGCTGGCTCAGCTCGATGGACTGGCCGAAGCTCGTCTCGCGCGAGAAGAGCGACAGCGGCGCCATCTCGTAGCGCAGCATCGGGTCCTCGAACGCAGTGCTCTGCTCCGGCCGCGCCTGCGCCGCCCGCCACGCCGCTCGCGCCGCCTCCAATCCCGGGTTGCGCTCCAGCACCTGCCGCACGAGCTCCGCCCGCTCCAGCACCCGCGCGCCCGCGAAGGGCTCATCGGAAGCCTGGGCCTGGGCGGCACCGGCGAGCCACAGCGCGCCAAGCGTCACCGCGGTGGCACCCACTCGGGGCCACCGGTTCTTCTTTCCGTGAAACATCTGCTCGAACTCCGAAAGTGAGACGAGGACCCGCTCCCGGAGCGCGAACGCACACCGGGGCCAACGGGCGAATGACGGACGGCGGGCACACGTGCGCCCGTCCCTCCGCGCTTCAGCGCTCGGGCTCCCGGCTCAAATCAGGTACGTGCAGTGCTGGATGTAGATCGGCGGCGCCGTGGAGCGATGGTGGCTCTGGGTGCGAACCCAGGCCTCGGGCAGCGACTCCGGCTCGGGCGGCGGCGACAGCACGGGCCGGACCGGAAGCAGCGCCTTCGCGGGCAGCTCCCAGCGGCTCTCGAACATCGCGAGCGCGGTGGACTGCTCGGGTTGCACCACGGGCGCGTCGCAGCAGCGCAGCTCCGCCGCCTGTCCAAGCTCCTGGGGCGCGGGCTGTCCGGCCTTCTTGCCGTGGCCACAGCAGCACGAGGCTCGCAGCCGCACCTCGTCCTGGCACAGGTGCAGCAATCCCGTCAGCGCACCCATGCCCGAGTGCAGCCCGAGAAATGCCACCAATGCGAGTACGCGCAGCCCCATTGCCATCCTTCGTTACCGCCTAGTAGGCCGCAAAGAGATAGCGGACGCAATTGCCTTGTGCCCGTATGTCTCGGGCTTTGCATGAGCAGGAGTTGTTTGTCTGGTGAGCGGCTGGGCCCTCACCCCAGAGGGAGAGGAGGCAGGCGCGAAGGCTTCCCGGAAGTGCCCTACCTTCCTCGGAGCGCCATGAAGCGCTTCGGGAGGAGGGCATGAAAACCGGAGTCGGCAGGCGTGTGCTGCGTGGGCTGGGCGCGGGGGTACTCGGCACACTCGCCCTTACCGGGTGGGAGCCACTCCGAAACGCTTGGCTCGGTCATCTGCCGCCCTACTCCGTCAGGGAGATCGCTAGGCGAGGGGCCAGGCGGTGGCTCGGCGTGCGACTCAGCTCCCATGACGCCTTGCGTTGGGGGCTCCTCATGCGCTGGCTCTATGGTCCCTCGCTCGGCGTGCTGTATGCGTGGCTCCGGCCCGCGCTTCCGCCCACGGCCTTGCTTCGTGGGCCCTTGTTGGGAGGTGGGGTGTGGCTCTTCGAGCGGCTCTCCTTTCCCCTCCTTGGGGTCACGCACTCGCCTCGCACCTGGACTCCCACCGAGCGACGGCTGCTCGTGCTGCAGGGGCTCGTCTTCGGGTTGTTCACCGAGGCCGCGCTCTCACGGTGGCAGGCGGACGGGCTTGGCACGGGTCACTCGCTCCAGGTTGGCAGGGGCAGCCCGGCCTCCCCACTTTGAAACCGTCAACGGTGCAAGTGTCTGGAGGAGCGGCGCATGTGGGCTCGCTGGTTGAACGTCATCCTGGGCTTCTGGTTGGTGTCGTCGCCTTTCGTGCTCGACTACCGTCTGCAGGAGGCCCAGCTCAATGATCTGTGCGTAGGGTTGGGCGTCATCCTGTTGGCCCTCGCGGCCATCGCTGTCCCCAAGCTGCGCTACGCCAACACCCTGCTCGCCGTGTGGCTCATCCTCTCGCCCTTCGCGCTGGGCTATGGCGGCTACCGAGTCCCCACCCTCAATGCCATCATCGTGGGCGTGCTCGTCGGCGTGCTGTCGCTCGTCTGGGATCACCGGACGTGGACGCCCCATCGGAGGCCGCTCACCGAGGCCTAACGCTTCGTCCGTTGTCCGACGGCTGCACGCAGGACACCGGCACCGGAACACCTCGGGGGAGTAAAACAGCCCCATGAGGCTCCACCAGAAGCTCTGTCTTGGCGTGAGTGCCCTCGCGCTGACCGCGTGCGCCATCCTTGGTAAGGAGCAGACCGCCACTCCCAAGCAGACCTGCACGCCCCAGACCGTCGAGCTCATGAAGAAGCTGGGCGTGGAGGCGGGCCAGAAGGGCTCCATGCTCCTCGAAGCCGAGCTGCCTGGGGGTCCCCAGGACTACGGCGTCTACCGTCAGGGCCAGGTGACGAGCCGCCTGGAGACAGCCGTGGGCACCCTGCCCGCGGGCACGCTCGTCGACGGCGTGCTGTGGATGGACACGGGCAAGGTCCAGGCCCACTACACCCAGGCGCGCACGCCGGATGGGCAGACCTTGCCCGTATGCCTCGTGCTCGGCTCCTCGGCCCCGGGAGGTGTCTACGCCGAGGCGGGCACCACTCCCAGCTCCATCAACCTGCCCAGGAGCGTCCCCTTCACCGTCGTCGACACGTTCCAGTGAGCGGATGAGCGGACCCACGGGCGGGTGGGTCCGCTCGGACGAGGCGCTCAGTGGTGACGGCCCGAACCCGGCTCCGAGAGCTTGCGGTGCTGCTCAGCCGAGACCTTGTCGGGCATCACCTTGGCCGCGGTGGCCATCGCCTTGTTCTTGAACGAACCGGCGACGACCTTGTCCTCGCCCGCCATCAAGGCCTCGAAGCCCTGACGCGCGACGAGCTCCGCGCTGTCCTGCTCGTCCTTCTGCCCCGCCTTGGTGTCGTCCATGCCCGCGCGGTGGAAGAAGTTGGTCTCGGTGGGGCCCGGCATGAGCGCCGTGACCGTGATGCCGGTGTCCTTGAGCTCGTTGCGGATGGCCTCGGAGAACGAGAGCAGGAAGGCCTTGGAGGCGGCGTACACGGCCTCGAAGGGCCCGGGCATGGTGGCCGCGATGGACGAGGTGAACAGGATGCGGCCCTCGCCGCGCACGACCATGTCCTTCAGCACGCGCTTGGAGAGGTGCACGGCGGACGTGACGTTGAGGTTGATGAGGTTGAGCTCGGCCTCGAGCGACGTCTCACGGGCGAAGTCACCGCCCACGCCCACGCCCGCGTTGATGGCGATGGCATCCACGGGACGGCCCAGCGCCTGAATCCGCGCGTAGAGCTTCTCGACGCCGTCATAGAGGGAGAGGTCCGCCTGCACGCTCTCCACCCTGGCACCTAGGACCTCGAAGGCCTGTGCGGCCTCCACAATTCCGGGGTCCTCCGCGCAGACCAAAAGGTCGAAGCCATTGCGCGCGAACTGCTTGGCGAGCTCATAGCCAATGCCGCTAGAAGCGCCCGTCACGACCGCTAGGGGACGAGCCGATAGCTTGGTGTCAGCCTGGATCATTTCCGTCTCTCCGTCTCGAAGGGTTCACGAAAACGGGTTCAAGGTTGGGCCAGCGCCAGGGGCGGACAACCCGTGAACCCCCTTTGACACGGAGAGGGTCGATCGGCCGTCTGCTGCTCCGGGTAGCCGTCAGGCCCGGTACTCGGGAAGCAGCGGCAGCTCGCGTTTCAGGTGCTCCACCAGCAGGCGCACCTTGGGCGAGAGGTGCCGCTTCTGGGGATAGAGCGCCCAGACAGCGGTGTTCGGCGGCTGGTTGGCCTCGAGCAGGGAGATGAGCCGACCCGAGCGCAGGTGCTCGCGCACGTAGTAGTCCGGGAGCTGGCAGAGACCGAAGCCCCGCAGCGCCGCATCGAGCACCGCCGCGCCACTGTTGCAGCGCCACGGCCCGCGAGCCCGGAAGACATGCTCGTGGCCCTGCTCGTCCTGGAACACCCAGGCATCCGTGGTGCCAATCAGACACGGGTGGCGCTCCAGCTCCGAGAGGCTGTGTGGCGTGCCATACCGCTCCAGGTACTCCGGCGCGGCGCACAGGTACATGGACCGCGGCGCCAGGCGCGTCGCCACCAGCGTCGAGTCCGTCAGCCGCCCGAGCCGGATCGCCAGATCGAACCCCTCCTGCACCAGGTCCACCGTCTGGTTGGTGAGGTGGATGTCCACACGCAGCCCGGGATGGCGCGCCATGAAGGCGTTGACCAGCGGCACGATGAAGCGCTCGCCGTACGTCACCGCCGACGTCATGCGCAGCAGCCCCTTGGGTGTGCCCTGCAGGTCACTGACCGCGAGGAAGGCCTCGTCCCGCTCCTCGGCCAACCGCTGACAATGGGCCAGGAAGGTGTGCCCCGCCTCCGTCAGAGACACGCGCCGGGTGGTGCGGTAGAAGAGCCGCGCCTGAAGCCTGTCCTCCAGCCGGCTGATCTGCCGGCTCACGTGCGAGGAGGACACTCCCAGGCGCTCGGCCGCACGCGAGAAGCTGCTCGTCTCGGCCACGGCGACGAACTCGTCGATTCCTTCCCACCGGTTCATGCGAAGTGCATCTGTCGCGGGATTATCCCTGGACAGCAACAATCTTTTCCCGGACCGATGAAGATCCACCCGCCCCCATGGATTAGCTAGCGGAGGCACTTCACCCCCTGTCGAGGAGTCCCTCAGATGATCAAGTCCCGCGCCGCCGTCGCCTGGGCCGCCAACCGTCCACTCGAAATCGAGGAGATCGACGTCGCTCCGCCCAAGAAGGGCGAGGTGCTGCTGCGCATGGTCGCCACGGGCGTCTGCCACACGGATGCCTATACGCTCTCTGGCAAGGATCCCGAGGGCCTCTTCCCGGTCATCCTCGGACACGAGGGCGGCGCCATCGTGGAGGAGGTGGGCGAGGGCGTCACCTCGGTGAAGCCGGGTGACCACGTCATCCCGCTGTACACACCCGAGTGCCGCGAGTGCAAGTTCTGCCGCTCGGGCCGGACGAACCTCTGCCAGGCCATCCGGGCGACGCAGGGCAAGGGACTGATGCCGGATGGGACGTCGCGCTTCTCCAAGAAGGGCCAGCCCATCCTGCACTACATGGGCACCTCCACGTTCTCCGAGTACACGGTGCTGCCGGAGATCGCCGTGGCGAAGATCTCCAAGGAGGCGCCGCTGGAGAAGGTGTGCCTCCTGGGCTGCGGCGTGACGACGGGCATGGGCGCGGTGCTCAACACGGCCAAGGTGAAGCCGGGGAGCACGGTGGCGGTGTTCGGCCTGGGAGGCATCGGCCTGTCGGTCATCATCGGCGCCGTCATGGCGAAGGCCTCGCGCATCATCGGCATCGACATCAACCCGGCCAAGTTCGAGGTGGCCAGGCAGCTCGGGGCCACCGAGTGCATCAACCCGAAGGACTACGACCGGCCCATCCAGGAGGTCATCGTCGGGCTGACGGACGGCGGCGTGGACTACTCCTTCGAGTGCATCGGCAGCGTGCAGGTGATGCGCTCGGCGCTCGAGTGCTGCCACAAGGGCTGGGGCGAGAGCATCATCATCGGCGTGGCGGGCGCGGGAGAGGAGATCGCCACCCGGCCGTTCCAGCTCGTGACGGGGCGGGTGTGGCGCGGCTCGGCGTTCGGCGGCGTGCGCGGGCGCACCGAGCTGCCGGGCTACGTGGACCGGTACATGCGCGGCGAGTTCGAGCTGGACACCTTCATCACCCACAAGATGGGACTGGAAGAGGTGAACAAGGCGTTCGACCTGATGCACGAGGGCAAGAGCATCCGCTCGGTGCTCCTGTTCAACCGCTGAGCCGGAGGCCGCGATGAGTGAAACCCTGACGGTCGTCTCCAGCCACAAGAGCTTCGGAGGCTGGCTCAAGCGCTACCGCCACAAGTCCAGCACGCTGGGCTGTGACATGACGTTCGCCATCTACCTGCCGCCGAAGACGGCGCGTGGCGAGCAGGTGCCGGCGCTCTACTGGCTCTCCGGGCTGAGCTGCACGGACGAGAACTTCTCGCAGAAGGCCGGGGCGCAGCGGCTCGCGGCCGAGCTGGGCATCGCCCTGGTGATTCCCGACACCAGCCCGCGAGGCAAGGACGTGCCGGGAGACCCGGACGGCGCCTGGGACTTCGGGCACGGGGCGGGCTTCTACCTCAACGCCACGCGAGAGCCCTGGTCCCGGCACTACCGCATGCACGACTACGTGGTGCACGAGCTGCCCGCGCTGGTGGAGAAGACCTTCCCGGTGAACGGGAAACGAGGCATCAGCGGGCACTCGATGGGCGGGCACGGAGCGTTGGTGTGCGCGCTGCGCAACCCGGGGCGCTACCTGTCGGTCTCGGCGTTCGCGCCCATCAGCAACCCGATGAACTGCCCGTGGGGCGAGAAGGCCTTCAGCCGCTACCTGGGGCCTGACCGGGCCACGTGGCGCGAGTGGGACGCCTGCGCGCTGATCGCCGGAGCGACGGAGAAGCTGCCGCTGCTGGTGGACCAGGGAGATGCCGATGACTTCCTGGCCAGCCAGCTCCTGCCCGAGGCCCTGGAGCGCGC
The DNA here is from genome assembly GCF_044360475.1 of Archangium minus. Lineage (NCBI taxonomy): Bacteria > Pseudomonadati > Myxococcota > Myxococcia > Myxococcales > Archangiaceae > Archangium > Archangium minus. The sequence goes on from NZ_CP043494.1 coordinate 12,724,568, forward strand.
CGCCGCCGCCGCGGGACATCCGCTGACGCTGCGCCGACAGCCCGGCTACGACCACGGCTACTACTTCGTCTCCAGCTTCATCGACGACCACCTGCGCCACCATGCGCAGGCATTGCTCGGCTGAAACAAATCAACAGCAGGAGCCCCCTCCGGGCTCAGTCTTCCGCAACTTGTCCGACTGTCGGACAGGTAGGCGAGAAGTGCGGCCGGCGTCGATCTCGGACTCGAAGCGAACCACGGCGGGAACGTCGGCGGCGATCCGGATTTCCGCCTCGCCATCATTGGGCAGCTCGGAGAGCACGATGTAACGGCGAGGTGCATGTTCCAAGGGTTCCGACCGCACGGCTCGCGGGAGCAAGAGGAGCAACAGCAGGGAAATTCCGAATATCCAAGAGCAGGAGGTGAGGTACATGCACGGAAGATTCTAGTCCGCACCTCACTTTCCAGGTAGAACAGCGAACCCGACCTGCGCAATTGTGCCCGTGGGATCCATGGGTACGTGGAGTGACATGGATTCCAAGCTGGAAAACCTCTGCAACACCCTCGAAGTACTGGCCGGGCAGCACTCCAGCGAACCGGATGCGGAGAGCACCATCAAGACCGCAGCCAAGGCGCTCCACTTCATCCAGCACATCGGCCGGATGAAAGACTTCTGGGAGTTCGCCAGGATCTTCGACACTGAAGAAGCCTGGCCGAAACCCCAGCACTCTTTCACGTGCCGGGAAGCGGCCCTTGCCTGGCTGCGGGCCCAGTGGGCAGTTCCCCATGAAACCGTCCTGGGGGTAGCGGGGACTCTCTACAACGTCACGCGCATGCCCGACGGTGAGTGGGTCTTCATCCGATTTCCCACGATCGAAGAGTTGGAATCGGAGGAATGAGCAGCCCTCCGAAGCATCAGGGCCCAGGTGCTGGAGTAGACCGTGGAGCCCAGAGTCGCCCCAGGTCGAGCGGCTCAGCATCGAATGGCTCGGCGCGAACCACCTCCGCGCCACCATGACGGGCTGATAGCTGCCAACCCTGCTCTCCTCGACGATAGATCTCCAGAGTGTGAACTCGCGGGTCCACCAGCCACGCATGGCTCACCCCCTCCTGGTAGTAGAGGGACAGCTTGCGCCCGCGATCCAATGCAGCCGTAGAGGGCGACAACACCTCGCAGACCCAATCGGGCGTCAGGTCAAAGAAGGGCTCATCCCGCTCAAGCAGTCCGGGTGCACGCTCCTGGCGCCAGCCCGCGAGATCGGGCACCAGCACCTGCCGGCCGAAGTGCAGCTCCGGCTCGTACAGAATCCACCAGCCACCCGGGCCTCCTTGCCCATAGCTGAAGGCATTGCCCAACATCCCCCCAAGTGCCGAAGCCACCCACGCGTGCCACTTCGCCGGCCGTGGAAAGGCCCACAGCTCGTCGTCGATGATCTCCCCCACCCACCCCAGCGGTAACGCCTCGATGTCCTCGTAGGTGGCTGGACGCTTTCCCCTGCCCATCTCCACTCCTCCCGCAGGCCTTCCTGCCTGACCGCTTACATTCTACAGGAAGGTCTGACGGGAGAGGTAGGGCCCGCCCCCGCTCAGCGTGCCGCGCGCGCCAGTCCGGCCACGCTCAGCACCAGTCCGCCCACGAGCGCGGCGAGCCCCGCTGTCGCGGAGATGCGCTTCCACAGCGGCGTGGGCGGCACCGGCCCGTGAGGGCCCACGCCCTGCGGTATCGCGTGGAAGAGATTGCCCTCGGGCCTTGTGACGGGCTCCTCGCGCATCTGCATCCGCGCGCCCCACTGTCCCATGATGGCCTTGCCCACCCACGGGAAGAGTTCGTTCAACCACAGCATCAGCTTGCCCTGGAGGAACACCGGAACGATCGTCCTCCCCGGGCGCATCGCGCACCGCACCACCGCTCGCGCCACCACGTCCACGTCATACGTGGGCGGCACCGGCTTGGGCGCCAGGCCAAACATCGTCGGCGCGTGCGCGAACATGTTGCTGTCCACCGAGGGCACCAGCACGTTCGACACCTGGATGCCCGTCCCCATCAACTCCAACTCCAGGCTCTTCGCCCACCCCAGCGTGGCGTGCTTGCTCGCGCTGTACGCGGACAACAGGGGCGCCGAGCCCTTCGACAGCATCGACTGGATGTTGAGGATGTGCCCGCTGCCTCGCGCCCGGAAATGCGGCAGCACCGCCCGCGCGAAGCGCATGAAGCCAAAGCAGTTGATGTCGAAGATGCGCGTGATGTGCTCCCACGGCAGCTCGTCGAAGAGCCCGTAGCTCTGCACTCCCGCGTCGTTCACCAGGATGTCCACCCGGCCATAGTGCGCCAGGCACTCGCGCACCACCTGGTCCACGTCCCCTTGGATCGTCACGTCCCCGGGTACCGCGATGCACTCGATGCCCCGCTCCAGCAACTGGAGGCGCAGCTTCTCCAACGCCTCCACCCGGCGCGCGGTGACGCACAGCTTCACCCCCGCCTCGCCCAGTCGCACCGCCGACTGCCAACCCACCCCGCTCGATGCCCCCGTCACGATGGCGACCTTGCCCATCAGGTCCTGGCGAGCCATGTCCTCTCCCTGTGTCTCGGGCCCCGGAGGCGAGCCCATCGCCCGCTCCCTCGAGTGCCCAGCGTTCACGCGCAATCCCAACCGGGAGGATGGGAATTCCCGCCCCCTCCGCGCACCCCGCCCCGTGCGCCTCGTGCCTGCCCGCCCGGGTCCCATGGCGCCAGACGACTCCCGACGTCCACTGTTGAACGCAACGCGATGGCCATTTCCTCGCGAACCCGTCAGGTCGGGTGAGACTGCGGGCCATGAGCTCGGTGCTCGATGCGGTCGTGGTGGGCGCGGGCCCCAACGGGCTCGCCGCTGCCATCTCCCTGGCGCGCGCGGGACGCTCGGTGCGGGTGCTGGAAGCAGCCCCGACACCCGGCGGTGGTGCCCGTTCGGCCGAGCTCACCCTCCCCGGCTTCGTCCACGATGTCTGCTCCGCCATCCACCCGCTCGCCGCGGCCTCGCCCTTCTTCCGCCAGCTCCCGCTCGACGCCCACGGCTTGGAGTGGGTGCACCCCCAGGCCCCGCTCGCCCACCCGCTGGAGAATGGCACCGCCGCGGTGCTTGAGCGCGGCCTCGAGGCCACCGCCCAGGGGCTCGGCCCCGACGCGGACACCTATGTGAAGTGGATGCGCCCCATGGTGCGTGCCTTTGACGACGTCATGGCACAACTGGGTGACCCCTTGCGCGTCCCCCGTCGTCCGCTGCGCCTCGCCCGCTTCGGCCTGCGCGCCCTGCGTCCCGCACGCTCGCTCGCCGAGAACGCCTTCCAGGGGCCCCTGGCGCGCGCCCTCTTCGCCGGCTCCGCCGCGCACTCCTTCTCCGCGCTCGAGCGCCCCTTCACCTCCGCCTTTGGCATCCTCCTCATGGCCTCGGGTCACGCCGTGGGCTGGCCCTTCCCTCGCGGTGGCACGCAGAAGCTCGTGGATGCGCTCGTCAGCTACCTGCGCGTGCTCGGCGGTGAGGTGGTCACCGACCACCGCGTGCACAACGTGGATGAGCTGCCGCGCTCACGCGCCGTGCTGCTCGACGTAACGCCCGCGCAGCTCGTGAAGCTCGCCGGCCACAAGCTGCCGCCACGCTACGTGGAGAAGCTCCGGCGCTTCCGCTACGGGCCCGGCGTCTTCAAGGTGGACTGGGCCCTCTCAGGCCCCATTCCCTGGCGCGCGCAGGCGTGTGCCCGCGCCGGCACCGTGCACCTCGGCGGCACGTTGGAGGAAATCTCCGCCAGCGAGACCGCCATCTCGCGCGGAGAGGCCCCCGAGTACCCCTACGTGCTCCTGGCCCAGCACACGCTGTTCGACGACAGCCGCGCGCCCTCGGGCCAGCACACCGGCTGGGCCTACTGCCACGTGCCCAACGGCTCCACCGAGGACATGACGGAGCGGATTGAGGCCCAGGTGGAGCGCTTCGCCCCCGGCTTCCGCGCGCGCATCCTCGCCCGGCACACGCGCTCGCCCGCGCAGTACGAGGCCTACAACCCCAACTTCATCGGCGGCGACATCTCCGGCGGCTCGCTGGAGGGAATGCAGTTGTTCGCCCGGCCCCTGGCGCGGCTCGTGCCCTATGCCACGCCGGATCGGCGCCTCTACCTGTGCTCGTCCTCGACGCCTCCCGGTCCTGGGGTGCACGGGCTGTGTGGGTTCCTCGCCGCCCGCGCGCTGCTCGCCAGCGAGGTGTGGCGCAAGGGGTGAGCTCCCACTCATGTGGGGCCTCCGTATTTTCAAGGATTTACATCCCCTGCGGGATGTCGGGCTTTGAAGAAATCACCCGAAATTCACTTTTTATGAGCCATTGGCGAAATCGGGAGGTCCTAGGGCAGGAACCCCCCGACCAGTCCGGCCGCCATGACCCCAGATGCCCCCCCTTGCTCCACTTCCCCCCGAACAGACGCGCCTCCGCGTCGACGCGGGCCGATGCTCGTTGCCGGGGTTGGCCTCATGGCCCTGCTCGTCGGCGTGGCACTGCTCCGCCGAGGAGGTGGTGACGAGGCGGACACGGCGGAGGCACGACGGGCCGCCGCGCCCAAGGACCCGAAACAGGGCGCCTCCCGCCTGAAGGGCCCCCCCGGCCAGACCGGACCCGAAGCCGCAGGCGGAGAGGCCCGGGGCGCGCAATTCGACGCGACGACCTGCTGGAGGGACCTGGAGCGCTTCAACGAGGAGGTGACGCTCGACAACTTCCGCGAGTGGGCCGCCCCCCTGCTGAGCGCGAGGGATCCACTCGTGCGCAACTACTTGAAGGAGCGCCTCACGGAGCTCATCGGCAACGACGCGGGCCGGGCCCTCCAGGTGGTGGACTGGGCCCTCGGCGCCGAGGGCAAATCGTTCGGGGTGTTCCTGACAGCCGTGAGGGACTCCGAGGCCGTCCACCTCCCCCAGGTCTCGGCGAAGCTCCTGGACATGGGCATGGACGCCCGCATCGCCCCGGAGCGGCGCGCGGGAATCCTGTCGGCCCTGGACACGCAGAAGAAGCTCGCTCCGGCCGCGCTCGACCGGCTCGCGACCTTCGCGAGCGAACCGACCTCCGGCGAGGCGGGCTGGGCCGCGGCCCGCACCATCGGACGGGTCATGAAGCACGATGCCCGGCGCAACGGCGACCCCGCGCCCTACCTGGACAAGCTGCTCACCATCGGCGTCGAGTCCCCCGACGAGCAGATCCGCTACCTGGGGCAGATGATGCCCATGCACGCCGCGCCCATCCTCGATGCCCAGAGCACCGAGCGCTACGCCCGGATCCTCACCTCCGAGGGCAACGAGGCGGGCCGGGATGTGGCGGCGCATCTGCTCTCCCTCTCCCCGGAGAAGGAGAAGGTGCTGGCGCTGTTCGCGAAGACCTTCGAGACCGACCCGTCCGTGTGCGTGCGCTGGGCCCTCTTCCGCTTCTCCGCTCGCGTGGCCGGCAGGGACGCGCTCCCGGTCATGGCGAACATGGCCCTCGCCGACCCGCGCTTCCAGCCGCTCTACCAGGCCTTCGAGCAGCTCTACGCGAGCGGCACGCAGGACTGGGTGCGGCTGTGGAACAGCCTGCCCGAGCAGGATCCCTTCCACTGCCTCGACCGCCACGACTGAGCACGGGAGCCGCCATGACACGCCGCCCTTCCTTCCGCCCCCTCCTGCTGGCGCTCACGCTCTGCCCCCTCCTGCCCACGGCCGCACGGGCGGCATCCTCGGGCCCGGCGCCCGCCCTTCAAGCAGAGACCTGCTCGGTGGAGGGCCTGATGGATTCCATCCGCCGAGGGCTCCACTCGAAGTCGGAGGCCTACAAGAAATACATGCGGACCCTGCTGCGCGAGTCCGCCGTCAACCTGCCCGGCGGCGAGCTCCAGGCGGCGTTCGAGCGGGAGAGAGACCCCCTCATGGCCGAGCACCTGGCGGCCGCCCTGGTCGCGCGCACCGAGCGCGAAGCGGACCCCAGCGCCATGCAGGCCGTGGTCCGGAGGGCCCTGGAGGAGCCCGACCCGGCCCTCCGTGCCGCCACCGTGCGCGCGATGCGGCGCACCAGCGCCCTCGAGAAGACGGGGGACATGTACGAGCGCCTGGTGCGGGACGCCTCGCCCGAGGTGCGCCAGGAGGCCGCGGCGAACATCGTCGAGGACATCCAGCAGGTCTATTCGGGCTACCACGGCCCGGCCTCGGACACCGCGGTGTCGGCCGCGGTGGCCTCCACGGACCCCCAGGTGACGGCGAGGATTCTCGGCAACATCGACACCCATAAAATCAGCGCCGATTCGGCCAGCAGGATCCACTCGTTGCTGCGCAGCGACGATGCCCGGGTCCGCGAGGCGGCGGCCACCGCGCTGGGCGGGGTGGGCGCGGAGCAGATGGCCAGCGCCCGAGACTCCCTGCTGGGCATGTACCGCGACGAGAGGGACCCCGGGGTGCGCAAGGCGCTCCTGCGGAGCATCGCGCAGCTCGGCTTCTCCAGCGCGGTGCCCGAGCTGCGGCGGCTGCGCGACATCGACCCCCGCCTGGCGCCCGAGGTCGACACGTGGATCCGGGTTCTCGGCATGGGCCTTCAGGAGTGGAGCCTGATCCTGAGGGAGAAGCAGCGGCTGCAGCAGGCTCCGTAGAGCAGCAATCCCCCCCACGCGAGCCGTGAACCGGCTCGAGAGGAACGACGATGCGGAAGACGATGAAGATGTCCCTGGCGGCGCTGGCGTCCCTGGCGCTCCTCCCCACGGCGGTGACCGCGCACGAGGTCCGCTCGCCACACCCCGGCACGGTGACGGCCCTCACGTACTACTCGAGCGGCTCGTTCCACGGCGCGATCGACGTCGCCAGCGGCTCCGGTTGCAACTACTGGGGCGTCCAGACGGGCGTGGTGGGCTCGGTCTCGTGGAACGTGACCATCCGCACCAGCACCAACGTCTGCTACGGGAACGGCAGCGGCAACCAGAACGAGGTGAAGCACATCTGGGCGAACGGGTACACCTTCCGTATCTGGCACTTCAACAAGACGGCCAACTCGTACGACCGCACGTGCGACCGCTGCCAGGTCGGTGACGAGGGCGGCACCGGCAACGTCACCGGTCCCCACAGCCACATCCAGTACGACCTGAACGGCTCCAATGACACGTCCTGGTACGCGAACTACACCACCAAGGGCGAGTACGTGGACCGCAGCGAGACGCTCGGTTACCTCGACTGAGCAGAGCGAGTCGGGCCGGCACCAGCCGGGGAGCGGCTCCACCGGGCGCCGTTCCCTCGCCGGTTTACCGAGAGGTGGACGCGCTCACATGGGCGCCAGGGGGCCTGGTGCATCCACGCCGGCGATGCGCCGCAGGGCCGCCGTCACCTCGGCCTTCGTCCTCTGCCCCGCGGCCACGGCCATGGTGAGCGCGTACAGCTCCTCGGAGCCCCGCGTGAGGGAGATGCCGTTGAGCTCCAGGAACACGAGCGCCGAGAGCAAGCCCACCCGCTTGTTGCCATCGACGAACGGATGGTTGCTGACGACGTGGAAGAGGTACGCCGCCGCCATCTCCCACAGGTCCTGGTGTACGTATTGGCCACCGAACGAGGCCTGGGGTTGGGCCAGTGCGGACTCCAGCAGCCCGGGCTCCCTCACTCCCTGGCCGCCGCCATAATGCGCGAGTTGCAGCGGGTGGATGCTCAGCACGTCTTCCACCGTGAGGAAGTCTGGAGTCATTTCGCGAGCTTCCTCAGGGTCTCGTCATGAGCGTCCATCATCTTCTCGGTGGCGGCGCGGATGCGCGCGCGCCGGTCCTCCGCGCGCACCGGACGAATGATGAGCGACTGCCCATCCGTCTGGACTTCCAGCGGCGTGTCCTTGTCGATGCTCAGTTGCTCCAACAGAGGCTTGTCGATGATGAGCGCCAGGCTGTCTCCGATGGCCGTCAGCGTCTTCGTCATGGCATCCGCTCCATACGGGGACGTTATAACGAGATTCTAACGATCGGGTCCCCGGAACGCCGCGCTCGCGAAAGAGCCCGAGCAGGCAACCGGGCCCTGGCCAGCGAACATTGACGGAAAGCGTCGTCGCGCGACGTTGCGGAGCGCGGTGCCTGCATTACCTAGAAACAATGACCGACGTTCAGACAACGCCACGCGATTACATGATTCCCGAGGGCTGCCCCGTGTGTGCGGCGGACCTGCCGGTGCGGGTCACCGCGTCCGGACCGAACGGCGTCTGCAAGTACTGTGGGTGGTTCGGCCGTCCGCTCGTCACGATGACCCACCGGGGACTGCGCATCTCGTACGAGGGAGCACAGGCCTGAGCATCAATCGAGGAATTGAGCCTGCCCCGGTTTTGTGGACACACCTCATAAGTCGGCATCTTAACCCTACTGTCCACGTAACTGGGGCAAGCCCACTGCGCATCACGTACGAGGGCGCGCAGGCCTGACCCCCACCCGCGAGGCGCATCAATCGAGGAATCGCATCCACCAGCGCCGAGCCTCGTCCTCGGTGAAGCACAGGCTCGAGTGAAGCACAGGCTCGCCGAGCCAGATGCGCTCCCACAACCGCGGAGGCTCGAGCCAAGGCTCCAGCACCCGTGCGAGCTCGCTGTACGCGGGAAGGGTCTTCCCGGCGGACAGGTCTCCCGCTTCAGGCCCCTCGCCAAGGGAGACGACGACGCGATCGCCCGCGAGCTCGTGCACGATGGTTTCGGGAGCATGGAGACGAGAGCGAAGGGCAGCGGCTCCACCGAGCTGGCCCAGCACGGGCTGCCCGAGGAAGTTGAGCCAGTGGACACCATCGACTCGCAAGCCCATCCGGTGAGCGCCGAGCCAGGCCGTGCGCAGATCGATCCCCGGGTAGCGCAGGAGCTCGGCGCGGAAGGCCACGTCCGAGCGACGCAGGGACCGGTAGAGGTGGAGAGCGAGCCCCGCGTGGCCGGAGGCGAAACGAAGCTGAGACGCCATTTCCAGGGCGAGCTCGCGCACCCTCGCAGCACCGTGCACCTCCAGGTACTCGGTGGGGAGTGTCGCGGTGAGGAGACTCACGGAGTCCGGTGAGGGCGTGCGCCAGGGAAGGCGGGCCCGGTAGCAAAGCTCGTAGCCGTTGCTGCTGGAGATGCCTCCGTTGAAGATGAGCTGAGTGGCATAGCCCCTCTTTTCCAAGCGGTTGGCAGTGGGCTCGCTGAGCTCCTCGATAAAGCGGAAAGGCCGATCGGGCAGAAGAAGACGACGGATATAGCTCCAGCGCTCTTCGTGCAGAGCATCGCCCTCATCGTCGTTGGTGAAGGCATAGTTGATGGTCTTGGAACCCTGCCCGACCGCACGCATGTAGCTCTCGACGGCATGGCTCACCCCAGAGGCGATGTCCGGGTGGTCGTAGGGTAGGTAGAAAGCGAAGCGGACCACATCTCGTGCGAGCAACTGCCGCGGAAAGCGGGGCTCTTCGCCACTCCAGAGCTTGACGCGGCCAGGGGGACGTCCACGGTGACGGATGCGGGGGAAGGGGGAAGTCATCAGGGAACGCCGAGTTGAAAAAGCCCTGTGGGAGAGATGATGGCCGCGGGACATCGCCGTGAGAGATTCTGATACGCCTTCAGTTGTGCCTCTACTCCCGGGGACTTGAGCGGTTCCAGCTTGTGGGCGGAGAGACAGGGAAACTTGAGTTCGTAGACGCACTGCACATCGGTGGCATTCCTCGTCCCGTGCACCACGAAGTCAGGATGGGTGGTAGACGCGCCTTGAGGCAGGCAAAGGCCAAGGCGTGCTTGAGTCGGCCAAGCTCCTGGGCGAGGGAGACCTTTTCCCCCGCTTCATCGAACCCGACTGTTTTCAAGCACTCGGCATCGTTTGGAAACTTGCCGTTCTCGAACCTCGAGCCTCCCTCCCGCTGCTGGTAGGCCTCGTTGACGTCAGCGTGGGCCTGCGCCGCGCAAGCCTTGAGAGTCTCCTCGACGAGATCCAACTCCGCGCCGGACAGGGCCCTCTCAAGGGTGTTGAGACCCTGGGCGGCCTCGGCGACCTGGATGGCCTTGTCGAGGACCTGACCGGCGCGAGTCGCCGCCGGAGCGAGGAACTCCCCGGTGCTTGCATTGACGGGGGCGGCACAGGCGGCACCACACGACTGGTTGAACTGGGACCGTGAGCCTGAGAGCGAGCTGCGCGGCGCATGAGGGGCGGTAGCGCAGGACAGGCAGAGCGGCGCGGCGGCCAGGACAGCGAGAAGGAGCCATGCAGACCGCTGAGAGGACACCGAACACCCCTGGTCGTGTCACGAGGTCAGTGTCCGGAATTACGCGGAGCCGAAGGTTCTCCCGTCAAGTCCGTGGAATGAGACGGGCCTGAGCGGAACACGGGGAGCCGCGCGCCGCCCTGGCACGCGGATCCCGCCATCCATCACTCCAGGTCATCCCCACGACAACCCGAGTACCCCTCTACCCTCACCCCGTCCCTCTCCCAGAGGGAGAGGGAAAGTGGGGACGGTCGACTGCTCGGTTGCTTATGGGTGCTGGTTCCACGGTACGGCTCCGCGCCCCCTCGCTTCCTGTCTCGCCCATCCCCAATTTGCCCTCAGAACCTCGTCCTCCCGGAGGCATGCATTGGGACTCTTCGACCTGCTCTCTCGCTGGCCCTTCATCCGTCAGTTCCAGGAGAAGGACTCCACCGCCCTCGGGGAGACGGCCATGAGCGAGCGCAGCCGCCACCTCGAGCCGCGCACCCTCCAGGCTGACAAGGTCGTCCAGTCCATCTGCCCCTATTGCGCCGTCGGTTGTGGTCAACGCGTCTATGTGAAGGACGAGAAGATCCTCGACATCGAGGGCGATGAGGACTCCCCCATCTCCCGTGGCCGGCTCTGCCCCAAAGGCGCCGCCACCTTTCAGCTCGTCACCGGCAGCCACCGCCTCGACACCGTCCTCTACCGCCGTCCCGGTGCCATGCAGTGGGAGCGCATCCCCCTGCACAAGGCCATGGACATGGTCGCCGAGCGCGTGAAAAAGACGCGCGACGCCACCTGGGAGGCAAAGGACTCTCAGGGCAAGACGCTCAACCGAACCCTTGGCATCGCACACCTGGGCGGCGCCACGCTCGACAACGAGGAGAACTTCCTCATCAAGAAGCTCTTCACCGCCGGGCTCGGCATCGTCCAGGTGGAGAACCAGGCTCGAATATGACACTCGTCCACGGTGCCCGGTCTGGGCATCTCGTTCGGTCGCGGCGGTGCCACCACGTTCCAGCAGGACCTGGCGAACGCGGATTGCATCGTCATCATGGGCAGCAACATGGCCGAGTGTCACCCCGTGGGCTTCCAGTGGGTGATGGAGGCCCGTGAGCGCGGCGCCACCCTCATCCACGTGGACCCGCGCTTCACGCGCACCAGCGCCATGGCCGACGTCCATGTGCCCATCCGCCCGGGCTCGGACATCGCGTTCCTGGGCGGCATCGTCCACTACATCCTGGAGAACGAGCGCTACTTCCACGACTACGTCGTCCACTACACCAACGCGCCCGCCATCCTCCGCGAGGAATTCCAGGACACCGAGGAGCTCGACGGCCTCTTCAGCGGCTACGACCCAGACACAGGCAAGTACAGCCCGCACTCTTGGCAGTACGAGAACATCGACGGCGCGGTACCCGCCGCGGGCCACAAGGAAATCTTCGCCGCGCCGGGCGCTGGTGGCGAGGGGAAGATTCGCGGCAAGCACATCACCGAGGTGCCCCGGGACAAGACGCTCCAGCACCCGCGCTGCGTCTTTCAGGTGCTCAAGCGCCACTACGCGCGCTACACGCCGGCCGTCGTCTCGCGCATCTGCGGCGTGCCCGAGGAGCTCTTCCTCAAGGTAGCGAAGACGCTCTGCGACAACTCGGGGCGCGAGCGCACCAGCGCCTTCTGCTACGCGGTGGGCTGGACGCAGCACTCTGTCGGCGTGCAGTACATCCGCACCGCCGCCATCATCCAATTGCTGCTCGGCAACATCGGCCGGCCCGGTGGCGGCATCATGGCCCTGCGCGGCCACGCCTCCATCCAGGGCTCCAGCGACATCCCCACGCTCTACAACCTGCTGCCCGGCTACATCCCCATGCCGCACGCGCCGGACGCGCAGCGCTTCGAGCAGTACGTGCACAACAACGAGTCAGCCAGCGGCTGGTGGAGCGAGTTCCCCAAGTACATCGTCTCGCTGCTCAAGGCCTACTACGGCGACGCCGCGACGAAGAAGAACGACTGGGGCTTCCACTGGATACCCAAGCTCACGGGCGACCACTCGCACATGACGACCGTGGCCGACATGGCCGACGGCAAGGTGAAGGGCTACTTCGTCCTGGGCGAGAACCCCGTGGTGGGCTCGATGAACGGGGCCCTGCAGCGCAAGGCCTTGCAGAAGCTCGACTGGCTGGTGGTGAGCGACCTCACCCTCACCGAGACGGCCGAGTTCTGGCGCACTGCTCCAGAAGTGGTGCGTGGAGACGTCCACCCCAAGGACATCCAGACCGAGGTCTTCTTCTTCCCCTGCGCCGCGCACACGGAGAAGGACGGCACCTTCACCAACACCCAGCGCCTGCTGCAGTGGCACCATAAGGCCGTGGAGTCGCCCGGCGAGGCGCGCAGTGACCTGCACTTCATCTTCGACCTGGGGCGCCGGCTGAAGGCGCTCTACGCGGACTCGAAGGAGGAGAAGGATCGCCCCCTCCAGGCCCTCACCTGGGACTACCCGACGAAGGGCCCTCGCGAGGAGCCCGACGCCGAGGCCGTGTTGAAGGAGATCAGCGGATACACCGTGGCGGATGGCAGACCGGTGAGCGGCTTCACGGAGCTGAAGGACGATGGCTCCACCGCGTGCGGCTGTTGGATTTATTCGGGCTGCTACGCGGACGGGGTGAACCAGCCGGCGCGCAGGAAGCCGGGTCGCGAGCAGACGTGGGTCGCGCCCGAGTGGGGCTGGGCGTGGCCGGCCAATCGACGGCTCCTCTACAACCGGGCCTCGGCGGATATCGAAGGCCGCCCCTGGAGCGAGCGCAAGAAGTACGTCTGGTGGGACGCGCAGAAGGGCGAGTGGACGGGCCTGGACGTGCCCGACTTCATCAAGGACCGCGAGCCCTCGTACCGCGCCGACAAGGGTGACCAGGGGTTGGACGTCATCTCCGGAGATGATCCGTTCATCATGCAGGCGGACGGGAAGGGCTGGCTGTATGCGCCGAGCGGCATGGTGGACGGGCCGCTGCCCACGCACTACGAGCCGCTGGAGTCGCCCGTGCGCAACTTCCTCTACGCGCAGCAGTGCAACCCGGCGCGCTACGAGTACCGACGCAAGGACAATCCCTATCACCGCGCGTGGGGGGACCCGCGCTACCCGCACGTGCTCACCACGTACCGGCTCACCGAGCACCACACCGCGGGCGGCATGTCGCGCTGGCTGTCGTGGCTGAGCGAGCTGCAGCCGGAGATGTTCGTCGAGGTGTCCCCGGAGCTGGCCGAGGAGGCCGGACTGGAGAACGGCGGCTGGTGCACGGTGTCCACGGCGCGAGGGGAAGTGGAGGCCCGGGTGTTGGTGACGGAGCGCATCCGCCCGCTGCAGCTCGACGGGAAACGAGTGCACCAGGTGGGCCTGCCCTACCACTGGGGCTACACGGGGCGAACGAAGGGCGAGAGCGCCAACGACCTGATTGAGTTCTCGTCGGACCCGAACGTCTCCATCCAGGAGTCCAAGGCGCTCACCTGCAACATCCTCCCGGGCAGGCGCAGCCGGGGCCGGCGCGCCGCCATGGGCTGGGAGCCCTGGCCGCTACCACCGGGCGTGGTGGAGGTCCCCAGGGACATGGAGGGCGTCGGTCCGCCGACGGACCAACCCGAGCAGGAGAAGAAGGAGTAGCGCCCCATGGGACAGAAGGGCTTCTTCACGGACACCACGATCTGCATCGGCTGCAAGGCGTGCGAGGTGGCCTGCAAGCAGTGGAACCAGCTCCCGGATGACGGCTTCCGGCTCACCGGCATGTCGTACGACAACACGGGGCACCTCGGGGCGTCCACCTGGCGGCACGTGGCCTTCGTGGAGCGGCCAGTGCCGCTGCCCACCCAGACGACGGGTGTCCTGGACTTCTCGTGGTTGATGAGCTCGGACGTGTGCAAGCACTGCCAGCGGGCCGGGTGCCTGGAGGCATGCCCCACCGGCGCCATCATCCGCACCGAGTTCGACACCGTCTATGTCCAGCCGGACGTGTGCAACGGCTGCGGCTACTGCGTCACGGCGTGCCCCTTCGGCGTCATCGACAGGCGCGAGGATGACGGGCGCGCGTGGAAGTGCACGCTCTGCTACGACCGGCTGGGCGAGGACATGACCCCCGCCTGCGCCAAGGCGTGCCCCACCTCCTCCATCCAGTTCGGAGACGTGGACGAACTGCGCGAGCGGGCGCATCGCCGCGTGGCCCAGCTCCATGAGAAGGGATTGGAGCAGGCGTACCTGTACGGTGCGGATGCGGAGAGCCAGCCGGGCACCGGCGGACTCAACGCGTTCTTCCTGCTCGTGGACAAACCCGAGGTCTACAACCTGCCGCCCGACCCCGTGGTGCCCACGATGAAGGGGAGGGAGTCCTGGGCCTCCATGGGCTGGGGCGCGCTGGGCATGGCCGTGGTGGCGCTCGGAGCGGTGCTCTTCGGACGAGAGGTGACCCGTGGGTGATATCCGGCCCGAGGATCTGGAGAAGCGCCAGGACGGGCGCAACATCGACTCACGGTTGGGCGAGCTCTCCGGCGAGGGCGCCCAGCAGCGGGTGAAAGGCATTGACGAAGCCAACCCCTCGCGCGAGCCGTTGCGAACGCGGCCCTCGAAGTCGGGAGTGCCCGCGGAGTCCCCGAGCTACTACGGACAGCCGGTGCTCAAGGAGCCCGTGTGGATCTGGACCATCCCGCTCTACTTCTACGTGGGCGGTGTCGCGGGCGCGGCGAGCGTGCTGGGCGCGGCGGCGGACGTGGCCGGCGGCAAGCACCTGGAGTCCCTCGGGCGCAAGTGCCGGTGGGTGGGCACGGTGGGCGATGTGGTCAGCTCGGGGCTGCTCATCTATGACCTGGGCAGGCCCGAGCGCTTCCTGAACATGCTGCGGGTGTTCCGGCCCACGTCGCCCATGAGCGTGGGCTCGTGGGTGCTGGTGGGCTCGGGAGCGATGAACACCGCGTCCCTGTTGTTCGCGGGCCGGCGCGGCTGGCTGGGGCGCGCAGGTGAAGGGGCGGCCATCACCGCGGGGCTGCTCGGCCTTCCGCTCTCCGGATACACGGCGGTGCTCATCGCCAACACGGCGGTGCCGGTGTGGCAGGCCACGCGCAAGACGCTGCCCCTGCTGTTCATGTCCTCGGCGATGGCGGGCGCGGGAAGCCTCCTGGAGCTGCTGCCACACTCGCGCGGTGAGGAGAAGGTGCTCCGCTTGTTCAGCACGGTGGGTAAGGTGGGCGAGCTGCTCGCGGGCGTCGCGGTGCACCACGATGTCTCTCGGCTGGAGGTGCTCGAACGGCCGCTGAAGCACGAGCGCTCGGGGCAATTGTGGAAGGCGTCCAAGGCGTGCACCGCGGCGTCGCTCGTGCTGGGCGTGTGGCCGGGACGACGCAGGTGGATGAAGGTGACGGCGGCACTGCTCGGCTCGGCGGGTGCGCTGCTGACGCGCTTCGCCGTGTTCCGCGCGGGCAAGGCGTCCGCGAGCGATCCGCAGGCCACGTTCCAGCCGCAACGCCAGGGAATGGGCGCGGCGGAGGTGACGGGGAATACACTCGCCTCGGATGGGAAGCCGCTGAAGTTCCCGCTGCCCGTGCTGAGCGAGGCCCCGAACCCGTCCGAGCGGAACGTGGCACCAGTCGGGCCACCAGACCTGGAGGCGCCCGCGACCTGATGCGCTCGGCGGCGGCGAGGGGCCTTCACCCCGAGCTGGAGGAGACTTCGATCTCGTATCCGTCGTACTGCCCGGAGTGCTCCCGCGCCAGACGCTCCAGGGCCTCACGCGCGGAGCCGAACGCCTGTCCTGCTGGACTCACATCGTGCTCGGCGAGCACCAACCAATTCTTCTCATCGGCGCTTTTGCGGCTCGTGACCTCATAGCCTTGCGCGGCCAGTTGTGCGGCCACTGCGTTGGGCCCCTCCTACGGCCAGCTGTTTCTTCCGGGGCTGCGTGCCGCCTCACGCCTTCCGCCTGGAAGCCGACGGCACCATCAACCGGAACAGCCCCCGCTCCTCAAGCGCCCGCTGCGTTCGCCAAGCGAGCGCCACGTGCTCTGGATTGCTTGGGGTAAGTCGCTCGGGGGTGAGCGTGACGAGCGTGCCCTTGTCGCCCACGGGCTCAACGCGCACCGGCGACGACAGCGTTGGCACCTCGCCCCGTTCCCGTGAGAAGTACGTCATCCACCCAACGAAGCAGCCAAGCTGACTGCCCCCGGAGAGCTCGTCCCACAGACCGTCCGCCGTCGCGACCGCCCATTCCGGCTCCCAGGCCACCGCGATGGCCCGCATGGCTCCTGAGACAACCGGGGCCGTGAGCACGCGCTCCTCACCCAGGGCCTCCTTGGGGAAGAAGATCCAGAGGCTGTTCGGCGCCACCTCTCCCTTCGAGCCGCACCTGAGCATGACCATTGCCCCGTGGTCTTCTGCCTCGCGACCCGTCCATGTCCCGAACCTGAAGCCATCATTCCCGCTCTGATACTTCTCCCGCCCGAAGAATTTCAGGAACGTCTCGAGTGTGGGCTCAAAGCCGAGCTGCAGCGCCTTCCGTGCTGAACTGCTCTTCTCGTACCAAGGGGCGAAGTCGGGATGGCACTCCGCAAGGAGGCGGAAAAACATCTCCGCCCGGCGCGCGCACTGCTCGGCGGACTCCGGCCTGTGCGCCCAGTAGGCTTTTATTCCGTACGTCTCGCTCATGCGTGGTGGCCCTCACTTCACGGGCTGAGTGTAAACGACCTCAATGGCCTGGAAGCCGTTAGCGTCGAAATACTTCCGAAGCACCGCCACCATCCGCGGCTCCGCGACGTGCCAAAGGATCGGCACCCCGTCTGCAACCCGAAGCTGCCGTTCAGCTTGTTCGATCATGCTGTCCAGACCTTCGTATTTGAATCTAGGGTTGAGGTCCTCGTCGAACCACTTCTGGTACCCACGTGCCTTGGCCTCGAGCAGCGTGCCCGTCTTCGGATCGTACCCGTCGTAATTCACGCAGTCCCCATCCCGGCACACCCTGTACGCCCATCGCTTGGGTGCCCCCGAGATCTGGGCTTGGTAGTCCCTCGCCTGCTCGGACATGCTGGAGTTGTCCTCCACCCACTGCCCGGGCCCGCCAACCGGTGGCCACCCACCACCGCCTCCTGCGCCCTGGGCGCCGGTATTGGCCATGTGCAGAACGTAGGTGGCACTCAGCGCTGGCGCCGCCGCGGTGACAACGCTCCCCACGGGCACCGCGACCAACCGCACCGTCAGGAGCCCATCGCCCATGAGCGACAGCAGGGGCACCGTGAGGCTCCCGAGCCTACCGCCCCAGGCCGCCACCTTCGCAGTTCCAGCACCGGCCGTGCCCACCGTCAGCACCGCGCCTGTGGCTAGCCGCGACACGGTGCGCACCTTCTCGGCGTAGGGCTTGTGGCGGAACTCCTCCCACAGTCGCGGCGAGCTCTCGTAGAGCTGCCTCACCGCGCCCGGCAGCTGCGCCAGCCCCTCCAGTGTCTCGCCCGTGTAGAAGACCAGCCGGTAGATGCCTTCCACCATGTCCACCACAGCGAGCACCGCCCCCTCGGCCACCGCAAGCGCCGGGTTGTCGTCGGGCGTATAGAGGCCCGCCGGGCGCGCTCCTTTTGGAACCTCGAGCCTCTGGTCCACAGGGAAGAGGCGCTCGCCCTCGATGGCGTAGAACGGGCCCACCTCGAAGCGGCCGGCCCGGAGCGCACCATCCTCGGCGAGCACGACCTGACCGGCCTTCTGGACCGCTACTCCCGTCGTGGCCCTCACCAGGTATCCGTCCGGCCGCAGCACCAGCAGCCGCGAGAAGCGGCGCATGCGCGCGTGGAACTCGTCCCGCGTCACCACCTCGCCATTCGCGGCCACCTCCAAGAGCAGGTGTGCCGCCATACGGCGCAGCCCGAAGTTGCCCAGTGTCAACGGCGTGGAGAGCAGATGCGGCACCAGCTCCATCGCCTGCTGAGGCGACAGCGTCCGCCCATCCTTCGGCAACGCCGTACTGGGGACACCGGCCTGCGCGAGGAAGCCCTGGAAGTAGTCGAGCGTCATGGGCACTTCGAAGGGCCGTCCGTCGCCCACTCCATCCGGCCACCCAACGCCCTTCCCCTCCAGTACCTCCTCGTCGTCCCCCTCGCTCACGCGCTGCGCACGTTGCCGGGCCCGCTCTGCCGCCCCGACACCATGGCCCGTGCCCACCGCCACTGGCACACCGGCCTCGCGTTCCTCGGCTTGCGCTTCAATGCCCTCCAGGCCCGCAACGGCCTCCCCGGTCGTCGTTGCGGACGCCGCCTGGGCCTGGCCCGCCATCTCCCGCGGCCTGGGACTCTCACGCTGCACGCGCCACCGATGGCGAGCGCCACCAGCCAGCATTCCCCCCATGGGATAGCCCGTCGCGCACGCCGCCTGCAGCCCGAGGAACAACAGCACCACCACGCGTGACGGCCGCCACGGCCTTCCCCGCGAGCTCCGCCGAGCTTCGAGCTGCGTACCGCCGCCCTCCCCCGCCCCGGGACTCCGGTACTCATTCGACATGGCGCTGGCCTCCCCCCAGGTAGAACAGCCCTGAAGGATAGGATGCGGGACATCCAACCCTACAGGGGGGGGGACCCTCGCCCCTGGGCATCGCCTACAGCATCATGTACATGGCCACGGCGGACACGAGGGTGGCCCGTACCGCCTCGGGGCTGGCCATGTCCTTGAAGGCCTCCAGCGTCTCGTTCCACACGGAGCCAAGGGCGAGTTCCATGGCCAGGACATACTCGTGCTGCGCGAGACGCCAGGCACGTCGATGGAAGTCCCTTCCGGGGCCTGAATGAAGCAAGCGCGGTCCCCGTGTCCTGAGCCGCTGCGTTCACCACCCATCTCACCTCCGGCCCCCTGGATTCCTGCGCCTCGGCCGAGCCACTACGCTCGCGCGACATGAGCACTCGCGCGACGAGCATCTGGGGCTGGGGTTACGCGGACAAGTTCCCGGACACCGAGGCACGGCGGGCCCTCGCCGAGCAGGTGTCCCCGCTCCTCGGGAGCCCCCCCCTGGAGCCCCGCGAGCCCGCCGCGAGCCCTCGTCTCCCTCCTCCCCGCATCGCTCCGCCCGAATCCCTAGCGGAGCTCTGCTCAGCCGAGGACAGCGACCGCGCCGCGCATACCTACGGCAAGGGTTACGGAGACCTCGTGCGCGGCTTTCACGGGGACTTCTCTCCCGCGCCTGACTTCGTCGCCCGCCCCCGCACCGAGGACGACGTGCGAGCCGTGATGGAGTGGTGTGCGAATCACCACGTGGCCCTCATCCCCTTCGGGGGAGGCACCAGCGTCGTCCGGGGTGTCGAGGCCGCTATCGGTCAAGGCTTCCACGGCGCCGTGTCGCTCGACATGCGCCGCATGGACCGCGTCGTCGAGGTGGACCCCGTCTCCCGCGCCGCTCGCATCCAGGCCGGCGCCACCGGGCCCGTGCTCGAGGCCCAGCTCGCCGCGCAGGGCCTCACACTGCGCCACTTCCCCCAGTCCTTCGAGTTCTCCACGCTCGGCGGGTGGATCGCCACGCGCGCCGGTGGTCACTTCGCCACGCTCTACACGCACATCGACGACCTGGTGCAGTCCACCCGCATGCTCACCCCGCGTGGCCTCTACGAGACGCGCCGCCTGCCCGCCTCGGGCGCGGGCCCCGCTCCGGATCGGCTCGTGCTCGGCTCCGAGGGCACGCTCGGCGTCATCACCGAGGCCTGGGTGCGCGTCCAGGCCCGCCCCCGCTTCCGCGCCAGCGCCAGCGTCCACTTCCCCAACTTCGCCACCGGCGTGCGCGCCGTCCGAGAGCTCTCCCAGTCCGGCCTCCACCCCTCCAACTGTCGTCTGCTCGACGAACAGGAGTCCTTCCTCAACGGCGTCACGGGCGATGGCTCCAGCGTGCTCGTGCTCGCCTTCGAGTCCGCCGATCATCCCCAGCAGGCGAAGATGGAGCGCGCGCTCGCCCTCACCGCCTCCCACGGTGGCGAGTGCCGCGAGGGAGCCCGCTACCGCTCCGATGAACCCGGAGCCCACGCCCGTCCCGGTGGCGCAGCAGAGAGCTGGCGCTCGGCCTTCATCGAGGCCCCCTACCTGCAGAACGTCATGGTGAGCCTCGGAGTCATCGCCGACACCTTCGAGACCGCCTGCACGTGGGACCGCTTCGACGCCCTCCACGGCGCCATCCTCGAGTCCGTGCGCGGTGCCTTGGCCCGCATCTGCGGCGGCGGGCTCGTGAGCTGCCGCTTCACCCACGTCTATCCGGACGGGCCCGCGCCCTATTACACGTTCATCGGCCCGGCCCGGCGCGGCGGCGAGTGGGAGCAGTGGATGGCGCTCGTGCACGCCGCCCGCGACGCCGTGAGCGCACACGGCGGCACCATCACGCACCACCACGCCGTGGGACGGCTGCACCGCCCTTGGTACGACCGTGAGCGCCCTGAGCCCTTCGCGCTCGCCTTGAAGGCCGTGAAGCAAGCACTCGACCCCCGGGGCATCCTCAACCCGGGTGTCCTCGTGGGTCCTTGATGAAGACTCTCCGTGGCTGGCGACGGTAGGTGTCTTGAGGGCAGATCAGGCCGCGTGCTTGAGTATGAGAATGACCGCCCCCGAGGTCTGAAAGGAGCTTTTATGACTCGCAGTACGCAAGGCACTTCTGTCGAGGTGTACGGACGAAGCGTCCAGGCCGTGGTCAGCGCCATGGAGTTCCTCAAGCTCAAGGCCCAGCGCATCCTCGCCACCCACGGCATCGAGTCGCTCCAGCCCGAGCAGTGGTACCCCCTCCAGAAAGTCATCAACAGCTTCGAGGACATCCTCAAGCAAGTCGGGCCGCACACCACCCGCGCCATCGGCCGCGCCGTCCCCAAGAGCGCCGTCTTCCCCCCCGCCATCAACTCGTTCGAGTCCGCCCTGCTCTCCCTCGACCAGGCCTACCGGATGAACCACCGGGGCAGCGGGGACATCGGCAGCTACCGCTTCCAGGCCGGGGAAGGTCGCAACGCCCGCATGGTGGCCGACAACCCGTACCCCTGCGAGTTCGACCAGGGCATCATGGAAGCCCTCTACGACCGCTTCCAGCCCAAGGGCTCCTTCGTGCTCCGCATTGAGCACGAGGGCACGGCTTGCCGCGCCAAGGGTGCCCGTTCCTGCACCTACAACCTGAAGTGGTGAGTCTTCAAAGACCCCCTCGCCCAGGTCCGGCCGGGCGCTCCGGCCGGATCCACTTTTACGAATTCTTTCTAATCCCTCTGGACATCGAATCTAAGATGAGCTTAAATATGCGTCATCACTGAAACCGAGAGGGAACATGGCTCGCTCCGTTCGCCCCCACCGTCTGATGAGTCTCGGCGCCGCAGTCCTCGCGGCCTTCCTGACCGCGTGCGGCGGGGAGCAGATTCAGGGTGAGTCGGACGGTTTGGGTACGCGCGCCGCGGCGCTCGAGGGTGGAGAGAGCGCCCCCCGTCCCAAGAAGATGATCGTCTACTCCACTCGGGAGAAGGTGGACGACTCGAAGTTCGTCTGGCTGGGGCCGCCGGAGGCGATGGGGGGCCAGGTGCTGGAGGGCAACCCGAGGCTCTACGGCCGCATCGATTACAACAATGGCGGCGTGACGGCGGGCATCTTCAAGGCCACCAAGGGGAAGATCCGCGTGACGTTCCCCTTCTCGGAGCACGCCACCATCCTCGAGGGCAAGGTCACCATCACCGACGAGTCCGGCCAGAGCCACACCTTCAAGGAAGGCGACAGCTACTTCATCCGCCAGGGCCAGGTGGTCATCTGGGAGGTGAAGGGCAAGGAAGTCATCAAGTCGTTCTACAACGTCGTCGAGTAGTCCCGTAGGACCCACTCGACGGAAGCGGCGGGGATGGCTCTCTCGAGCCATCCCCGTTGTCGTTCAGGACGCCCTGGAGAGGAGGGCCTGCTCGGGAAGAGCGGCCGTCAGCTCGGGCCCCGCCACCACCGGCTGCGACTCGCCGTTCATCCCGTCGAACATGGCGTGGAACGCCTCGTAGACGCGGTCCACCAGTGCGATGGCCTCGGCGCGCAGCTCCGGGGTGAGCTCCATGCCGAGCAGCATCGCCTCCATCTGCTCCTCGAAGACCTCGTGCTGCTCCTCGGCCTCCATGTGGTGGCTGGAGAAGTACTTGAGCCGCTTGCCGGAGCTCAGCTTCTGGGGAAGCGAGGAGGTGCGGCTGAAGAAGGCGTGGCTGGTGGACTCCAGCGCCAGCACGAACACCACGCGCAGCCGGTCATCCATCGGGCGGAGCACCTCGGAGATGAGCGCGAAGCTGGCGTCGCGGGTGCCCTCGTGCCCACGGCTCCACATGTCGGTCAGGGTGAGGGGACGCCCCTGCAGCGCGGCGAGGTCCTCGAAGAACCAGTCGTCATGCCCACGCTCCTCCGAGCGATGTCGGAGCATGAGCAAGTTGAGCTCCGGGTCCTGTACCCGCTGCGCGTTGAGGCGCAGCACGTCCTGGAAGCTCATCACCCAGAAGGCCAGCTTGGGGGCAAAAGCCAGCACCTGCTCCAGCGGCTGATCCTGCCGCAGCGCTCCGAAGCAGGGGTGCTCGGCGAAACGGGACTGACGGACGCTGATGTGTTGCAGCACTGCCTTCATGGTGATCTCCCGCTCGAGCGTTTCAGGTCTCCCCTCCGGGGACCCGACGAAAGAGGTGTGGTTCACGACTTCCACTCCCACACCTCTCTGTTGCAACGATGGGGCCGCGTTGGATCTCCACGCATTTAGAGCGAATTTTCCAATGGGGTCGGTTCTGGATGGCAAGCGTCGAAGCCGAGCGCACCCGACCCCAGAGGGCCCCTCGGGGAATTGAATATGAATAAGCGACGCAAATGCAAATGATATGGTTCGCGCATAATTTTGCATGTGCATCGCGCCGGTCTCCCCGAGGAGAGCGCGGTCTCAGGAGACCCAGGTGGGGCGGGAGCGAACCACCCAGGTCACGCGAGGCGTCAATGACAGACAAAAGAAAGAATCACAGCCCCGCCATCATCCCACCATCCACCGTCATCACACAGCCGTTCACATACGAGGCATCCTCCGACAGCAGCCACGCGATGGCCTTGCCGCACTCCTCCGACCTGCCCACACGCCCCATCGGAATCCGCGGCACGTAGAACTGCGTCTCCGCCTTCTCCGGCGCTCCGGGTGAGAGCTTCTCGAGGATGCCTTCCAGCATCGGCGTGCGGTGCGCACCGGGACACACCACGTTCACTCGGAGTCCCTGCCGCGCG
Source organism: Archangium minus (assembly GCF_044360475.1). NCBI lineage: Bacteria > Pseudomonadati > Myxococcota > Myxococcia > Myxococcales > Archangiaceae > Archangium > Archangium minus. Next base: position 12,747,964 of record NZ_CP043494.1, read on the forward strand.
AACTCCATGGCCGCGGTCTTGCTCAACCCGTGCAGGCCGTGCTTCGCCGTCACGTATGCCGCCCCCATGGGCGTCCCCGTCAGCCCATTGATGGATGACACGTTGACGATTGCCCCACCCCCCGTTCGCAGCATGGCCGGAATCTCGTACTTCATGCACAGCCACACGCCCTTGAGGTCCACCGCCAGCACCCGGTCGAACTCCTCCTCGGGCAGCTCCGTCAGGGGCACCAGCATCATGTCCCCCAGTGCAGCGTTGTTCACCGCCAGATCCAGCCGATCCCACCGCCCCACCACCTCCTCCACCATCCGCCGCACGTCCTCCGAGCGCGCCATGTCCGCCTGCACGTAGAGCACCTCCATCCCCTCCTCCCGCAGCGCCCGCGCCGCCGCCTCGCCGCGCTCCCGCGTCCGTCCCACCAGCGCCACCTTGGCGCCCGCTCGCCCCAGCTCCCGGGCCGCCGCCAGGCCAATGCCTGAGCTGCCCCCCGTCACCAACGCCACCTTTCCTGCGAATCGCTTCTCCATGGAGTGCCCCTGAGTGTGAGTGGCGCGGCGAACAGGCCCTCGCTCCCGCCCATTCCCTCTCTGGAGGTGTCAGGTCACGGCAGACCCTGACTCCCAGCGGAGGAAGACTTCACTGCGTCGCGCCAATCGACTGGGAGGTGTTCCCGAGGGGACATTTCGTGGGATCATTCAACTCCGCCTCGTTCGTCATCCGACCCATGCCCAACGAAGCAAGCCCAGACATGTCCGCCTCCCTGCGAGAGACCGTCGAGCCCTCCGTGAAGAGCCGCGAGCCCGGAGGGGACCCGCTGCTGGGGACGTGCATTGGCAGCTTCCGGCTCACCCGCCGGCTGGGTCAGGGCGGCATGGGCGCGGTGTACCTCGGCGAGCACGTGGACATCGGCAGCCGCGTGGCCATCAAGGTGCTCCACCGCCGGTTGGCGTCCTCGCCGCAGGTGCTGCGCCGCTTTCATATGGAGGCGCGCGCCGTCAACCTCATCGGCCACGAGAACATCGTCAACATCATCGACATCAACCCCGCGCCGCCCCGGCCCTACCTCGTCATGGAGTACTTGGAGGGCGAGCCCCTCTCCGCGCTGCTCGCCCGCGGGCCCGTGCGCGCGGAGATCGCCGTCGCCCTGCTCGCTCAAGTGTGTGACGCGCTTGAGGCCACGCACGCGCGAGGCATCGTCCACCGCGACCTCAAACCCGAGAACCTCATCCTCTTGCAGCGCGGCGATGGCCCCGCCTTCGTCAAGGTGCTCGACTTCGGCATCGCCAAGCTGCTCGACGCCGAGGAGGAGCGCGGGAGCGACACCGGAGAGGGCGCCGTCCTCGGCTCGGCCGACTACATGGCGCCGGAGCAGTCGCGTGGAGAGCGGGTGGACGGACGCGCCGACCTCTACGCCCTGGGCGTCATTGCCTACCAGCTCGTCACGGGGCGGCTGCCCTTCGTGGAGAAGAACTTCACCGCGCTGCTGCTCGCCCACCAGACGAAACCACCGACTCCGCCCTGCGAGCTCTGCCCCGCCGTGCCGCTCGCCGTCTCCCATGTCATCCTCCGAGCGCTCGCCAAGGAGCCCGAGGACCGCTACCAGAGCGCGTCGACGATGCGCGGCGCGCTCCAGGTGGCGCTCGACGAGGTGCGCGCCCCGTCCGGCCAGGCCCTGACGCCACCTTCCGGCAGGCCCTGCGTCATCCGCTCGGCGCTCGCGATTCCCGTGCTCGTGACGGCGGGCCCCGGGGCCACCACCGAGCAGCTCACGTGCACGGACCTGACGCGCGGGGGCCTCTTCCTGAGCACCGACCTGCCCCTGCCGCCGCTGCTCTCCCGGGTGACGGTGGCCCTGGAGCACCCCGACGGAGAGCTGACGTGCGAGTGCGAGGTGGTGCGGCACGTGAAGCCCGAGGAGGCACTCGCCTGGAGCATGTCTCCAGGCTTCGGCGTGCAGTTCGTGGAGCCGTCCATCTCCTTCAAGGCCGCGGTGGCGCACCTGATGTTGGGGCAGCCGCTCGACACCCTGCGCCCGCCCATGGATGCGGCCGCGGAAGCAGAGGTGGAGCAGGTGCTCGCCCCGTACCGAGAGCGCGGCACGGAGGACCTCTACGCCTTCCTCGCGCTACCGCCGGACACGGGCTGCGAGGAGCTGCGGCTGCGCGCGCGCCGAGCCTGCCACGCGCTGGAGCGGCTGCGCGAGCGCCCCATCGCCGCCCACCTGCGCGCCAAGGTGGACACGGTGCTCGCGCGCATGCGCAAGGCCTCGGAGACGCTCGGCCACCCACGGCACCGGGCCGTCTATGATGCCGAGCGGGGGAACTTCCAGGGCGTGGCGCGCTGCCTAGCCGCGGGGCTCACCATCACCCAGCTGGAGGAGCTGCGGCGCGACTTCCTCACCCGGCGCCCACACACCCAGGGGCCGCTGCGCGTGCACCTCGCCACCGCCCAGGCGCACCAACAAGCCGGACTGCTCGGCCACGCGCTCGAGGCCTATGAGCGGGCCCTCATCCTGGACCCGCTCTCCGTGGAGTTGCACAAGCAATACCTTGCCGTGTGCCGTGCACTGAACAACCCGGAACGTCCAGGCTGAGGGCCCAGGCAAGAGACGGCGCGGGCCCGGCCGTGCTAACTCCCCGCCGCCAGCTATGTCCTCCCAGGAATCAGCATCTTCCGCGTCCGCCGTCCCTCCTCCTTCGGTGCAGCGCGTGGCGTTCTACGCCGTGGCTTCCGGCCTCACCCCTCTCATCCCCGTTCCCTTCCTGGACGAGTACGCGCTGCGCCGCGTGCGCGAAGGGATGGTGCGCACCATCCTGCGCGAGCGCTCCTTCTCTCCGCCGGATCGCACGGTGACCGTGCTCGCCGGGCTCCACCCGCGCGAGGGCAGCCGCCTCCAACAGTTCGTCGGCAAGGCCGCGCTCGTCTCGCTCCGGCTCACCTGGCGCAAGGGCTACAGGCGGCTGGCCACGGCCCTCTGGGTGAAGGACTGCGTGGACATGGCCTCCATCTCCCTGCACCACGGCTACCTGCTGCAGCACGCGCTGGACCGGGGAGACCTTGATGCGCGCACGCTGGCCACCGAGGACGCCCCGCGCCGCGTGCACTCCGCCATTGACGCCGCCTGCAAGGAGTTGGACGCGCGCCCGGTGAACCAGGCCCTGCGCCGCCTCTTCGCCGGCAGCAAGCTGCTCCTCGACGAGCTCTCCAAGGCCCTGGAGAACTGGAGCGGCGCGCCCCGCACGCCCCAGCAAGGCGAGGAGCAGGAAGTGGCCTCGCTGTCCGAGCGGCTCGCCGCCTCCATGTGGGAAGAGCGCGGCTACTTCCAATCGCTCGAGGCGCTCTACGCGAAGCACCTTCGGGAAACCCCGTAGGCAGCGTCTGTGACTGCTTCCGGGCTCGCACGTCACGCGAGCCACGAGAAGCACGCGGAAAATTCCATCGCATTGACTTGAACCTGGAACTCCCGAACATGCGGCAGCCAGGTCCAAGCGATGGACCACGGGACTGACGCCGCGCACCGGCGACCGTCGGAGGCGGCGTTCGCTCGTGGCGACGCCTTCGCCCTTTTTTGCATGAACGGAGTCCTTCATGCCCCACCTCATTGATGCCGTCCGACGTGGAGACACCTCCCGGGTGGAGGCCCTGCTGAACACGGAGCCGAAGGCGCTCGGCCGAGAGGATGTGCATGGCATGACGCCCCTTCTGTGGGCCGCCCGGCAGGGACACGTGAAACTCGTCCAACTGCTGCTGGCGCACGGCGCGGAGGCGTCGGCGAGAGACTCGCGAGGAGCCACCGCGCTGATGCTCGCCGCCGAGCGGGGACACCTGGATGTCACCCGCGTCCTCGTGCCGCGGGCGAGCCCGGACGAGCGCGGCGAGGCCCTGCGATATGCCGCGGGCACGGGCCGTGTCGAGCTCGTGGAGTGGTTGCTGGACGAGGCCAACGCGGCGCTCGAGTTCAGCGGAACGGACGGCAGGACCCCCCTCACCTGCGCCATCCTCGGAGGCCACACCGCGCTGGCCGAGGAGCTGCTGCGCCGCGGAGCGGACGTGAAGGCGCGCAGCTCCGGCTTCCTCCCCTTCGAGGGCCGCGATGACTCCGGCTGGCGCCCACTGCACCACGCGGCAGACCGCCGTCACGCGCTGCTGGTGCAGCTGCTGCTCGACGCCGGCTCCCAGGTGGATGCACCCACCACGGGCGGTACGACGCCGTTGATGCTGGCAGCCCACCACGGCGACGAGGACAGCGTCCGCCTCCTGCTGCTGGCCGGAGCGGACCCGCTGCGCGAGAACGCGCGCAAGGCCACCGCGCTGTCCCTGTCGCGTGCCCACGGCAGGCCCCACATCACCCAACTGCTCGCGCGTCGCGCCGAGGAACAGCCGCTCACCCGGGTGCTGCAATGGCCGTGGAATCCGGGCGGCGGCCGGAAGAACTGAGCCCCGCTACTGCGTCATGTAGAAGAGGCCGAGGCACATCTCGTCCCCCGTGCCCTCGCCCCAGTTGACCTCCGTCGCCCCGGGAGCGCTGTTGTTCCAGTGGCACTCGAGCCGGATGGAGTCCCCCGGGTTGACCACGCGCGACTGCTCGAGCAGGTAGCTCGCCTGCCAGTGGAAGTCCCAGCGGGGAATGTCGAGCAGGCACTCGCGCTCGCCGGAGCCGCGTTGGATGTCCAGCCGGGTGCTCGTCCCCAGCGTGTGCATGTGCAGCGCGACGGAGTGCACGGTGAGGGGCTTGTCCTTCTGGAAGAGGCCTCCCGTGAGTTGGTCGGCGATGCTCGTCGGCTCATACGCCCAGGAGTGCACGACATCCGCCTGGCCCGCGGGGATGTTCATGAGCTTCTGGTTGACCCAGTCCGGGTTGGTCCACGGCTGCACGAAGGCCACCTTGTCCACGGAGGCGTCCACCTTGAAGGAAACCGAGGTGAGATCTGGCCCCGTCTGCCCGTGGAGCGACGGGTGGGTGTTGTAGTGCACCTGGAGGATGACCTTGGAGCCCGCCGCGACGCGCAGGCCCGTGCCCGCGGGGTAGTCCTGGCCCGGGCCACCTGGAGCCCAGGAGCCGAGCCACGCGGCCTGTCCACCGTTCAGGCCCGGTCCTCCGAAGCAGGTGTAGCCCGGCCCTGGCTCTCGATCGTCGAGCGCCTGGGCCTCGGCCACCTGGTGGGGCTCGGCGAGGAACGCGATGACGTGGTGGACAATGCCCATGTTGCCCGGGTTCGCGCGGAAGCCCGTCACGTACTGCGTGTCCGTGTAGGGCCAGTCGAGCAGGAAGCAGCGGTAGTCGTCCGGGCGCTGCTGCGGGGTGTACTGGGTGGGCATCTTCAGCGTCTGATCCACGCGCGAGATGCCACCGATCGGCGCTGGCGGAACCGCAGGCGCATCGGCCGGGTTTCCCTCGATGGCGCCCTCGTCCACCCAGCGGGAGATGAGCGCCACCTGCTCGTCGCTCAGCGAGCGATCATCCAGGTAGCGCGCGCAGTCGTTCGACGGAGGCCAGGGCGGCATGTGACGCGACTGCACGGCGGCCTTGATGGCGTCCCGCTGCGCGTAGGCCTGCGCATACGTCTTCAGCGCGAAGTGCCCGATGCCCCCCTCGACATGGCAGCCACTGCACTTCTGTTGCACGAGCGGCCCCACGTTCGCGTGCCAGGACGGGGGAGCTGGCTCGGGAGTGGGCTCGGGCTCCGGGGGAGACCTGGGATCCTCATCACACGAGGTGAGGACAACCGCCACCAGGAGCGCACGGGCCGCGAGCATTGCACGCATGAGAAGACTCCTCCTGTGAAAGCGGCAGGAGTCTCTTCATCCACGCCCTTCCTGGGAGGCTTCCGCACCCGCGCGAGTCATCACCAGTGGACAGGGGCCGCGGCCAGGGTTCACTCCTGAGGAGGGGACCCACCCTGCCGACCCTCTTCACGACGGGAGCGGGCGTGTCAGTGCAACAGTCCGCCGGCGCCGCCCTCGCTCTGGTTCGAGCGGCCTCCCTTGATGCGGACCACCGCCTCCTTGAAGGTCTCCAGGTACCGGCGCAGCCTCGCGTCCATCTCCACCGACGGGCTGTCATAGCGCGCCAGGCACAGCATCACCGCCCGACCGCGCACCGGATCATCCCCCGGTACCAGCGTCGTCTCCCGCGCATTGCCGAACACCAGCCAGTCCAGCTTCCACAGCGCGTCCAACAGCTGGCTGAAGTGCTCCTCCATTTCCTGGCGCAGCGAGTCCGGCAGCCCATGCACGTCGCTGTACTCCGAGCAGTCGCGCAGGAAGCGCTCCACCACCTCGCCCTCCTCGGGGCGCTCCGGCACCTCGTGCGAGAAGGAGCACGCCATCGCCCCCTCCAGCAGCCGCGCGAGCTCCTCCCCACGCGTCACCAATGCCAGCCGCGGCCCGTCCTCCGGCACCGGCCCCTCCATCCGGAGGAACGTCTCCCCCGCCATCGTGTCGAGTCTCATCCTGATCGCCACGTTCCCCTCCCGGAACCGCGAGCCCTCAGCGTACCAGCCCCCCGCCGCAATGCACTTTCGAAGCGATGTGAAGAAACTTCTTCCCGTCACTTACGAAAATGAAAGCGGACCCCCCACCCCGGAAAGCGAGCCACCCCCCATGGTCGCCATCTCCCGCTCCGCCGCCCTCGCCCCCCGCATTGCGGCCAGTTCCGCTCCACCCACCCTCCGGTTGGATTCGCGCGGCGCCTCCGTGGTCACCCTCCAGAAGAAGCTGAAAGCCGCGGGCTTTGACCCTGGCGCCGCCGATGGCGCCTTCGGCCCGAAGACGCTCGCCGCCGTGAAGGCCTTCCAGAAGTCCCGCGGCCTCGCCTCTGACGGCATCGTGGGCCCCAAGACGTGGAGCGCCCTCAACTCGGCCACCGCCTCCTCCGGGGGCTCCGGCCCCACCCTGCGCCAGGGTGCCCGGGGCGAGCCCGTCCGCGCCCTCCAGAATCGGCTCAACGCGCTCGGCTTCAACGCCGGCACCGCCGACGGCGACTTCGGCCCGAAGACGCTCGCCGCCGTGAAGGCCTTCCAGAAGTCCCGCGGCCTCACCGCTGACGGCGTGGTGGGCCCCAAGACGTGGGACAAGCTCGGCATCAAGGTGCAGACGCCCTCCACCCCCTCGGGTGGCGGCCGCGTCGTCACCGGCTACGTGAACGGCGTACCCCGTCAAATCACCCTCTCTCCCATCCCCAACGGCAAGGAGATGCGCTCCGACGCGGCGGCCGCCTTCAACCGCATGCACGCCGCGGCCCGCGCCGCCGGCATCAACCTCACCGTCAACAGCGGCTTCCGCTCCATGGAGCAGCAGCGCGCCCTCTACCAAGCCTACCTCAACGGCACCGGCAACCTCGCTGCCAAGCCCGGTTATTCCAACCACCAGGGCGGCATCGCCGTGGACATCAACGTGGGCGGCACCGGCTCCTCCACCTACCGCTGGCTGGCCGCCAACGCGAGCCGCTTCGGCTTCGTCCGCACCGTCCCCTCCGAGCCCTGGCACTGGGAGTTCCGGCCCTGATTCCGTAGCGCTTCCGTAGCCACACCTTCACCCCCCCGGCAGCCCGCCCCCGCTCCCTCTTCTCGAGGTCGGCGGGGGCTTTTTTTCGCCCTCTCCGGGCCCCTTCTCCCCACCCGCCTCGCGACTGTCCTGAATGAGTCCACTTTCTGTCTTCTTTTAGGACAGTTGATGCATTTGTCTTCTAAGCCGTTGATATTCCGGGGTTCTTAGCCCCCGAGAGCCCTCCCGAGTCATCAGGGTCTGCGATTGACTGGAGCATCAATGCTCCACTTTCCCATGTAACGCAACGCGTCGTCCCAGGGAGGATGACGCAGTGGGTCTGGCGCGGGGATTGCTCTGGTGCTCCGATGTCAGGGAAAGCCCCCCGACCTCGGGCGCCCCCCCTGACGGGCCGTTCTGGAAGAGCCCCCCACAGCACGCCCCTCTCCCACCGCCCTGATCGGAGCCCTCCGGCAGGGACACCCCAAGGAGTCCCCATGAAGAAGCTGCACACCCTCTTGCTGGCGCTGTGCGCGCTCGGGCTCGGCACCGAGGCTCGGGCTGGCGCCGCGAAGACGACCTACCCCGTGGTGTTCGCCCACGGCATGGGCGGCTTCGACAATCTCTTCGGCAACGACTACTGGGGCGACGACTACGGCATGTTCGTCGGTGACACCTGCAGCCTCTTCGAGACGCCCTGCAACGAGGACATCGACAGCGGCCAGAAGACCTTCGTGGGCCAGGTGCAGCCCTTCCAGAGCTCCGAGGTGCGTGGCTTGGATCTGGCCAACGACATCGAGGGCTACATGGCCAGCACGGGCGCCACGCGGGTGAATCTCATCGGCCACTCGCAGGGCGGTCTGGACGCGCGCAAGGCGGCCAAGGTGCTCTACACGCGCAAGGGCTACACCGTGGTGGCGGTGCTCGTGAGCGTGTCCTCGCCCCACCGCGGCTCGCCCGTGGCCAAGTACATCCTCGACCTGAAGCCCGGCGTCACCAGCGTCATCGCCGCCCTGGCCGAGTTCTACGGCGACGTCGTCTACGGGCCGGGCAATGACGGCTACGCCGGCGCCAAGCAGCTCGTCTACAACGACTACAGCAGCACCGATGGCGTGACGACGGGCGCCAAGAACTTCAACATCAACAACCCCATCGACGCGCGCTACGCCTCCCGCTACGTGTCGCTCATCACCGCGCAGAACGGCATAAATGTGAACCCCGCGCTCTATCTGGTGAGCGAGCTCTTCTACGACATTGACGGCGACGGCTACTGCGTGGATGACTGTGACAACGACGGCGCCGCGGGCAAGGGCGACGGCTACGCCAACGAGGGGGATGACGATGGCCTGGTGGGCATCAACTCGCAGCAGATGGGCTACCGGCTGAAGTACTCCGAGTCCACCTTCGGCTTCGACTCCGTCACCACCGACACCACCGTCCCCTATATGGGCGACATCAACACGCCCAGCACCTCCGCGCAGATGACCTCCACCTCGAGCGTCATCAACCAGGACCACATGGACGTGGTGGGCCTGGGCCCTGACACCTTCGACGAACCGGAGTTCTACGCCTCCATCATCCACTACATCGCCTCTCACGACTGACGCACGCTCTCCCGCCCCCTTCCGGAGATGAAGTCACCCATGAAACGAAGCAAGGCGCCCCTGCTGCTGGCATTCGTGCTCGTCCTGGCCGGATCGGCCCTGCTCGTCTTCAAGACGCGCCTCCCCCAAGGAGCGTCTCCGGAAGGGGCCCCGCGCGCGGCGGCCCCCGGCTCCCTGGCCCCGACAGCCAGGAGCCGGGGGCCCGCCGCGGCGCTCCACCCCTCGCAACCCGGCGCGGACGGCGTGGAACAACCTCCCACGGGAGACCTGGTCTCCTACCTGCGCTCGCGCTACGGGGCCCGCATCCGCGACCCACATACGCAGATGCGGATGCTCGAGCAGCTCATGCGTCACTTCCAGCAGCTCAACCCCACCGGCTGGGAGGCGGACCTGCTCGCCCTGCTCCAGCAGGCCTTCCCCGAGCTGTATGACGAGCTGGCCCTGCGCCTGCGCCAGCGCGTGGGCTACGAGAAGTGGATGAAGGAGCACCACGCCGAGCTGCGCGACAAGACGAACGACGAGCGCCGGGCCGCCATCTGGCAGGAGCGCAACCAGCTCTTCGGCAAGGACGTGGCGGAGAAGATCTGGATCGCCGAGCTGCGCAACCAGGCCGTGGCGGACTCGCTCAAGGCCATCGACGCGCTCCCCAACGCGAACGTCCAAGAGCGCCTGGCGCAGTACAAGCAGAGCCTCGACAAGACGTACGGCGAGGGCGCCCAAGCCCACGTGCAGACGCACCAGCAGGAGCTGATGAACCGCTTCCTGGACCTGGGCTCCGTGCAGCAGGACCTCAGGGCCATGACGCCCGACCAGCGCGCCGCGAGCCTGCGCTCCATCCGCAAGGAGATGGGCCTGGACGAGGAGGCCCTGCGGCGCTGGGAGGACCTCGACCGGCGACGCGATGTGCGCTGGGAGGTGGGCTCGCAGTACATGTCCGAGCGCGAGCTGCTCGCCCAGCAGCACTCGGGGCCTGAGCTGGAGGCACGGCTGACGGAGCTGCGCTCGCGCTACTTCGCCGACGAGGCGGAGACCATCGCCCAGGAGGAGCAGAGCGGCTTCTTCCGCTTCACCCGCCCCCGGCAGTGGGGCCGCAACTAGCGCGCGGTGTAGCCCCCGTCCACGACGAGCTCCGCGCCCGTCACGTAGCGCGAGGCGTCCGAGGCCAGGTAGAGAATGGACTCGGCGATGTCCTCGGGCTCGCCCATGCGGCCCAGCGGCGAGGCGGCCTCCAGCTTCTTCCAGGCCTCCTCCTCGTTGCCTACCTGCGAGACGAAGCCGTCCCACCAGTCCGCGTTCTGCCAGATGGGCGTGCGCACCCCACCGGGGAACACCGAGTTGACGCGGATGCCGTCCGGCGCGCACTCCACCGCCACCGCCTTGCTCAGCATGCGCACCCCGCCTTTGCTGGCCGAGTACGCCGCCGTGCCGGGACTGCCCACGAGCCCCGACACCGAGGCCACGTTGATGATGGAGCCCCCGCGCTTGCCCAGCCGCATGGTGCGCACCGCGTACTTCGTGCCCAGGAAGGTGGCGTCCAGGTTCACCGCCATCTGCTCGCGCCACTCGGCCATCGACATCTCCGCCACCGAGCGCGAAATCGCGATGCCCGCGTTGTTCACCAGCACGTCCAGCCGGCCATACAAGTCGAGCGTGCGCGTCATGACCTTCTGCCAGGTCACCTCGTCCGTCACGTCGTGCACGCAGGAAAAGGCCTGCCCACCCGCGGCGCGAATCTCCTGCGCCACCTGCTCGCCCGAAGGAGCAATGTCCGTCACCACGACGCGCGCGCCCTCACGGCCGAACAGCAGCGCCGTGGCACGGCCGATACCCGATGCAGCCCCCGTCACGAGGGCCACCTTGTCCTTCAGTCGACTCATAGCGGCTGAAACGTACGTTACCCGACTTTCTGGCCTTCCTGGCCTGGAAATATATGACCACGTGAAAGAGGGGGCGCCGGGGTTTCATGGGGCGGTGCGTCACAAATCACATGTATGGAATTACCCTCACCCCGTCCCTCTCCCAGAGGGAGAGGGGAGGGTGGCACCGTGGCGTGACAGGTCCTCAGGCGTGTTGACGCTGACCACCGAATGGAGGTTCTCGTCCACCGCTCTCAGTGCCTCCTCTGGGAGCAGCTTCGCCCGGCAGCGTGACAGCAAGACACGCAGAGAGGGTTCCTCCACTCTCAGCGCCTCGCCCCAGGGGTCCGCCAAGGTTCTCCGATAGAGGGCCAGCAGCGGCTCCACTCGGCCTCCCACCGTGAAGCACACCGCGTCCACCTCGGGCCCTCGCGCGCTCAGCAGCACCCGCACCGCGCTCTCCGCGATGAATGGCATGTCGCACGCCACCGCCAACACCCACTCCGTCCTCGCCCCCACCAACGCCGCGTGGACTCCTCCCGGTGCTCCCCTGCCCCGCACCACGTCCTCCACCGTCCGCAGGGAGAAGCGCGCGTAGGGCGCCCCGTCGTTCACCACCAGCAGCACGTCTCCGAACAGTCCCGCCAGTTGCAGCACCCGCTCCAGCACCGACCGGCCCTCCACCTCCAGCAGGCCCTTCGTCACCCCGCCCAGCCGCTCGCCCTTCCCTCCCGCGATGACCGCCAGCGTCACCTCCGGGAACTCCGGCCCCTTTCGTTCCTTATCGCTCACGCCGTGCCTCCTTGCTCCTCGGCACTCCCGTGCTCCGTCCGCTAGAGAAGGCTACCTTCTCTCCGCCCACCTCCCGGCGCGCTCTTGCGCTAAAGCCCGGTGGACGACGCCTCCACCATGTCCCTCGCACCGCTCGCCACCGCTCGGAAGACAGCCCTCGACGCGCTCCGCCCCGCGCCTCCCGTGCGCATGCCCCTCCTGGAGGCCCTCGGCCACTTCCTCGCCCAGGATGTCACTGCCGCTCGTTCCCTCCCTGGCTGCCCTGTCTCCGCCATGGATGGGTATGCCGTCCGCGCCGAGGACACCTCCGACGTCAACCGCGACCGCCCTGCCCGCCTTCGCGTCGTGGACACCATCTACGCCGGTCACCTGCCCTCGCGCGTCCTCCAGCCCGGCGAGGCCTCGCGCATCTTCACCGGCGCGCCGCTCCCCGAGGGCGCCAACGCCATCGTGCGCCAGGAGGCCACCGTCGTTCCGGAGGCAGGGCTCGTCGACATCTGCATCAGCGTCCCGCCGGGCAAGGACATCCGCCCCACCGGGGAGGATCTGCTCGCTGGCACGCCCCTGCTCCGCGCCGGACAGCGGCTCGAGGCCTCCGTGCTCGGCGTGCTCGCCTCCATGGGCGATACCCACGTCCTCGTGCGCCCGCCACCACGCGTCGCCGTGCTCGCCACGGGTGACGAGCTCGTCTCCCCCGGCACTCCCGCCCTCCCCCATCAGGTGTACGAGAGCAACCTCGTCCTCGTCGCCGCCCTGGCTCGCGAGGCCGGAGCCCACGTCGTGGCACTGGAGCGCTCCCGGGATGATGCCGAGGCGCTGCGCTCCACCCTGCAGCGCCTGACGGGCGAGGCCGACATGCTCATCACTACCGGCGGCGCCTCCGTGGGAGAGAAGGACTTCGTGAAGCGCATGCTCTCCGAGCTGGGGGCCTCGTTCCTCGTGGATGGCGTGGCCCTCAAGCCCGGCAAGCCCGTGGCCGTGGCGAGGCTCGGTACCACCGCAGTCGTCGTGCTCCCTGGCACCCCCGGCGCCGCCACGGTGGCCTTTGACCAGTTCGCCCGCCCGCTCCTCTTGCGCCACCAGGGTGTCGCCGAGGAGCGCCAGCGCGTCCGCGTTCGCCTCGATGACGGGCGCCACAAGCAGGCCGGCTTCACCTACCTCGTCAGCGGCACGCTGGAGACGCGCGAGGACGGCCAGGTGTGGGCTCGCATCCGCACCCAGGACTTCGGGCAGCACCTGCAGAACGTCGATGCTGAGGGCTATGCCGTCCTGCCCCCGGGCCGCGCCGACTTCGTCCCTGGCGACGAGGTGGACTTCGAGCGCTTCGACCGGCCCCGCTTCCTCCCCGTGGAGCCGTGATGCGACCGCCCGCGCTCGCTGTCGTTGGCTGGTCCGGCTCGGGGAAGACGACGCTCCTCTCGCGGCTCGTGCCCGAGCTGCGCCAGCGAGGCCTGCGCGTGGGCGTGGTGAAGCACTCGTCCGACCCGCACCCGCTGCACAGCGAGGGCAGTGACACCGCGCGCTACGCCGCGTCTGGTGCCGCGTTCGTCGCCTTCGCCAACCCGGCCGGCGTGCAGCTCTCCTTCCCCGAGCCTCCCGAGCACGTGCTGTCCCTGCTCGAGCGCTTCGCCGATACCGTGGATCTGGTGCTGGTCGAGGGGTGGAAGCAGGGGCCACTGCCCAAGCTCGAGGTCTGGCGCGAGGGGCTCGGCCCCCTGCTCGCGACGACGCGCCAGGACGTGCTCGCCGTGGTAGGTGATGAGGGAGCCGTGCCCGAGGGCATGAAACACTTCGCTCCAGGCGACGTGCAAGGGATTGCCGCCTTCCTCCAGCAATGCCTTCGGGACGGAGTCCTGCGATGACCGGTGACAAGCACCCACTCCCCCCGGGAGTCACCCGGCGCCCCGTGAGGCGCTACACCGCGGACGGCCAGCTCGCGCCCGCCGAGCCAGACTCCGTGGCCCTCGAGGAGCCGCTCGACATCCGCATCAGCGGGGACACCGTGGCCGTCACCATGCGCACACCGGGCGCGGACCGGTTCCTCGTCACGGGCTTCCTCTTCGCCGAGGGACTCATCCACTCCGCCGAGGACCTTGGAGGACTCGCGCACTGCGGCCGTCCCGGAGAGGAGGGCTACGGCAACATCGTCGAGGTGACGCCCGCTCCCGGGCTCGTCATCGACTTCGAGCGCGTAGGCGCCACCAAGCGCGGCACGCTCACCACCGCGGCCTGTGGCGTGTGCGGCCGGCGCAGCGTGGACGATCTCATGGCCACGTGCTCGCCCGTGCCCGCGGGCCCGGAGGTCCCCGCCTCCGTGCTCGCCCGCGCCACCGAGCACCTGCGCACCGTGCAGCCCAACTTCGCCCGCACCGGCGGAGTCCATGCCGCCGCCGCGCTTGACGAGAAGGGGACAGTGCTCGCGGCCTTCGAGGACGTGGGCCGCCACAACGCCGTGGACAAGGTGGTGGGGGCACTGCTGCTCGAGCACGGCCTGCGCTCGGCACGAGCCTCCCAACCGGCCGCGCTGCGCCCCACCGTGCTCGTGGTCAGCGGACGCGTCAGCTTTGAAATCATCCAGAAGGCCGCCATGGCCCGCTGCCCCATCGTGGCCAGTGTCTCCGCGGGCAGCTCACTCGCTATCGACCTCGCTGAGCGCGCGGGCATCACGCTCGCCACCTTCGTGCGCAACGGGCGCTTCAACGTGTACACGCACCCCGAGCGCATCCGCGAAGGGTGACTCCGCATCCCCGGAGGGGGCGCCGAGTGGAGTGTCCACGAAATTCTTGGACAGAATCCGAGAGCCCGTGGATGTCCCCTCTCCCACTGGGAGAGGGCTAGGGTGAGGGTATTTCTCGCCTGTGTGGCCAGCTGGGAACGGGGACATGGGGCGGAGTGGGCTCCGATGCGAACCCGTCCCAGGAGTGACACAGGCGGGTAACACATACCCTCACCCCCCGCCCTCTCCCAGAGGGAGAGGGTGCATCCGCAACTCAATTCAATGCATCACCTGGGCGGCCTCTCCTGAGGGGGCGGAAGCGGAGCCACGCCGCATCGTCGAGAGGGCGTCCTCGTCCCGGATGGCGAGCGCGGCGATGACTCCCACGAGCGCCACCCCCGCATCCACGAGGAAGGCGATCCGGAAGGCGGGGAGCTGCTGCTCCAGCCCCGGGGCATGAGCGCCGCTGCGTCCGAGGGAGATCGACAACACGGTCGCCATCAGCGCGACCCCGAGTGCCGCCGCGAGCTGCCGCTGCGCGTTGAAGATAGCCGAGGCGTGGCCGGTATCCGCGCTGGAAATCCTGGCGAACGTGGCCGCCTGCTGGGAGATGAAGAGGAAGGCAATGCTCGCGCCGGTGGTGAACATCAGCGCGCGCAACACCCAGAGGCTCGACTGCAGGCCCACGAGCGCCACGAGTGTCACGGACACGCTGACGAAGAACAGGCCGAACGCGATGAGCCGCCTCGGACCCACTCGGGGGTAGAGCCGCCCAACGAGCTGCGAGGACACAAGCACGCCCAACGCCTCCGGGAACGTGGTGAGGCCCGAGGCAAAGGCGGACTCGTGCCGGGCGGACTGCAGGTAGATGGGCATCAGGAACAACAGGCCGACGAAGCTGGCGCTGCCGAACGCCGAGGCAATGTTGGTGTTACGGAAGAGCCTGTCCTTCAGGAGCCGCAGCTTCAACATGGGCTCCTTCACGCGCAGCTCGTTCCAGACGAACGTCACGGCGGCCACCAGGCCCAGCACCCCGGCGATCGCCACGGACGGCGTGCTCCAGCCGACGACGGGCCCCGAGCTCAGCGCATACAGGAGCATCGAGAGCCCCGAGCCCGCCAGCAGGAACCCGGGGAAGTCGAAGCGGCCCGCCCTCGGCTCGCGGTGCTCCTTGAGGCTATAGGCGCCGAACGCGAAGGCGGCGAGGCCCACCGGCACGTTCACCAGGAACACCCAGTGCCAGGACAGCGTGTCGACGATGAACCCGCCCAGCACCGGCCCGAGCGCGGGTGCCACCACGGTGGGGATGATGAGCACCCGCGCGGCGTTCGCGCGGCGATCCGGAGGGAAGGCGCGGAACAACATGGCCGTGCCCACGGGCGCCATCATCCCGCCGCCCACCCCCTGAAGGACACGGAACGCCACCAGGGAGTGGAGCCCCGTCGCCAGACCGCAGAGCGCCGACGCCACGGTGAACATGCCGAGCGCCGCGAGGAACGTGCGCTTCGTCCCGAACCGGTCGCCCATCCACCCCGACGCGGGAATCCACACCGCCAGGCTCATGAGATAGCCGAGCACCACCCACTCCGCGTCGGTCGCCTGCACGCCGAACTGATGGGCGATCACCGGCAGGGCAACGTTCACGATCGTCGTATCCAGGATGTTCATGAACATCGCCGTGACGAAGATGACGGCGACGACGTACTCGGGGCGTCGGTGGATCCAGGACATGTGGGAGTCCTTCTATGGCTCGAAGCCACATTCCATAATGCGGTGTGGCCTCATAGTGAGTATACTCACTAAATTCGAAGGGAGACGACGTCAATGCCGAAACCACGGACAGGAGACGAGCTGATCGACACGCTCCTATCCACCGCGCGACACCTCCGAATGCAGGCGAATGACCGCCTGAGTGCCTGTGGGCTCTCCCTGCCTCGGTACAAGGTGCTCCAACTCCTGGAGGAGGAGCGCCGCCGCATGCGGGAGGTGAGCGACGCGTTGGACATCGTCCCCCGGACGCTGACCAGCACCGTGGACGGACTGGAGTCAGAGGGGCTCGTGAAGCGCGAGGAAGACCCCGAGGACCGCCGCGCCACGCTGCTGTCACTCACGCCCCAGGGCAGGAAGCGGCTGACCGAGGCGCGCACCATCCTGGCCGCCCACGTTCGCGAGCGGACGGCCGGATTCAGCGCCGAGGAGCGCACCGTGATGATGCGCTTGCTCAAGAAGCTCGCTGGCGAATGAGCCTCCCCAGCAGGAACCCTTCAACTCTCACGCCCCACAGGAGAAGCACCCATGCTGGCGCATCGTTACCGCCTCACCCTGGAGCACCTGGCCACCCGCCGCGAAGGCGAGACGCTCCACACCGAGCCCGTCACCTTCGAGTTCGAGAACCATGACGACATCTTCGAGATCATCTCCCGCATGCGGCGGCAGGAAGGCCTCAGCGAGGGAGACCAACGGGAACTCGCCGTGGGCCTCAAGCTGTTCAGCGAGGTGATGCTGCGCAACCGGGAGCACCCGCTGTTCCAGGAGCTCCAGCCGCACTTCCGCGACTTCATGAAGGCCCTCAAGGAGCGGGGCAAGGCCGCCGCCCCGTGAGGGCGCCCTCCCGTCAGGACTGAGCGACGCGGGAACGCTTCGGGACCTCGACGTGGTCCAGGTCGCGCACGGCCACCACGTCCGACACGAACACCTGGGCCTCCTGCACGAACGGAGCCGTGTCCTCGTAGCGCTGCGAGAAATGGGTGAGGGCGAGCCTCCGGACCTTCGCGTCCCGAGCGAGCTCCGCCGCCTGCAACGCGGTCATGTGGAAGTGGCCATGCGCCTCCTCGCGCTCGCTGTCGAGGTACGTGGACTCGCAGACCAGCAGATCCACCCCCTCCGCGAGTCGGGCGGCGTTCGCGCACGGACGCGTGTCCATGATGAACGCGAAGGATTGTCCCTCCCGCTTCTCGCCCACCTCCTCCAGGCGCACGGTGCGGCCATCGACCTCGACCACGCCCCGCCGCTGGAGCTCCCCCACGCGCGGGCCTGACAGCCCATGCGCCGCGAGCCGGCTCGGATCCAGCTGGACCCGCGCATGCTCCTCGAGCCGGAACCCGAAGGTGTCAATGGAGTGCTCCAGCTTCGCCGCGGAGAGCGTGAAGCCCTTCGTCCGAGCGAGCACGCCGTCCTTCGCGATGGGCCTCGGCACGATGGTGGCCTTGTCCATGAAGGGGGTCGCGTGCCGGAGCCGCTCGTAGAAGACCTGCCCCGAGGCCGGGTAGTAGACCTCGACGGGATGGGGCGCCGAGTCCAACGAGAGCCGCTGGATGATGCCGGGCAGCCCGAGCGCATGGTCCCCATGGAAGTGGGTGATGCAGATGCGGGTGACCTGACGTGAAGACAGCCCCGCGTACGTCATCTGCCGCTGAGTGCCCTCTCCGGGGTCAAACAGGATGCCCTCGTCCTCCCACCGGAGGAAGTAGGCGTTGTGGTTGCGATGACGCGTCGGCACCTGGCTGGCGGAACCAAGGACGATGAGCTCTCGATTGGACATGACGTGCCTCCGGACGGCGCCCCGCGCCCACTCCTGACTTCTCGCGGCTCAGGCGGCCTGGGCCAGGGGCACCCGGCGGCCCGTCCGCTTCACGAGCACCTTCACCCCGTACCTCGGGCTCGTCATGGCCCCCGCGTTCGCCACCTCGAGACGCTGCCCCGGCGCCAGCTCGAAGTGGAAGGTCCTCAGCAGGTACGAGAGCACCACCTTCGCCTCGAACATCGCCAGCTCCTTGCCGATGCACGTGCGGTAGCCACCTCCGAACTCCACCATCGCGTACGGCTGCTTGTGCTCCTCACGAGGTGCTGCGAACCGGTCCGGGTCAAACCGCTCCGGCTCCTTGAACACGTCCGGAAGCTGGTGCGACACGCGCGGCAGGTACATCACCTTCCACCCCCTCGGGATGGTGTAGCCGCCCAGCTCAAAGCCCTCCAACACCCCGCGCCGCAGCAGTGACACCGGAGGATAGAGACGGTGGGTTTCTCGGAGCGCCCGCTCCAGCACCGGCAGCTTCCGCGTGGCCTCCGCGTCGATGGGGCCCTCCGCCAGCACCTCGTCCTGCTCGGCGAGCACCCGTGCCAGGTACTCGGGGTGGCGCAGCAGCAGCGCCAGCGTCCACGTCAGCGACAGCTTGGTGGTGTCGTGCCCCGCGAACATCAACACGAGCACCTGGGAAATCACATCCTCGTCATCCAGCCCCGCCTCCAGCAGCCGGCTGATGATGTCGTCACGCGGATGGGCTCGCCGGTCGGCAATCCACCGCGCCGACAGCCGCCGCAGCCCGTCACGGTAGCGCTGCATGTACGGCAGCCCCGCCGCCTGCAGCGCCAACCCCACCGGCGTGAACATCTTCTTGTAGAGCTCGCGGAAGCGCGGGTAGTCCTCCCCAATCTCCACGCCGAGCAGGAAGCCGCAGGCCACGCGGAACGTCAGCTCGCTCATCGCCCCGATGAGGTCGACCGGCTGGCCCTCCTTCCACCCCGCCGTCTGGGCCCGTGCCAGCTCCACCATCGCATCGCCAAAGGCCACGATGTTCTGGTGGCGGAACGCGGACATCATCGGCGCACGCCGGCGCCGTTGCTCCTCGCCATCGAGCAGGGGCATCGCCGTGGGACCCATCACCCGCGAGCCCTCGTCGCCATAGGCCGCGCCCCAGGAGAGGTGCGGCGTCTCGCGCTCGAGCACGAAACGGTTGGCCTCGGGCCCGAGCAGCACCGCGAAGGTGTCCTTCATGTCCCGCACGGCGAAGACGCGACCGTGCTGGCGATAGCCCTCCATGAAGAAGGCGAACGAGTCGACACCGAGCCCGTGGATATACGGGAAGTGACCGAGGAGGGGGAGCCCTCGGCCCATGAGGGGAGGAAGCGGCATGGTTGTCCCAGAGGCTACGAAGCACGAGCCCTCCAGGTCCAGCCACCCCACTGTGCTGACAGACAGGACAGCACAGTGGGGCCGTCTGTCATACCTTCACCAGGCGCCCCGAGACCGGAGTCTCCTCTGAGGCAAGAGCGGCTGCGCCCGTGGAGCCAGTTGCCTCGTCCATGGTGAGAACCCTCCGGGAGATGAAGCGGACGATGAAGTACAGCAGCATCCCCTGCGGGCCATACAAATACGTCAGCAGGACACACGGAGCGACGGCCAAGAGGGGAACCTTGCGTCGGATCGCGTCTCTTACCACCCACGCGCCGACGAATAGGTCAAACACCAGGTAGTGAATCCAACAGACCAACGCCGTCCACGGCTCCTGGAAGAGCCGCATGGCGCCCTCGAGCGTCGCCGCGCTGGCGCCCTCGGGAGGTGAGGCCGCGAACAACATGAAGCCGAGATGGGCCAGCGCCAGCATCACCGGTATCACCACCGCGTGCACAATCCTCTGCGTCCACTTCCAACGCGGAGCGAACACCAGAAGGGCCCACGCGGGTGCAACACCATACGTAAAAACAAGAAACAGGGTTTCAGCTCTCATACAAGCCTCCGGTCATCACAGGGGTTCGGGTACACGACGAACCGACACGCGATGAACCGTGGCGCTGGATGCCTTTTCCGGGCGGCCCGCCCCGACACACGTTGAAGAAAGCCTGTCGGGTGACGAGCGAGCACGAAGCACCCACGCAGGTGGGCAACCAGGGCCTCGGTTCGCTTGTCGGCACCCCACTCCACCTTCACGGGCCCACGACACGAGCTCGCGCGGACATTCGCGGCTCGTGGTCGAGGACTGCGCACTCGCGGCGACGCATGAGCACCGTCCTACCGGTGTTCGGTAGGCGATTCACTCAGAGGGTCGCGCGGCGGAGCGGTGGTTAGCGGGCAGAGATCATGAGAGACGCGGGTGGCGCGTCGATGGACAAGCTAAAGCGGCTTCCCAAGCTTGTCTATGATTTTTTTCGCAACCCTCATTCGAACAGGATAGCTCCCGGGCAGCACAGCGGGCGTACTGCCGCCCGGGAATTTTCCTGAGGGCGGGGGCCGCGCCTACTTCACCTGCACGCCCGGAGAACCCTGACGGCACAGCTGGATGGGCTCACAGTTTCCCGCTCGACGAATCCAACAGTCAGAGTCCGTCGAGCAGTACGAGCAATCCTGAGTGCAGTACCCGACCGCGGCCGTGGACTCTCCCGCCCCCTGGGCCGCAATCGGCTCAGAGCGGGTCTCCAGCGTAACAGCCGGAGCCTCCTCCCCAACACGGGAGAGGCAGACGTCAGCCGCGGTGTCATCGCGCTCGTTCTCCGCAGCATGGGCGGAAGCCTGGGGCCACGCCACAACGACTGTCAGGGCAACCACCAAGAAGGACGCCAGAGTCGATCCCGACTTCATTTTCTCTCCTAGTCTTTGGGGGACTGCTGGCGACGGATGTTAAGCCATCCGCTACCGGGGAAGGTATTTCTTAAACGCGCGGCTCACCGAGCCGCTGTACCCGAGCCGCTCGAAGAAGGCGTGGGCCTCCGTCCGGTGCACGCCGCTCAGGAGCATCACCTTCGTGCAGCCGTGCTCGCGGCACACGCGCTCGGCATGCTCCAACAACGCCCGGCCCGAGCCCCTGCCTCGCGCCCCTGGGTCCACGACGAGGTTCTCCAGCAGCGCGTAGGGCCGCTCCTCGAACATCACATCCGGACACAGGTGGAGGAGCACCGTCCCCACCACCTGGCCCTCCCGCTCGTCCACGAAGCAGAAGTTGTCCACGTCCTCCCGCAGGCGCGCGAGGCGCTCGGGCAGGACGCGGATGCGCGGATTGTGGGGGACCAGCAGCTCATACAACCGCTGGAGGGCCCCCGCATCCGTCGGCTCGGCCTCGCGAATCATCGCGGGGCTCAGCCGCGCGCGAAGGCGTCGCTGACGATCTGCCGCGCCTCGTCCACGAGCGACTCGAGGTGCTTCGCGTCCCGGAAGCTCTCCGCGTAGATTTTGTAGACGTCCTCGGTGCCCGAGGGCCGCGCGGCGAACCAGCCGTTCTCCGCCACCACCTTGAGCCCGCCCAGCTCCGCGTTGTTGCCGGGAGCGCGCGTGAGCCGCTGGAGGATGGGCTCGCCCGCGAGCGACGTGGCACGCACCGCCTCGGGCGACAGCTTCTTGAGCGCCGCCTTCTGCGCTGGAGTCGCCGCCTGGTCGATGCGCGTGTAGAGCGGCGAGCCGAACTTCTTGGTGAGCTCCTGGTAGTGCTCGCCCGGGTCCTTCCCCGTGCGCGCGAGGATCTCCACCGCCAGCAGGTCCAGGATGATGCCGTCCTTGTCGGTGGACCAGACGGTGCCGTCGCGGCGCAGGAACGAGGCACCCGCGCTCTCCTCGCCGCCGAAGCCGATGGAGCCCTCCAGCAGTCCGTCCACGAACCACTTGAAGCCCACGGGCACCTCGACCACGCGCCGGCCCAGGTCCTTGCCCACGCGGTCAATCATGCTGCTGCTCACCAGCGTCTTGCCCACGCCCGCGTCGCCCTTCCAGCCCGGACGGTTGCGGTAGAGGTAGCTGATGGCCACGGACAGGTAGTGGTTGGGGTTCATCAACCCCGAGCTCCGGGTGACGATGCCGTGCCGGTCCGAGTCCGTGTCGTTGCCGAAGGCGATGTCGTAGCGGTCCTTGAGCTCCACCAGGCCGGCCATCGCGTACGGGGACGAGCAGTCCATGCGAATCTTGCCGTCGTGGTCCACGCGCATGAAGCGGAAGGTGGGGTCCACCGTCTTGTTTACCACCTGGATGTTCAGGCCATAGCGCGCGGCGATGGGCTCCCAGTAGTCGAGGTTCGAGCCACCCAGAGGGTCCGCGCCGATGGACAGCTTCGCCCCACGCACCACCTCCAGGTCCACCACGTTGCCGAGATCCTCGACGTACGGGGTGATGAAGTCATGGCGCTTCACGGTGGGCGCGGTGCGCGCGCGCTCGTAGGGAATGCGCTGTACGCCGGTGTTGCCCGCGCCGAGCAGCTCATTGGCGCGCTTCTCCACCCAGCCGGTAATCCCCGTGTCCGCGGGGCCACCGTTGGGAGGGTTGTACTTGATGCCACCGTCCTCGGGCG
Source organism: Archangium minus (assembly GCF_044360475.1). Classification (NCBI taxonomy): domain Bacteria; kingdom Pseudomonadati; phylum Myxococcota; class Myxococcia; order Myxococcales; family Archangiaceae; genus Archangium; species Archangium minus. The sequence continues at coordinate 12,770,465 of NZ_CP043494.1, forward strand.
GGTTGTGCGAGGGCGTGATGACGATGCCATCGGCCAGGCCCTGCTTGCGCCCGCGGTTGTAGATGAGGATGGCGTGCGAGATGACCGGCGTGGGCGTCGCCCCGTCGGTGAAGCGCACCTCCACGCCGTGGGCGGCGAGCACCTCGAGCGCCGTGCGCTGAGCCGGCTCGGACAGCGCATGCGTGTCCATGCCGAGGTACAGGGGGCCGTCGATGCCTTCCTTCTTACGGTACTCGCAGACGGCCTGCGTCACCGCGAGGATGTGCGCCTCGTTGAAGCTGCGGCGCGCGGCCGAGCCGCGATGACCGGAGGTACCAAAAGCCACGCGCTGCTCGGCTTCGCGCACGTCCGGACGCTCCGAGTAGTACTGGGAGCGCAGCGTCTCGGGGTTGATGAGGATGGAGTCGGGAGGGAGCTTGCCAGCGAGAGGATGGGCCACGAGGCCAATCTAGCGCCCCGTGGCCCCGGTGCCGTGCACCGTTTTCGAGGATGTTGTCGCTTCGTTCACGCCCTTACTGACGCTTCAGCGGCTCGTCCTCGTTGTCGCTCGGGAAGCTGTCACCCTCGAACGGTTCACTGCCCTCGACGCCGGAGCCCCCCGTCCCGCCGAGGTCATCCTCGCCCAGGTCACCGGTGCCGCCCAGGCCCTGGTCGTTCTCCGGGTTCATCACGCCCGAGCCGCCCGTGTCGGGAGCAATCTCAGGACCCCGGTCGACGTCCGTGCCCGGGTCCACGGTGCCCGAGCCGACACCCGGCTCGGTCCCCATCGTGTCGTCGGTGCCCATGTCATCGGTGCCCAGGTCGCCCGCGCCGCCCGTGCCGCCGGGGCTGGTGGAGCCGGGCGTGGTCCCGCCCTGGTTCTCCGCCGGCGTCTCGGTCTGCTCCGTTGGCTCGGAGCGCTCGGCCGCCGAGTTCGACTTGCACGCGGTCCCCACCGCCATGGCGCCAGCGACGAGGCCTGCCAGGATGAGCCGGGTCTTGGTCATGGATTCATTCCCCCTGTGAAGAACTGCTGTGGTTGCTCGGGAACGTGCTCAGCAGGAAACGCATTGGCAGGGAGCGCCCTCCTGGCCGGCCGCTCCTCGGGGCGGCCCCCTGGGGCTCTTGTCTGACGCGGAGTGTCGTTCCGCCGTCATGCGTGACGCTTCACCAAAACCGGGCTTTTCCTGAAAGCCTCTCTATACTCTGCGCCGCCAAGGGGGTTCACCATCGTATGAGCAGCAAGCGCCGCATCCTCGGGATGATTCTCGCGGGGGGACAGGGCACGCGCCTGGCTCCTCTGACATCGAAGCGCTCGAAGCCCGCCGTTCCCTTCGGGTCGAAGTTCCGCATCATCGACTTCGCGTTGAGCAACTTCCTCAACTCGGGCGTCTACTCCATCTATGTGCTGACGCAGTTCAAGGCGCAGTCACTCACCGAGCACATCCAGCGCGGCTGGCGCTTCGGCTCGGGCCTGCTGGCCGACTACTTCATCACGCTGGCGCCGGCGCAGATGTACCGCTACGAGGAGTTGGGCAACGTCTGGTACCGCGGCACGGCGGACGCCATCTACCAAAACCTCCACCTGGTGGAGAACTACCGCGCCGACGACGTGGCCATCTTCTCCGGCGACCACATCTACAAGATGAACGTGGCGCACATGCTGGAGCAGCACGAGGCCCAGCGCGCGGACATCACCATCGCCGCCTACCCCACGCCGGTGGCGGAGGCCTCGCGCTTCGGCGTCATGCAGGTGGACGAGCGCGGCCGCGTCATCGAGTTCCAGGAGAAGCCCAAGGAGCCCAAGTCCATGCCGGGCAAGCCGGGCCTGGCCCTGTGCAGCATGGGCAACTACATCTTCAGCCGCCGCGTGCTCACGGAACTGCTCGAGGTGGACGCGCGCACCGAGGGCTCGCAGCACGACTTCGGCAAGGACGTGCTGCCCCGCGCGCTGCGCGACGGCTACCACATCCAGGCGTATGACTTTCACTCCAACCCCATCCCCGGGCAGGACAGGGCCAACACCTACTGGAAGGACGTGGGGACGCTGGAGGCGTACCACGAGGCCTCCATGGACCTGGTCTCCGTCAACCCGGAGTTCGACGTCTTCAACCCGCAGTGGCCGCTGCGCACCGCCGTCGAGTACAGCCCGCCAGCCAAGTTCGTCCACGAGGCGGGCGAGCGCGTGGGCCGCGCCCTCAACTCCATGGTGGCCGGCGGCTGCATCATCTCCGGCGGCACGGTGCGCGAGAGCATCCTCTTCCGCCGCGTGCGCGTGAACTCGTACGCGCTGGTGGAGCGCTCCGTCATCTTCGATGAGGTGGACGTCGGCCGGCACGCCAAAATCCGCAACGCCATCATCGACAAGGACGTGCGCGTGCCGCCCAACACGAAGATTGGCTACGACCTGGCGCAGGACAAGGCGCGCGGCTTCACCCTCACGGACAGCGGCATCGTCGTGGTGCCCAAGGGCTACCGCTTCGAGTGAGCCGGCTCACACGAGCGCATCCAGCTCCTCGAGCAGCCGGTCCACATCCGCCTCTGTGTTGTAGAGGTGCGGGGACACGCGGATGCTGTCCCCGCGCACGCTCACGAAGACCTTGCGCGCCGCCAGCTTCGCCGCCACCTCCGGCGCGTAGCCGCCCCGGCGCTTGAGGCCCACCAGGTGCCCCGCCCGCAGCGGCTCGGGCGGCACCTCCAGGTGGAGCGCCCTGGCGCCCTTCGTCACCCGCTCCGTCAGCGCGCGCAGCGTCTCCTGAATGTCCGCGGCGCCCCACGCGAGCAACTGGCGCAGCGCCTCCATCGCCATGGGCACCAGCACGAAGTTGCTGCGCTCGCCCACGTCGAAGCGCCGGGCCCCCGGCTGGAAGTCGTCCCGGTAGTCCACCAGCCGCGAGAAGTCCTCGCTGCCCCCGCGCAACAGCCAGTTGTGCTCAATGGGCCGGCCCTCGCGGAAGCGCGGCGCCACGTAGAGGAAGCCCTGGCTGTAGGGCCCCATCAACCACTTGTAGCCCGCCGCCACCAGGAAGTCCGGCCGCACCTCCGCCACGTTCAACGGCAGCGCGCCGAGCGACTGCGTCCCATCCACCGCCAGCGCCGCCCCTACCTCGCGCGCCCGCGCTCCCACCCGCACCAGGTCCACCAGGCCTCCGTCCGTCCAGTGGCAGTGCGGCACCGCCACCAGCGCCGTGCGCTCGTCCAGCTCCGCGAGCAGCGCGCGCGTCCAGTCCCCATCCTCGGGCCTGCGCACGGCGACAACCTGTCCCCCCGAGCGCTCCGCCAGCTCACGCCACGGGTACACGTTGGAGGGAAACTCCTCGGCCAGCACCAGCAGCCGCTGGCCCACGCGCACCGGCACGTTGGCCGCCGCCACCGCCAGCCCGTAGCTCACCGAGGGCACCAGCGCCACGCCCTCCACGTCCCCGCCCACCAGCCGCGCGAAGGAGCCTCGCAGCGCCTCCGACTCGGTGAAGAAGTCCTCGGGCCGCACCTGCCACGGCCTCGCCTTGCGCATCACTGCTTCCTTCCCCGCCTCCGTCACCGCGTGCAGCTGCGGGGACATGTACGCGCAGTTGAGCCATGTGACGTCGTCGGGCAAGTCGAAGAGGTGTCGCTGGGTGGGGAGAATCATGGGTGCGCGAGCATATCGTGCACCCCGGGCGGTAACTCCACCGTGAAGGTCGAGCCTCGGCCCGGCTCGCTCTCCACCTGGATGGAGCCCCCCAGCGCATGGACGATCTGCTGCGTGATGTGGAGCCCCAGGCCCAGCCCGCCATAGTGGCGCTCGGACACGGCGCGCTCGAACTTGCCGAAGATGCGCGAGCGGTGCTCCGGCGCGATGCCGATGCCCTCGTCCCGCACCGACAGCCGCGCCACGCCCCCCTCCATCCAGACGCGCACGTGCACGGGCCGGCCCGCTCCGTACTTGAACGCGTTGGTCAACAGGTTGGTCACCACCTGCTCCAGCCGCACCCGATCCCAGCAACCCACCACGGGCGGCCCGGCCCACAGCTCCACCCCACAGTGCGCGCGCGCGGCCTCGTCCGAGAACTGAGCGATCACCTCCCGCGCGATCGTCACCAGGTCCACCTGCTCCAGGTGCAGCGGGAGCCGACCCTGCGCCAGCCGCGACACGTCCAGCAAATCATTCACCAGGCTCGACAGCTTGCGTACCTGGGCCTCGCAGATCCGCGCGGCCCGGAGCACGCGCTCGGGCTCCACGGCCCGGCCCTCCTCCCGCGACTCGACCACCCGCCGCAGCCCCTGGAGCTGCAACCGCAGCGGCGTGAGCGGCGTCTTCAGCTCGTGCGAGGCCACCGCGAGGAACTCGTCGCGCAGGCGCACCGCGCGCTGCGACTCCATGAAGAGGCGCGCGCTCTCCAACGCCGCCGCCACGCGGTGCGCCAACTCCTGTCCCATGGAGATGTCCTCCCGACCATAGCGCTGCTGCGGCGAGCAGGAGCCCAGGGTGACGAGTCCCAGGGTCCGCTCATGCGAGCGCACCGGCACCACCAACACCGAGCACGCCTCTTGCGCCATGCCCTCCATCTCGGGAGCGGCTCCCGCGGCCAGGTGCCGCCACGTCTCCACGCCGAAGTCCGAGAAGAGCAACGGCTCGCCCGCGTGCATCGCGTCCAGCAACGGCCCCCCCGACTCCCTCAGCGGAGGCAACGGCCACCCCCGCCACAGCCGCTCCTCGCGCTCCCCATCCCGGTGGGCCACGGCCGCCCGGCGCAGGAGCCCCTCGGGCGTGGCCAGGTCGATGACACACCAGGAGGCCACCGAGAGGCTCGCGAGACACGCCACGTGTTGGAGCGTGGCATCGGACACCTCCAGCGACTGGCCCAGGATGTAGCTGGCCGTGGCGAGGAAGCGCAGCGCCCCTTCCGCCCGCTTGAGGTCCGACAGGTCCAACACGAAGGTGATGACGCGCTCCTGCTCCTCCACCCAGGCCGCGCCCGTCAGCACCGGCACGCGGCTGCCATCCCCACGCAGCAGCTCCGCCTCGAAGGTGGGAGACGCGCCGCGCGTCCACAGCTCGTGTAGCGCGCGCTCAAGCGATGCCTCCCCTCGAGGCAACAGATTCCGCCAGTGCAGGAGGCCCCGCCGCACCTCCTCCCGGTCGTGGCCAACCAGCGAGAGGAAGGCGTCGTTGGCATCGAGCAGGAGGCCGTCCTTGTCGCAGAAGGACAGCCCCATCAGGTCGGACTCCATGATGCGGCGGAACACACACTCGCCCTCGCGCAGGGCCTGCTCCATCCGCAGCCGCTCGGTGATGTCCTCGAGGACGGTGACCGCGGCCGTCACCCGGCCCTCGGCGTCGCGCACCGGCCCGGCGCTCATCTCGAGTGTGAGCGGAGGGCCACCGTTACCAGGAAGTTCCGCGACCTCGCCGTGCACCACCTCTCCTCCGAGGGCACGAACCAGGGGCCACTCGTGAGGGAGATAGGGCCGCCCATCCGGGTGAAACCCGCGGATGGTCGAGTACTCCTCCAGGGGCCAATCCGGAGGCACGTGCCCTCTGCCGAGTCTCCGCACCTGCTCATTGGCCATGACCATCCGCCCACTCGGGGCCACGGCCAGCAGGACGCCCTGCGGCAGTTGCTGGAGCACCGATTCCAGCAGGCGGCGGTGCGCCTCGGTCTCGGCCCGCGCCCGTTCCGCCTCCTCGCGCAGCTCGCGCTCGCGCGCATACAAGCGGGCGCGCTCCAACGCCTGCGCGCACTGCTTGGAGATGAGGCAGGCGAAGTCCTTGTCCTCCTCCCTGAAGCCATGCCCCAACGGGAAGCCGACCGCCAGCACGCCCACCAGCCGGTGCTCCGCGTGGAGCGGCAGGAACGCCCACGCGCCCTTCTGGCTCAGCGGAACATCGTCGAGGGGAGGGTAGAGCCGGCGGAAGTCATCCAGCGACTCGACCCAGACGGGCTTCTCCGTGAGCGCCGCCTGCGCGATGGGCACGGGCTCATCCACTCGCAGCAGGGTCCAGCGCTTGAAGACCGCCGGGGGCAACCCCATCACCTGGACGAAGCGCAGCACCCCCGGCTCCTCGAGAAGATAGATGCACGCCTCGCATGCCCCCATGGCGGGCCCGGCCTGCTGGATGATGACCCTGGCCACCTGTTCGGGCGTGAGCGCCTGCGACAGCTCGCTCGTCACCTTCTGCAGGCGCAGCAGCCGCTCCATTGCTTGCCGTGCCACCCGCTGCCGCATCTCACTCATCGGCCTCCGGAGTCAGGAACACTCCCTCCGGTTCAACAACACCCGGGCCATTTGCTCCTCCTGCCCCATGGAACAAGGCGGGCGTTGGAGAGCACGCCACGTCCCACGCCTGCTGGTTCATCACGGAGGGTTATCGATGGCCGATGGGCTTGTTCCACGTCGAGAACGACGTGCCCTGGTAAGTCGAGACATCTCACTTCACTGGGGGGAAACGATGAAGGCGCGGTTGATTCACGGCACAGCGGGCATCCTGTTCGATGCGCTCGCACTCATGTACGGAGGCCTGGCGGCATTCCTGGCCTTCTATGCCTACTACGAGGGTACCCAGGAGCAGTTCTGGTTTTACAGGCTGACGCTCTCGACACTTCCCGTGACCCTGGTCGCGCTCTTCTCCACGCTCCTGCCTCACGGCAGCACTTCACGCAGCTGGATTCGCTTCGCACTATTCGAAGCCATGTCGCTGTGGTTGCTCGTGATCGAAGCCGAGTACAACTGGCGAATCGGATTCTTCGATGGCGTGGTGAATCTACTCCTCACGCTGTTGGTGGACACAGCCGCCTACTGGATGGTGCTGAACGTCAGTCAGGCCTTGCGACAGCAGAAGAGGCTGACGTGAAGTCACCTCCGCGAGTGCTCACAGGAGGGAGGCCGAGGCGTAGCCGCTGAAGAGCTCGCTGGTGAGGCGCGCGCGCTGTCCACCCTCGGCCTTGCGGATGTAGTCGTTGAGAACGCGTCCGCTCTGGGTGTGCTTCGAGGGAATGCGCAGGTTCATCCGCGCGCGCTTCACGCCACTGCCCCCGCGGTGCACGAAGACGACGGTGCCGTCGCGCTCCACCGACTCAATGACGCCCACGTGCGTCAGCCCGTCGTTGCGCACGCCATCCCGGTTGCGGTCGTACGTCTCGCGGAAGAAGATGAGGTCGCCGGGCTTCGGCGTGCGACGGTGAAGCGCACCCGAGCGCTGCGCACGCCGGTGGATGGCGCTCACCGCGTTCTCCCCAGGCAGAGTGCCCTGCGACAGCAACTCGATGCCCACGGACTTGTAGGCCGCACGCGCCAGCCCGGAGCAGTCATCGGGGACACGGTGCGTGGCCAGCGAGGTGCCCACGAGACTGCCCGCGCGGCGAGCCACGCGCCGTCCGCGAGTGAGCCGGACGGAGGGCCGCTTCTTCTTCGAGGACGTGGCCTTCACAACTGCCGTGGAGCCGCGTGAACGTTGGACCTTGGTGCCGCCCGAGGCCTTCTTCGCCTTCGCCACGGGCCTCACCGATTCACGCGGTGCGGCAAAGGCCGGAGCCGAGCCGAGCACCGTGAGCATCAAGGGGAGCAGGAGCTTGCGAAGCATCATCCGAGCAGACGAGCGTAACGCCCCGCGCATTCACCGGCGACCTTTCGGCCGCCGGCTCCCCCCTGCTCGCCTGTCCACCTGCCTGCGGCCCCCAAGGCCCACATCAGCACCATGCCACTCACGCCGGCCCGAGAGGGGTTACGCGCGCAGACGTCGCAACACCTGGACCGGGAAGCGGAGCAGCCTCGACTCCACTACGTCCACCCGGTCCGCCAGCAGCAGCAACATCACGTGCCGCACCAGGTGCTCCGGCATCCCATAGGCCACCCGCCGCAGCACCCCGCTCAGTCCCTTCGGCGGTATCGCCGTGCTGAACGCGGGCGTCAATTCCTCCAGCTCCGCCCGCTTCAACACCGGGACGCTCGGCGTCGGCTGGCGCTCCGGCTTCTCCCAGTGCGCCCCCCCGCGCACCCGTGGCTTCAACAGCATGGGCACCCCGGGCCTGTTGTTCGGGTCCCCATCCACACCCCAGCCAGGAATCTGTCTGTGCTTCTGCTCAGAGGTCCTCTGCTCGGCCATGTCCTGTCTCCTCACGCATGCCCGTGCGGCAGCAGCACGCACTTGATGCACCCATCCTGCTTCTTCTCGAAGAGCTCGTACGCCCGCGAAATCTCCGCCAGCGGGAAGCGGTGCGTGATGATGCCCTTGGCGTCGATGCGTCCCGCGCGGATGTGCTCCAGCAGGTGCGGCATGTAGCGCTTCACGTTGCACTGGTTCATCCGGAACGTCAGGCCCTTGTTCATCGCCGTGCCAATGGCCACCAGGTTCCACGGCGGCCCGTACACGCCGATGATGGAGAGGGTGCCGCCCTTGCGCGCCGCCTGGATGCACCAGTTGATGGCCGTGGGCGAGCCCGCCTCCATCTTCAGCTTCACGCCCAGCACGCTGTGCAGCGTCGAGCCCTCGGCCTCCATGCCCACCGCGTCGATGCACACGTCCGGCCCGCGCCCCTCCGTCATCTCCTTCAAGGCGGGGATGACGTCCGTCTCCTTGAAGTTGAGCGTCTCCACCTGCGCGTACCTGCGCGCGAAGTCCAGCCGGTACGCCACATGGTCCACCGCGATGACGCGCCCCGCGCCCAGCAGCCACGCCGACTTCATCGCGAACAGGCCCACCGGGCCCGCGCCGAACACCACCACCGTGTCCCCGGGCTGGATGTTGCCCATCTCCGCCCCCTGGTAGCCCGTGGGCAGGATGTCGCTCAGGAAGAGCACCTCCTCCTCTTCCATGTCGTCGGGAATCTTCATCGGCCCCACGTCCGCGAAGGGCACGCGCACGTACTGCGCCTGTCCGCCCTCGTAGCCGCCCGTGGTGTGCGAATACCCATACACGCCCGAGGCCAGGTCACTGCTCGGGTTGGTGCTCTCGCAGTTCGCGAACAGCCCGCGCTTGCAATAGAAGCAGCTGCCGCACGAGATGTTGAACGGCACCACCACCCGGTCCCCCGGCTTCAGCGAGCGCACCGAGGGGCCCACCTCCTCCACCACACCGGCGAACTCGTGGCCGAACGTGCAGCCCACCCGCGTGTCCGTCACCAGCCCGTGCAGCAGGTGCAGGTCCGAACCGCAGATGGCCGAGCGCGTCACCCGGATGATCGCATCGTTGGGATGCTGGATGACCGGGTCCGGCTTCGTCCCCACCCTCACGCGGTAGGGTCCCTCGTACACCATGGCTTGCATTGTCCACTCCCCTCCTGGGTGTCGCGCCGCCCCCGCGGCGCGAGTGTTGACACCTCAAGTCCCCTTGGCTCGCGCTAGCTCTTGTGCGGCTTGAGCTGCTCCACCATGGCCTTGATGGATTGCGAGACGACGCCGGCCGCCTTCTCGTCTCCCTTGAAGAGAGCCTCGGCGAAGTGCTTCGCCTGCTCCAGGGTGATGTGCGGCGGCAGCGGCGGCACGTCTGGGTCCACATACGCCTCGAGCACCACGGGCCGGTTCGCGCTCAGCGCCTCGTCCCAGGCGCGAGCAATCTGCTCCGGCTTGTCCACGCGGATGCCCCGCAGGCCGATGGACTCGGCGTAGCGCGCGTAGGGGAAGTCCGGCAGGTCCTGCGACGCCGGGAACTTCGGGTCCCCCGCCAGCACGCGCTGCTCCCACGTCACCATGTTCAGGTCCCGGTTGTTGAGCACCAGGATGATGAACCGCGGGTCCTTCCACTCCTTCCAGTACTTCGCGACGGTGACGAGCTCCGCGTTGCCATTCATCTGCATGGCGCCGTCACCCACCAGGGCGATGACGGGCCGCTCGGGGTAGGCGAACTTGGCGCCAATGGCATACGGCACGCCGCAGCCCATGGTGGCCAGGTTGCCCGACAGCGATGCCATCATCCCCTTGCGAATCTTCAGGTCGCGCGCGAACCAGTTGGCCGCCGAGCCCGAGTCCGCCGCGAGAATCACCCCGTCCGGCAGCTTCGGCGACAGCTCCCAGACGACGCGCTGCGGGTTGATGGGGTTGGCCTCCTTCATGGCCTGCCCCTCCGCCACCTTCCACCACTGGCGCACGTTCTTCTCGATGGAGTCGCGCCAGCTCCGGTCCTCCTTCCGCTTGAGCAACGGAATGAGCGCGCGCAGCGTCTCCTGGGAGTCGCCCGTGAGCGGCACCTCCATGGGGTAGCGGATGGCGAGCATGCGCCCGTCCAAGTCAATTTGCACACCGCGCGCCAGGCCCTCGGGCGGGAGGAACTCCGAGTAGGGGAAGCTGGTCCCCACCATGAGCAGGGTGTCGCAGCCCATCATCATGTCCCAGCTTGGCTTGGTGCCCAGCAGACCGATGGAGCCCGTGACGAAGGGCAGCTCGTCCGGCAGCACCGCCTTGCCCAGCAGCGCCTTGGCCACGCCCGCGCCCAGCAGATCCGCCACCTCGATGATTTCGTCCGCCGCGTTCAGCGCCCCGGCGCCCACCAGCATCGCCACCTTCTTGCCCTCGTTGAGCACCTGCGCGGCGCGCCGCAGGTCCTGCTCTTTCGGCACCACGCGCGGCTCGCTGTAGCCCACGCTGGAGTGGATGGAGCCGTGCACCTGGGGGGGCCGCTGGTAGGGCGACTCCTGCACGTCGTTGGGGATGATGATGCACGTCACCGTGCGCTCGGCCCGGGCGATGCGCAGGGCCCTGTCCACCGCGTGGCGGATGGCCGACGGGTGGGAGACCATGACGGTGTACTCGGACGCCACGTCCTTGAAGAGCACCGGCAGGTCCACCTCCTGCTGATAGTGGCCACCCAGCCCCATGCTCTTCTGTTGGCCCACGATGGCCACCACGGGCTGGTGGTCCAGCTTCGCGTCGTAGAGGCCGTTGAGCAGGTGGATGGCGCCCGGACCGGAGGTGGCCAGACACACGCCCGGCTCGCCGGTGAACTTCGCGTGGGCACAGGCCATGAAGGCCGCCATCTCCTCGTGGCGCGCCTGGATGAACTGGAACTCGGAGTTGCGCCCGAGCGCACCGAGGATGCCGTTGATGCCGTCCCCCGGGTAGCCGTAGAGGCGCCGGACACCCCATTGGTTGAGACGGTAGAGCAGGTAATCACTGACGGTTCCGCTCATGGCACGAGTCCTCGGTCGGGGCCGTCGAGAGAGACAGGGAACGACACGGGGAAGGACTCGCACGCGAGAAGCCCGCGTCCGCTCCTTCCCCTGGAGGCACGTCCGGCCCAAGCCGCCCCTCCGCACCGTCCAACCTAGGCACCGGTACGATGCGGGTGAGCCCTGTTCACTCCTGGCCTGTCAGCCCGTTTCGCCCCAGCATCAGCAGGAAGAGGGCTCTCCTGCCCGGCTGCTCCATCTGCCCCCCTGTGCTCGCCAGGGAGGACTTCCACGGCGCCTTGGGTTCCGGACACTCGCGCTCAATGACGCGGACGCCCTGGCATTAGGCATCCAACAGAGACGTTGATGAGGGAGACCTCCCGTGCCTCCCGGGTAGGAGAGGGAGGGGCCCGGCGCGTAGACTCCGGCATCTGGGAGGAGCGAAGACGCCATGTTGCCCTACTTCCCCTTCGAGCAGGACCGCTTCGCGATGACGCTGGGCGTGCGCGCGATGAGGCCCGACGAGCCCCTCATCGAGGTGGACGAGCCCCACTACCGCGAGGAGCTCGCACTCAAGGAGTCCCTGCTCGCCGCCAACCCCCGCGCCCGTTTCCAGGCCGAGCCCGGCACGGAGCCGCACCAGTGGGAGACGGTGACGGAGCTGCTCCCCCTGCTGGCGCGCCAGCACCCCCGGCACTTCACCCTGGAGGTGGAGGGCGAGCAGTGGCGCTGGCGCAACCTGCTGCTCGGCACGGAGACAGTCTTCACGCCGGGCCGGACGGACAGCCTGCCCTTCGCCCCGCTCGACTGGCTTGGGCGGCAGGTGCAGGAGGACCTGTTGTTGATGGACGGCACGCGTGAGGGCCTGCCGATGATTGCCGGGCTCCTGTGCTTCCCTTCCGGCTGGTGTCTTCAGGACAAGATGGGGCGCTCGCTGCTCGACATCCACGCGCCGGTGCCGAACTTCGGCTCGAAGCTGGGGGCCTCCACCGTGCGCCTCATGGAAGGGCTCAAGCCGGGACGCCCCGTCACCCGCGTCAACTGGGCCCTCTCCGTCACCCACCGGTTGGACCTCGAGCCCTGGACGAAGCCCGAGTGGCGACACCTGTTCGACGGCATCACCGCGCACAACGCGGGGGAGCGGTGCTTCCTGCGACTGGAGCGGCAAACGCTCTCGTTGATGCCACGCACGGGCGCCATCCTCTTCACCATCCACACCTACCGCGCCCCTGTGGCCACCGAGGTGGTGGACCCCGCGCGCCGCCGCCGCCTCGCCAACGTGCTGCGCACGGTGCCTCCGGACACGAGCGCCTATAAGGGAATCACCCCGCTCCTCGAGCCGCTCGTGGCCTGGCTGGAAGCAGACGCCAGGTGATGGACGACGTCAAAGGGCTCCTCCAGTGCGCTGAACCGGTTGCGTGTTCGTGTCGAAGCAGTCCGCTGGGCACCCCACGAACGCGGTGAGGAACCGCCGGCGCATGTCCATGTCCGCGGCGAACACCGTCATCCAGATCGACCAGAACCCGTACGCCGTTGCCTGATCGACGATGAGCCTCCGCATGGATTCACTGTCATGGGCCGCCAGACAGGCCCTCGCGCGCTCGGCACGCCCCCATGCTTCGCCGCGATGCTGCCAACGCCGGTCACTCGCCTTCGGGTTCTTCGTCGGCAGCTTGTCGAGTCCGGTGAGGGTGATCGTGCGTTGCGCGACCTTGCGTTGAGCAGCCGTCAGGCCCGGCGCCGGCCTCACGATTCCATCCGCCGCGTAGGCGAATGCACGGGCCGTGTTGTCACGATCGGGCCAGTAGTAGTCTCCCGGGTCGATGGGCTGATCGCCCTTCGTGCTGTTGCAGTTCACGCATGCCAGCAGGAAGTTGTCCCAATCCAGCTCGAGGTCCGGATGATGGAACTTCGGCAGGATGTGCTCGACGGCGAGGCTCGCATGCATCCGGCTCTCGCAGAACGAGCAGTACTCGCCTATCCGGGCGATGAGTTCGCCTCGTGCCATGGCGTATTCCGAGAACGTCCGTGGATTTCCCTCGTCATCCACGGGACAGGCTCCGCGCTCCACCGGCCTCACTCCTCATCTCCTGGAAGCTTCGCCGCGCGCCGCTGCATCTCCAGGAATGCGTGGTACGCGACATCGTCACTGAAAGGAGCGGAGAGCTCATCCATCCGCCGCTTGAGCGCCTCCAGCCGTGCACCCCTGGCCCCCTTGGCCGCCTCGAGCGCCTCATAATACGCACGCGCCGCCGCCATCATCTCCTGGTGCCGGTGACTGCGCTGGGGAACCTCGACCCCCATCACCTCTTCGGTGATGTCCTCGATGCTACGGCTCGGCAGTGTCTCCCTCGCCGGGTCATCGAGGTTGATGAGCTCGTTCTCTCGCAAGGACTGGATGATGAACGGCGAGTGCGTGGTGGCCACGAACTGGAGGGCCGGAAAGACGCTGCGCAGATCGTCCACCACCTCGCGCTGCCAGAGCGGATGCAGGTGCAGATCGATTTCATCGATGAGGACGAGGCCGGGAGTCCTCGACGGAGCCTGCTCACGCAGGTGCGGGTTCAGGGTGGCGGCCCGGTACGCGATATTGCCGACCATGGCGAGGATGTTGCGAACACCATCACTCAGCATCTCGAAGGGAAGCTGCTTGTCCTTGTTTCGGACCACCAGGGACCCGAGACGCAGGTCGTAGAGCACCTCGTCCCAGCCGCGCAAACACTTGCGAATCGCGTGCTTCACCGCGTCGAGCGTTCCGAGCTTCTGGCCTTTCTGGAGCTGAATCAGCTCCATCGTCTTGAACCAGGAGACGAAGCCCTTGAGGTCGGAGGCTGGATCGAGGCAGCCCTGGTACCCTCGGAGTCTGGAGCCGGGCCGCAGGACCCGCGCGCCGGAGCGCTGCGCACGCCGTTGAAGCCAGAGCCGCCCCGTGCCGTAGTACGAGATGAGCGGGAGGATGATCTCCTCTCCCGCCCTCACCTGCTCATTCCAGGTCGTCGCGATCCGGGCAAGCTCACTGGCACCGCCGTGCGTCGTGTGCTTGTTCGGCCCTTCGAGGGTCCGCGACCACTCGAGGGGCGTGTCCTCGATGATTCCATGGCAGGTGATCTTCGCGGGATAGATGGCCTCCAGGCTGGGGACCTCTCCCAACCCATGCGTGACACGGCGTACCTCGTCGCGGTGGATACCCGGAGGCGACGCACCATCGAGACCCAGGAAGATCGCTCCCGCGCCGATGGAGAGCGCATCGAGGATGGCCGTCTTGCCGGTGCCATTGTCGCCGATGAGGACGTTGAATGACGGTGCGAACTCGAACGTGCGGGACGTGAAACCGCGAAAGTTCTGGAGTTCGATGCGCTCGATCCTCATCCACGTTCCTGCCAGGAGGTGCTCGCGAGAGGGGGGGTTGTATCGTCACAGGCGCCGCGGACGCACGCGAATTCCCCGGAGCGTCGGATGAACAGGTCCCCATTGTTGAGGTGACACCAGGGCGGGCCTGCTCACCGGAAAGCCGGGCGAGCCAGCCACAGCTCGCTCAGCCCGAGCAGCACCGCGTCGAAGGGCTCGGCGCGCACCTGCGCGTCTCCCTCGTGCGTTGAGATGAGCAGCCAGCCGGAAGACTCGCGCCGGAAAACCTCCAGCGTTCGTGCGAGTGGGTCGATGAGCCACGCATGCGCCACGCCCTCCCGGTGGTAGAGGGGCAGCTTGCGGGTCCGATCGACCGCTGCCGTGGAGGGCGAGAGCACCTCGCACACCCAGTCCGGAGCGAACGTCACGAAGGGCTCCTCGGGAGATGGGGGCCTGGACATACGCTCTCGGCGCCACCCGGCCAGGTCCGGCACGAGGATGTCCCGGCCGAGGTGCAGCTCCGGCTCGTAGAGGATCCACCACCCACCGGGCCCACCGTCCCCGAGCGAGAAGGAACTGATCAACCTGGCGCTCAACACGGTGGTGGCATGGGCATGCCCCACGGCTGGCCTCGGCGAAGCCACCAGCTCGTCCTCCAGAATCTCCCCCACCCACCCGACCGGCAGGGCCTCGATGTCCTCGTAGGTCGCCGGCTTCTTCCCATTCCCCATCGCCATGCCTCCTGATTGCCCGGCGAGTCGGTCCCCCGCCGTAACCTCTCCAGTCTACCCACCCGTCTGACATCTCAGGTAGGCACGCGTGGAAGAAGGAGCAACGCGCGTCAGGAACTCAGACGATGGCGGCCAGGGGCTCGGGCCCCGCGTCGAGCACCTCGCGCAGCCGCCGCAGGCCGCGCTCCAGTTGCACGCGCGTGCGGGGCGCTCCGATGCACACCCGCACCGCCGCAGGCACCGGCCCCGGCCCCGCGGTGAACAGGTCCGCCGACGTCACCGACACCCCGTTGCGCCGCGCCTGGGCCACGAACTCCTCGCTCCGCCGGCCCTCCGGCAGCCCGAGCCACAGGTGATAGAGCGGCACCGGCGCCTCCCGCTGCACCCCTCGCCCGAGCATCGCGCGCGTCAGGTCCAACCGGTCCGCCACCTCCTGCCGCTGGCGCACCACCAGCTCGTCCGCCGTGCCGTCCTCCACCCAGCGCGCCAGCACCTCCGCCATGAGCGGCGTCGTCATCAGCGAGGCCAGCCCCACCTCCTCCGCCAACCGCTCGCCTCGCGCCCGCGCCGGCGCCACCAGGTACCCGATGCGCAACCCCGGCGTGAGCAGCTTCGACACTCCGGCGATGAAGTAGCTCGCCTCGGGCAGGAACGTGGAGAGCGGCGGGGGCCGCGTCTCCGCCAACAACCCGTACGAGTCGTCCTCCAGCACCACCACCCCATGGCGGCGCGCCACCTCGGCCACCTTGCGGCGCCGCTCCTCCGGCATCACCGCCCCCGTGGGGTTGTGGCACGTGGGCTGGGTATAGAGGATGCGCACCGTGCCATTGCGGCACGCCGCCTCGAACGACTCGGGCACCAGCCCCTGCGCGTCCATGGCCACGCCCTGCAGCCGCAACTGGAAGCGGCGCGCCAGCACCTTGATACCCGGATAGGTGAGCGCCTCGGTGGCGAGCGTGTCCCCGGGCCGGGTGAGTGCCGCCAGCGCCACCTCCATGGCGTGCTGCCCGCCCGCGCACACCACCACCTGCTCCGGCCGCGCTTGCAGTCCAAACCGCGAGGCCCAGGCCGCTCCCGCCGCACGGTGCGCCGTCGTCCCCGCCGCGGGCTGGTACGCGAGCAGCTCCGGCAGCCTCGACGTCCGGCCCAGCTCCTCGAGTGACCGACGGAGCGCCTGACTCGCCGGGTCCCCCTCGGGCGTCGCGGGAGCGTTGATGCCCAGCTCCACCGGAGAGTCGTCGTGGGCCAGCTCCACCGGCGTGGGCATGTGCGCGGGCACCTCGCGGTCCCTCACGAAGGTGCCGCGACCCACCTCACCACTCACCAGTCCCCGCTTCTCGGCCTCGGCGTAGGCCCGCGTCACCGTTCCCACGGTGACGCCCACTCGCTCCGCCAGCTCTCGGTGCGTGGGCAGCCGGGTGCCGGGGGCCAGACGCCCTGCGTCAATGTCCTCGGAGAGCGCGTCTGCGATGGCCCGATAGAGCGGCCCGCTGCGTCCCCGGAGCTCCGGCATCCAACTTGTCATGGTGACAATCGATACACTTGACGGAATACGCCTGCCAACGTAACTGATTGTCTCGATTCTACCCGGGATTGTCACGAAAGATTCCGGAGAGAAGCGCGAGCCACTGGGGAAAGCCCGAGCCCTGGACGGAGAGCACCCCGTCCCCTCCGCAAGAGGAGCCGAAGCATGTTGCCCATCGAGGTCCAGCGCGCCGCCACCCTGAAGCCCAAGCCCTCTTCGGAGGGACTCGGGTTCGGCAAGTACTTCACCGACCACATGTTCCGGATGGACTACTCGCCGGAGCGCGGTTGGCACCAGGCGCGGATCCTCCCGCATGGGCCGCTGGGGTTGGACCCGGGCGCGGCGGTGCTGCACTACGCGCAGGCGGTGTTCGACGGCTCGAAGATTTTCCGCGGCAAGGACGGGCAGCTGCGCGCCTTCCGCATCGACGACCACTGCAAGCGCCTGGCGGCGAGCGCCGATCGACTGGCCATGGCGGTGGTGCCGCCCGAGGTGGCGCGCGAGGCCATTGAAGCGCTGGTGAAGCTGGAGGCGGACTGGGTGCCCAACGCCCCGGGCACGTCGCTGTACGTGCGGCCGGTGGTGATTGCCTCGGAGGCGTTCCTCGGGGTGCGCCCGGCGGACAAGTACATCTTCTTCGTCATCCTCAGCCCGGTGGGCAGCTACTTCGCCGGCGGTGCGGAGACGGTGCGCATCTGGGTGGAGCAGGAGCACACGCGCGCGGCCCCCGGCGGCCTGGGTGGCGCGAAGGCGGCGGCCAACTACGCGGCGGGCCTGAAGGCCTCCGTCGAGGCCAAGAAGCGCGGCTACGCGCAGGTGCTGTGGCTGGACGCGCTCGAGCACCAGTACATTGAAGAGGTGGGCACGATGAACCTCTTCGTGCGCATCGGGGACGAAATCATCACCCCGCCGCTGGACGGCACCTTCCTGCCGGGCATCACGCGCGAGAGCGTGCTGACGCTGCTGCGCGACTGGGGCATGAAGGTGAGCGAGCGCAAGCTGGCCATCAGCGAGCTGCGCGAGGCGCACAAGAAGGGCGAGCTGCGCGAGGTCTTCGGCACGGGCACCGCGGCGGTGATTTCGCCGGTGGGCGGGCTGGGCTTCCAGGACGGCGAGCTGCGCATCGGCGACGGCAAGGTGGGCGAGGTCTCCCAGCGCCTGTACGAGACCGTCACCGGCATTCAGAACGGGACGCTGCCGGACCGCCACGGATGGATGTCGCTCATCAAGTAGCCGCGCGCGTCGCCGCGCTTGTCGCCTTGGGGCTCGGGACCGCGTGTGCCCCGGGCCTCGCACCGGAGCGGTTCGTCTCGAGTCACCCCGAGGAGGCCCGTCGTATGCGCGAAGGCATCAATAGTCCCCGGCTGCCGGCCCCGACCCTTCCGTTCTCGCACGCGGTGCGCGATGGAGATCGCCTGTACCTCTCCGGCCAGGTGGGGCAGGACCCGAGCACCGGGAAGCTCGTCGCCCCGGACGTGGCCGCCCAGACAGAGCAGGCGTTCCAGAACATCGCCACGGTGCTGGCCGACGCGGGCAGCTCCATGGACGACGTCGTGAAGGTGAACGTGTACCTCGTGGACATGGCCGACTTCGCGGCGATGAACGCGGTGTACGCGAAGCGGTTCGCCCAGCCCTACCCAGCCCGGACGACGGTGGCGGTGGCGGCGCTCCCGCTCGGTGCGCGCGTCGAGATTGAGGTCGTGGCGAGGGTCCGCAAGTAGTCCGCTGTCCTGGAGGGTAACGGATGAAGCCGAGGAACCCGGACTACGCGCAAGCGGTGGAGGCCCTCTTCCGCAAGGCGGCGTTCGTCGTGGACGTGGGCTACGAGCTGGTCTCCATCACCCCCGGACGGGTGGAGTCGCGGCTGGTGCTGCAACCCCGGCACCTGCAGCAGGACGAGGTCGTCCACATGGGCGTGCAGGCGACGATGGCGGACCACACCGCGGGCGCGGCGGGGGCCTCGCTGATCGCCGCGGACCAGCTGATCCTCACCTCGGGCTTCACCATGAACCTGCTCCAGGCCGCGCAGGGCCAGGAGCTGAGGTGCCAGGCCCAGGTGCTGCGCGCCGGACGCACGCTGTCCGTCGTGGAGTCCGAGGTGTACGCCGTGAACCGAGGCGAGGAGAAGCTCGTCTCGAAGGCCACGGTGACCCTGGCGGTGCTGACCCGAAATCGCTGAGCAGAGAGAGCCCTCCGGGCACGTTCTTCCGCGACCTGTCCGACAGTCGGACAAGTTGGCGACGAACGTGCCCGACCTGCTATGGCGCGCGGACATGAACACGGATGTGCTGCTGGAGAGGCGCGGGCCCCTGGGCCTGGTGACACTCAACCGCCCCAAGGCGCTCAACGCGCTCGACCTGGGCATGATTCGCGCGCTGCACCCCGCGCTCGAGGCCTGGGCCCGTGACGCCGAGGTGAAGGCCGTGGTGATTCGCGGCGCCGGGGGCCGAGCCTTCTGCTCCGGCGGAGACGTGCGCGCCGTGGCCCTCTCCCTGGGCACGCCCGCTGCCGAGGGTCAGCAGCCGCTCTCGCGCGCCTTCTTCCGCGAGGAGTACCGGCTCAACCACCTCATCCACCACTACCCCAAGCCGTACATCGCGCTCGTGGACGGCATCAGCATGGGCGGAGGACTCGGGCTGTCCGTGCACGGCTCGCACCGCGTCGTCACCGAGCGGCTCATGCTCGCCATGCCGGAGACGGCGATTGGCTTGTTCCCCGATGTGGGCGGCGGCTGGTTCCTCCCGCGCTTCCCGGGCGAGACGGGCACGTACCTGGGGCTCACGGGCACGCGGTGCAACGCCGCGGATGCGATGTGGCTCGGGTACGGCACGCAGCACGTGACGCACGACAGGCTGGAGGCTGTGGTGGAGGCGCTCGCAGCGGCGGACTGGAGCGCGGGGGACTCGCGCGAGGTGGCCACGCGGGTGCTGTCGGGGTTTGCCACCGAACCGGGAGCCTCAGCGCTGAGCGCGCATCGCGAGGCCATTGACCGGTGCTTCGGGAAGGACAGCATCGAGGACATTCTCGCGGCGCTGGAGGCCGAGGGCACCCCGTGGGCCGAGGAGACGCGTGCCACGCTGGGACGCATGTCGCCCACGAGCCTGAAGGTGACACTGCGCCAGCTCCGGCTGTGCAGGGGACGGTCGTATGACGAGGTCGTCACCGTGGAGTACCGGCTGAGCCAGCACTGCACCGCGCTGCCAGACTTCCGTGAGGGCATCCGCGCCGTGCTGGTGGACAAGGACAACCGGCCCACGTGGAATCCGCCCGCGCTTGCCCAGGTGCGAGCCACTGACGTGGAGGCGTGCTTCGCGCCGGTGGCAGACGAGGAGCGGGTGCTGCGCCACGAGTGAAGTCTCCACGAAGCTCTCCGTGGATGTCCCCTCTCCCTCTGGGAGAGGGCGAGGGTGAGGGTATTTCCCGCCTGTATTGCCAGCTGGGAACGGGGACATGGGGCGGAGTGTGCTCCGATGCGAACCCGTCCAAGGAGTGACACAGGCGGTAGCACATACCCTCACCCCCCGCCCTCTCCCAGGGGGAGAGGGAGCATGCGCAACCCGAGACTCCACAAAGGGATGACAAAGAATGGAGCCCTGCTGAACAAGCCCTCCACAGGGCGGGCTCCTGCGGCGAGGAGGGACACGACCCATGCCTCTCTCGCGCTCCCAGGCGACTCGCGGACAGGCCTCTGCCTGCATGTCTCACTTGGAATACATGTGAGTGAGATGGTGTCCCTCGGGCTCCATGCAGCAGCAAGTACCCCGCCCTCGCGCTCCGCTCGCCCGTTCCACGCTCTTCAAGATGGGCGTGCGTGTCGCGGTCATCATCACCCTCTCCACCCTCTTCAGCTACCTCCACATCCGCCACACCCTGCGCGTCGAGGCCCTCGCGCGCCTGGAGCAGCACGTCTCCGAGCGCAGCCAGCGCGAGCAGGCCCTCTTCGTATTGGCGGAGGACAACCACGCCGTCCTCAAGAAGGCCTTGGAGGAGAAGCTTCGCGCCTTCCAGACGGAGGACGTGAGCGCCCGCTTCAACAACCTCTTCGTCCGGATGCCCGACGGCTCGGTCCGTAACCGTCCCGAGCTCTTCGACGGCATGAGAATGGCCGGCCTCTTCGTCCCCAGGGGCGTCACCGTCGACCTGGACATGCGCCGCCGACTCCTGGCCGCGTATGACGTGCTCAACCAGTACGGGCCCGCCTTCCACACGCGCTTCGAGGACACCTTCATCATACTCCCCGAAGGGCCGATCCTCATCTACTGGCCCGAGTGCCCCACCTGGACCCAGGACGCCGCGCCCGACTTCCTGCCCATCCAGATGAATTACTTCCGCATCAGCCTGCCCGAGAACAATCCACAGCGGCAGACGGCCTGGACCAACATCTACAAGAGTGACATCAGCGAGCGATGGATGGCCTCGGCCACCACCCCGCTGTACATGGACGGCAGCCATGTCGCGTCCGTCGGCCAGGACGTCTTCATCGAAGACTTGATGACCCGCACCCTCAACGAGCACCTGCCCGGCGCGTACAACGTCATCTTCCGGGATGATGGCGAGCTCATCGCCCATCCCGCACTGAAGCTGGACGACGTCGCCTCCCAGCCCGACGCGATGGAGCAGACGGAGCACCTGCGCAGCATCATCGAGCGGGTGAGGACGCGGCCGGCCACCGAGACCGTCGTGGAGCTCCCGGACTCGAGCGAGTACCTCGCCGTGGCACGACTGCAAGGCCCCGGCTGGAACTTCGTCACGGTGTTGCCCGAGAGCGTGATGACCCAGCCCGCCCTGCTCGCGGCGCGCTACGTGATGCTGCTCGGAGTGCTGTCCCTGCTCCTGGAGCTGGGCATCATGTACTGGGTGCTCCAGCAGCAGATCACCCGGCCGCTGCTCACCTTCACCCAGGCCACCGACCGGGTGGCCGCCGGGGACTTCAAGGTCGAGCTGGACACCTCGCGCGGCGACGAGCTGGGACAGCTCGCCCGCGCCTTCCGGCTGATGGCGGATCAGGTGCAACGGCGCGAGGAGGAGCTGCGGCAGGCCAACGAAGGGCTGGAACTGCGCGTCGAGGAGCGCACCCGCGAGCTCAAGGACGTCCACGCGCAGCTGGTGAAAACGGCACGGCAGGCGGGCATGGCGGAGATCGCCACCAATGTGCTGCACAACGTGGGCAATGTCCTCAACAGCGTCTACACCTCGGCCCAGGTCGCCAAGGAGCGGATGACGGGCATGAGGCTCGAGCACGTGGGGCGCGTGGCCCACATGCTCCAGGAGCGCCAGGGCGACCTCAACACCTTCCTCACCCAGGACGAGCGCGGGCGTCACCTGATGCCCTTCCTGGACAAGCTGGGGCAGAACCTGGTCGACGAGCGCCAGGAGGTTGTCGCCTTGCTCGATGACGTGGGCCGCTACACCGAGCACATCGGCGACATCGTCAAGGTGCAGCAGAACTACGCCCGGACGCCTCGGCTACACGAGCCCGTGCAACTGGCGGAGCTCGTGGAGGATGCCATCCGCATCAACTCGGCCGGGCTCACCCGCCACCAGGTGACGGTGGTGCGGCAGCTCGCGTCCCTTCCCCCCGTGCTGACCGACAAGCACAAGCTGCTGATGATCCTGGTCAACCTGGTCAGCAACGCCAAGTACGCCATGGATGATGTGCCACCCGCCGAGCGGCTCCTGACGGTGAAGCTGGAGCACTCGACCACCGACAGCATCCGCATCGAAATCCATGACAACGGCATGGGCATCGCGCCGGAGCTGCTCACCCGCATCTTCACGTATGGCTTCACCACGCGCGAGGAGGGCCACGGCTTCGGCCTGCATTCCAGCGCCCTGGCGGCCCAGGAGCTGGGCGGCTCGTTGACCGTCCACAGCGCCGGAAAGGGGCAGGGAGCCACCTTCACCCTGGAGATTCCCTACCAGCCCGCGCAGGCGGCGAAGTGACCGCCTCGCGAAGCGTCGCGTCGAGCCGCTCCACCAACGCGCCCCAGGAGGCTGGGTCACCGGGCTCACCCCGGTAACGCGCCTGGCGGTAGTGCGCGAGGAACTCCGCCGCCATGTCTGCCACCGCGTCGCCTCGCGCGGTGCGCAGGCGTGACAGCAGCTCGTCGTCCGTCTCCGAGGGCCGGGGGACCAGGCCCGCCCGACGCTTCAGCGTCTTCAGATACCGCGCGTACAACGCCGCGAGCTGCACGTCCTTCGTCCCCAGCGCCACCACGCGCCGAGCCTTCGTCCGTCCCTCCCACCGGCTCCGGCGCAGACGCCACAGCAACACCCCCGCCACCAGCACGGCGAACACCGGCGAGCCCACCACCGCTCGCGCCAGCGCCAACGGCTGGTAGCGCAGCCCCGCCCCCATCTGCCGCAGCCACGTGCCCACCGCGCCCGTGAGGTTGCCGAAAAACCCTCGCTGCTCCTGTGACAGCCCGAGCGTCTCGTCCCGGCTCCGCCACGGTGTCGGGTCGAAGGCCACGAAGCGTCCCTCGTCCGCCAGGTACACCTCCACCCAGGCGTGGGCGTCCCGCTCGCGGACCAGGGTCGCCCCTGTGAGCGGGTTGCGCTCCTCGGGCGCGAAGCCTCCGACCACTCGCGCCGGGACATCCAACGTGCGCAGCAGCGCCGCCATCGCGCTCGCGAAGTACGTGCAGTACGCCGCGCGCTTCTCCCGCACCAGCACCGTCAGGGGATTGCCCTCGCCCCGCAGGTCCACGTTCAGCGAGTACTCGAAGTGCTCGTGGAAGTACGCCTCCAGGGCCCGAGCCCTCTCGCGCGGCGTGCTTGCCCCACGCGTGAGCTCCTCCGCGAGCGGGCGCAGCTCCGCCTCCAGCGCCTCCGGCAGCGCGGTGAGCGAGGCGCCCTGCGCGGCCTCTGGCGGCAGCAGCTCTTCCGCTCCCGTGCGCAGCGCCAGCGTGTTGCCCTCCAGCTCCCGGGCCTTCAGCACCCAACCGCCCTGCACCTCTGGACGAAGGCCCTCCACCGCCCGCGTCCCCGCCGGCGCGGGCAGCCAGGGGCCCACGGGAGCCAGCACCGTCATCGCCAGCACCCGCTCCGCCTCCGTTCCTCCCGAGGGCAGCTCCAGCCGTGTCTCCGCCAACTCCTTTGACGTCCTCCACCGCGAGCCATCGAACTCGTCGAACACCCGCGCCCGGAGCCGCGCGGGCGCCTGGCCGGAGAGCACCAACAACGGGCGCTCGGAGCCCCGGGGAGAACGGACCACCGCGCGGATGTCCACCTCCGACTGGAACTCCGAGCCTCCCCCGGAGCTGATGCCGCTGGTCATCCGATACACCGCCTCCCCCAGCATGCCCTCGCTGGCCCAGATGGTCCGCGCCAGCACCAGGGACAGGCCCAGCAGCAGCACCACGAAGACGCCGAAGCCCACCGCGGCCCGGAGGCCGGTGCGAGGCAAGCCACCCTCGAGGAAGGCCACCAGCAGCACGCTCAGCACCAGCGCTCCCAGCACCCACCCCACGCCCTGCATCTCGCGCACGCGCATGCTGAGCGCCACCAGCAGGCACGCGTACGTCCAGGCGAAGTAGCGGTTGCTGCCGAGCCCACAGAGCACCGCCAGCCCCACCAGCGCACCGCACAGCGGGCCGAAGATGGAGGGGGGAAAGGGCGCCGTCGGCGGCTCGCTCACCCAGAGCATCGCGCTCCCCACCCCGAGCCCCACGGCTCCCGCCAGGAGCAGCCGCGCCGGGGTGTAGTCGATCCGCACGTCCTTCATCACCGCCCACGCGAGCCCCACCATGACGGGCGCGCACAGCAGCCACCGGCCGTGCGCCACCGCGTGCAGCATGAGCGCCGCGAAGACGGGCGCCAGCTCGACGAGCCGTTTCATGACAGCTCCACCAGCTCTCCGGGGGCGAGCCCCTCGGGCTTGCGGTCCGGTCGCACCGAGAGCACCCGCACCGCCACCCCGTGTGCCTTGAGCCGCTCGACCAGCGCCGCGCGCGAGGGCTCCCAGTCCATCACCACGAAGATGACCGCGGACAGGTGGCTCGCCTCGGGCAGCAGCGCCGCCTCCAGCGCGTCCAGGTCCAGCCGCTCGCCGGACTCGATGGCCGCGAGGATTTCGAGGATGTGCTCGAAGTGCGCCAGCGCTCGACCCGCCTGGAAGTGGAACACCTGGGGGCCCGCGGCGAACAGGTCGATGATGTACTCCTGGCGCGCCAGCACGTCCGCCATGCCCGCCGCCAGCGAGAGCGCCTTCTCCAGCAGCGCGTCCTCCTTCACCGAGCGCGATTGCACGTCCAGCACCAGGGCCAGCCGAACGAAGAACTCCTCCTGGAACTCCTTCACCACGAGCCGGCCAGTGCGCGCGAACGAGGGCCAGTGGATGTCCCGGGTGCGATCTCCTTCGTGCCACTCGCGGGTGCCGAAGAACTCAGTGGACTCTCCCACCCGCGAGGCCACCGCGATGCCACCGGGCTGGTAGTTGCGCCCGTGCGGCACGTCCAGGGACTCGAGCGGCGTGAAGCGCGGGTACACGAGCAGCCGCTCCTTCCCCGGCGAGCGCCGTGGCCACTTCACCAGCGCCGAGGGGAAGAGGCTCGCGGCCTGGAGCGCGCCCAGCTCGTAGACGCCGCGGGTGGAGCACACGAGGCGCAGCGTCACCTCGGAGTGCTCGCCAGGCGCGAGCGCGTCGATGACAGGGGGCTCGCCCACCCTGCGGAGCTCAGGGGGCAGGTCCCGCTCCTCCACGGCGATGTGGCGCACCGTGCGCCGGCCGGTGTTCTCCACGCGAACGCGGTAGGTGAGCGTGTCGCCCGCGGAGACGGGAGGCGGGAGCAGGCGCGTGAGCGAGACGCGAGGCCGGAAGGGCAGGCCCACCACGACGGCGACGGTGAGCGCGGAGACGGCGAAGGAGAAGAACAGGATGAGCGGCATGACGAGCCCGCCCAGCAACAGGAAGCCCGCGGCGAGCGCCGACCACAGCACCACGCGTCCCACGGGGGTGAGCAGCCCGTAGTAGCGGTCCTGGAGGGAGCGGATGAACCCGTGCTCCTCGGGCGGCATCAGGAAGGACCAGCGACGACGGCGGGCCATGTGCGGCGTTTTCCTTGGAGCGGGGAGAGGGAACGGAACGGGAGCCGGCTCGCATTGGAACAGACCGTCACGCTCCGTTCCAGGCACCCGCAGCCTCGGGCCCAGCGTCACTCCTCCTATGCTCGAAGAGAGCGATTATTCGATTTTTGATGAAAACCCGGAACACCATCAAAACGCCATACAGGACCCCCTCCCGCCATGGCATAGAGCGGGCACTTCAATCTCAAAGGATGCCTTTTCATGAGAGTCATACGCCGGTTACTCGTGGGGATGGCCTTCATTGCGATGAGCGGGATGAGCCTGGAGTCCCATGCGGGCCGACTCCCGGAGTCGCTCACCGTCTCCAACAAGCAGCTCCTGGTCGCGGGTACGCCCTTCGTGGCGCGCGGGGTGAACTACCAGCCCGTGCCCAGAACAGGGCCTGGCAACTGGCCCGATGACTGGACCATGGACACGGGGGTTGTCCTCAGCGACTTCGCCAAGATGAAGGAGATGGGCGTCAACACGATCCGCGTCTACGTGAAGTACGATCGGCTGTTCCAGAACTGGAACGAGCAGAACGATCCCTCCCTCGACATGTCCCGGGTGGACCCGGCGGTACTCAGCCGCTACCGCACCGTCATGGCCGAGGCCGATAGGCAAGGCATCTACGTCATCATGAACTACTGGCTGCCCGATGGGGTGGACTACCGCCCGGGCCAGCAGGTGAAGTTCAACAAGGACGCGCGGACCCGACACAAGCTCCAGTTCCGAAACATCATCAACGTCTTCAAGAACCGGAACGACTTCCCGATGGTCCTCATGTGGGCCTTCGGCAACGAGAACAACTTCGACGGCAAGCGCGGGCCACTCACGCCCTCGGAGCTGTTCACCTTCTACCAGGAGGCGGTGAGCGAGGCGAAGAGCCAGGCGGATGCCTCACACCCCTATACCGTGGTGCTGGGAGACAACCCCCAGCTGGACATCCACAACACCAGCCTGCTCAATCGAGCGCCCGCCGTGGATATCTGGTCGCTCAACATCTACAACACCGAGCAGGGCTTCAAGAACATCATCCAGAACTACCCGCTCAACAAGCCGCTCCTGTTCACGGAGTTTGGCTATGACGCCTGCGACAACAGCGTGGGCTGTGACCACAGCACGAGGGAGGGACAGGGCTTCGCCCAAGCCCAGCAGAACCAGGCCAACTTCTACAAGAACCGCTGGGAGAACACGATGCTCCCCAACCTGAGCGCCACCACTCCGCGCGCGCTGCTGGGGGGCGTGGTCTTCGAATGGAATGATGAGTGGTGGAAGTCCGCTGGGGATTTTAGCGCCCACGACGACGGAGGGTTCACCAACGTGAACCTCGGGCCCGACTACTTCATGAACGAGGAGTGGTTCGGGATCTCCACGGCGCTCGAGGGAGGAGTGACCAGCGGACGCTACTACCGCTCCGCGTTCCAGGAGTTGAAGCGGATGTGGACCAGCACGACGCCGCCACCGCCTACCGGCACAGTCCAGGTCGTCAACCCGAGCTTCGACCGGGATGGCGCGACGCAACAACCCTTCGGATGGAGCACCTGGTCTCCCAACGGCTCGGAGGACGCGGACTTCACCGAGACCTACGGCGGGCGGCAGGAGAACAACCTCCACGGCACGCACTACAAGACCGTGCCCTATCATGTCTTCACCTACCAGACCCTCTCCGGACTGGCGAACGGGGCCTATACGCTGCGCGCCTGGGTCTACTCCTCCGGTGGGCAGACGCGCGCGGAGATGCATGCCAAGGACTACGACGGAACGGGGACGATCATCCGTCTGCCCGTTGCGAAGACGTCCGCCTGGACCCAGGTCTCCATCCCCAACATCCAGGTCACGGCCGGACAGCTGACGATCGGCTTCCTGTCCGATGCACCGGCCTACTCCGCCTTCTACTTCGACGATGTCGAGGTGTTCCGCCAGTAGCCAGTATCCAGCCGTAGGGGCACTCCCCATGGGCCGGGAGTCCATGTCGGCCGACGCGTGGCGTGTCGGGTCCACGCGTCGAACAGGCTCCGGTAGGCCGGGTGCCACGGAGGGCTCCGAGGGGAAACCCCGAGTTCCTCCCGTGGCATGACGGTTGCTCAACGTGCTTCCGCGCGAATCACCCACCCACCAAGCGCGAAGCAGCCTGTCGAGGCTGGAGGAAACGACATGACGATCTCCCGTTTGATTCAGATGAACTTCATCAACAACACGTCCGCGGCCCTGAGCTACTACCTGCCAGCGAACCAGCCCGTGCACGGGATTGGCCCGGAGGTGACGAACACGAAACTCGGTCCGCAGGGCTCGTCGGCCAACACCAGCACCGTGTCCTCCAACTGGAACAACGCACTCGCTCCGGGCCCGGAGGGGGCGTACCAGTGGAACCTCGACGCGTCGAATGCCTTCATGGTGAGCTACGAGCACCCCGCCGGTAACGGCGAGACCTGGGTGAAGGTCATCTGCCCGCCGGGGTACGTCTGCAGCTCCCCCAACACCGGTCCGAACGGGGTCAACACCTTCACGGATCCCTCCCTGGAGCAGCACGAGGCCTCCATCACCATCACGTTCTCGCCGGTGTGAGGGAGGAGGCACCGGGGCCTGTGAACCGATCGGTTCTTGTCTACCGTGGCACCGGCACAGTGCCGACGAGGTCCTTCGTGAGCGCTCGCTTGTCCGCTCCCGCGTAGCGCGCTCGCGTGTCCAGCACCAGTCGGTGCGCCAGCACGGGCACCGCCAGCGTCTTCAGGTCCTCGGGCAGCACGTAGTCCCGCCCCTGCATCAACGCCCGCGCCCTCGCCATGCGTCCATACAGCAGCGCCCCGCGCGTGGACACGCCCAGCCGGATGCTCGCGTGTCCGCGCGTCGCCTGCACGATTCGCAGGAGGTAGTCCGCCACCGACTCCTCCAGCCTCACCTCCTGCACCCGCTGCTGCAGCTCCGCCACCTCCTCCACCGTGCACACCGCCGACATCCCCTCCAGCGGCGGCGGCCCCGAGCGCGTCATCAGCAGCGTCCGCTCCTCCCCCTCCGGCAGGTACCCCAGCGAGAGCTGCACCGCGAACCGATCCAACGACGCCTCCGGCAGCGGGTACGTGCCGTGGAAGTCCACCGGGTTCTGCGTCGCGATGCACAGGAACGGCGGCGTCAGCACGTGCGTCTGCCCATCCACCGTCACCTGTCCCTCGCTCAACGCCTCCAGCAGCGCGGACTGCGTGCGCGGCGAGGCCCGGTTGATTTCATCCGCGATCAGCACGTTGGCGAACAGCGGCCCCGCCCGGAAGCGGAACGTGCCCTCCTGCGGGTTGAAGATGGACGCTCCGACGATGTCCGTGGGCAGCAGGTCCGGCGTGAACTGCACCCGCTTGAAGCTGCCGCCGATGCTCAACGCCAGCGCCTTCGCCAGCGTCGTCTTCCCCGTGCCCGGCACGTCCTCCAGCAGCACGTGCCCTCCCGCCGCCACCGAGCACAGCACCAGCTCCAGCGCCTCGCGCTTGCCCCGAATGACACGCTCCAGGTTGTCGACCAGCCGGGACACCAACGCACGCACCGGAGCCGCACGCTCGGTGACGGGGACCTTCACAGGAGAAGAGGACATTTCGGACACGGAGCGTAGCAGCCTCGCACCGCGCGAAGCGACCTCGTCAGCGGACGTGCTCGCTGACTCCCACCGGCGTCAGCCGGGTTGAGACAAGAAACCCCACTGCGCCCCGGCCACCCGTCCCATCGCATCGACGATGTGCATGTGAATGCGACCGTTGCTGGCGATGAGCCCCAGGGTGCCGTGCAACTCCGCGCCCTGCGAGAAGTCCACCGCATGGCCATCCAGCCGCGTCACCTGACCTCCGGCCGCCTTCACCAACGCCGCGCCCGCGACGTGGTCCCAGACCTTGTGCGGATTCTTACGAATGTCCCGAGGCCCTCGGATGAACAGCTCCGCCGCCCCCGCCGCCACCAGCGCGTACTTGAGCATCCCGTCGTAGCGCTTGATGCGTCGCGCATCGACGCCTGCCGCCGCGTACACCCGGTCGGCTATCTCCCGCGAGCGCCGGCCCATGATGTAGCTCTCCACCACGCGGATGCTCGCAGGGTCCTCACGGTCGGAGACGTGGAGCGCACGGGGCTCACCGCCCGCGAGCGACTCCGCCCAGGCGCCGCCTCCGTCCGTGTAGAAGAGCGTGCCGCCCTCATCCAACGGCGACACGGGCGCGCCGATGATGCCGTCCAGCGGCTCGCCCTCCACCAACGTCCCCACGCAGATGGCGTACGTCCGGCGGTGGATGAAGCCCTCCGTCCCGTCGATGGGGTCAATGACCCACGTCCGGTCCGCCCTCACGCCCCGACCGTGGCCCAGCCAGCGCACGAAGTCCTCCTCGCGCACCTGCTCGCCCAGCAGCTGGCCTACCAGCCGGACCACCTGGTCCCGCTCCGCCAGCGGGAGGGTGAGGAAGGCCTCGGCGCCCTCCTCGGCGATGACACCGTCCTCGGGGAAGTTGCGGCGGATGGCGCGGCACAACAGGGCCTGCGCGCCATAGTCCGCGATGGTGACGGGGCTCGCGTCGCGCTTGCGGCTGACGCCCGCCTGGGAGTCCTGCACCCGGCGGCACAGCTCACACGCGAGCCGTACCGCGTCGATGATGGGTTGTAACTCTCGCTCGCCCGGCTGCTCCATGGAAGGGCCACTCCTTCGCGCAGGAGAGAAGTCCTCGCAAGGGACTCTAGTCATGGCCCGTCCAGCCCGCCTCCACTACCCGGCTGCTTTGACGGAAGCGGAGGCCGCCGCGCCACCCTTCGCCATGCGCACCAGGGCCGCAATGGAGCGCTCGTGGGCCGCACGGGCCGGGGGAGTCATCCCACGCATGGAGCTCGGCACGTGCGGCAGCTCCGCGCAGACGTCCAGCTCAACGGGGACGCCCGCGGCCCGGGCGCGCTCGGCGAGCTGGCACACCTCGTCCCGGAAGAGCTCAACGCCCCCCACCTGGAGGTAGAGCGGCGGCAGCCCGCGCAACGACGCGTGCAGCGGCGACACGCGCGGATCCTTCAGCGCCAGCGCTCCGGCGTAGAAACGCGCCCACGTGAGCAACTGCGGCCGGTTGAGGTAGTCATAGGCGGCGTTCTCCTCGTGGCTCCGCGACTCGCAGGCCAGGTCCACCCAGGGAGAGAGCAGCACCGCCCCCACGGGCATCGGCTCGCCGGCCTCCGCCAGCGCCACGAGCAGCGCCACCGCCAGCCCACCGCCCGCGGAGTCCCCGGCCAGCACCACGCGCGAGGGCTCCACGCCCGTGCTCCGCAGCCACCGCCAGACGGCGAGCGCGTCTTCCAGCGCGGCCGGGTAGGGGTGCTCAGGCGCCAGCCGGTAGTCCGGCACGAGCACCTTCATTCCAGAGTCCCTCGCCAGCTCGCCGCAGAAGGCCTGGTACTGCTTCGCCGAGCCCACCACGTAGGCGCCACCGTGAAGGAAGAGAATCACCTTCTCTCCCGAGCCCTTCACAGGCGTCACCCAGGAAGCCGGCACACCCCCGGCGTCCACGCGCGTATGGGTGACGACGTCAGAGGACGGGCCCTTGGAGGCCGTCTTCTCCAGGAAGCCGCGCAGCCCCCGGGTGGACACCGCATCCGGCATGGCCGGGACACTGCCCATGCAGGCGACGGTGGTTTCGAAGGCATACGTCCAGCCGGGACGCAGGGCGCCATGACGAACACGGCGCACCAGGGTACGAGCCACGGCCTTGCAGAGGCCGGGGAGGAGTTGAAGGGGGTTCATGGCCGCAGCCTACTCCGCCCCCGCCCCGGAATCCCGACGCCGGGCCACCCCAGCGCCAGGACGCCCTTCATCCGAGCTTCACTGAGCCGAGGCGGCCACGGGCGCCACGTTGCCCGTGGCGGGAGGCATCCACGCTGGGCGCTCGGCGGTGGCGCTACCCGGGGCGCAGGTGTACTCCACCGTCCGCGAGGACAGGAAGAAGGGCAGGAGCGCGGCTCCCGCCGACGCGCAGTAGGCTCGCGCCTCGGCATCGGAGTTGCCGCACGCCAGCGAGCCGGCGATGCCACCCGCCACGCCCAGGCCGACGTTGATGAGCCAGTCGGTGCCGCTCATCCGGCTCTCCGCCGAGGACAGGCCGTTCGTGCACTCGTGCCCCGCCGGGCCCGAGAGGTTCGCGAGGCCCGCCACCGTGAACCACTGCCGCTCCGTATACGAAGGCCCCTCGGGCACACGGCCACTGACGACGCGCGTGTTGTAGCAAGCCGTCTGACTCGCCAGGACTGCAACTGCGGCCACGATGGTCAAAGAACGCTTCTTCAAGGTGATCCCCTCTCCCTGGTTGTGGATAGCGACGGCGAATGAGCGACGGGCTCGAGCCCGTCAAGCCCGCGCACGGACGAAGGGTCCCCGCAGATATTCATCCGCGATTTTCTCCCTCGCGAGGGCACGCCCCTCCACACGGGGAGCCCTGACTCATTCTCGGGGAATGGGACGAAGCGAATCGGCGAGCTGGTGCAGCAGTCGCAGCTCCGCGGCACCGAGCCCGCGCACGGCGCTCTTCAACCGGCGCATGTCCGAGCTCCGCTCCCGGTCCGGAGACTCAGGAGACGCCAGCCCCAACAGCTCGTCGGGGAGAATTTCCAACGCCACGCAGATGCGCCGCAGCGTCGGGATGTTCGGGAGCATCTCGCCTCGCTCGATGCGGCCATACACCTCGAGTTGCACGCCCACCCGGCGTGCCACCTCGGCCATGGTGAGCTCCGCACGTATGCGGGCGGCATGAGTCGCGGCGGCAAGAGACATCGCCAATGGGCGTTCACATCCGACAGGAGCCAAGAGCCTGGTCATGACGAGGGCCTCCAAAGTGGACACCTACCTTACGAACTTATGAAGTCCTGTCAATGCCCACTACCAATTTGAGGGGTTGACCCGACGCCTCCCCCTCTGGAGGTATGGTGACCCGCGCAAGGTGCTCAGTCCCTACCCGACGCCTGGAGTCCACCGGGCCGTGGCGAGGAAGGAAAGACAGACACGCGCATGCGACGCAGCGCGTGAGCTTTCACAGTACCGTCGGAAACTTCGTGCCGGGGTACGCGTGAGGCATTCCGACTGTGTGCCCAGGGACGTGATGCGTGAAGACAATGCAACGTGGGGGGTGTTCGCACGCGAACCCCACCGTTATGTTTCCATCCCCAATTCGGAGGCCTCTCCCCATGCCCAAGGAACACATCGACGTGCAGAACCTCCAGGTCCACGACATCCCTCCGCGGCACGACAGCCTCCAGTCGGTCGACGACCGCGTAACGCTCGTGGTGACACAGGCCTTCGGGCCCGGGGGTCACAACCTGGTGGGCTTCTCGGACGTGACGTTCAACGGCTACCCCGCGGTCAGCCTGCTCATCCGCACGCCAGATGGACGCGAGGGCCTCGTGCACCTGTCCCCCATCCACGGCGACAAGCGCAAGTCGGGCTTCACGGACATCGCTCCGGGCACCCGCTGCACCCTGCTGTGCCCCATCACGAAGCGCCCGCTCGACAAGCTCGGCCCCGTCGACGATGGCAGCGGCGCCAACTACTACGCCCTCTACCTCACGCCCAAGCTCATCAAGGGCCACGCCGTCGCCGTCACGGACCTCTGGGACCACTTCCACTCCCGCATCGTCGACGACGAGGCCGTCATCTCCTACTGGGCCCAGACGCACGCGGTGTAGCGCGGCGGGGTGGAGATCCCCTCTTCACCGCCCGTCCACGCGGTCCGTGAAGGGTGCGGCCTGAAGCAGCCTGTGGGCCCTCACATCCACCGCGTAGTGGATGCCGTAGTGCGGTTGGGTCCACGGGTCGAAGACGAGGATGTCCGAGGCGAGCCACACCAGGCCCGAGAAGGGCACGTGTCGGTGGGGATCCACGAGCGTCACGGGAGCCACCACCTCTCGAGCAGGGCTCGCGCCGCCCGGTGCAGCCCGACAGACCCGGGTTCCCGGCGGATCCGCAGGCCGGCACGGTGCTCGTCGACGAGGTCAAAGTCACCCCGCTGGAAGGCGACCGCGGCACGCGGATCAGCAGGCGCATCACCCTGCCCGTGTTGCTCCCCCGGTGGGTGTGGTTCCAGAGCGATCCCATCCCGAACAACGAGCAGACCCGGCAGCAGCTCATCGCCGAGTACCAGCGCATCTGGGATGCGGTGCAGCAGAAGAAGGTGCCCCAGGTGCTGCCGCTGTTCACCGAGCGGAACAAGGAGCTGGCCGCGGCCTTCTACCGCTCCGAACGGGAGATGGCGCAGAAGAGCGCGCAGCTCTCGGAGAACCCCGCCCTGTCGCGCTATCCGCTGGAGCCCGAGGACTCGGTGCTGGTGGTGTTCGGCGGGGGCCGTCTCGCGAAGCTCACGCGCTGGGACGGCAACCCGATGATCGCCTTCAACTACGCGGATGGCAGCGGCTCGGAGACCTTCGACCTCATCTTCCGGAAGTCGGGCACCCGGTGGATCATCATCCGCTGAGCACCCGGGCCGGCCAAGCCAGGAGAACAAAGTCCTTTCAGGGGTTGAACGGAGCCAGCGCGTTCGCTCCACGTGCGCCAGCCGCGACTTCCTACCGCTGCCCTCCGGCGGCACTTTTCGCCAACTTGTCCAACAGTCGGACAAGTTGCGGAAGAACGAGCCCGGAGGGTCTCCCGCTCTTGATTCATTCGAGCCCCTGCAGGGACTTTCTTCGATTGGCTTAGGACTTCCGCTCCTCCTCCGGCAGCAACCTGCGCAGCTCGTCCGCCATCTTCCCGAGCTGCAGCGCCGTGGCCGCCACGTCCGTGCCCATCTGCGCGTACGTGTCCACCAGCTCCAGCAACGTCGCGCAACCCTGGGAGATGTGCGTCGTCTGCTCCGCCTGACGCTCCGCCTCTCCCGAGCTCTTCTCCATCAGCTTCTGGTTCTGCAGGACGATTTCCCGGATGGAGCGCAGCGTCGTGCGCGCGGACTCCAGCACCGGCGTGAAGCGCTCCGTCGTCTCGCGGATGTGCCCCACCGCCTGCAGCGTGTCCGTCATCTGCCGCGTCACCCCGCCCACCACCTCGCCAATGCGCGCCGAGCTCCGCCCTGACTCCTCGGCCAGCTTGCCCACTTCCTTCGCCACCACCGCGAAGCCCCGCCCGTGGTCCCCTGCTCGCGCCGCCTCAATCCCCGCGTTGAGCGCCAGCATGTTCGTCGCCGCCGCCATCTCCTGGATGGTCTCCACGAAGCCGTGGATGCGCTCGGAGCTCTCCTCCAGCTTCTGCACGCTCTGCGCGCTGCGCCCCACCGCCTGGCCAATGGCGGACAGGCTCGTCTCCATTCCACTGATGAGCGTGTCCACCTCGCCCGTGTAGCGCTGGGCCTCCTCGGCCTGCGTGGCGCTCGCCCGCGAGTGCCGGAACAGCGCACCCGCCGCGCTCGCCATCTGCTCGCTCGCCGTGGCGATCCGCAGCGCCGCCGTCCGCACGTGCGCCGCCTGCTGCGACATCTCCGCGATGGTCGACGAGAGCACCTGCGCCGAGCCCGCCAGCGTCCGCCCTGTCTCCACCACCTTGCCCCGCGACGCTTCCAGCTCGCGCAGCGCGCGCATCATGTCCCGCCGCAGGTGGAACTGCCGCTGGTGCCCGCTGTGCAGCGCCTCCAGCAGGAAGCCCACCGCCAACATGCCCAGCAGCAGGGTGATGTCCATCATCACCATGCTCGCCAGCGACGCGCTCGACAGCCACGCGTCGAACACCAGGTGCCCCACCGCCAGCAGCCCGTAGAAGCCGAAGCGCGCGCCCCGGCCCACCGGCAGCACCGACGGGCCCGTGAGCACGTTCAGGAACACCATCACCGCGTGGTAGGCCGAGCCCGCCGTCCCAATCTGATAGAAGGTCCACTCGTTGCCGATGGCGTACAGCGCCGTGGCCCAGAACATCACCCGGGGCAGCACCGTCAGGCTCAACAGCCCCCGCGACGTCCACACCAGCAGCGGCACCAGCATCCAGGGCAGCCGCGCCAGCGCGAGCTCGCCCAGGTGCATTTCGCCGCCCTTCACCGCCATCACGTACAGCAAATCCAAGCCAAACAGCACCGGCGAGGCCACCAGCGCGATGATCGCTAGCTGGCGCAGCCGGACCGGCCCGCGCGTCAACAGGTGCTCGTGGTAGTTCTCCTGGACGGCAGGAGAGCGGAGGAAGATGTCCATGTGCGCGACCACGGCCCAGGGGACCCGCCCCCAGCCCGTCCGCGCACGGTATCAGACGCCGGCCCTCTCCCAACGACGGCGTTGGCCCGCCCGCTTGCTCTGCCCAGACGCGGAGTCACCTCTCCCTACACCACGGGCAGGTCCCGCTGCTCCGGACCCGGGGGGAAGGCAGCTTCCAAGCGAGCCAGCTCCTGCGCCGTCAGCCGCACCCGGGCCGCCGCCGCGTTGTCGCGGGTGTGCGCCTCGTGGCTGGCCTTGGGGATGGTGAAGAGCGGGCGCCTCCTCGACAGGAAGCCGAGCGCCACCTGACGCGGCGTGGCTCCATGCGCCCGCGCCACCTCCGCCAGCACCCGCCCGTCCGGGCTGTCCGGCTCCGGGAAGTCGCCGCTGCCGAACGGGCTGTAGCCCACCAACGCCACCCCGTGCCGCTCGCACCACGGCAGCACCCGGTGTTCGATGTACCGCTCCCTCAGATGGTAGAGCACCTGGTTGCAGGCGATGCGTCCCGGCCCGGCGATAGCCAGCGCCTCCTCCAGGTCGTCCACGTCGAAGTTGCTCACCCCCCAGGAGCGGATCTTCCCCTCCGTCCGCAGCCGCTCGAAGGCGCGCAGGGTCTCCTCCAAGGGGTGAGGCCCCGGCCAGTGCAGCAGGTAGCAGTCCAGCCAGTCCGTCTTCAGCCGCTTCAAGCTGCGCTCGCAGGCGTGGAGGGTGCCCTCATAGGTGGCGTTGTTGGGCATTACCTTGGACACGAGGAACACCTCGTGGCGCCGTCCGGCGAGCGCCTCGGCGACCAGCTCCTCCACCTCGCCGTAGCCGTACAGCTCCGCCGTGTCCACGTGCGTCATCCCCAGGTCCAACCCCACCTGGAGCGCCCGGATGGCACTCGCCCGGTCATCGCCCTCCATCTGCCAGGTGCCCTGCCCGAGCACCGGCACCGCCACCCCCGTGGGACCGAAGACATGCTTCTCCATGTGGTCTCCCTCGCTCACCCAGGCTCGCAGGTCCTTCCTCCGCCCGGTATGCCGGCCTGGCTCCCGGCGTTCCCTGGCCCACACTCGCCCTTCAAGAGAGCCAACCGCGAGCACCCCCCGGCCGTTACCGCCCGGGTCTGACGGAATAGGCGCCCGTCTTGGAGTCCACGGACACCCGGGGCGGGCGCCGCGTCTCCTCGAAGAGGCGCCAGCCCGGCTCCAGAGCACGCCAGAAGGCGAGGAGCTCCGGCGTGGCCTGTGGGTGCTTCTCCAGCGCGGCCAGGCCTTGCGCATCCAGCCGGCTCGGGAAGATGTGGATGGGCACATCGCGCTTCATCCGCGCCCGCGCATCCAACACCATCAGGTACAGCTCCTCGATGGGGCCGTCCTCGAGGGCGATGCAGCCGATGCTCACGCAGTCGCCGTGGATGTAGATGTTGCCTCCCAGCGGCGGCGGGCCCCGCTTGCGGTCCGCGTCATTCGGGTAGCTCACGCGCAGGGACAGGTGGTACTGGCTGAGCGGGTTGAAGCGGTCCAGCGTGTAGAAGCCTTCGGGGACCTGCTCATCCCCGAGGCGCCGCTTGGGGCCCACCACCCCCGAGGCCGCGCAGAAGGGGAACGTCTTCACCTTGCGCAGCGGCTGGCCCTTCTCGCCCGCCCACACCTCCAGCTCCCGCTCCTGCTTGAAGGCCCGGACATACAGCTCCCCGGGCGGCCAGGAGACCCCCGCCGCCGCGAAGGTGTCCGCCACCACGCGCTCCTTCGCCCGACGCGCCTCCGCCACCCTGTCCTGTGCCTGGACCGTGAACGCCGCCAGCAATCCCCAGAGGAAAAGCCATCTCGTCATACCCCGTGGACGCCTCGGCCTCCTTCACCGTTCCGTTCCCTGGAGCCATGACGAGGGCCGCGCTCGAGGAGGACCCCCCGCAGCGCTCACCGGCCCGTGGATCGCCCTCCCCCCGTGGTGGTGAACCAGGCCGGCCCGACCAGGTCCTGGCGATCCACACTCGAGGGAAGGAAGGGAGACTCGTTGCCCAGGGACTCCTCTCCCCTGCCACCCGCCTCTCCATCGCCCGTCTCCAGGACGATGTGCAACAGCCCCGCGAGCAGGCCCAACAGGGCCGTGGCCGCCAGCGTCAGCTTCACCTTCCGCCGCCACGTTTGGATGGGCTCGCGGTGGTAGCGCGCCATGCCACGGCGGAGCCGCTCCTTCTGGAGGTCGATGACCATTCCTGGCTCATTGGAGGGCATGCGTGCGTCCGTGGGTTTGTCAGCATTCTACCCCAGAGCCCACCGTTCGGAACAAGCGCGAGGACCCGGAACCCGATACCTCCTGACGCATCCCAACAGACCCGTGATGAACCTTGACCTGTTTCCCCCAGAGGCACCTCCCGCCGGTCCACTTGACCGGCTGCTGAAGGTGTCTCGCATCTACCTGGAGCCCGACGTCGAGCGCTTCACGCGCGGTCGCGACATCCTCGCACGCTTCCCCGACGCCGAGCGCGTGGAGGTGCGCTCTCACTGGAACATCCCCGGCCTCTTCGGCAACGAGGGCAATGCCGAGGCGTGGAACCGCATCAAGGGCACCACCCTTGTACTGGGTGTGAAGAAGGCCATGCGGTTCGAGGACAACGGGCGCAGCGCCGACTTCATCCCACCCTCGGCCGCCAACGGCTGCGTCATGAGCTGCGCCTACTGCTACGTGCCGCGACATAAGGGGTACGCCAACCCCGTCACCCTCTTCGTCAACATCGAGCAGCTAACGGCCGCCATCCGCCGCCACGCGGGGAAGCTCGGGCCCAAGACGGTGCCCAACACGGTGGACCCGCGCTACTGGGTGTATGACATCGGCTGCAACAGCGACTGCTCGGCCGACGCGGGCCTCAGTGACAACGTGAAGGACCTGGTGCGGCTCTTCACCACGCTGCCCAACGCCATGGGCTCGTTCGCCACCAAGCTGGTGAACCGCGAGCTGCTCGCGTACGCCCCCCGGGGCAAGACGCGCATCCGCTTCAGCCTCATGCCCCACGCGAAGGCCAAGCTGCTCGACGTGCGCACCAGCCCCATCGCCGAGCGCATCGCCGCCATCGACGACTTCGTGGCCGCCGGCTACGAGGTGCACCTCAACTTCTCGCCCGTCGTCGTCACCGACGGCTGGCAGGCCGAGTACGACGCGCTCTTCCAGCAGGTGGACGACGGCATCGGCGACAAGGCGAAGGAGCAGCTCGCCGCCGAGGTCATCTTCCTCACCCACAACGAGCGCCTGCACGAGGTGAACCTGCGCTGGCACCCCAAGGCCGAGGAGCTGCTGTGGCGGCCGGACCTCCAGGAGGCCAAGGTGTCCCAGGGCGGCGGCGCCAACGTCCGCTACCGCATGGGCTTCAAGGGGAAGCTCGTCGAGGAGTTCAAGGCGCTGCTCGCTCGACGCATGCCGTACTGCCGCGTGCGCTATGCGTTCTGAGGGACACAGTGGGGTTCCATATACCCTCACCCCGGCCCTCTCCCAGAGGGAGAGGGGGCGTCGGTAAGCTCACGCGCCATGCTCTATGAAGCGCTGGAGGCCCAGGCCCGCGAGCGGCTCCCTCAGGTCGTGTTCGACTACTTCGCCGGCGGCTCCGGTGAGGAGTCCACCCTCGCCGACAACACCGCCGCCTGGGCCCGCCTCCGTCTCCGTCCTCGCGTCCTGCGCGATGTGTCCTCCGTCGACACCACCACCGAGCTCCTGGGCTCGACGCTCTCTTCCCCCGTCCTCGTCGCCCCCACCGCCTTCCACTCGCTCGCCCACCCCGACGCCGAGCTCGCCACCGCCCAGGGCACCCGTGAGGCCGGCTCGCTCCTCGTCCTCTCCTCGCGCTCCTCGCGCCGCATCGAGGACGTCGCCTCCCACGCCGGGCCCTGGTGGTTCCAGGTCTACGTCTTCCGCGACCGCGGCCTCACCCGCGCCCTCGTCCAACGCGCCGCCGCCGCCGGAGCCCGCGCCCTCGTCCTCACCGCCGACACGCCCTACGTCGGCCGCAAGCGCCGCAACCGCGGGGACACCTCCCTCCCCCTCTCCGACGAGGACTTCCTCGCCAACCTCGAGGGCCTCACGCACCGCGCGCTCGCCGAGCAGGCTCCCGATGTCACCTTCGCCGACATCTCCCGCTTGAGCGAGGACTCCGGCCTGCCCGTGCTCGTGAAGGGCGTGCTGCGCGCCGATGACGCCCTCGAGTGCCTCCACCACGGCGCCTCTGGCCTCATCGTCTCCAACCACGGCGGGCGACAGCTCGATGGCGCCCTCGCCACCGCCGACGCTCTCCCCGAGATCGTCTCCGCCACCGAGGACCGCGCTCCCGTGCTCGTCGACGGTGGCGTGCGCTCCGGACGTGACGTGCTGCGCGCCCTGGCCCTCGGGGCCCGCGCCGTGCTGCTCGGCAGGCCCGTGCTGTGGGGACTGGCTACCGGCGGCGCCGCGGGCGTGCGTCAGGTGCTCGAGACGCTGCGCGAGGACACCGCCCACACGCTCGCGCTCGCCGGCCTGTCCCGCCTCTCCGCCGTGGGCCCGGACGTGCTCGCCCCGCCCCGCGCGCCCTGAGCGCTCCTCACGGCTCCCAGGACACGTCGTACTCGCTGGACAGCGATCCCGTCAGCCTGCCGGTGATGCGCAGCGAGCGCGCCCCCGCCTTCTTCAGGTGCGCCTCCAGCGAGCCCTCCACATAGGAGCGCGGCAGGAAGTCCCGCTCGAAGATGATGCGGCAGTGCGTGTGCCCCAGCCAGACCACCGAGAGCCCTCCGCCCGTCGGCATCATCAGCTTGTACGCCATGGGCAGGTTCTCCAGCACCCGCCGCGGCGTGCCCGTGAAGAGCACATGAATGGTGTTGCCCAGCAGGCTCCCCAGGAACGAAGACGTCACCAGGTTCCCCAGCACCCGCATCGCCGCGTCGAAGCCTCCCACCGACCCGCCCAGCAGCCACGCCGCCCGCTTCAGCACCCGCAGGAAGTCCTTCGTCGGATAGGCGAAGAAGTCCACGAAGCCGCGCGCCCCCCCACCCTCCTCCAGGATGTCCGTCACCGCCGCCGGGCCCTTCATCGCCAGGACGGCCTCCTGTGTGCTGCGGAAGAACACGCCTCGCATGGTGTCCTCGGGCCCGGCCAGCGACAGCCGGTACTCCAGCTCCCGCTCTCCCTCCGACGCCATCACCGCGTGCCACTCTCCGCTGATCCCGCTCATCCCGTGCGCCCTCCCCATGCGGGTAACGCTCGACCCGCCCGTGCTCCGGGGTAATCGGCTCCTGCGCGAATATTCCAGGAATCCTGACACAACCCGGGCTCCAGGTAAAACGGCTCTCCGTGTGAGCCAACCCAGACGCTGAGACCCAACGGGGGCCTGCTCAGCCACACAGCAGCCGACCAGGCACAAAGGGCCGGCACATCCCACGGGTGCCGTCACTCAACTGTGACCGTTTCGTGACATTTTTCGTTGAGTGGTCAACAAAGCCGATCCTGGCGCAGAACCGGCCCTGGCGCGACACGCCTGGGCTCAGCCGGGACTCAGGCCGTCCGAGCGGAGCGGGCGCCTCCGGCTTGAAAGGGAGGCTCCTGGGGCTCTCCGGGTGGCGTGGGCGGTGGGGGCGGCTTGGGCGGTGAGGGCGAGAAGTTGGCCAGGGCCGCGCTGGAGAGGATGAGCGCGCCGCCCACCAGCAGGGAGGCGTCCACGTGCTCGCCCAGCATCACCACGCCCAGCAGCACGGCCACCAGCGTGTCCAGCAGCGGCATGGCGCCAACGACGGCGAGCGACACGCGCGACAGCAGCCAGAAGAGGAGCTGGTATGTGAGCGCCGTGGCGCCCACTGCCAGGTAGACGATGGCCAGCACAGCGCGGGGCGTCCACTGGCCAGGCAGGTGGGACTCGAAGGCGATGGAAGCGCCCAGCAGCAGCACGGAGCTGCTCAGCGTCTGCACACACACCGAGAGGCTCGTGGGCACGTGCCCGAGTGAGCGCCGCACGAGCACGTTGGCCACGGAGATGGAGACGGTGGCCACCAGCGAGAGCGCGCACCCGGCCACCACCAGCCCGGAGAGGCTGAGCCCGCGCAGGTGCTCGAACTGGAGCGCGAAGATGCCGGCGAGCCCCAGCCCCGCGGAGACGAGCTTCAGCGGGGTGAGCGGCTGGTCCGGCAGCAGCAGGCGCCCCACCAGCAGCAACCACACCGCGTAGGTGGAGAAGATGAGCGCGGACCAGCTCGACGG
The DNA here is from genome assembly GCF_044360475.1 of Archangium minus. NCBI lineage: Bacteria > Pseudomonadati > Myxococcota > Myxococcia > Myxococcales > Archangiaceae > Archangium > Archangium minus. The sequence continues at coordinate 12,812,560 of NZ_CP043494.1, forward strand.
AATCCACTGCTGCGCGATGAAGAGCAGCCCATACGGCAGGGCGATCTGCAGCACCCCCACGCCCATCAGCACCCACGTGGTGTGGGCATCCGGCCTCGAGCGGCGCAGGCCACTGAAGGGCAGCAGCACCAGCCCCGCGAGCAACATGCGCACACCGGCGAAGCGCAGCGGTGGCAAATCCTGAAGCCCCACCTTCACAACGGCCCAGGTGGAGCCCCACAGGACGAAGCAGGCGGTATAAGCGAGCAGCAGACGGGCGCGAGACGCCGCAGGGGTAGACGACATGGGGGGCGCCACTACCACGCAAGCCGCCCCACCGCCACGGACCTCGCGTTCAGGGCACCGCGTTCACGGAGTCCCGCTCACGCTCACGCGCTCCTGCACCATCTGCATGCTGCCCACGGGCATCGTCACCTTCTCGGCCAGCCCCTGGGCGTCCACGGTGAGGGACACCTTGAGGGAGGCCATCTCCGCCGTCAGCTCGCGCGCCCCGGCCTCCTTGCGAAGCACCTGCGGGATGGGCGCGGCCGGGTTCGCCGAGGGGCTGTAGATTTGAATCGTCAGCTCCTTCTTCTTGCCCGACAGGAGCTGCTCGCGCACCACACGCGCGGAGCCCAGCTCGCTCAGCAGCTCATCGGGGGACGTGAAGTTGCCATTCAAGTCCTTGCCACTGTGCTTGCCCTCGTAGTGGTACTCGCGGCCCTTCACCTGCTCCAGCGACATTTGAATGTCGAGCTCCCCGTTGGTGGCCCGGGCGTAGTCGCGCGCCACCAGCCGGCCATCCTTGTCGGACAGCTCCGTGGAGACGGTGTCCTGCACCACCATCTCCTTCTGCGAGCGCGGGAAGAAGAGGCTCATCTCCACCTCGGTGAGCTTCGCGCCGCCGGACGCATCGCGCGTGACACGCTTCTCGAAGCCCACCGGGTGGCCCTGCACCCGAATGACGCTGAACTCGGAGTAGCGCGGGGCCTGCGGCTTCTCGGCGGCGCTCTTGATGGAGCCCGCCAGCCCACTGGAAATCCGCAGGAAGCTCTCCGAGTAGCCCATCTCGTCATGCGTGCACACCAGGGGAACCTGGTCATGGGTGTGCACCATCATCTTGGCCAGACCCGCCGCCTTGCCCCGCGGCGTGTCCGCCAGGTACAGCGCCTCCGCGTACACAGCGGGGCTGTCACCGATGAGCCGCACCTCCGTGGTGCGCGCGCGCTGAATGTCCGTGCGCTGCCCCGCCATCTCCATCAACCGGTAAATGGCGCCGCCCGCGTCCAGCGGCTCCGAGTACACGAAGCACGTCATGGGGCTGCGCGTCCCGAGCGGCACGCTGAGCACGAGCACACCCTGCTGCTCCTGGAAGGTGGGCGCGGCAGCGGCCTCCACCTCGGCGGTGAAGGAGCCATCCGGCGCGGACACCTGCTGCCGGGTGAGCGGCGCCAGCTCGCGCTTGGAGAGCGCCTCGATGTCCGCCTTAGGCTCGGGCGTGCTGGCCGGCTGGGCCGCCGCATCGCCCTCAGCCGGGGCCTCCGTCTTGGAGGAAGAGGCCGAGGTGGCACAGCCCGTCAGCAGGCCCAGCAGCAGGGTCGTGTACAGCCGCATCGTCGATGTCTCCGGAGCGTGTCGGCAGGAGCCTTCATGGCTCCGGCGCGCGCGGAACCCTAGCGGCCCGACTCGGGGTGGTGCCAGTCGCCCGAGGCCCCCTCGTCCTCGCCTTGAGTGAAGCGGGCCGCTCGGCGTGCAGCCCACGCGGAAATGCACACGCGCCCGGGAATTCAGTGCCGCGCAAGCTCGATGTGCTGGCGAATCTCCTCCAGGTCCATCGCCAGGCGCGCCTGCGTGTGGCGCAGGGGCTTCTTGGGCAGCTTCGCCCAGCCGATGGCCGCGAAGAGGGCCGCGAGCACCAGGGCCACGCCCGCCCCGATGAGCGCCGCCGCCCACAGCGGGAGCTCCAACGCCGCCGCTCCCGCCACGAAGAGCATCGCCAGCGCCACCAGCGCGAAGGCCGCCCCACCTCCGAGGAACACCCCCGAGGCCCGTGCCGCGCGCACCTCCTGCGCGAGCTCCACCTTCGCGTGCAGCAGCTCCGCCTTCGCCAACAACCGCGCCTCGCTCATTGCCCGGCGGACGAGCTCGTTCGTCGACAGCTCCTTCTCGGGCATCCTCCAGCTCTCCACGGCCTACCTCCTCTCGACCGCCGCGCGGCCTCGGCTCAAGTCGCCCTCCGCCTCCACTCCGAGGCAGAGTCGAAGATGGCCAACACCACCACGCCGATGGCCACCCCGAAAGTCAGCCAGAGGAACCAGCCCACCACGCCGCCCTGCACCAGGGCCACCACCCACAGGGCCAGCAGCCCCAATCCCATCAACAGGTAGAGAACCGGCATGGCTTGGCGCCCTCTCGACACCCATTCCGTCAGCTCGAACGTGTGACGCTGAACGGTTCCCGGCAAGGCAGGGCAGCCACATCGAGCCCGCCTGTCTGCGCAAGTACGGGAGGCCCTGACACTCCCGCTCGGCTGTCCGCTCTCTCTCCGTGAGAGCGGCCCCCAGAGAACTGTTCTCATTGCCCAACCCGTAAAAGTCGACTATCCGGCAAATGGCGTCCAGGCCTGTGACGGGAGGGACGCCCCATCCGCTCCGGCGGATGGCCACCGCGAAACGAGAGGGATTCCTGTATGAGCAATCGTCGATACGAAGCGCTGCGCAAGGGATACCGGCAACTGGCACTCATTGGGGCTGCCACCACGCTCGTCGCATGTGGGGCGGGGAATAGCGGCTTCGAGGAACAACAGGACTCACTGCGGCAGGAGCTCGCCACCTGTTCGTACACGATTACGACGAACACCTACGATGGTCCGAACTACTGGGGGACGATCGTCTTCAAGAACACGGGCACGAGCGCCATGACGAGCCCGAAGATCTCCTTCAACGTCCCCAGCGGGATCATCTGTGATTACGACTACGAGGGCTGGACGCACACCCAGAGCGGCACGACCTGCACGTACTCCAGGGTGTCGAGCCTGACGGTGGGCGTGAACGCCTCGTACACGTTCTACTACTCCACGACGTCCAACGCGTCGTTCACCGCGACCAACGTGCAGATCAGCGACCCCAGCTGTGGCACGGGCGGCAATGACGGCGGCACCGATGGCGGAACCGACGGCGGCACGGGCGGCAATGACGGTGGCACCGATGGTGGCACCGGAGGTACGGACGGAGGGATGACGGCCAACCAGAAGAAGGTGGCCGAGGCCATCACGAGCATCTGGGAGAACAACACCCCCGTCATCGACTACGCCTATTCCGAGAACATCAAAGATGGCCGTGGCTACACGAATGGCCGCGCGGGCTTCTGCACGGGCACGGGAGACGCCATCCAGGTCATCGAGTGCTACGTGAATCTGCGCAGCGCCAGCAATGGCAACCTGATGGCCAAGTACATGCCGGGGCTCATCACCATCAACAACCGCTTCCTCTCGACGGGTCAGTCCCAGGCGTCGACGTCCGAGCTGGACGTCATCGGCAATTGGACGGCGGATTGGGCCGCGAGCTACAACAACACCACCACCCGGGCGGACTTCAAGAGCTGCCAGGACCAGGTGAATGACCGCCTGTACTACTCGCCCATGCTCGCCACCGCGAAGAAGTGGGGGCTCACCACGGCGCTCACCAAGGCCGCGCTGTACGACGCGTTCATCAACCACGGCGAGTACGGCGCCAAGGAGTTCATCCGTGCGGCCAACACCGCCCTGGGTAACTCGGGCCAGGTCGCGCCTGTGATTGGCTACAACGGCATCACTGAGAGCGCCTGGCTGCAGAAGTTCCTCGAGAAGCGCCGCGACACGCTCGCCGCCGACTCGACGTGGATTGAGGCCATCGACCGCGTCGCCATCTACGAGAAGCTGCGCCGCAAGGGCAACTGGGACCTGTCCACCGCCGTTCGGAACGATGTCCGCGCTCGGGATTGCTGGGGCTCGTCCTATCCGTTCAGCGGCTACACCGTGCGGCAGATCAACCCGGATGGAACCTGGAGCACGCCGAGCTCGTACACGTACTCGTGTAACTGAGACGGCTTCCCCCCGAGCATCCTGGCCTCGGGGGTGAAGGGAGCTCCCGCGTTCACGCGCGGGAGCTCACGCAGCCTCGGCACGGTAGGCCGGAAGGACACGAACGGAGACGAGGAGCCAGTGCACGAGCTGGATGGCGCGATTGCCCTCCGTGCACGAGAAAACCGAACCGCTCGCGCTCTCTCCGTGATACGGCACTTGCACCCTCTGACACGGGCACTGCCGAGACAACGCGACAACCCTATCCCCATGAGAACGGCTTCGACTCCTCAGCGGTTCCTCGTTTCGAGCCTCGGTCTCCTGCTCGTTTGAAGCCATGACGAACCACACCCTTCTGTCGGACCCACAAGCAGTAATTGGGAGGCTCTGGAGCAAGGCTTCGCCACCTGAGCGAGAACGGATTCTGGGGCTGGCGAGAGACGTTCTCGGCTTCATTTCCGTCATGGGCCAGCGGTATCGCTTCGAGGACTTCCGCAAGGACCTGGAGTCTGCACATCGGGCTCCCCGTGCTCTCCAGCAACCGCGAGAGGACCTTGCGCTTCTCGAGGAGCGTCTGCGCGAAACAGAAGGTTTCTTCACGAAGCTCCGCGACAAGCCCGAATCATCCAAGGACCGGGAGTTGATCCAGGTCATTCTCGACGCGCTTCACTTCATCTCCGCGACCGCTCAACACAGCGCTCTGGGTGAGTATCTCGAGCACGTCAAGGCCGGCGCGCCTCCCTACGTCGTGGCCTCCTTCGCTACGAAGGAGGAGGCGGAAGCCTGGCTTGAGAAGCACCCTCATCCCCCCGTCTCCGCCAACGTCCTGATCGCCAATACGCATCACGACGTGGTCTATGACCGCAACACGAACATCCGCCGCCTGCCACGCAACCGGGACCTCGAGTACTACCTCGCCGAGCTCGAGCGAGAAGAGCCGCCCACCGCCATCGCGTCCTTCGACAATCACGAGGAAGCAGAGGCATGGCTGCAATCACAACCCAACCCGGCCAGATGGGCATGGGTGTCCATCGCAGGTGAATTCTACCTCGCGGCGTATTACCCCCACATCGGCCACCGAGCCCTCTATCCTCTCTCCATGGCCAAGGGCTATTGAGGAACCCGACGACTCGTCGCGGCCGTGAGCACTCCAGAGCGTCGGCGTGAGTTGGCCGGCATGGTCAGCAACATGTCGTGCATCGGCATCACCGCCACCACTTGCTGACTGGTCGGCCGGGTGACGTCCGGCCTCGCTGAGGCACTCCGCACCGGATTGTCGTACCGACGCTTCCGCTCCTAAGCCTACCTGGTAGGCCCAAGCCCTACTGTCTGCCCCACGTGGGTCCAACTCCTGACCGCCTGGACTGGAAAGCACGATGGGGACTGGAAGGGCTTTTTAGATTCGTTTGCTTGGCATATCGTTATCAAAGATAACGAATCCGGCGAAGCTGTCCGCGAGAGCTAGGAGCGGGACGGATGACCAGGCACAACCCGCCTTTCGATCACGCGCTGCGAGTGCTGCGGCTCATCCCCCGCCTCAATCGGTGGGCCGTGGCGAGCGTGCAGGCGAACCGATTGGGTGGGGAGTTGAGCCTGCGCCAGCTCACCGTGCTCTACGCCATCCGCGAGGGCATCTCCTCGCCCAGGCATCTGGCGCGGCGACTACGGGTCACGCCGGCCGTCATCACCGGACTGCTCGATCGCCTGGAGCGACACGGCTACGTGCGCCGCGAGGCAGACCCAGATGACCGGCGGCGGCTCCGCATGGTGCTGACCGAGGCCGGATTGACGGTGGGACAGCAGGTCCAGCAAGCGCTGGCCAACGACCTGGCCACTCAGTTCGCGAGCGCCTCCCCCACGGAACTCAAGGCGCTGGACCGCGCGCTGGACCTCGTGGAGCGAGCGCTCGTCGCGCTGGAGAACCGCACGTCCACGTCTCTGGATTGCGGCGCGGAGGAAGACGGCGTGGAAGACGACGAGGAGACGTGGGCCCCGCCCGCTGACGAGCGAAGCCCAGCAGAGCCGCGAGCCAGGAGCGTCAGGACGGCACGACGAAAGACGCCCACGAAGAGCGGCCAGAAGTGACACCCAGGACGGAGGACACAATGACGACGAATCGAGTGGAGACGCAGAAGGAAGCTGTGACGACGGTACCGGACCAGGGCGGCACCTGTCCCATGAAGGCGCTCCGGGAGGCCCCGACCGTGGACTCCGTGCTCCTGGACAGGGAGAGCCCCGAGTTCATGGCCAAGGCCCACGCCATCTATTCCGAGCTGCGAGACACGGCGCCCGTGGTGCGCTGCCCCTTCGGCCGCGGCATCGCGGATGGAGCCCATCCGGTGGGCTCACAGGCTCGCGCGTCCGGCAAGGTGCCTGGCCGTGACAGGCTCTTCGTGACTCGGTACGACGAGACGGTGTCCGCGCTGCTCGATGACCGGCTCTCGTCCGACTTCCGCTCGGCGATGACACCGGAGCAGCGCGCGCGGGTGGAGGCGTCCATGCCGGAGGAGTTCCGGCCCATCGCGTTCAGCATCCTGATGCTCGACCCGCCCGACCACACGCGGCTGCGCAAGCTGGTCCAGCCCAACTTCACCGCTCGGGCCATGGAGCTGCTCCGTCCGCGCATCCAGAAGCTCGTCAATGACCTGCTCGACACCATCGAGCGCAAGGCGGCCGAGCGCGGGGAGGTCGCGTCGGAGCGCCGGATGGACCTCGTCGAGTCCTTCGCGTATCCGCTGCCCGTCACGGTCATCAGCGACATGCTCGGCATCCCCTTGGAGGATCGCGAGAAGGTGCATGGCTGGGCGGAGATCCTCGTGAAGACCGACCGCCAGGAATCCATGGCGGATCAGAAGGTTCGGGCCGGCCTGCGGGCGTTCTCCCAGTATCTGAACGAGCTGTTCGAGCGGAAGCGGCGTGAACCGGCCGAGGACATGATCAGCCAGATGCTCCACGTCCAGGAGGACGGCGACACCCTCAGCTACCAGGAGATGGTGTCGATGGTGTTCATCCTGTTCTTCGCGGGGCACCTGACGACCGTCAACCTGATTGGCAACGGCGTCGTCGCGCTGCTGACCCACCCCGAGCAGCACGCCCTCTTCATGGCCAATCCCTCTGCTCACGCCAAGGGGCTCGTCGAGGAGACGCTGCGCTACTGGGGACCGGTCGACTACATCAGCACGCCCCGCGTCGCCCAGGCGGACCTCGAGCTGGGAGGGACGCACATCCCCAAGGGTGAGAACCTGTCGTTGGGTCTCGCCTCGGCCAATCGGGACCCGGCGCGCTTCGCCAACCCGGACGTGTTCGACATCACCCGGCCCGACGCCCACCGCAACGTCGCCTTCGGCAAGGGCATCCACGTCTGCATCGGTGCGCCGCTGGCCCGCCTCGAGGCACAGATCGCCTTCGAGACGATCTTCCAGCGCTTCCCGAAGCTGCGGCTGGCCGTCCCCGCCGAGGAGATGAAGTGGGGCAGTGTCGCCAGCATGCGCGGCTTCAACCGGATTCCGGTGCTGTTCTAGGAGACCCTTGGCCCACGGCCCTGCTTCAGGAGCTCGTGGGCCATGAAGTCACGGAAGGCGCGGACCCTGGCGGGGAGCAACGGGGTGGCCGGATGCAGGAGGAACAAGGAGACCCTGGGCGGACTGTCCTGATCGAACAACAGCTGCACCAGCCGCCCTTGCGAGAGATCCGGTTCGACCAGGGCCAGGGGCAGGATGGCGATCCCCACCCCCTCCAATGCCAGGGAGCGGAGGAACGCGCCATCCTGCACCACGACACTCGGTGAGAGATGAACGGTGCTCGGTCCACTCTCGCGACGCATCGTCAGGACGCGATGCGCCGTGAGCTCCGCCAGGCGACGCGGGTGACCCTCCCGTTCGAGGTACGCGGGTGAGGCGACGAAACCCAGTTGCACGTCGAGCAGCCGAAGCGCGACCAGTGAGGAGTCTCGGAGGGACGAGGCGATGCGAAGCGCGACATCCAACTGGTGCGCGTCGAAATCGAGCTGCCGGTCGGTCAGGAGCAGCTCCAGCGAGATGTCCCGGTGGGCCTCACAGAATCGCGCGAACACCGGAGCGAGCACCGTATGAGCGAAGTCCGGCGGAGCGGTGACACGAAGCCGCCCGCGCGGGTGTCCCTGTGCCTCCTTGAGCGCATCCGTTGCATCCTCGAGTAGCTCGAGCGCCCGCCCGACACGCTGCCGGTACAAGGCTCCATCCTCCGTGGGCTGCACGAGCCGTGGGCTGCGACGAACGAGGGGAACACCCAGGGTCGATTCCAGACGGGAGAGCCTTCGACTCACCGAACCCTTGGTCTCGCCCAACTGCTTCGCCGCGGCGGTGAGCGAGCCATGGTCCACGACCAGGCAGAAGGCACGCAGGTCCCTCAGGTCGTCCGGAGTCGTTGCCGACATGGCAACCTCGGGTTTCGTTTTCGCTGTCTTGTTGCCCATGGAGGGACAAGGTACCTGACTGTCCAGGAGACCCCTCATGAGCACGACGACGAAGAACCACATGACGCGCCGGGAGGTTCTCGGCGGACTCGGCCTGACGTTGGCAGCGGTGCCACTCAGTCAGCTCCTCGCCTGCGGTGACAAGGACCCGGTGACAGGAGGAACAGGCTGGGCGACCGGGGGCACCGCCGCGATGACTGGCGCCAGCGCCTACCCCAACCCGTTCACCTCCGATTCAGGCACGGCGTGCAAGCTGACGTGTGAACAGATTCTGGGCCCCTGCTATGGGACCACGCTGGTCCGCAAGGACATCAGCGAGGGCCATGACGGGCTGCCGGTGCGCCTCGCGTTCCGCGTGCTGGATGAGTCCTGCAAGCCCGTCCCGGGCGCGACCGTCGACATCTGGCATGCCGGACCGGAGGGGGTCTACTCGGGCGACGATCAGCACCCGTTCTGCAATCCCGACAACCAGGAGGCCCGCGCCGCGCGGTGGTTCCGTGGCGTGCAGACGACGGATGCCGACGGCCGGGTGGATTTCGATACCTGCTTCCCTGGCTGGTACGCGGGCCGCGCCATCCACATCCACTTCACCATCAAGATCGCCGGCACCGAGTCCGTGACGTCCCAGCTCTACTTCGAGGACTCGCTCAACGACGACGTCATCGGCACCCAGCCGCTCTACAACACGCGTGGCCAGCGAGACACGCGCAACACGGCCGACACGGTCGTGGCGCAGGAGCAACTGGGCGACTTCATCCTCCAGACCCAGAAGATGCCGGATGGCGCGATGCTGGCCTGGAAGACCCTCATCGTCCGCTCGTCGACCGGCACGCCTCTGTGCGAGGCCCACAGCCAGCTCATGAAGGATCTGATGAACTCCGGCGTCGATCCCAACGACCCGAATACCTTCCCGCCGGACTTCCCCTGAACCCCTGAGCGCCCATGGGGCCCAGGTGAGAGGCAACTCCGGGCCCGCTGTCTCACGCGGTGCCCGGAGCCCTGTCGTTTCCGGACGTCAGCTCGCCGCGGGTGCCGTGGGGCTCCGAGGCGCCAGCCGCATGGGCTGCGCACGTCCGTAGGTGAGCGAGCGCCACAGCCACTCGGCCGGGCCGAAGCGGAAGCGTGACAGCCACCAATGGCTGAAGGGCACCTGCAGCGCGAAGACGGCCAGCGCGACCGCCACACAGGACGAGGGCGGCATCCGCCCCACGTAGCCCAGCCCCCAGCCGTCATAGATGCAGAGGCTCACCACCGTCTCCAGCAGGTAGTTGGTGAGCGCCATGCGACCCACCGGGGCCAGCACCTGCATCACGCGCCGCCACCGCTCGCGCTGGAAGAGCAGGGCGAAGGCAGCCACGTACACCGCGGCCAGGCCCAGGTAACCCAGCTCCGAGATGGAGGTCATGACAAACATCCAGGAGTCCTTCGCCGGATCCACCAGCCCCGCGATGCGCAGGCGCTGCACCAAGAGCCACGTGCCGTTGCCCAGCACGCCCAGCACCAGCCCCCAGAGGATGAGCTTCCGGTGCACGGGGCGGTTGCGCTCCACGTCCTGCAGCAAGAGGTACCGCCCCGCGAGCAGGCCCAGCAGGAAGCGGCCCAGGATGACGCTCATCCAGAGCGGCCGGTTGGCTCGGAAGAACGAGTCCACGTAGTAGCGCGCATTCGCCGCCTGACTCGTCCAGAAAGAGTCGCTGGAGAGCCCCGCCAGGAACTGCGCCCGCAGCTGGTTGTCGTAGGCCTCGCTGGCCTTTGCCGCCTCGGCCGCCGCCTCCGCACCGTGAAGCAAAATGGGGCCGAAGCGCTGGAGGGCGGGGATCAGCAGCGGCATCACCCCCATCAACACCCCGACCCATATCAGCACCGTCCGGTCCGAGCGCTGGCGGAAGAGCAGCAGCGCGAAGCCCACCACCGCGTAGGTGGAGAGCACGTCCCCCACCCAGAGCGCGAAGATGTGCGTCACGCCGATGCCCAGCAGCACCAGCAGCCGCCGCGAGTACACCGGAACAATGGAGGCCCCCCGAGCCTCGGCACGCGCGAGCTGGATGGAGAAGCCCAGTCCGAAGAGGAAGGAGAAGATCGAGACGAACTTCTGGTTGATGAAGAAGTTGTAGAGGAAGGTGACGACGGTCTCGAGCGGAGGAGCGGCCAGCGCCAGCACCTGCTCGCGCGGCATGAGGACGCGTCCGCTGAACCAGGAGAAGCTGTTGGAGACGAAGACGCCACACAGCGCGAAGCCGCGCAGCACATCCAACAGGGTCACCCGCTCGGAGACATCCACGGGACGAGCGGGGACGTCGGCGGCAGGCGCGGGAGGAGTGGGTTCGGACATGCGTCCAGGAGATCCCCACCGACCCCTCGCGTCAATCGCACAGCGGGTATCGCTCCCGTCCGCCTCCGTTTTCGTTGACGGCCCCAGTTGCGGTCACTACCTAGCGGGCGGCACGTCACGCGTGCCCACTCCTTACCCCCTCGGAGCAAACACCATGTCCCTGTCCATGTACCAGGCGTCTGTCCCCGTCTTCATCCGCATGCTGGGCAATCTGTCGGCGATCCTCGGCAAGGCCGTCACCTATGCCGAGACGAAGAAGTTTGATCCGAGCGTCCTCGTCAACGCCCGACTGGCGCCCGATATGCTTCCCCTCTCCGCCCAGGTGCAGATCGCCTGTGACTCCGCGAAGGGCTGTGCCGCCCGCCTGGCGGGGATTGAGATCCCCAGCCATCCCGACACCGAGACCACCCTCGCCGAGCTGCAGGCGCGCATCACCAAGACGATCGACTTCCTGAAGAGCGTGAGCGCGGCGCAGATCGACGGCAGCGAGGAGCGCACCGTCACCCTCAAGATGCGCTCCCAGGAGATGCAGTTCCAGGGACAGCCCTACCTGCTCAACGTCGTGCTGCCCAACTTCTACTTCCACATCACCACGGCCTACGCCATCCTGCGGCACAACGGCCTGGACATCGGCAAGTCGGACTTCCTCGGCCGCGCCTGAGCCGAGGATTCAACTCACGGCTGGCGGTGCAGCAGGCTGCCCTGCAATCCCACCGCCCAGGCCTCTCCACCCGGCAGGACCCAGAGGTCCACCAGCGCGGGTCCTGCCGCCAGTTCCACCCGCTTCCACGTCCCACCCTCCCAGTGCAGGAGGGTGCGCGCGGAGCTGCTGCTTCCCCCGACGGCCCACATCTGTGCGGCCCCTGTCCCCGCGATGGCGCGCAGGGGCCCCACGTCCTCGCCCTCGAGAGCCACCTCCGCCCACCGGACTCCATCCCAGTGGGAAATCTCTCCCGCGAGGTTCACCCCCCACACATCATTGGCGGCAACGCCCCACAGGTCCGTAGGGACTGAGAACGTCGACGTGCCGGTGGAATGCGCCTGCCATGTCGCACCGTTCCAGCGCACCAGCCGAGTCAGGGAGCTGGCCCACACCTCCGTCGCGCCACTCCCCCAGACGCTCTCCAACCTGCCCACGTCCTCGAGCACCGCGTGGCTCCACCGCGTCCCGTCCCAGTGCGACACCACGCCCTTGGAAGCGTCGGACTTGCCCACGGCCCACACGTCGGTGGCGCTCGAGCCCCAGAGCGCGAGCAGGCTGCCCGAACACACATTGCTCGGGGAACAGAACGGCTGCTCCGGAATCCCGGCGTACTGCCAGGCCTGACCATCGAAATGGAGGATGACGCCCGCCGCACCCACCGCCCACACGTCCTGTGCGCTGCTGCCCCAGACGTCATGGAGCGTGAAGGCGAAGTCAGCAGGCACGCGCGTCTCCTGCGTCCATTGCGCGCCGTCCCAATGGACGATGAAGCCGGACTCGCCCACCGCCCACACATCCTTCGGCCCACTCCCCCACACGGCGTTCAGCGTCCCCACACCTGGGACGGAGAGGGCGCTCCAATGAGAGGCCTCTCCCTCCTGCTGTCCCCCATCTCCGGGGCCCGCGTCGGGTCCTCCGGCATCCGGGGCTCCAGCGTCCGGAACCTCCACGCCGCCATCCGACGTGCCACCCCCCGGCTCGTCCTCGCACGCTGCCAACGCCAACACCGCTATCAGGCACCAGGCCTTCTTCATGACGTCCCTCTCTCCTCGCATCACTGTGGCGGCCTTCGAGGGTCGTCCGGCCCGATCACATCTCCCCCCTTCGCCCGTGAGCGCCGCGGAACTTGGCACCATCCCGGGAAGGGATTCAAGGACGCGTGCGCCATGCAGGCGAGCAGCCGACCTGCCGAGCGATACGGCTTCCCAGACAAGCCCCGCATCCCCAGCGTGTCTGGGTGGACCTGCGGGAGACAAGCATGGCGGACGCGGAGAAGCGCGGAGAGATGCCGTATCGGACCTTGGGCCGTACCGGAGAGAAGGTGTCGGCCATCGGCATCGGAGGCTGGCACCTCGGGCTGCCCAAGGTGGACGAGAAGCTGGCCCTCCGCATCGTGCGGGACGCCATCGACCGCGGCATCAACTTCATGGACAACTGCTGGGACTACAACGAGGGCCTCAGCGAGCTGCGCATGGGCAAGGCGCTCCGGGACGGCTACCGGCAGAAGGCCTTCCTGATGACGAAGATCGACGGCCGCACCAAGAAGGAGGCCACCCGCCAACTGGAGCACTCGCTCGAGCGGCTGCAGACGGACTGCATTGACCTCGTGCAGCACCATGAAATCCTCCGCTACGAGGACCCTGACCGAATCTTTGGCGAGAACGGCGCGCATGCCGCGCTGCTGGAAGCCCAGAAGGCCGGCAAGCTGCGCTACATCGGCTTCACCGGGCACAAGGATCCGCGCATCCACCTGAACATGCTGGAGGTGGCGCGGGAGAACGGCTTCACGTTCGACGCGGTGCAGATGCCCTTGAACCTCATGGACGCGCACTTCCGCAGCTTCTCCAAGCTCGTGCTGCCCGAGCTCGTCAAGGACGGCATTGGCGTGCTCGCGATGAAGACACTCGCCAACGGCTCCATCCTCCAGTCGAAGACGGTGACGCCCATTGAGTGTCTGCACTACGCGCTCCATCTGCCCACGTCGGTAGTCATCACGGGCGTGGACAGCCTGGCCATCCTCGACCAGGCCTTCGAGGCGGCACGCACCTTCAAGCCCTTCTCGGACGCGGAGCTGCAAGCGCTGCTGGCCAGGACACGCGAGGCCGCTCTCCGGGGCAAATACGAGCCCTTCAAGACCTCGTCCATCTACGACGGGACCGCGAGCAACCCGAAGTGGCTCGGAGAGGAGCCCCCGGAGCTGCAGGCGTTGATGATGCAGGACTGAGCGTCCTCAGCAGAACTCCGCCGCCCCCAGGAAGCGCCGAGGTGCATCGCCGGTGACGGCCCGGAACTCGCGGATGAAGTGCGACTGGTCGTAATAGCCGGCCTCGAGCGAGAGGCGCGACAGGCTCACGTCCGAGCGATACAGGTCGATCGCCTGCCGCAGGCGGACGATCGATGCGAACTGCTTCGGCGACGCGCCGACCTCGCGGCGGAAGCGCTTCTCGAGTGCGTCCTGGCTGAGGTGGAGGTCGCGCGCGAGCTCGCCGATGCGGACGGAGCCGCGCTCCGCGAGGATCGCTCGGGCCGCGGCCGTCACGAGCGGATCCGGCGTCCGACGCTTGCACCTCGCGAGCAGGAACTCCTCGAAGAGGGCGATGCGCTCCGCGTGCTCCTTCGCGCCCGCCATCCGTGATGCCGCACGCTCAAGCTCGGCGTGTGGGACCAGGTCGTCGAGCGCGACCGTCGCACCGAAGAGCTCGTGCAATGGCACGTCGAAGAACAGCGCCGCGCCCGCCTCGTGGAACTTCGCGAGCACGATGCCGCCCCCCGCCGACGTGTACATGCGGCGGACCGTGGCGCGCAGGCCGGTGATGACGCGGTCCGGGACCCGGAGTGCCTCCGTCCCTTCGAACAGCATCGAGAAACCGCGGTAGCGGAAACCCACGATGACGCCCGCTTCGGGGAGCAACATGTGCGTCAGCTCCTCGTGCGCCTCGACCACCTCGAACGCACGGACGAAGGGCGCCAGCCGAGCGCTCGGTGCGAAGACCTTCTTCTCCATGGCTCGACTAGAGCACGGACGCGCGCACGGCGGCGAGCACGTCAATGAATTCGTACAAGTCGCGCCCGAGCGCCACGACTAGAAGTCCTCCATGTCCAAAATCACCATCGACCTCGAGAACGACCCGAACCTGTATTTCCGCATCGACAACTTCACCGTCCCCGACGCGGCCCGTGCCGAGTTGGAGGCAACCATGCGCCGCACTCAGGCCTTCATCCAGAAGCTCCCGGGCTTTCGCGGGCATGTGGTCTTCGAGAAGACGGACGGGCCAACCACTTTCAACATCGCCACGATCGCGGTGTGGGAGAGCAAGGAGGCGCTCGACAAGGCCGGCGAGCGGGTTCGTGCCTACTACAAGGAAATCGGCTTCGACATGCCCACGATGCTGGCGCACTGGGGAGTCAAGGCCGAGCTCGGCAACTTCAACGCACCGCGAGGAATGCAGTGACACGGCGGCCCCCCGCGTACCGTCGCGGGGAGCCCGCCATGCATCCCCACGCTACGAGCGGACGACCTTCGTCACCGAGGAGCCGGAGACCCCGGTGGTGGTGCTGAACTGCTCGGACGTGCCCACCTTGAGCTGGTTGTGCACGTCCTTCACGCCGAGGACGTCCTCGATGATGTCCTCGATGACGCGCTTGTCGCGGCGCTCCTCGACCAGACCGGTCAGGGTGACTTCACCGTTCTTCACCTGCACCTCCACGTGCTCGGCGTTCACCCACCCGTGCATGAGCCGGTCGTAGATGTCCTCACGGATGCGGTCATCCGAGCGCGTGTAGGCCTTGGGCGCCTTGCCGCCCAGCTTGCGCAGGCCCTCGCGGAACCGGTCACCGAGCCGCTCGATCGGGCCGCGCTCGTTGTAGTCGCGGCGGCCGTAGAGGCCCTCGTTCCTGTCGCGCACCCCGTAGGTCCCGTAACCCCGGTCGTACCCGAGGTCGCGCTCGGAGTACCCGACACCCCCGTAGTTGCCCTGCGAGTTGTAGTAACCCTGGTTGTAGTAACCCTGGTTGTAATTGCCCGGGTTGTAGCCGCGGTCCTGGTCGTAATCGCGACTCATGTCACGGTTATAGCGGCTGGTGTCCTCGCGTAGACCCCGGCCGTAATCCTCGAAGCCGCGGCCGCTGCCCGAGTACCCTTGGCCGCCCTGCCACGAACCGCGCTCCTGCCGCTGTCCCATGTCACTGCCCCGGAAGCTTTCGTCGAGGTCCCGATCCCGACCTGCCCAGCGCTCCCGGTCCTCACCCAGGTATCGACGCGTCTCGTAGTCCCTGTTCGCCATGACGTGTGTCTCCTTGTGGTTGCGCGTACATGTCACGTGACGGTGACGATTCCCGTTGCAGATGCATCTCCGTGTCACGTGAAACCCGTGATGCACGAGGCGTCACGAGTCCAGGGCAAACTGGGCTGTCATCGCCGGGCGGCAACGGGTGTCCACGCGCGCCTCGGCAGGCCGGTTGCTGCACGGACACCAGCCCGCGGAAAAACGGAGCGGGAGAATAAAATCAGGCGCTCACCAAGAAGAGCGAGGAGCCAACCAGGCGTGACGGGCGAGCGGGGCCCGGCTCAGTCCGGGAAGAAGTCGCCTTCGCCGCCGTCTCCGCCGCCGAAGTCGAAGTCGAAGTCGAAGTCGAAGCCATCCCCACCCCCTGCGCCAGAGAAGAGGCCACCCGACGCGTGGGCGTCACGCTTCTTGGCTGCGGTGGTCTGCGGCTGGGGCGTACAGAATTGGCAGGCGAGCCCGTCGCGCAACGCGTGGCCCTCGCGCAAGGGGAAGCTCCACCCGCACTTCACACACACGAAGCTCTGAGACGAAGGCACCGCCGCACCGGAGGCGCGTCCCTGCTCGGGCCTGGCGTGCTTCCACGGGAGCCCGTCCCGGGACGTCAGCGAGATGGGGCGCCCAGCAAACTCCTCGAGCTCCTCCGCGTCGAGGTAGATGCCGCGGCATGCGGAGCATGTCTCCACCGGTATCGCGCCAGGCAGCAGCGCGGGTTCCAGGCTGATGCGGCAGAAGGCGCACCGGCGAGAGGTGTGGCCGCCAATCAGCTCCGGCGCCGCTTCGCGCATCGCCACTCGGGTGAGCGCGCCAAAGTCGAACCACAGGCCGCCGCACTTCGGGCAGCAGTCGAGCTCGACGTCCTTCGCCAGAACGGGCTTCATCGCCGTCTCGCAACCAGGGCAGGTTTTCGACCGGGGTGCCATCACCAGCCACGGTATCACGAGCCCGCTAGCGAACACCGATTCGGGGCGTACAACGCCCAGACGGGCGGCTGGAACTTCAACGGGTTCCGCATTACGAAGCTCTGACGGAGGCGCTCGCCAGTGACAGACCCTCTCGAAACCCTGCTGCCCCGCCACAAGACGGACCTGGACAATGCACACCGGGTGGTCGAGCGTGGCTATCCTGCCGTCGCACCCTTGCTGCCACAGCTGCTGGAGTGGGTGAAGGACGGCAACTGGCCCGTTGCCCACATCCTCGCTCCCTTCCTCGCGAGCATCGGAAGCCCCATCGTCCCCCACGTGCGTGACATCCTGCGGGGAGACGACGACCTCTGGAAGTACTACGTGGTGGCCCGCATCGTCAGGATGATGCCCCGGGCCACCGCCGAAGCGCTGCGGCCCGAGCTGACACGGA
Source organism: Archangium minus (assembly GCF_044360475.1). Taxonomy (NCBI): domain Bacteria; kingdom Pseudomonadati; phylum Myxococcota; class Myxococcia; order Myxococcales; family Archangiaceae; genus Archangium; species Archangium minus. The sequence goes on from NZ_CP043494.1 coordinate 12,829,726, forward strand.
TTGCCTCCGACCCCACCTCGGGCGAGGAGGTAGAGGCGATAGACGACCTGGCCGCGGAGATTCTTCGGCAATGGGAGGAGCCGGCCTGAACAGGCCCCTCCGCCCTGCAAAGTGCCGCCGGAAGTCTCGCGCAGGGTGACGACCCTCACCCCCCGCCCTCTCCCAGAGGGAGAGGGAGCATGCGCACCATCCGGTGACATACAGGTCATCGGCCTCCGGGAGGAGCACCGCGGAGCAGGTGGCGTGTCGCTCCGTCAACGAGTGTCCCCGTGAGCATGGGGAAGTGCACGAAACCCGTTTGAGATGACTCCCTCCGGGCCGACCCCAGTCGAATCGTTCGCGCCGAATGGTTTGGGGGGAGTGCCTTTGAAGACACGTGATTACGCCGGCTACCTGCTCCTTCTCTCCGTGTGGGGAACTGGTTGCGGCTCCACGTCTCCAGCGCCTTCGACTGAGCCCGAGGACACGACGGATACGTCCGAGCTCCGCTACGAACCGTGCGACGCGAGTCAGCGGGTCGGGCAATTCACCGTTGAGCTCGGAGCGGACTACACGGCGGTCCAGGGGCGAGTGTTCAGCGGAGTCGTTCCGGCTCAGGTGAGACAAGTGGAAGCCCAGGAGGGCGAGTGCCGCCTCCTGCGTGGACGCACGCTCTTCTGTGAGCCGACCTGTGGTGCATCGCAGACGTGTGGAGAAGGCGGCGTCTGCATCCCCTATCCGACTGCGCGGAACGTGGGCTCCGTGCGATTCCAGGGCTTGAAGACGGAGCTCTCCCTGACGCCGAACTCGGGGAGGTTCTACTCCAGCGGCGCGTCGACGCTCCCCCACCCGGGCTTCGACGAAGGTGCCCGCATCCAGCTCGTGGCCAGTGGTGCGGAGGTAGAGGCGTTCACGCTGCGCGCCCAGGGGGTCAGCGCCCTCTCCGTCCCCGAGGGGCCCATCACCCTCGAGCGCGGCAAGCCCGTCACGGTGTCATGGACTCCGTCCGCGGCTCCCGGAGCGGCTCGCGTCCACATCCTCGTGGATCTCGCGCATCACGGTGGCATCGCCGCCTCGCTCGAATGTGATGGAGTCGCAGACACCGGGAGCTTCACCCTCCCCTCCGGGCTCATCTCGCGGCTGCTCGACGTGGGCGTCGCCGGCTTTCCCAAGCTCACGCTCAGTCGGCGCTCCGCGGACTCGGCGGCCACCAGCGCCGGGTGTGTGGAGTTGCTGGTCCTATCCCAAGTGGACCGGGAGCTCCTCATCCCCGGACTCGTGTCGTGCAGCGACGACGAGGACTGTCCTGAGGGCAAGACCTGCCGGCCGGACCTCACCTGTCAATGAGGCAGCATGCAAGGAGTCTCCACCATGCGAATCACACGCATCCTTTCCGTTGTGGCCCTGTTCTCCCTCGGAAGCTACGGCTCTGCCTGTCTTCCAAACGGCGGTTCTACGGGATGGGACACGAATGCCGGTGAGGATGGAACCGGAGGAACCGAGGATCCAACCGGAGGCGACCCGGGAGGAGAACCGGCCCCTCCAGGGGAGCCGCCCCGGTTCAGCTTCTTCGTGACCAGCCTCGAGGCCATGCGCGAGCTCTCGGGCAGCCAGAAGGGCTTCGGCGGCGATCTCCGCTTCGGTGAAGCGACGGGGCTCGAAGGGGCGGATAAGATCTGCCGCACCATCGCCGAGAAGGCCCTGCCCGGCGCTGGCCAGAAGGTCTGGCGCGCCTTCCTGAGCGCCTCGCAGGGTGGCCCCGATGGTGGTCCCGTCCACGCCATTGAGCGCATTGGCGAGGGCCCCTGGTACGACCGCAACGGCCGGCTCGTCGCCCAGGACAAGGCCGGGCTCCTGGGCGACGCACGTCCGCGGAGCCACTCGCAGATCAAGAACGATCTGCCCAACGAGCGGGGTGAGCCAAACCATCAGGGCGTCGATAACCACGACATCCTGACGGGCTCGGACAAGCAGGGGCGCTTCCAGGGCGGAGGCATGGGCGGCACGTGCAATGACTGGACGAGCGCGCTCGGCTCGACGGGGCGGCCCTACTGTGGTCACTCCTGGCCCCGCCGCAGTGGCGCCTCCAGAGGTGCGCACTGGCTCTCGGATCACCAGGTGCCAGGTTGTGCCCCCGGGGTCAGTCTCGTCGAGAACGGTCCCGGCACTGGAACGAACACGGTGGGCGGCGCTGGCGGCTACGGCGCCATTTATTGCTTTGCACTCTCGCCCTAGTGGAGTGACGCCCTTTCGCAATACAAGGCGGACATACCCTCACCCTAACCCTCTCCCAGAGGGAGAGGGGACATACACGGAAACCACCATGCGCCCGCACTTGTTTGTTTGGGTGACCTTCGCGCTCGTCCTCTCGTGCTCGTCACAACCGTCCGCTCCCCAGGGACAGGAGCCGGCAGCGGCCTGTGCGTTGGCAGAAGAGGCCTCGGTCCCCGAGTTCTTGAAGCGCATCGGCTGTCAGCGGGATTTTCACGCCCTCGCGTCGGAGCCGCTCGACACGAGCATCCCGGGCGCCCGCTCCGTGAAGGTGGTGTTGGATGGGTTCGACGGGGACGCGCTCTACTTCCAGAACAGCCAGAAGTACGCCATCCACTACGCGTTCGTCTCCTCGCACCTCTCCGGTCAAGGGCTGCCGCTGGTCGGCTCGCTGGCGGACTTCAACCAGACTGAATACTACGCGCCAGACCGCCGCTTCCTGCTCGGCTCCGTCACGTATTACGAAGGGCCCGGCGTCTGGGCCCTGGAGATTGCCCCCTACGACACCGCCTCCGCGGAGATGTTGACCCGGCTTTACGAGGCTGTTCGCAACGCGGGCTACTTCGGCTCCGAGCTGGTCTTCCACCCCACCTCTCAGGCGGTCGAGGCGGAGGCGAAGCACCTGGCGCCGGCCATCCGGGTCATGACGACGGACGAGCTCTACGCGGCCATCGACTATCAACCGCTCAACCTCGCCACCTCCGTCGGACGGCTGCGCTTCGTTATGGCGGATGAGTTGAAGACGACCTATCTCGCATACCGCGACATCGTCGTGTTGGATCGCCTGCCCAATGACATCTCGGCGGTCGTCGGCATCATCACCGAGGAGTTCCAGACGCCGCTGTCCCACGTCAACGTGCTGTCGCAGAACCGCAAGACGCCCAACATGGGGCTGCGCCAGGCCATGAGCCACCCCCAGCTCCGAGCGCTCGAAGGCAAATGGGTCCGACTCACCGTCGGTGCGTTCAGCTGGAGCATCGAAGAGGTGACGAACGAGGAAGCTGATGCCTATTGGGAAGCACACAAGCCGGTGCCTGTGGTGCTTCCCGCGGCGGACCTGACGGTGACGGACCTGCGCGACATCGAGGACGTCGTGGTCGAAGGCCAGGGTTCGCTGCGCGAGGCCATCAAGGCCGCAGTCCCCGCATTTGGAGGCAAGGCCGCGCACTACTCCCTCCTGGCCAGGACAGAGGGGCTCCCCGTCCGCAAGGCCTTCGCCATCCCCGCCTTCTATTACGTGCAATTCATGGAGGAGAACGGGTTCTTCGCCCGGGTGGATGCGCTGCTCGCCGATCCCACGTTCAAGGAGAAGCCCGAGGTTCGTGACGCGCGCCTGAAGGAGCTCCGTGCCGAGATGAAGAAGGCGCCGGTGAACGCCGAGCTCCAGGCGCTGCTGAAGGCGAAGCTGGCGGCGGACTACCCAGGGTTGAGCATGCGGTTCCGCACCAGCACCAACAGCGAGGACCTGGAGGGCTTCCCGTGCGCGGGCTGCTATGAGTCACACACGGGAGACCCCAGTGACTGGGAGGACGTCCTCGAGGCCATCCGGAAGACCTGGGCCAGTGTCTGGCTGTTCCGCACGTTCGAGGAGCGCGAGTACAACAGCATCCCTCACAAGTCCGTCGTGATGGCGCTGCTGGTGCACCACAACTTCCCGGACGAGGAAGCCAATGGCGTGGCACTCACGGCGAACCCCTTCGACCCATCCGGCCTGCAGCCGGGGTTCTATGTGAACGTCCAGGCGGGCGGAGATGCCGAGGTGGTGCACCCACCGCCGGGAATCACGAGCGACCAGTTCATCTACGAGTTCCACCAACCCGGGCTCCCCCTCACGTACCTCTCTCACTCCAACCTGGTGGGGGCCGGCCAGACGGTGCTGACGTCTGCCCAGGTGTTCGAGCTCGGCAAGGCCCTCGCGCTCATCCACGAGCGCTTCTCTCCGGCCTACGGGCCTCGCGCGGGCCACACCGGCTGGTACGCCATGGATGTCGAGTTCAAGTTCGACGGCGAGCCCGGCGAGCCGCCACGGCTGTCCGTCAAACAGGCGCGTCCGCATCCCGGCCGGGGGAGATGATCCGCCACGTGCGCCAGCGGTCATCGCCACCGTGGCCCTTCGCGGATGACACACCGCGTAGCGATGACGCGGTGCGCCGCTCCAGCTCCACACAGGGGACTGAAGCCTGGTGAACACAAGCCCTGTCCGAGCTGAGTTCCCGAGCCGTCGTCTTGCGTGACATTGTTTTTACTTCTACGTTCGCCGCGCGTTGACGCCGGGGCGTGAATCCCAGCCCCAGTCATCCGAGCTCACGCCGCTCGTCGTGGACCGAGAGTTACCCCCTCTTCCGTTCACGGAGTCAGCGCACCTCAGACACCAGGAGATGGACATGGAACGGTTGTTCTCCCGGCGGAAGAGCGCATCCTGCGCGGCCCTTCTGCTGTTGACGCTGACATCTTGCAAGCCCGACCCGGAGCCCACGCCACAGCCGCCCCCCACCGAACAGCCGCCTCCCACCGAGCAGCCGGATGACTGGCCTCGCATCCAGAGCGCCATCCCCCGGGACGAGGCCATCGAGGCCAAGGTCGAGGCCCTGCTCTCCACCATGTCCCTCGAGGAGAAGGTCGGGCAGATCACCCAGGTGGAGATCCTCCACGTCACGCCCGAGGAGGTGAAGCAGTACCACCTCGGCTCGGTGCTCAACGGTGGCGGCTCCTGGCCCAATGGCAACAAGGGCTCCACGGTGGCGGAGTGGAACGCGCTCGCCGACCAGCTCTGGGAAGCCTCCATGGACCCGGCCAACCCCCACCAAATCCCCATCATCTGGGGCGTGGACGCGGTGCACGGGCACAACAACGTGAAGGGCGCCACCATCTTCCCGCACAACATCGGTCTGGGTGCCGCGAACGACCCGGAGCTGATGAAGCGCATTGGCGAGGTGACGGCCCGCGAAGTGGCCCGCACCGGTCTGGACTGGGCCTTCGGACCGACGCTCGCCGTCGTCCGGGATGACCGCTGGGGCCGCACCTACGAGGGCTACTCCGAGGACCCGGCCATCGTTGAGTCCTTCGGCGGAAAGATCGTCGAGGGCCTCCAGGGCCAGCTCGCCAAGGACGCGAAGGCGAACGAGAAGGTCATCGCCTCGGCCAAGCACTTCCTGGGCGACGGCGGAACCAAGGAAGGCAAGGACCAGGGCATCACCCAGGTCACCGAGAAGGACCTGCGCAACATCCACGGCCGCGGCTATTTCACCGCGCTCAAGGCCGGCGCCCAGACGGTCATGGCGTCCTTCAGCAGCTGGCAGGACGCGGCCCAGGGCGAGGGCGCCAAGGCCCACAAGCTGCACGGCAGCAAGTACCTGCTGACGGACGTCCTGAAGACCAAGATGGGCTTCGACGGCTTCGTCGTCTCCGACTGGAACGGCATCGGGCAGATCACCCCGGACAACAGCGACTCGCCCCGCGCCTGCACCAACGGCGATTGCCCGCAGTCCATCAACGCCGGCGTCGACATGGTGATGGTGCCCTACCGCCAGGATTGGAAGGCGTTCATCGCCAACACCATCAAGTCAGTGCAGAGCGGTGAGATTCCCCAGGCGCGCCTCGACGACGCCGTCCGCCGCATCCTCCGCGTGAAGTTCCGCATGGGCCTCTTCGAGAAGCCCAAGCCCTCCGCGCGCAATGCCTCGCACGAGATTGGCACCGAGGAGAACCGGGCCGTCGCCCGCGAGGCCGTCCGCAAGTCGCTCGTGCTCCTCAAGAACAACGGCTCCACCCTGCCCCTGGCCCGCACGGCCAAGGTGCTCGTGGCCGGCAAGAGCGCCGACAACCTCGCCAACCAGTCCGGCGGCTGGACCATCACCTGGCAGGGCACGGACATCACGAACGCCGACATCGGCGGCGGCACCACCGTGTGGAAGGCCATCCAGAAGCTCGTCCCCACCGCTACGCTCGACACCAGCGCGGACGGTGCCCTGGCGGATTCGTCCTATGACGTCGCCGTGGTGGTGATTGGCGAGACGCCCTACGCCGAGGGCCAGGGGGACATCGGCAAGAACAAGACCCTGGAGCTCGCCCGGCTGCGCCCGGAGGACATCACGCTCATCAACGCCCTGAAGGCCAAGGGCGTGAAGAAGATCGTGACGGTGCTCTTCTCCGGCCGTCCGCTCTACGCCAACAAGGAGCTCAACGCGTCGGATGCGTTCGTCGCGGCCTGGCTGCCCGGCACCGAGGGCGATGGCATCACCGACGTGCTGTTCCGCAAGGAGGATGGCTCGGTCAACTACGACTTCCACGGCAAGCTGTCCTACTCGTGGCCCAAGAGCCCCTGCCAGGTGTTGCTCAACAAGGGCGATGCGAGCTACGACCCCCTCTTCGCCTACGGCTATGGTCTGACCTATGCGCAGCCCCAGGAGTTGGGCGCTCTCGAGGAGACGACCCAGACCCACGGCTGCGGCTCGACGCCGGGCGGCGGCGGCACCACCACCGAGCCGCTGGTCATCTTCGAGCGTGGCAACCAGGACAACTGGGTGATGCGCATGGGCGCGCCGTCCAACTGGGGCGGCATCGACGTGCAGCAGAACACCAGCGCCACCACCAGCCTGGCCGCCAATGAAATCAAGGCCACCCCGGTGGATGACGCGGGCGGCCTCCAGTGGGCGGCCATGAACGTCGTCTGGAGCGGCACGGGGCAGATCTACACGCAGAACCAGAATGGCGGCGTGGGCCGTGACCTCTCGGCCTACCTCAACTCCAAGGGCGCGCTGGTCTTCTCCGTGAAGGTGAACGTCGCGCCGACCGCTCCGGTCAACCTCTCCATGCACTGTGTGTATCCGTGCCTCGGGGAGATCAAGCTCACCCAGACCCTCACGGCGCTCGAGGGCAAGGGCTGGACCGAGCTCGCCGTTCCGCTGCAGTGCATGGCGGACACGGGCCTGGACTTCACCAACGTGAACTCCCCCTTCCTGCTCTACAGCACGGGCACGCTGGACCTGTCGCTCGCCAACATCCGCTGGGAGCCCAACAAGGCCGGCAACGTGTCCTGCACGGGCGGCGAGCCGCCCCCGGCGCCCATCGCCATCACGGAAGACAAGGACGCCTACGTCAACGGCATCTCCGACACCTCGCTCTTCGCCACCCCCAATGGGTGGACGAGCGGCACGACGGGCACCGTGACGGTGGACCCCGCGTTCGACGTCGGCGGTGAGAAGGTCATCGACGTCAAGATGAGCGGCCTCAAGGAGGGGGGCGGCAACGGCGGCTTCGCCTTCGGACTCAAGGAGCCGAACCTGATGGACGTCTCCGCGATCGCCGCCACCGGTGGCGTGGAGCTCGAGCTGAACATCCTCGACTACGGCGCGACCACCCAGGACTTCTGGGTGAAGATTGTCTGCGACCGCAAGGCGGACTCCTGCGCGACTGGAGACCTGAAGACCCTCATCGGCCACCCCGAGCCCGGGACGTGGACGACGGTGAAGATTCCGTTCTCCAGCCCGAGCTACCAGTCGAGCTGGAACACGGCCAAGGTCAGCTCCGTCCTGGAGCTGCTGCCCGCCTGGGGTGACCAGGGTGGCAACATCCACTTCCAGCTGCGCAACATCCGCATCAAGAAGCAGCTCAACTAGTCAGGAGCGAAGGCCCGGCCGATCTCATTGATCCGGCCGGTACCACGGAGGCGATGGGACGGGCTCACCCCCGGCTCATCGCCTCCGCTGCTTTCGACCTGCTCCGAACGTGGTAGCCCGTTCAGGCAGTCGCCTTCTCGGGTGGGCTGCCCGGCTTCCAAGCGCTGTCCTCGAGCTCAGGGAAGGTGATCTTGCACTCCCCGGGGACAACGTAGTTCTCGCGGGCCTCGCCGCTGGAGTTCAATCGTCCCTCCCTGACGGCACCATCAGGCAATTCGACGCGGTAGCGCGCGCCAGGAACAGGATTGCCCTCATCGTCCACCAGTCGGATGAGGATGAAGGTCCGCTCGGGCTCAGGCTCGGGCTCAGGCTCCGCGAATTTGGGCTGGGGCTTCACTCGCGCGACTGGCCAGGCCTGAGGCAGGGGGTGCTTGATTTCGAAAGCAACCAGCTCGCCAAACAGGAACGCATCCCGGAGGCGCTCCTTGAGCCGCTGGTTGTACCGGGTGCGCTCTTGCACGGTGAGGCCCAGAGGGAGCGTCCCTCCGAGGGATTCATAGATTTCGTGCAGGGTCCGCAAGGGGCCAGAGGTGAGCCATCCCTCCAACAGGGAGGCAACGAAAACCTCCGGTACCTGTTCGCCGATACGTTCTCCCCTGGCGCTCGAACCACGCAGGATGACGTAGTCGGAAAATCGCCCAGGTACTCGCCAACGCGAGTGAAAGATGTGCGCCATGAGTGCCCCCCTTTTGCGAATGCTATGCCGAATTCGGCTCCGTCGCTCCCCTATTTCTCCTGGAGCAACAACGCGTGTGCGAAGACGAGCAATGGTTGCATCGCAGCGCGAGGGAAATGCTCGCAGTAGGGCTTCAGCCTATCAGTCGAGACATCGAACCCCGGTGCGGCGACGTTGAGCGCGCGCTCATGCAGGAGGCGCTCCTCTTCGTCCGCATCCACCGGTGGAGGGCAGGGACGTGCGATGAGTGCGGTAGCCTCCGCACGTACGGGCGCGAAGTCCTGCGTGTCACAGCGCGGCCCCTGCTCACCCTCGGGAGCAGTCACCTGCTCGACGAATCGAGCGAGGAGGTCCTCCAACCGCAGCAGGGCGAGCGTCTCCCGGTGGTCGTAAGCGAGGTCATTTCTTGGGCTACACTGCTCGCGCAGGTTGTAGAGGGTGTTGATGTAGGCTTGCATCCGGGGACGTACCCCATCCACCGCGCGTCGCTCCTTGCGGGGCAACTTTGCCAGCAGAGGGCGGTAGTCCTCGACCCGGCATTTTTTGTAATGGTCTGCGATGTCTCGCTGCACGTCGAGCAGATAAGGCCGCCCTCGATAGGGTGGAGTGTAGCGAATGAGGAAGCCCTCGGGCCCGAGTTGCAGCACCTGCTCACAGGGCATGGATTCGATCCGGGCTTTCACCGCGACGTAGCTTGACGGAGGGTCATACGGGTCGTTGACCAGATCGCGAACCCCTGCGCCCCATGCACCAGTGTCATCCTGCTTCGTGGGCACTGGAGCTGAAGTCTGTGTCCGTGGGGTTGGCGATACGTCCACACGCGGGACGGAAGAAGCAGACTGAGTGGCCACCGGAGTCGGTGCGGTAGGTGGGGAAGGTGGTTTCGAGGAGGCTTCTGCTCCCCGGCAGCCCCCTACAGTCGCGAGGAGCAATACCCCTGGGAACGACAGCGTGCGAGACCAACTCGACATTGCAGACCTCTCTAGCGTTCAGCTCGCCGACACGGCTCGGCCAAGGAGTCAGTTCCTCAGCCCTTCATTCGACGGTGGGAGTGGGCGGCAGACTTCACGCGCTCGGGTGGTTCAGCATTGGTGCTCTCGTTTTCAGGCATGAATCCGATGACGCCACCGCCCTTGATTTTGCCCAGTTCGTCGCTCTCGTCGAAATCCATGCCACGACTGAAATATCGGCGGGGTAGGATATCATGCCTGGGCAGGGCAGGGGCCGAGAGGACCGGGTAGCCGTAGCCAATCTCGGTAAGCAGTTGACCCCAAGGTGTCCGGTTTGCGTGCTCTGTCTCATAGTGCCACCACTCGAGGGCTCGGCCGATGCCTGGCGTCGGGACCTCAAGTGAATCCCCGGGATTGAATGTGAGCGCACCGGTCTTCGCCTCGTTGTCCTCGAGCAGTTTCGGCGTGAGTACGGCCTCGGCACCGGGAGGAGGGCTGTCCAGGTCGAAGTAGGGCTGCAGCACGAACGTCCAATCATCCCGCAGCCGGGGAACCGATTTGAGCGGTTTCGCCCGACGCGCGGCATTCCTACCGGCCTTGCGTTCCTCCTTCTCCCTCCGGGCCTCTTCTTCACGGGCCTCAATAACCGAGATGAATTTGGCAAGAGCCGTCTCGAACTGCTCAAGCAGCGTCTGGCCCGTCACCACATCATCCACCTTGATCCCTTCCACATTCTGGCCTACGCGGACGACCTTGAAGCGCTTGCTTGCGAACGTTTTGAGCAGGGTACGAACCTGCTCCTGCTCGTCCTCGCGCAGTGAAAGGCTGCATACCATTCTCGAACTGATGAACCTACCCGCGGGTTCCGGATAGATGGCCGCGGGCTCGCGAGTCTTCTTCTTTCTGGCATTATCCTCGCTCGCCTTTTTGAGCGTACGCGCCCACATGAGGAGAAAGGACCGGTCGACCGAATGCACCCAATGAGCGACCCGGCCCTCTTTGGACGCGACGAAGAAGAAATCGTCGTCATCGTCAGTGCCTTCCGCGCCCATGCGCTCGAGGATGCCGACAAGCGGACCAAGATGCCCATCCACGTGAACTTTCTGGAAAGGCGCTTTCACCTTGGCCCCCGGATCTGTGCGCGGGTCACGCCAACCACCACGGTTGGCTCCGATGCGCAGCAGCCCACACAGGAAGCCAAGAGCTGTCAGATTGAGGAATGAGCAAGCCTTGCCGGGTACTCCTGCGCGCCTGAGAACCTCTGTCTGATCAAAATAGTCGAGCACACCGTCTTTGACATCTGCCGATGCGTCCACCTTCGGCCCGTCATGCCCACCATCCGCCTCGAAAGGGTTATAGACGAATTGCGTCACGTTCAAACGGAAGAGCGCGCGCAGAAGTCCCTCCCCTCCCATATCGACGAGCGTCTGGGCCACCTCACGGCAGCGCTTGAGTTCAGGCCGTGTGGCGAAAGCCGCGTCGACCAGTTCCTCCCAAGAAGCGGTCTCCAGTCTCGCGAGTTCCTCGGTATCAGGCACTGGGTCCACGCACTCCGGCAGCTTGGGACCACCCCACAACTCATCGGCTACGGAAGGCGTTGCGGGCGGCAGGATGTAGTCCTCCACAGGTCCGAGGAACACGTCACCTGTGGAGAGCGTGTCGCTCATGAGGTCGTCGGGTGCCGGCACATAGCTGTGTAGCGCTTGACGAAATCTCGCCTCAATGGTCCACAAGCTGGTCGGGTCTGCCCGCCTCTCGACGGGGGGAGCGCCGAGTCGCCGCTCCACCTCTTGAACGAGCTGTGACGGGTCAGCCTGATAACGAAATGGATTCAAGGTGGAATGGCCGTAAAGCCGCCAACTGATGCGGTAGGCGCTACGAACCGGCGTGTCCGTCTGATGGGCGCGGTCAAACTGCTCCTGCGCTACTTTCAGCCGTGCCTCCGCTGCCCGGACCTTGACGACCTCGGGCAGTTCCGGCTCCCCCGGCGCCACTGCGGCTCCCAGTTCCCCCTTCTCCAACGTGGTGGAGAGTCGCTCAAGGTGGGCAAGCCGGGTCTGGCACATCGCCAGGTGCGACTGGAGGCCGGCAGCGTCCAGCCAGACCTGGGTTCGTCCTGGCCGGAGGTCATCCTTGAAACGGGGGACCTTTACTTTGCTCTTGGCGGCCTCGGCTTGCTTCGCGGACGCGTCCGCGATGTCCTGCCGGGTGTTGGTGCTCCGCAAGCGCAGGGCCTTGCTCGCGTCCCTCCTCGCAGCCTCGAGTTTTTTTCTAGCCCCGTCGAGCTCTCGTTCGAGCCTGCCAATGGCCGAGCGGGCATCCCAGTTCCAACTCGCCTCGAAGCGGATGGGAAAGTGGGCTGCCGGCAGCGAGAAATCGACCACGTTGTCGTTGCCACCGACGAGTGAGCCCTTGACGGCAAGGTCGACGGCATTGCCGGTCTTGTGGATGGAGCACTCGGCACGACCCACTCCACCGGCCGCCTCTGCGTTGCGGAACACGTGGGTAAAGGACAGGCCATACTCGCACCCCAGGGTCTGAGCGAACTCGCGCCACAGCTCAAAGGCGAACGCGAGCTCGGGCCGGGCCCAGTCAACCCAGCGCGCGCCGCTCGCCTTCTCATCCGTTGCGGGAAGTTCGAGAAGCACCACCCCGGGTTTGCGCAGGCCCTCCTCGAGCCATGCTCGGATGGCCGCTGACGTGGACACATCCACCACTCCCTGATCGTATCCCCGCTCGTCCAGCACAGGGGAGCGCTTGACCGTGGAGCCGATGAGATATGCCCAGCTGTTCTTGGGCTTCTTGCGATCGCCGCTGGGCGAAGGCTCTAGCGCGAAGCCATAGGCAAGCGCCTTGTCCGCAAGCTTGAAGGCCCAGGGTCCTGACGCGTGGTACTGGAAAGCCGTGACAGCGGAGGCACAGACCAGGTCGAAAATACCACGATTGGCTGACGCGACCTTGGCACCACCTTCCAACTTCCAGCCTCCGTAGGGTGAGTTGCCTCCCACCGGATAGCGCAACCGGCCGAGGTCGTCCTTCAGACGTCCCACCGCCTCCTGTACCGAGGGGAGAGAGGCATGCGGCATGTCCACGTAGAGCGTCCAACCACCGTAACGCTTGGGGCCAGGTGGGAAGTAGTCAGCGGGCTCGCTGGTCAGCCCGTCGAGGTTCAAGGCATCGACGGTGGTGTCCTGCTTCGTCTCGAGGGCACGCAGCAGCTTCTCCGGTGTCCCCCACCGAGCGAAGCCGTACTCGTGCGGGTCCGCACCACCGCTGAGCCAATCGCACAGGGCCCGCGCAAGGTGAGCGCTGGGGTGACGGATGAGGCACGCCTGCATCCGGGTGCCCAGCGACAGCTTGATGCTGTCGGGATTGCGGTTCACCGGCGGAAGAGGCGGCGGCGGCACGCCCCGGTTCTGCTTCTTCGCGTTCCATTGCTTCTCGTGCCGGGCCTGTGCCTCGACCTTCGCCTGCAGCGCTGCGTGGATTTCGTACCAGGGGTTGACGTCAGTGACAGGCTGCAGGAAGCCGTCCGGATCCACGAACGCGAGGCTGAACACCCTCTCCGCACGTTCGCGGGCGGAGCGCTCCTCCTCCGACTCGTCTGGAGCCTCGTACGCCAATTCCACCACCCGGTCCGTGGGTAAGCCACTCGGGGCCGGTGGCAGCACGCGAAAGGCAATGAAGAGCCCTGTAAGCGGTTCACCGCCAGACAGGGCACGTACCGCGTACTTCATGCCCAGGAAGAAGCGCTTAGGAGTGGGCTCGTTGGACCAGCAAATCGACCGGCTCATAGATCCTCCTGGTCGAGATAGGCCCCATCATCTTGCGGCAGCAGCGCAAGCGCAGGCTCCTCAGAGGGCTGGGCTGGCGAGGACTCCGAAGGCGCGGGGGTCACGGAGGGCGGTTGGCGAGCCGTCCAGGAGGAGGCCAGCTTCTTCCCTCCGAGCAGCACTCCCTCTCGACACACCACAAGACCGCGGATGGCATCGTAGAGCTGGTCCCCCACCTTCACCGATACCGTATAGACGCCGAAGGGGACGTCGCGAAATCCGAAGAAGAGAAGCCGCTGTTCCTCGTTGCGCTCCACGTCCGGATCATTCGCATAGAGCACCTGGACCACACTTCCGTCAGTCCGGCGCAACCACACCTCGTCATCCTGGAGCGGGTCGTCATCGAGGTCCATCTCAAGCGGGACGACCACATCCATCCCACCCAGCACGAGCACATTGCCGGCCTTATCTCCGGGCGCTCCCACCATCACGTCGCGAACATCTTCCACTGCGCTCCCCCCTCTCACTGCGTTGAATCAACTGCTGTGCAGCTCCTCAAGCTTGCGGAGCGTTGCATCGTCGGGTTTGCCGGTCACCTCGAGGCCCTGGTCAGACTGGAAGAGCGCCAGCGCCGCGCGTATGGACGGCCCCATGTGGCCCTCACCCGTTCCACCGTCATAGCCAAGGTTCCGCAATCGGGCCTGTACTCCGCTGAGGTTCCCTTCCGGGATGTCCCGCAGCGGGTTGAGGTGAGACAGCCTCAGTCTCACCTTGAAATCGCCTATCGCGAGCACGACCGAGCGCGCACCTATCGGTACAGGCACCGCGAGCAAGCCCTCGCCGTCCGTGGTCCAGGCCTCCTGCCCCTCGGGTGGAGGCCAGAAGCGGCCGTCCACCTCCAGTTCCACATGAGCGTTTTCGAAGGGCTTGTCGCGCACGTCGCGCAGCGTCAGGCGGAGTTCCTTGCGCGGCAGCGACACTTGGAAGGTATGCGTACGGCCGGTGACGCGACTGACCGTCTTCGGCTTCGGGTCTGGGACGACGACTACGTCGCCAGGGAAGAGCACGTTGGGATTGGGCCGATTGCGGCGCAGCGTCTCGTTGTCCGGGTGCTCGTAGAGGGTGCGCCAGTTCGCGAGGCCGTACTGGCGCGCGATACTCACGAGACACTCCCCCTGCTGCACGATGTGCTGTCTCGGCACGGTGGCCCCCCTTCCGGCGCTTGACCTCGGCACGAGTGGTCAGGCCGTCACTCCAACGTGGGGAATTCGTACCCCACGGAGCGCTCTTTCGCCACCTACACCTCGTGCGACCCAGACGCGGGCAAGGGACCGGGAGAGCCCCCGGAAGACCACCGAACCCCAGGAGTGCACCTTGAGCGAAGAGCCTTCGAACGACTTCCACGTTTCGAGGCCTGCCCTCCCCAGCACCCCAAGAAATACCATCTCTTGAGAAAGCACCCTCTCAGGCTCTTACGTTGCCAAAGGAACTGAACACATTTCAGAGACTACTTGGATGTCATGGAAATCAGGCGCAAGCTGAGTTTCCACCAGCGACGACGGAATAATGAACCTACTCAAGAAAAGTCTGCCCCTGTGTGCACTCCTGGCCCTTGCGGCGTGTGGCCCTCTCGAGGATGAGGCGCCGGTCTCCGGAGACGACATCTCCACCCGGGAACAGGAAGCGCTGTCCGCGTGCCAGGCGCCCGCCAACGCGAAGTGCTGGGCGATGCTCCCCACGGACACCAACTTCGGTGGAAGGACGACGGCCTGGAACCGTCCGCACTACGCGCTGCGCCCCAACACCCCCACCAAGAGCAACCTGGTCGTGATGCTCCACGGGGCGGGCTCGAGCGCCGGCAATTTCTACCACATCAACGAGCACACCACCGCGCAGACCAGCTTCTTCGCGAGCGCCGTGAACAAGGGCTATCGCGTGGTCGGGATTACCCACCGCAACGCTCCGAACATCCGGGAGGTGTGCGGCACGAACGTGGAGTGCCATCTGCCCACGCGCCGCACCTTCATCACGGGCGTCGTGCAGCCGGGCTCCGCCGTGACGGACATGGGCTACTACGATGGCATCGAGGCCCGCCTCATCCGGCTGCTCGTGTTCATGCGGGATAGCCAGGACCCCGCCGGAGGATGGGGCGCCTACCTCACGCCCTCCCACTGCACGGGAACCAAGAACACGGCCATTCCCTGTGACATCGTCTGGAACAAGCTCGTCGTCGCGGGGCACTCCCAGGGCGCGGGACACGCTGCCGTCATCGGCAAGGACCACCCGGTGGACACGGTCGTCATGCTGGCGGGCCCGACCGACCGCACCCCCGCGCAGACGGTCCCCAGCTACACGCTCGCCTCGAGCGGGCTGGCGACCCCCGCGGGCGGAGGGAACTACCGGGGCCTGGTCCACACCCAGGACAGCTTCCTGACGGCGTCGACCACGCACTGGGGCTCCACCCGGTTGAACGCGGGCACCTACGGGAAGACGACCTCGAGCACGGACGTCCGCTGCATCGAGTCCCCCCACACCTGCGTCATCGACAGCGACTCGTTCTACACGACCTGGCAGGGGTTCTGGCCCTAGACGCCTTGTCGTGCGGGGTCAGGTGCTGCTCGAGCCGCTCGAGCAGCGCCAGCTCCGCACGGGCCCGCTCGGCCAGGGGAGCGAAGAGCAGGCGCGCGCGCATGCCCATGCCGCTCTCGAGCTCGAAGCGCCGCAGGTCGTCTGGCAGGCTCAGCAGGACCTCCGCCAGTGGGCGAACCCGGTGCAGCTGGTAGGAGCCGAGCGACTCCAGCTTCCGCACCACCTGTTCCTCGGAAGCACCTGCCTCCAGCGACGCCCTCGCCGCCGCCTCGAGCGCAAAGCTGGAGCGCACCCTCTCTTCCAGGTCCGCGAGGACAGCCTCCGTGCTCCGCCGGGCATTGCGCAGAAGGCGGGCGGGCTCGAGCATCCGGGCCACCCGGCGCCGTGCGGCCGTGCTGAGCACCGCCGCCCGTCCCCGCACCCGCGCGAGAATGGCCTCGAGATAGCTGGCCGCGAAGCACGCCACGAAGAGCATCTCCTCCAGCGGCGCCCGGTCTAACCCAGCGAGCGCTTCCGCGAGGGACACCACCCCCTCTTCCGTCAAGGAGTAGCGCGCGCCGCGAGCGACCTTCTGACCACGCGCCTCGGCCATGGGCTCGGCCCACCCACTCCGGCACAGCCGAGCCAACGTCCGGCGCACCTGCGTGAGGTCCAGGTCCTGTGAGGGCCGGGTGACGTCATGCTCCACCCAGTTGGTGAAGAGCAGGAAGAAGAAGCGCACATCGGAGGCCCGGAAGCCGTCCGTGCGGGCTCCAGCGCCATGCGCGGCCAGGAGCGCCGCCTGGATGAAGGTGGCCTGAGAGGCCACATGCCCGAGGCGGTCAGCGAGCGGATGGTTCCGGGTCATGGAGCGGCGATGCTAGCTCGCCACGAGGTGACATTGTCTGTGCGCCGGACAGGCATGGGGAGCCTCCTCTCTCGTACACCTCGCATCACACCCGCGAGGACGCCATGCTTCCCATGCTGTTCGGCATCGCCGTCGTCTGTTTCGTCATCGAGCACCTCTTCCGCGGCTGGCGGTTGCCGCGCGTGCGCTCCTGGCACCTGCGGGTGGTGCTGATCAACCTGGTGCAGGTAGGCGTCGTGGTGCTCGCGGGTTTCACCTGGGAGCGCTGGCTGTCAGCGCGCTCCCTCTTCCACCTCTCGCACCACCTGCCCCCACTTCCCGGCGGGGTGCTCGCCTACGTCATCGCCACCTTCGTCTTCTACTGGTGGCACCGGGCCCGGCACGAAAGCGACATCCTCTGGCGCCTCTTCCATCAAATCCACCACAGCCCTCAGCGCCTCGAGGTCATCACCAGCTTCTACAAGCACCCGCTGGAGATGGTGGCCAACTCCCTCATCGGGAGCCTGCTCGTCTACACCGTGCTCGGGCTGAACCTGGAGGCCGGCACCGTCTACACGGCCTGCACCGCGCTGGGCGAGTTCTTCTACCACACCAACGTGCGCACACCCCGCTGGGTAGGCTTCTTCTTCCAACGCCCGGAGATGCACCGCATCCACCACGAATACGGCAAGCACCGCGGCAACTATGGCGACATCGTCTGGTGGGACATGCTCTTCGGCACCTACGATAACCCTCCTTCGTGGAATGCATCCTGCGGCTTCGATGATGTCCGGGAGCAGCGCTTGTGCGACATGCTTGCCTTCCAGGACGTTCACAAGGAATGAACTGGGATACGCCACCGGCTATCGCTAACCGCTGATTCCGAGCCCCCTGTGTCCGCTCCGCTTGCTCCTCAAGCGGCTCTCTTCGAAATGACGCGGCGCTGGCCCATAGGGCTGGCAGGAGACCTCCCAGGATGGCGGACACCGGTGCGAGCCCCATCCTTGACGATAGAGGGAGGTCTCTGTTGGGCGTTTCCGCACGCAGCCCGCGGCGGCTAGAGCGCACCACCGTCTTCATGGCTGACGCGAAGGACGGGGTGGGTGCCTCTCTGCCCGCCTACTCCCTGGCTGATGAGCTGCGTGAGGGGAGTTGCGGCATCCAGGCTCACCGACCCCCTGGAGGGCTTCCTGCATGAGCAGCGCCCCTTCCGACGAACTCTTCGCCCAGAGTGGCGAGATGAGCGCGTTCCTCCAAAACCACGACTGGGCGCGGACGCCGCTCGGTCCTGTGAGCCAATGGCCGCAGCTCCTCCGCACCTCCGTCAGCATCTGCCTCTGCCAACGCTTCCCCACCCTCGTCTTGTGGGGACCCGAGTTCGTGTTGATCTACAACCAGGGGTACACCTCCATTCTTGGAATGAAGCACCCCTGGGCGCTCGGCAAACCCTTTCGCGAGGTCTGGCCGGAGGCCTGGAGCAGTCTGGACCCCCTGCTCCAGGAAGTGAGCTCCACGAAAGTGGCCTCGTGGTCGGAGGACATGCCGCTCCAGCTCCTCCGCAGGGGATTCCTGGAGGAGACCTACTTCACCTTCTCGTTCGCGCCCCTGATTGAGGACAGTGGGAAGGTCAGCGGAATCTTCTGCTCGGGAAACGAGACCACGGAATACGTCATCTCCGAGCGCCGGCTGAGGACCTTGAGGGAGTTGGGAGAAGCCACGCTGGGCGCGAAGACCGTGGAAGAGGCGTGCGCGTCGATCGCCCGCTCGTTGAGTCGCAACACCGCGGACGTCGCGTTCTCGGCGCTCTATCTGACGGAGGAGGAGCAAACCCACGCACGACTCGTGAGCACCTCGGGGCTCCTGGAGGGCCAGTCCTTGAGCCCCGCCGTCATCTCGTTGAATGACGAGCACGCACTCTGGCCCCTGGCGAAGGTCGCGCGGAGTGGCTCCGTGGAGCTCGTCACACCATTGCCGCGTCGGCTCCTCGAGTTGCCGGGAGGAACCTGGCCCGAGCCCCCACAGAGCGCGCTCGTGTTGCCCATCACGCGTGCGGAGCAGAAGCTCCCCCAGGGCTTTCTCATCGCGGGCCCGAGCCCGCGCCGGGCCCTCGACAAGCACTACCAGACTTTCTTCGAGCTCGCCGCGGGCCAGATCGCCGTCGCAGTGGCAAGTGCCCACTCCTACGAAGAGGAGCGCCGGAGGGCCGAGGCCTTGCTCGAGCTGGATCGAGCCAAGACGGACTTCTTCAGCAATGTGTCACATGAATTCCGCACGCCCCTGACGCTGATGCTCGGGCCGCTCAAGGACGCGCGCGACTCTCCGGAGAAGGCGCTTCGCGGCGAGGCCCTGGAGAGCGTCATTCGCAACAGCGAACGGCTGCTGCGGCTCGTGAACAGCCTCCTCGACTTCTCGCGCATCGAGGCGGGACGCGCCGAGGCGCACTACGAGCCCACCGCTCTCAACTCCTTGACGGCGGAGCTGACCAGCAGCTTCCGGTCCGCCACGGACCGCGCCGGGCTGAGGCTCGTCGTGGACTGCCCACCCCTGTCCGAGCCCATCTACGTCGACCGGAACATGTGGGAGATGATCGTCCTCAACCTGGTGTCGAATGCCTTCAAGTTCACCTTCGAGGGAGGCATCACCGTGCGGCTGCGTGAGACGGCGCAGCACGCCCTCCTCGAGGTGGAGGACACAGGGACGGGCATTCCCGCGGACGAGCTGCCCCACCTCTTCGAGCGGTTCCATCGTGTGCGAGGAGCACGTGCCCGCTCCTTCGAGGGGAGCGGTATCGGACTGGCGCTCGTCCAGGAGTTGGTCAAGCTTCACGGGGGGACGATCTCGGTCGAGAGTCAGGTGGGCCGGGGCACCCGGTTCACGGTGTCCATCCCGCGTGGCACGGCGCATCTGCCGAAGGAGAAGCTGAAGGTAGAGCCGAAGCCGGCTTCCGCCGCGACAGGCGCCGGGTCCTCCATCCAAGAAGCACTCCGGTGGCTGCCCAACGGCGCGGAGGAGGAACCACGCCCCGCCCCTCAGCCCTCCACCTCCCCGGTGAAGACACCTTCCGGCCGGGTGCTCATCGTCGACGACAACGCGGACATGCGCGACTACCTGTGGCGTGTCCTCTCTCCCTATTTCCAGGTCCAGCGGGCCGTGGACGGGCTCACCGCGCTCGAGGTCGCCCACACGCAGCGCCCGGACGTCATCGTCACGGATGTGATGATGCCGGGCCTGGACGGGCTGGGGCTGGTCCAACGGCTCCGCGAAGACCCGGACCTGTTCGCCATTCCCCTCCTCCTGCTCTCCGCCCAGGCCGGTCCTGAAGCCGCCGTGGGTGGACTCGAGGCGGGAGCCGATGACTACCTCGTGAAGCCGTTCTCCGCACGGGAGCTGGTCGCACGGGTGCGCTCCAACCTCACGCTCTCGAGGATGCGCCAGGAAATCGTCCGCCGCGAGGTACGCGAGACGAGCCTCCGGGAAGCCGTTCAAGCCCGGGACGAGTTCCTCTCCGTGGCCAGCCACGAGCTGAAGACGCCCCTGACCCGCTTCCGCCTCCAATTGGAGCTCGTGGGGCGCGGCCTGAGCGAGGAGAGCCGGGCGCGCGTCGGGGCGCGGCTCGAGACGGCCAGCCAGACCGTGCAGGACCTGGCCGCGCTGGTCGAGACGCTCCTGGATGTCTCAAGGCTCAACACCGGTCAGTTGCACCTGCACTTGCGCGAAGTGGATTTGAGGGAGCTCGTGACCGAGGCGCTCGACGCCGTGCGGGACGAGGCCGCGCGTACGGGCACCCCGCTCTCCTTCCACGGTGAGACATCCGTCATGGCGATGTGTGACCGCCCACGCATGAGGCAGGCGCTTGGGAACCTGCTGACCAACGCGGTGAAGTTTGGAATGGGCAGGCCGGTGGAGGTGAACCTCGAAGCACACGGGGGCACCGCCCGGGTAACCGTGGCGGACCATGGCATCGGCATCGCTCCGCAAGACAGCGCTCGCATCTTCGAGCGCTTTGAGCGCGCGGTCTCCTCACGCCAGTACGGCGGGTTCGGCCTGGGACTGTGGTTCGCCCGGCAGGTGGTGGAGGCACACTTCGGGCACATCACGGTCACCACCACGCCCGGCGGCGGAGCCACCTTCTCCCTGGAGCTGCCGCTCGACGCCGCCGCGGCACGAGCGGCGAGCCAGGCACCATGACCGTTCCCCTCTTCGCCCGGGGGTTCGCTCAACGCCGCTCGGAAGCGCGGAGATGCTCCGCGACCCACGTCACAATCTCGTCCGCGCGGTCCCGGGCGAACATGTGGTCTCCACCGGCGAGCACCTGCAGCCGAGCCCTGGGCAGTAGTTCCGCGAGGCGATGGCCGACCGCCACGGGGCTGATGGGATCCGCATCGCCCCAGAGCAACAACGTCGGGATGGCGATCCGGTGGAGCTCCGCCGAGAGGTCCGTCCTGTCGTTCAGAATCCAATCCGCCGCCTTCGGATACTCCGCACGATAGGGACCGCGCCAATCGCTGGCGCCAAGGCTCGCGACGTTGATGCCGCCGGAGGTAGCCGTCAGGACCAGATGGCTGATGCGCTCCGGATGGGCGAGCGCCAGCCGCACGGCGACAACGCCGCCCATCGATTGCGCCACGACCACGCTCGGGCCTTCCAGCCTGCTGGCGGCATGGGCAACCGCATCGTCGAGGCTTCGCACCGCGGGATCATGCGGCTCGAGGCCGAGGCCCGGCCAGCTCAGATAGGTCTTGCGCCAGCTCGTCGGCAGCAGCGCGCCGAGCGGATGCCAGAAGGACGCGGCACCTCCGGCACCAGGAAGGAACAGGATGTGAGGGCTCATGGTGCTGACAACCATGCCATGCTCACTCGGCCCGGAGCACTGTCTTCGCCACGCGGACCACCAGCTCGCGGATGAAGCGAATGGCCTCGTCGTCCTCGACCGTGGTCCGCCAGAGAAGCTCCATTGGCGCGCCCCCCAAGGCCAACGGCGACGGCAGGGGGAGCGTGCGAAGGTTCGGACGCAGTGAGGTGATCTCCCCTGCCACCGCGCTCGGAATCGTGGCGAGCAGGGCGGAGCCCTCCACCAGCGCACCGATGCTGTGAAACGTCGGCACCGACACCCGGACGCGCCGTTGGACGCCCAGCATGTCCTCGACGATGCCTCTCAGGTCCGCGTTGTACGAGACGATGACGTGCTCGTGCGCCAGGTAGCGCTCCATCGTCAGGCTCTTCCCTAGCCGGGCGTGCCGCGGGTCGAAGAGACACACGAAGCTTCCCGTGTACAGCACGAGGCGCCGCGTGTCGGCCGGCAGCTCGTCCGCCACCGTCACCGCGAGGTCCACCGCCGAAGAGGCCAGCGCCTCGGCGATAGTGCGGAACTGGACCGGAACCACGATGAGCTTCATGCGCGGCGCCTCCTCGGTGAGCACTCGAAGGAGCGGCGGGAGGAGCCACGTCTCATTCGCGTCCGACAGGCCGAGCCGCACCGTCCGCTCGCTCGTCCTCGGGTCGAACGTCCCTGGAGAGACAGCGGCTTCGACGAGCGCCTGGAGGTGCGGCCGAGCTGAAGCGAACAGGCGCTGCCCGCGCGCCGTGAGCGCGAGCCCGCGTCCCGCTCGGACGAAGAGGGGCGCTCCAACCGTCGACGTGAGACGCCTCAGCGCCGCACTCACCGCGGGTTGGGTGAGGTAGAGGCGGCTCGCGGCCTCCGTGACGCTGCCCGCTTCCGCCACGACCACGAAGACCCGGAGCAGGTTGAGGTCGAGATCCTTTTCATAGATGCTGTGCATGATTCGGATACATCCTATTCATTGGATTTAATCGTGTCGATTCATAGTCTTTGCCCAGAAGGAGAGACGAACGATGAGCACGCACGAATCGAAGAAGACGCAGCAGACGGTGAAGCTGGGCGCCACGGGACCCGAGGTCTTCCCGTTGGGGCTTGGCTGCATGGGAATGTCAGGCATGTACGGCGCGACCGATGACGCCGAGAGCATCCGGACGATCCAGGCCGCGATCGATCGCGGCGTCACGTTGATCGACACGGGTGACTTCTACGGGATGGGCCACAACGAGCTCCTCGTGGGGCGTGCCATCGCGGGTCGGAGAGACAAGGTGCAGCTCTCCGTGAAGTTCGGTGCGCTCCGAGGGCCGGATGGGCAATGGTACGGAAACGACACGCGCCCGGCCGCGGTGAAGAACTTCATCTCCTACAGCCTGACACGGCTGGGAGTGGACTACCTCGACATCTACCGTCCTGCGCGGCTGGATCCTGCCGTCCCCATCGAGGACACCATCGGGGCGATCGCGGACCTCGTGAAGGCGGGCTACGTGCGCCACATCGGGCTCTCCGAGGTCGGCGTCGAAACCATCCGCCGCGCCCACCGCGTCCACCCCATCGTCGATCTCCAGATTGAGTACTCGCTCGCGAGCCGCGGCCCCGAGGCGGAGATCTTCCCCGTGCTCAACGAACTCGGCATCAGCGCCACGCTCTACGGCGTCTTCTCGCGAGGCCTCCTCACCGGCAGCAAGCCCCAGGGACCCAAGGACTTCCGCGCCCACCTCCCCCGCTTCACCGGCACGAACCGAGAGAAGAACGAAGAGGTCGTGAACGCCTTTCATCGGTTCGCCCAGGAGCGCGACATGACGCCGGGACAGCTCGCGGTCGCATGGGTGCTCGCGCGCCAGCCAGCGTTCGTCCCCGTGGTCGGTGCGAAGACCATCGCGCAGCTCGAGGACTCGCTTGGCGCCCTGGCCCGGCCGCTGTCGAAGGACGATCTCACCGCGCTCGATGCGCTCGTGAAGATCTCCGGCGAGCGCTACAACCCGGCGCAGATGAAGCACCTCGACAGCGAGCACCGGTAACGCGGGACGGCGGGCGTTACTCGATAGGCCGCAGGGTGCGCTGGTACTCCTCGAGGCTGGGCGGATACTCGGTCCAGAATCTCAGCGAGCCCTCGTGGCCCATCAGCGTCTCCTGCTTGTGGGCCTTGTCCGCGTCGGAGACGAAGACCGAGAGGTGCGAGACGAGCGGTGCGGCCGGGTCCCGCACGGAGTCGAGCGGCAGGTCGAGCTCCACCTCGTAGCCCCGCTCGCGCTTGCGCCAGGTGCCACGGGCGGCGGCGAACGCCTCCTCGACATCTCGCTTCTTGCCCCCTTCCTCTCGTTGCCAGAGTCGAACCTGGAGCTTGCCCTCGGGAGCGAGCAGCACGCCCAGCTTGAAGGCTTCGGCTCGAGTGCGCCCCCTCGACACCGTGAGCTCCAGGTGGTCCGAGTGCACGCCAGTGCCCGTGGTGAAGGGGACGAGGACATCGTCGTCCACCTCGGCGTGAAGCCGCAGTTGCCCGTCCACTCGCATCAACTGCCAGGCCAGGGACAGGTCGTGCTCGTCGCGCCAGGCGTCACGACCCCAGGGGATGTGGAACCGCGTATACGCGTGCACGGTGGGGGCGAGCGCCCGGGCCGCCTCGAAGGACTTCGCCTCCCGCACGGGGTAGGGCTCACTGCCCTCCACGTGCAGCCCCTCCGTCCCGGAGAAGACCATGAACTCCGGCCGGGCGCGCAGCAGCGTCAACTGGCTTCCGAGAGAGCCATAGGGACCATCACAGGCGGTGAAGACATACTCGGTGGGGGTCAGCTCCAGGCGGACCACCTCCTCGGACAGGGGGAGCGCTCGTACCTGGGAACCCTTCACCAGGACGGGACACAGAATCTGCCGACAGGAGAGCTCGTCGTACTCCGGCTGCGAACTGAGGACGAGCACGCAGGAGCCCCGGCGACACTCGTGGTGCAGGGGGTAGCGCCCATCCGACGACTCACAGGCGGCCCTGGCCTTGGCGAGCACGGCCTCTTTCACGGGCACCTTGAGGCTCGGCACCTCGGGCTTGGGCGGTGGGCGCCGGGAGGGGGCAGGGGCCTGGGGCTGTCTCTTCCAGTCAGGCTCTCGCACCGCCTTGGGGTCCTGGGTGAGCGTCTTGCCATCCGAGGACAGGTTCCACACCTCGCGACGAACCCATGACGGATCCACGCCGGTCTCCGCTCCTATCTCCCGCTCGTGGTTGAAGGGACCCTTGTGCTCGAGGATTTCAATTCGACGCGGCGCGATGAACCTCACCTCATGGGTGTACTGGCCCACAGGGGATTTATCATTCGCATGTTCACTCACCACATGGCCTTCGCGGTCGGTGACATACAGGGTGTCGAAGAAGCAGTACTCGCCCGAGCAGGCGCTGTGCCAGCTGTTCCACCAGACACAAAACGCGCCTTGGCAATCGAGCCGCTCGGTTCGATTGAGCGGATCCTTGTTCTCGACGAGGCGTTCGCCCGTGGTTTCTCCCTGCGCGAGGGCGGAAGGACTCCAGCTCAGGCTGAGCGCCGACACCAGGGCCCATGCAGACAGGGCCCTTGCCCAGGGATTCACTCCGGCTCGCTTCCATCCGTTCCGCCTCGCGTCGCTCATGTGCATGGCCTCGTATACGCCCCGTCACAGCAAGCGCGGTGCCAGGGCTCGTGAAGCCGCTGCGTCGACGGAGCGGGCCGGGCCTACGCGGACGAGGAGCCACAGACGTGGCCGGAGTGACGCCCCTGGGCCACACTTTTCTCCGACCTGTCCGACAGTCGGACAAGTGGCCGAAGAGTGTGCCCGGAGGGGCGCTCCTCCGGATTCGTTCGCCCCCTTCGGAAGCCGTGGCGCCTTACGCGTCCGGCATCATGAAGCCAATCCGAGCCGTCCGCGCGAGTGCAGGGAAGCCGTTCGCGGTCGCCGCGGCGAGATAGCCGGCGAAGTTCGGGAACACGTAGTCGCGCTCGGCGGTGGTCGAGAGACCCAGCCAGTACGCGAGGGTATAGGCGTACTGCTCCACCGAGAGCGTGGGAATCCAGCGCCCCCTGCCGTCGACGCTGTCGAGGTTGTTGGCCGCACCGTTCGACACGTCCAGGTTGGGGAAGGTGCCATAGAGCCGGCGCCCCAGGACGCGGTCCCCGAGCACGAGCATGTGGCTCCCCCAGCCGTGATCCGTTCCCCTGTCGGAGTTCTCCACCAGGGTCCGGCCGAAATCACTCATCGTGAAGAGCGTGGCCTGCGGGGGAGCCGAGCCGAAGATCGCCTCCGCCTTGAGCAGGGCCATGGCCTGGTGGAAGGCGTCGAGCGCGAAGTCGAGCTGCGTGAGCAGGGAGTTCTGGGCCGAGTCCTGGCCCACATGGGTGTCGAAGCCGCCGAAGCCCACGGAGAACACCTGACGCTTGAGGCCGAGCCCGCCGGCCGCCGAGGCCAGCGCACCCGCCACCATGTCCCGGAGGACCTGATAGAGCTGGGTGTGCAGCGTCCAGCCTCCACTTCCGGTGGCGGGAGGCACGAACAGGGCGTCGATCTTCTCGCGCGTCACCTGCGGGAGCGCATTCCAGGCGGCCTCGCGCGCGGCGGTCCGCGACGAGGCGAAGGTCATCGCCGTGCTGAAGACCGTGCCGTAGGACTCCTCGAGGGCGGCGTCGTTGTTGATGGTCAGCACCTCGGAGAGCGCCTCCTTCGTGTGGGCATCGAAGTTGGCGTTGCCCGACGTCCGGAAGGCGAGCGAGCCGTTCGAGGACACCATCATGGGCTGCCGGGTCCCGCCGGCGGCGAAGAGCGACTTGCCCCCGAACGAGACCACCTCGGGGTACTCGCCCGGGTTCAGGTTGGCGATCTTGTCCGCGGTCC
This sequence comes from Archangium minus, assembly GCF_044360475.1. Taxonomy (NCBI): domain Bacteria; kingdom Pseudomonadati; phylum Myxococcota; class Myxococcia; order Myxococcales; family Archangiaceae; genus Archangium; species Archangium minus. The sequence continues at coordinate 12,856,153 of NZ_CP043494.1, forward strand.
GGCCGCCCCACCCGGTGACCTTGCCGATGAGGGCCAGAGGCAACGCGGCGGTGGAGGGGTTGGCGATGGCGCTCGCCCAGGCATCCTGCTGGTCGCTGTGCGAGAACAGGTTGTCCGGTCGGGCCACCGCGTTCGACGTGAAGTCGGTCTTCCGCATCGGCAGGACGAGCGGTCCCACGTTGCACACGAAGGCGGCCCGCTCCTGCTCGAAGAGCGCCTGGAGCTTCGTGAGCGCGGGGTGCAGGCCATACGAGCCAGCGGCCTGCCCGATGGGGTTGATGACCCGCAGCTGCTCCTTCGTGAGCGCGATGGTGGGCCGGGCCGAACGGTACTGCTCATAGGGAGTGGCGCCCAGGGGGACCAGGACGTTGTTGCTGTCATTGCCGCCCAGGAGGAAGACACACACCGCCGCGCGGTAGCCCGCGTAGCCGGTGAGGGTGGAGGCGTGCGCCTGGCTGATCCACCGGGGCAGGGTCGCGGCGGCTCCGAGGAAACCCAGGCTGCTGGAGGCGCCGCGGAGGAACTGGCGTCGTGACATGGACATGGGTTCACCTCTGGATCTGGAATTCGGGGGAGAGCGACGTGAGGTAGAGGGCGAGCTTCTTCTTCTGGGCAGCGGTGCTGGCGCGCGTGTCGGTGATGGCGCCGTAGATGGCGAGCTGGAGCTCCGACGACATCGTGTCGTGCAGCCAGTACCGGCTGAGCCAGAGCACCAGGTCGTTCGGGTCGGACGGGAGCGTGTCCAGGTTGACGATGACGCCCGCGGTGGCGGGTGCGGTCGAGAAGAGCAGCTCGTGCACGATGTTGGCGCGCGCGGCGACGGTGGCGGTGTCGAGGATGGCGAACTCGGGGCCGAGCAGGCCGCTGCTGCCGGGGGCCGGTGCGTTCGGCGGGTAGTAGCTGAAGACCGAGCTCGGCCGGGGCACGTACTGGCCGAGCGAGCGGCTCCACGAGCTGAGCTTCGCGCCCGGGTCCTTGCCCTCCGCCGTGTCGAGCGTTCCGTTCAACCACCGGACGAGCGCGGTGATGTACAGCGCGGGCGGCCGGAGGTGCCCGTAGGTGGCGTACTGCCCCAGCGGTGCCTGCGGGCCGCGCGCCTCGTCGTCCTCCAGGATCTTGCGCACCACGGCGCGCAGGTCGCCGCGCACGCCCGAGCCATTGTTCTTGAAGACGTTCACCACCCGCTGGACGTACGCGGGGGTCGGGTTGCTGGTGACGAGGTGCTGGATGAGCTGCTTGCAGATGAACGGCGGGAGGTTCGGGTCGGCGAAGACGTTGTCGAGCGCCTGCTTGAGGTGGAGCGTGGCGCTCCCGCCCGCGGTCGTCACCGCGCCCCGGAGGAGCGTCTTCGACGTGGAGTCATGGTTCACGTCGCAGCCAATCATCGGCAGCGAGAAGTTGGCCGCGTTGTTACGGCCCACGGTGGGGCAACCCGCGGCATTGCCATAGGTCCACCCGGAGAGGGCACGCGCGAAGGCCTGGACCTGCGCCTCGGTGTACGCGGGGATGGGCGCCCCCGTGGCGTCGACCTTCTGGGTGCCGTCCTCGTTCAGCTTGAAGAGGCCCAGCGTGAAGAGCTGGAGCATCTCACGCGCGTAGTTCTCGTTCGGCTCGATGGCCTTGCCGGACGTGTTGAACGCCCGGTTGTTCACCATGTCGAGGTAGTTCCCCATGGCGGGGTCGAGGGTGACCGCCTCCAGCAGCTGTCGGAAGTTGCCGAAGGCGTGCGTGGACAGCAGGTTGAGGTACCCCGCCATCGCGATCTTGGGCTCCGACTCGGGCGTGGCTGAGAGGTCGGGGAGGCCGCTCTGCGAGACGACGAAGATCTGGCTCAACGCGAACGCCACGCGCTGCCGGAGCTGATCCTTCCCCGTGACGGCGTTGAAGAAGAACTGCGAGCCCAAATCCTTGCTCGTCGTCGTGCCATCGAACGTGGAGCGGGTGGCGTTGACCTGGTCGGTGATGGACTGCGTGATGCCGACGGAGCGCACGCGCTCCACGGTGTCGATGGGCTGAGGGCTCACGCCATTGGCGAGGCGCGGGCCGAAGGTGGCCTGCTCGAGGAACCGGATGGCGTTCTCCTCGGAGGGTTTGTCGAGCGGCTCGACGGCCTGTTTTGTCTGACCGGGTAGTGCGTCGGCTTGTCCGTCGGGGGAGCCATCGACAGATGTGCAGGCGGTCGCGCACACGACGAGGGCAATGAGAGTGCGTTGGAGCATCCGTACTCCTCCTGAGAGGCCGCGGGCGTGTCAGGAATCAGTGCGGCTGCGTGGGTGAAGGCGCGTGGGAATGAAATCACCCGGAAATGGCGAATTCACCCGATTCCTGGATATTCAATATTTCAAGATTGAACATTGGGCAAGAGGCCCTGGCCTTTTGTGGGAGGCGGGGCGAGAGCTCCTCTCCATCCATTTGAAGAGAAAAATTCCGTGGATGGAGTGTTTTCGATGATGAGAATTCTCGTGGGCCGAGGAAATTGGCGGCGCGTACGGCTGGCCTGCGTGGTGGGGCTGAGCGGGAGGCCCGTGCGTTCACGCCAGACGAGACCCGGTCGAGCACAGCCGCCGCGATGGACAACCTGCTCGCCAATGGCGGCTTCGAGCAGGACCGCCAAGGCTGGAAGACATGACAGGCGAGCCTGTCGCGAGCCCTCCGTTCCTCGGACGCGCCCGAGGGCAGTTACGTGGTGAAGGTCACGCCCGCGGCCGGGACGAGCGGAGGGTATTCGCTCGAGGCCGCGTCGCACGTGGTGGCGACGTCAATGCCATCCCGGACGTGGCACACCACCTGAGCATCCAGCTCGACGCCTTCCGCACCACCCTGGGCGCTCCGGTGAAGATGTACGTGGACTGGGTGAAGCTCTACCAGCGGTGAGTGGGGAGTCGGCCCGGCCCCATCCGACGGGAAAGCCCGGCGCTGGAAGCAGCGCTCACAGACAATCTCAAGGTTATCGAGGAGGTCGTGATACCTGCCTGTCTGCTCGGCTTCGCTGAGCTCCCGTTCCGGAACGGGGAGCCTCCGTCGTGCAACGCATTCGTGGCAGAAGTAGAGGACCAACCAGACCTCGGGAGAGGGACCCTCCATCCTGAGTGAGTACGTCGCGAACGCGGGGAGCTCGGAGCCAACATCGAACGCCTGGCGAAGATGCACGCAGACGTGCTCGATTCCACGCAGGCCATGGTGCTCGCAGCGCATGATACCCATGTCACTCCTCGTGATGAGGGCCTGTCCGCGTCAGATACTCCCAAGCAGGGGTCCGTCGAGTGGCGAATCTGTCACTTGCATCGCCAAGGAAGGTGTCTTCGAGGAAGGACTCGTTCCGGCGCCCTTGGCCCGCCGCATGCTTGGCGCGACCCGCCATGTCTGGACCGCATGACCTCTTCGCCCGCTACACCTTTGGCCATCCCGAGCGGGCTGCGGCCGAGCTGCGCGCCGTCCTGCCCCCGCATGTCGTCTCCGAGGTGGATTGGGCGTCCCTGCGGCGAGAGCCCGGCAGCGTGGTGGACCCGGAGCTACGGGAAACCGAGAGCGACCTGCTCTTCGTGGCTCGACTGAACACGGGCCGCCCGCTGCTGCTGTACGTGCTGTTGGAGCATCAGTCCACGGTGGACAGGTGGATGGCGCTGCGCATGCTGCGCTACGTGGTGCGCCAGGTGGAGCGCTGGCGCCAGGAGCACCCGGAAAGTGCGCTTCTCCCCCTCGTCATCCCACTCGTCATGTACCACGGGCCAGACGGAGCCTGGACGGCGCCGCGCCGGGTGGAGGACCTCTTCGACCTTCCGGATGGAGAGGACGAACAGCGGGCGCGGTGGCGAGCGTTGGTGCCTCGCTTCGAGTACCTCTTGGACGACCTGACCGCCGAGCGGGAGGAGGCGCTGAGAGCGCGCCCAGGCCCACCGCTGGCCCGGCTGGCCTGGCTGGTGCTGCGCTATGGGCGTACTGAGGAACTGGCCCAGAAGTTGCCCGATTGGGTGGCACTCTTCACGCAGGTGCAGACAACCCATGAGGGAGCCGAACACCTGGTGGTGCTCATCCGCTACCTGCTGTGGATCGGGGACGAGGCCGTCCATGAAGCCACCGGGAGGGTGTTACATTCGGTGCTGGATGAGCAACGAGCGGAGGAGCTGATGCGGAGCTATGGCGAGGAACTCATCGAGCGCGGTCGCCAACAAGGTCTGGCGAAGGGCCGGGAAGAGGGCCGGGAGGAGGGTCTGATCCGAGGGCGTGCCGAGTACGTCCTGCGGATTCTCGCCGCGCGGGGTCTGCACGTCGACGAAGCGGCCCGGCAGCGCATTCTCACCTGCACGGACCAGTCGACCCTCGACCGCTGGTTCGATCGGGCCCTGAACGCCACCACCCTCTCCGACGTACTGGATGACCTGGCACAGTAGTCTCCGAAGCCCCAGCGCTCACCCACTCGCTTGCTCCCCAAGCATCAGGCAGGTAGGCGTCCGTTTCGCCGCCAAGGGCCTGGCGTTGGTTACGTCTTGCGCCCCTCCGCGTCATCGAGGAGGCCGCGGATGTCGGCATAGATCTCTCGCCACTCCCGCTCGCTCATCTTCATGAAGCCGAAGGAGCGCAGCATGAAGAGTCCTTCGTTGGCGAGAAAGGCCAGCCGCGCGCGCCGCCCCTCCGGAGTCGACATGTCGATGCCGTCCAGCTGCGACGCATACCACTGTTGGAATTGCCTCAGGTGCTCGGGCGCATTGAGCAGGGCCGCCATCATGCCCGCCGCGCGGTCCCCCTCGGCCTTGTCGGTGCGATACGTGACCTCGATATAGGCGCGCAGTCGCGCCATGGGCGACGGCTCCTCCCCGGCCTGTCGCGCGATTGCGGCCTCGAACTCCGTTCCCCACCGCGCGTACATCGCCGCGATCAGCTGGTCCTTGGTGCCAAAGCTCGATTGCACGCCGCCCTTCGAGATGCCCGCTGCCTTGGCCACGGCATCAATCGTCAGCGCCGCGATGCCCCTCGTGCGAACGATCAACTCCGCCGCGTCCAGGACGCTGTCACGGTCCACCGCCTGGTAACGCCCCATTGCGCCTCCTTGCCTTTAAATACGCCCGTATTTATAGTCCCCGTCGGGCGAGTGACACCACCACGGCCAGGACTCCATCAGGTGAATGCGTGAATCCTCAGAAGAAATGGTGGGTGATGGCAGTAGTCTCCGTCGCCCTGCTGTTGATCGTCGTCGACATGACGGTGCTGTACACCGCCTTGCCCGTCTTGACCCACGCGCTGGGCGCCTCGGCTTCCGCCAAGCTGTGGATCATCAATGCCTATTCGCTGGTCGTGTCAGGCCTGCTCCTCGGCATGGGCACGCTGGGCGACCGGATCGGCCATAAGCAGCTGTTTCTAGGCGGGTTGGTGGTGTTCGGGGTCGCTTCTTCGTGCGCCGCCTTCTCGCCGTCGGCAGCCGCGCTGATCGCATCGCGAGCAGCGCTCGGCGTGGGGGCGGCCATGATGATGCCAGCCACCCTGTCCATCATCCGCCTCACCTTCACCGACGCCCGCGAGCGGGCCGTCGCCATTGGTATCTGGGCCGCGGTCGCATCCGGTGGCGCGGCATTGGGGCCCGTGATGGGCGGGCTGCTGCTCGCGCATTTCTGGTGGGGCGCGGTGTTCCTGGTCAACGTCCCCATCGTGGTGTTGACACTGCCGTGTGCCTGGCGGCTGATTCCCGAGAGTCGCAGCGACACCTCACGCCCCTGGGACCTGGCCGGCTCGGTGCAGGTGATGATGGGATTGGTCGGGCTGGTCTATGCGCTCAAGGAATGCGGAAAGCGCGCTCCGTCGTGGACGACGGCCCTGCTGGCATTCGCCTTGGGAGCGACCTTCCTGGCGATGTTCGTGCGCCGGCAGCGCCGCAGCGTCCACCCGCTGCTCGACTTCGCCCTGTTCCGCCAGCCCGCCTTCATGGCGGCGGTGGTGGCGGCTGTCATCTCCTCATCCGCTCTGGTGGGCTTACAGCTCGTGTTCAGCCAGCGATTGCAGCTGGTGCTCGGCCTGTCGCCGCTCCAAGTGGGTTTGTTCACGCTGCCCCTGCCGCTTGCCTCCTTCATCGCCGGCCCGCTGACCGGACGGCTCCTGGCGCGGGTGGGGGATGTCCAGGTCATATGGACCGCTTTGCTCTGCGCCGCCTTGGGCATGGGCGGCTACCTGCTGGCGCATGACGCTCCCGCCGTCCTACAGGTCGCAAGCCTGCTGGTGCTCGGCGCTGGCATCGGAGCGACCATGACGGCGGCCTCCAGCACGATCCTCCATCGAGCGCCGCCAGAGCGCGCCGGCATGGCGGCGTCAGTCGAGGAGGTGTCCTACGAGCTGGGCGGCGCGCTTGGCGTGACGGTGATGGGCAGCATCCTGTCCGCGGTCTATGCGGCGTCGCTTTCCGTCCCGGCAGACCTGGCTCTGCCCACCGTGGTCCAGGACAGCCTGGACGAGGCGCTGAGCGTTGCCGAGGGCCTGCCGCCCGCATCGGGCTTGCTTATCAGCACGCTCGCCCGCTCGGCATTCGACAGCGCGTTCGTGGCCGTGCTGACGCTGGCCACGGGCATGCTGTTGGTGACGGCCGCGTGGGTGTGGCGCTGCGGCCAGCGGTCAACGTCCAACCCATTGAGAGGATGAGAAAGGCCGTGAGGAGAAAACACCTGAGCGAGCCATGTGGCACGCCCGCCGAGCACTTCTTCGAGCCACGATTCGATTGACCCCTAAAAATCCGGCCGCTAGGTAGGGGTCCTTTTCGAAATACCGAGCCTCCCCACCTGACCGCGAGCCCCCACGTGGCCGGTACGTGCGTCAGGTTTTTTCATCCTCTCCGTCGCTGCTCAAGCCCTGGACCGTCCAGGAACGCTCCATGCACTCCGCTCGAACCCGGACTCCCTTCTTCTCGACCCTCGCCCTCGTTTCCCTCCTGGGAGGAGCAGCCTGCAAGGCACCCGAAGCACCCCCTCAGGCCGCTCCTCCGGCCGTGGAAGTGGGGACGGTCACGGTGCAACCCTCGACCATTCCGGTACTCGATGAGTTGCCGGGGCGCATCGCTCCGACACGGGTCGCCGAGGTGCGTCCGCGCGTGTCCGGCATCATCGTGGAGCGCGTCTTCCGGCAGGGAGGCAGCGTGAAGGCAGGGGACGTGCTCTTCAAGCTCGACGCGTCGATGTACGAGGTCGAACGCGCCAGCGCGAGGGCCGTGCTGGCGAAGGCCGAGGTGACGGCCGCGGAGGCCCGCCAGCAGGCGGAGCGAGGCGAGAAGCTCCTCGCCAGCGGCGTCGTCACCCAGGAGCAGCACGAGACGCTCCAGGCGGCACTCCGGCGTGCTGAGGCCGATGTGGCGGCGGCCCGGGCTGCGGTGCGCCGCGCGGAGCTCAACATGGAGTACACGACGATCCGCGCGCCCATCAGCGGCAGGATCGGCCGGGCCCTGGTGACGGAGGGCGCGCTCGTGCGTGAGGGAGATCCCACGGCGCTCGCGCTCATCCAGCAGTTGGATCCGGTCTACGTGGACTTCACCCAGCCCGCGATCGAGCTCCACCGTCTGCGCCAGGCCTTCAAGGACGGGCGTATCCAGGGCGTCACCCCCGAGCAGGCGAACGTCCAGCTACTCCTTGAAGACGGCTCCCTCTATGCGAAGGAGGGCCGGCTGCTCTTCTCGGACGTGACGGTGGATCCCGGCAGCGGCCAGGTGACGGTACGCGGTGAGTTCCCCAATCCGGACGCCGAGCTTCTTCCTGGCATGTACGTGCGGGGACGCATCGAGCAAGGCACCCTGAGCGAGGCGCTCGCCGTGCCCCAGCAGGCCATCCAGCGAGACAACGCCGGCAAGTCCCAGGTCTTCGTGGTCGCGGGCAATGGCACCGCCGAGATGCGCCCGGTGCGGACCTCTCGCGTCTACCAGAACCAGGCGGTGATCCAGGAGGGCCTGAAGGCAGGCGATCAGGTCATCGTCGAGGGCTTCCAGAAAATCGGCCCGGGCGCACCGGTCAAGCCGGTGGCGTGGATCGCGCCTGGAACCGGCCTCAACCCCTCCCAGCCTCGATAGGGCCCCAACGCCATGCCTCGTTTCTTCATCGACAGGCCCATCTTCGCCTGGGTCATCGCACTGTTCATCATCATGGGGGGCGTGCTCGCCATCCCCAACCTGCCGGTGGCGCAGTACCCCAACGTGGCACCGCCGCAGATCACCATCTCGACCTTCTACCCGGGCGCGTCACCCGAGGAGCTCTACCAGAGCGTCACGCGCATCATCGAGGAGGAGCTCAACGGCACGAAGTCGTTGCTCTACTTCGAGTCGACCAGTGAGGCGACGGGAGCCGTCTCCATCACCGCGACCTTCGCGCCGGGGACGGATCCCTCCCTGGCCGCCGTCGATCTCCAGAACCGTGTCAAACGGGTCGAGCCACGGTTGCCACTCGCCGTGTCACAACAGGGCCTGCAGATTGAGGAGGCGGGCAGCGGCTTCCTCATGATGGTGACGTTGCAGGCCACCGACGACACCTTCGATGAGATCGGCCTCGGGGATTACCTCTCGCGCAACGTGCTCAATGAGTTGCGGCGCATCCCGGGCGTAGGCCGGGCGCAGCTCTTCTCCTTCGAGCGCGCCATGCGCATCTGGGTGGACCCCAACAAGCTGCAGGGACTGGGCCTCACCTCCCAGGACGTGACGAACGCCATTCGCGCGCAGAACGCCCAGGTCGCGGCGGGCTCGCTCGGCGCGCAACCCGGACCGGCCACCCAGAAGGTCGCGGCGACCGTGCTGGTGAAGGGCCAGTTGACCTCACCGGAGGAGTTCGGCGCCATCGTGCTTCGCGCGAACGCGGATGGCTCCTCCGTGCGCCTGCGGGACGTGGCCCGAGTAGAGCTGGGCGGCCAGAACTACTCCATCTCCTCACGCCTCAATGGCCAGCCGAGCGCGGCGATCGGTGTCCAGCTGTCCCCCACGGGCAACGCACTCGCGACCTCGACGGCGGTCCGCGCGAAGATGGAGGAGCTGTCCCGGTTCTTCCCCAAGGGCATCGCGTACGACATTCCCTATGACACGGCCCCGTTCGTGGGGGTGTCCATCGAGAAGGTCCTCCACACGCTCGCCGAGGCGGTGCTCCTGGTCTTCCTGGTGATGTTCCTGTTCCTCCAGAACATCCGCTACACGCTCATTCCCACCATCATCGTCCCCATCGCCCTGCTCGGCACCTGCGCGGTGATGTTCGCGATGGGCTTCTCCATCAACGTGCTCACCATGTTCGCCATGGTGCTCGCGATCGGCATCCTCGTGGACGACGCCATCGTGGTCATCGAGAACGTGGAGCGCATCATGAGCGAGGAGGGTCTGTCTCCCCGCGAGGCCACGCAGAAGGCCATGAAGCAGATTACGGGCGCCGTCATCGGCATCACGCTCGTGCTCAGCGCCGTGTTCGTGCCCATGGCCTTCTTCCCCGGCTCCGTCGGCGTCATCTACAAGCAGTTCTCGCTGACGATGGTGGTGTCCATCCTGTTCTCGGCGCTGCTCGCCCTGTCCCTGACGCCGGCGCTCTGCGCGACCTTCCTGAAGCCCGTCACCCGAGGGCACGCGCACGCGAGCACGGGGTTCTTCGGCTGGTTCAACCGCGGCTTCGAGCGCACGTCCCACGCCTATCGTGGGCTCGTGGGCCGCACCCTGCAGCGTGCGGGCCGGTTCATGCTCATCTACGTCGCGGTGTTCGCGGCGCTCGGCTGGCTGTTCGTCCAGCTCCCCTCCTCCTTCATTCCGAGCGAGGATCAGGGCTTCATCATCCTCGGGGTGCAGGCGCCGCCGGAGGCCACGGTCAACCGGACGCTGGACGCGGTGGTCCAGATGGAGAAGACGCTGCTGGCCGAGCCGGGAGTGGCCCGGGTCGTGGCCATCCTGGGCTTCAGCTTCTCCGGCCAGGGGCAGAACGCGGCCTTGAGCTTCGCGACGCTCAAGCCCTGGGAGGAGCGAGGGGCCGAGGACAGCGCGGAGGCCATCGCCGCGAGGGCGAACGCGGCGCTCTCGGCGGTGCGGGATGCCTTCATCTTCGCGCTCTCGCCTCCGCCCATCGAAGGCCTGGGAAACACAGGCGGCTTCTCCTTCCGACTGGAAGACCGAGCGGGTCTGGGACAGGAGGCGCTCGCCGCCGCGAGGGACCAACTGCTGGCCGCCGCCGCCCAGAGTCCCGTCCTCTCCGGCGTGATGTTCGAGGGTCTGGCGAACGCGCCGCAGGTCGAGCTGCGCATCGATCGCGAGAAGGCCAGCGCGCTCGGAGTCTCCTTCGCCGACATCAACGAGACCCTCTCCACCAATCTCGGCTCGGCCTACTCCAATGACTTCCCCAACGCGGGCCGGATGCAGCGGGTGATTGTCCAGGCCGAGGGAAGCCGGCGCATGCAGACGGAGGATCTCCTCGCGCTCAACGTGCGCAATCGCCAGGGCACCCTGGTGCCCCTCTCCGCCTTCGCCACGGTGGACTGGCGGGTGGGGTCCTCCCAGGTCATCGGCTACAACGGCTACCCCGCGGCCCGCATCAGCGGCAACGCGGCGCCCGGCCATTCGAGCGGTGAGGCCCTCCAGGAGATGGAGCGCCTGGCGAGCCAGCTCCCGCGCGGGTTTGGCTTCGACTGGAGCGGGCAATCCCTGCAGGAAATCCAGTCGGGCTCGCAGGCCCCGTTCCTGATCGCCCTGTCCATGCTGTTCGTGTTCCTGTGCCTGGCCGCCCTCTATGAGAGCTGGTCCATTCCCCTGGCCGTGTTGCTCGTCGTTCCCCTGGGAGTGCTCGGCTCGGTGCTGGCCGTCATGCTCCGGGGCATGAGCAACGATGTCTATTTCAAGGTCGGGCTCATCACCATCATCGGCTTGTCCGCGAAGAACGCCATCCTCATCATCGAGTTCGCCAAGGAACTCCGAGAGCAGGGCCGGCCGCTCCTGGACGCGGCGATCGAGGCCGCGCAGCTGCGCTTCCGTCCCATCCTCATGACCTCGCTCGCCTTCACGCTGGGCGTGGTCCCGCTCGCCATCGCGAGTGGGCCCGGCGCCGCCAGCCAGCGAGCCATTGGCACGGGCGTGCTCGGGGGAATGCTGTCCGCCACGGTGCTCGCGGTCATCTTCGTGCCGGTCTTCTACGTCTTCATCATGCGGCTGCTCAGCCCGCGGACCGTGGAAACCCGAGAGGCGAGTCTCCCAGAAGCCACGAATTGACCACCCCGGTTACACATGCCCCCTCTCCCTCTGGGAGAGGGCGGGGGGTGAGGGTAACCGAACCCGTTCTTCAACCCGTGGCCCGCGGTGGAGACAGAGGGTTCAACCCGGGAGTTCCCGATACCCTCACCCCGTCCCTCTCCCGAGGGGAGAGGGGAGAGGGGAGAGCTTCCACAATCGTCTCGGGCTCGACGCTTTCCAGCGTCATGGCAGCACCCGCGCATTGCCTGCCGTCGTCAGGACTCTCTGGTGCTCTGCATTGCTGATGAAACCGCCGGCAAGCCATGCCGCCGAGGTCTGTCTGACGTGCTCGACCCAGTCTCCCTTCGAGGCAAACGGCGCATTTCGCCAGATCGCATCCAGCAGCCGCAGCCCATTCGCCCCCCGCACGTTGCCGACACCGCTATCGAGGCCGGCGAACACAACGGTCGGTGTGACGTTCTTGACGTACGAGTGGAACGGATCGGTCGTTCCCTCCAGGAACGGCACGAATTCCGTATTGCCCACGGTGAAGTGGAGTGCCTTTCCGACCACTGGCACGAAGGTGTCCACGAGATCCCCAGACAGCCGAGTGAGCCGGTCCAACGAAAAGGACAGCGTCGTCGTGGACGCAGCGCGGGCCACCAGATGGATGGGGCCGTAGAAGACCGCCCGCAGGTCCGGGTCGTCAGGAGTGGCCTCGACCCGGAAACTGAAGGGCATGTCGACCGTCACGGAGTCCCCGTTGGACCAGGCCCGGTCAATCGAGAGGTACGTACCGGGGCGGGTCGCGGACGTGTCGACGACCGTGCCGTTGACACGCACCCTGTAGCCCGTGGTCGCCCAGCCTGGCCTGCGAAGCCGGAGCGAGAACCTCCCGGAACCGCCGATGGTCAGTGTGGTTCCCTGCTCGACCGGAAAGCCCGTCGTCTGGGTCACGGTGACGCCCTTCGTGTCCCAGCGCAGCACCGAGGGGCTGAAGAGATTGACATAGAGGGCATCGTCGCCCGCGGTCCGGAAGTAGACCGAGTCCTGGTACTTCGTGGCACTCTCCATGCCGGTGCCCTCACAGCAGGTGGTGCCGGACTTGGGAGTGAAGTCCCGTTGCGACCCCGGGGCCAGGCCGATGAAGTAGGTGACCAGGGGGTACTCCGCGTCGGCCTTGTCCTGTTTCGACCCCAGGATCTGGTTGAACAAGGTGCGCTCGTAGAACTCCATGTAGCGCGGATCCTGCTCGTGAAAGAAGAGCAGGCGCGAGAGCTTCAGCATGTTGTGGGCGCAGCAGGTCTCGGCATTGACCGAGGAGAGGGTGCTGGCGATCGCGCCCCGGGCCTTCCAAAACTCTCCATCGCTGGTCCCGCCGATGCTGTAGGTCCTGTACTCGGCCACCATCGGCCAGAAATTCCGGGCTGCCGTGAGGTAGCGCTCCTCTCCGGTCTCGTCGTAGAGCCGGACGAGGCCGTTGAAGATCGGGATGTGCTGGTTCGCGTGCAGCCCGTTCAGGATGTCGGTGTTGCTCGCGCAGGCGTCGATGAGTGAGTTCAGCTGGAAGAAGCCGGCCAGCTCCAGGTGCGACGGCTTCCCGGTGAGGGAGTAGGTATCGACGATGGCCTCGACGATGCCGCCGAACTCGCCACTCGAGAAGATGCTCCACATGCGCTGGCGAACCGCCTGGCTCAGGCGACTCAGCCGGGAGTGCATCCAATCGCAGAGGCCGGACGCGAGCTCCAACGCCTTCGCACGGGTACCGGCGTCCTTGCTGTTGAGATGTGCGTCGACCAGACCTTTGAGAATCTTGTGCGCGGTGTAATAGGGCGCCCACACGACCGAGTAGTTGCTGGCCGTCATGGACTCGAGGGTGATGAACTGCGTCTCCGGATACGCCGCGAGGAAACCGGGATGACTGGGGGCGCCCCAGGTACGCCGTAGACCCGCGTGGCGGCCTGCCCCGGAGGAGTCGGTGATGGTCGCCGTATTCGTGTCATCGAAGTCGTACGACGCCAGGTTGCCGCGACCGACGGGACCCGAGGCCGCTGGAGCCCACTGCAACCTGGCCACCTCGTCGGCCGAGAGCGCCCGGCTGTAGATGTTGAGCTCGTCGATGCCTCCGACGTAGAGCGGGTCGGCGCCGTAGTGAGACCTGCCGATCCAATAGTCCCTCAGGCTCCCCAGCGTCGCGGGGGTGAGGCTCACCGCGCCGTTGGAGCCCACCAGGACACCATTGACGTACAGCTGCGCCGCGCGTCCATCCAAGGTGACGGCGATGTGGCTCCAGGTGTTGAGCGGCAGCGGCGCGGTCCCATTGACTGCCTGCTCGCCTGCGGGCCCGCTGGTGGTGATGGCGAAGCGCGGAACGCCGCTGTCGTTGCGCTGGGCCAGGTAGAAGTACCTCGTCGTGTCGTTGCCGGCATCGAAGAGCCTGGCCCACGCATCGGAGCGAGTGGGACGGACCCACATCGACAGGGTCAATTGGTTCGCTGACCCTATCGCCGCGGGCGGCAGCGTGACGTACTGATAGGAACCGCGAACATTCTCGATGGCCCTGCCAAACCGACCGGGCACGCTGAGGACCCAGGGGTTCGTCCGTGCCAATGCCTCCCGACACGCGTGAAGGCCCGCCACCATCGCGGTGAGCTTGTCATTGAAGACCGCCTCGCCGGTACTCGCGTAGGCCTGGGCGAGCATCGAGAGGAAGTGGCCTCCATAGTGACCGCGCAGGTTGCCGTTCGCTTCGCCATCGAGCCCTTCCCACCCCCCGGGAGCCACCGCCTGCCCGGGGTCAAGCCCGGCATTCGCACGAAACACCGAGAGCAGGCGGTTGACGTCGTATCCCCGCCCATAGTCGAGCATCAGGGCGCGCTTGCGAGAGAAGACCCCCTCCGCCAGCGTGACGTTCGCCAGGGGAAAGGGAAGCAGGATCTCGGAGGTCGGCGGCGCCGACATGCCCGGAGACATCGCCGGCACGGCACCCGCCGCCCTGCTCCTGAACACGCCAAGCCCCGCCGCCATCCCTGCCCAGGCCGTGTAACGAAGCACGCTACGGCGATCCATCCGCCACGTCGAACGACAGGAGGTATCGGATTTCATCGGGCCCCTCTCTCGGGACGGAAGGGATGTGAACGTTCACATACGGAGGCAAAAAAGAAGAAGCCAGCAACCAGGCGCCTGCTGAGAGGCTATTTCTGGCCGTAGTACGCGTTCTGGCCGTGCTTCCTCTCGAAGTGCTTGCGGATGAGGCGGTCAGAGAGGCGGGCCGCTTCGGGAGAGAGACCGCGGGTGATGAACGCCATCTTCGCGAGCTCCTCCAGGACCGCGGCGTTGTAGACGGCCTTCTCGGCGGTCTCTCCCCAGGCGAAGGGCGCGTGCCCGGCCACCAGGACCATGGGGGTATGCAACGGATTGCGGTTCCGGAAACACTCCAGGATCTGGTTCCCGGTCTCCGTCTCGTAGTCGCGTCCCACCGCCTCGTCGGTCATGAGCGCCGTGCAGGGGACGTCCTCGGCCAGGTGGTCCGCGTGGGTCGTCCCGTAGATGGGGATGGGCATGCAGGCCTGGGCCCAGCCCGTGGCGTAGGTCGAGTGGGTGTGGACGATGCCCCCGAGGCCCTTCAGGTTCCGGTACAGGACGATATGGGTCCTCGTGTCGGAGGAGGGGCGGAGCGTGCCTTCGACAATCCTCCCCTCGAGATCGACCACCACCATGTCATCCACCTGGAGCTTCTCGTAGGCGACCCCGCTCGGCTTGATGGCGAAGACGCCCGCCTTGGCATCCAAGGCGGAGACGTTGCCGAAGGTGTAGATGGCGAGCCCGCGCCGGGGGATCTCCATGTTCGCGGCCCAGGCTCGTTCCTTCAGTTCACGGTATTTCGATTCCATGAGACCTCGCTGCGGTTCAAATCAGTGCTCGAGAGTGCTCGCGGCCTACCCGCCGACATGGGCAGCCCGCTCAGTGGCCGCGGGCGCGGAGCGCTGCTGCCCGTTGACCTCTTGGGTCGCGCGGGCGGGCCCCTTGATCCGGGGGCCACGCCCCAACGCCTTCTGCAACAGACAGAAGACGAGCAACAGCAGACCAATGACGATCTTCGTCCACCAGGAGCTGAGGCTGCCCTCGAACATGATGAGGGTTTGGATGGTGCCGTAGATCAGGACGCCCACCAGGGTGCCCGCGACATAGCCCGAGCCACCCGTGAGCAAGGTGCCCCCGACCACCGCCGCCGCGATGGCATCCATCTCCAGTCCCTGCGCGTGCAGCCCGTACCCGGACAGCATGTAGAAGGAGAAGGCAATGCCCGCCAGCGCGGAGCAGAAGCCGCTGAACGTGTAGGTGAGAATCTTGGTCTTCGCCACCGGAAGGCCCATCAGCAAGGCGGACTGCTCGCTCCCGCCAATCGCATAGAGGGTCCTCCCGAAGCGCGTGTAGTGGGCGAGGTAGATCGCCACCAGCAGCATCCCCAGCGCGATGACGACGTTGACGGAGATGGAGGTGTCGAAAGGCAGTGGAAACTGAACCGCGGAGATCTCGCTGAAGAACGGATTCGTGATGGAGATCGAGTCGATGCTGATGAGGTAGCAGAGCCCTCGTGCGAGGAACATTCCCGCCAGCGTGACGATGAAGGGCTGGATCTCGAAGTAATGGATGACGACGCCGTGGACCAGGCCGATCGTCGCGCCCATCAACAGGACCAACGGGATGACCACCGCGGGGCTCCAGCCCCGGTTCTCGACCAGGACCGCCAGGACCATGGTGGTCAGGGCCACCACCGAGCCCACCGAGAGATCGATGCCACCGGAGATGATGACGAAGGTCATCCCGATCGCGGCGATCAAGAGGAAGGCGTTGTCAATGAAGAGGTTGAGGAAGACCTGGAGCGAGAAGAAGCCCTCGAACGCAACCGAGCCCGCCCCGAACATCGCCACGAAGAGCCCCAGGGTGACCACGAGCGGCAGGAAACGCGGGTCCAGGCGAGGCCTCGAATGCGCCGACGTCAGAGCAGGGAATGCCGCGGCGGAAGCAGCGGAGTTTCCATTGTTCATCACAGTGCCTCCTGAACCTTGCCCAGCGTGGCGATGCGATTGCGCACCTTGTCGGACTGAAGAATGCTGACGAGGAAGACGACGACGGCCTTCACGACGAGCGTCACCTCGGGCGGCACGCCGACGGAGTAGATGGTCGTGGTGAGCGTCTGGATGATGAGGGCGCCCAACACACTGCCCACCAGCGTGAACCGGCCGCCGTTGAGCGCGGTGCCACCCAGGACCACCGCGAGGATGGCATCCAGCTCGAAGAGCAGGCCCGCGTTGTTGCCGTCCGCGCTCTTGACGTTCGAGCTGACGATCAGGCCCGCGATCCCCGCGCACAGACCGCAGAAGGCGTAGGCCCAGAAGATGATGGCGCGCGAGCGGACTCCCGCGAAGCGAGCGGCGACGGGGTTGAGGCCAACCGCCTCAATGAAGAGGCCCAGCGCGGTCTTCCGGGTGAGGAGCAGGAGCAGCGCCAACACGGCGGCCACGATGAAGAGCGAGAACGGGAGCCCCGCGAGGAAGCCATTCCCGATGAAAAAGTAGGGGGTGTAGTAGATGGTGATGATCTGCCCCTCGGTGATGAGCTGGGCCACGCCGCGCCCCGTCACGAGGAGGATCAACGTGGCGATGATGGGCTGCATGCCGAAGTAGGAGATCAGCATGCCGTTCCACATCCCGAAGAGCATCGCCACGGCCAGCGAGACGACGATGACGAGCAACAAGGGATACCGGGTCGCGTCCTGCGCCCCGCCGCTCAGGTCCAACTGGCCGCCAATCATCGTCGCCGCCACCGCGCCCGAGATGGCCACCACCGCGCCCACGGAGATGTCGATGCCGTGGGTGGCAATCACCAGGGTCAGCCCCATGGCGATGATCATCAGGGGGGCAGCACGATTGAGGATGTCAATCAGGCTTCCGTAGAGGTGCCCCTCCTGGATGGTGATGGAGAAGAACCGAGGATTGAAGGCCAGGTTGAACAGCAGGAGCAGGGCCAGTGTGACCAGCGGCCAGAAGACCCGCTTTTTCGCCAGCCCCCTCAGGAGCTCGGACGTCGGGGAGCTCATGCCTGACCTCCCGCGATGATCTTGAACACCGTGCTCTCGTCCGCCTCGCCCGCCTCGATTTCACCCACCTTGCGGCGGTCGCGCATGACCGCGATGCGGTCCGAGTAGCAGAGGACCTCTTCGATTTCCGAGGAGATGAAGAGGATGGCCATCCCCTTGTCACACAGCTCCATGACCTTCTCCATGATCTCGAGCTTCGCCGCCACGTCGATGCCGCGGGTCGGCTCGTCGAGGATGAGCATTCGCGGGTTGGTGGCCAGCCAGCGAGCCAGGAGCACCTTCTGCTGGTTTCCGCCCGAGAGCTGGGAGATGGGCTTCTCCGCATCGGGGGTCTTGATGCCGAGTGCCTTGATATAGATTTCCGCGAGCTCGTCCTGCTGCTTCCTTGAGAGCGTGCGGAAGATGCCCCGCTTCGCCTGCAGGGCGAGCACCATGTTCTCGCGGATCGACAGCTCGCCCACGATGCCCTCGTGCTTACGGTCCTCCGGGCAGAAGCCAATGCCGTGCTGGATGGCCTTCAAGGGAGAGGAGAGCTGCGCCGACTTCCCCTCGATCTTGATGGAGCCCTCCTCGGCCCGATCAATGCCGAAGAGCAGCCGGGCGATCTCCGTCCGCCCCGAGCCCAGGAGCCCTCCCACGCCCAGCGCCTTCCCCCGCTTCACCTCCAGGCCCACGTCCTGGACCGAGCCCCTTCGTCCAAGTCCCTCCGCGCTGAGGAAGGGCGCCTCGACGCCCTCGTATGCCTCGTCCCGAGCCGACTCCTCCGCCGGAGAGAGGCGGGCGCCCTTGGCCCTGCTCGGGCCTGTCTCGGCGATCTCGCGGCCGACCATCCGCGTCACCAGCTCCATGCGCGACAGCTCAGCGACGGGGTATTCGCCGACGAGCTCACCGTTCCGGAGGATCGTGATGCGGTCGGAGATCTCGAAGATCTGATCCAGGAAGTGGGTGACGAAGAGGATGGCCATCCCCTGGGCCTTGAGCTTCCTCATGACCGACAGGAGCATCTTCACCTCATCCTCGGCGAGGCTCGAGGTGGGCTCGTCGAGGATGAGGATCTTCGCCTGCGTGCTCAGCGCACGCGCAATGGCACATACCTGCTGCACCGCGATTGAATAGGTGGAGAGCGGCGCGGTGACGTCGATGTGGATGTTGAGGTCCGCCAGGAGGGCCTCCGCCTTCCGGTTCAGCTGCTTCCACCGGATGGCGAAGGCCTCGGAGGGGTCATGACCGAGGCAGATGTTCTCGGCGACCGAGAGGTTCGGGCAGAGGTTCACCTCCTGGTAGACCGTGCTGATCCCAAGCTTCCGGGCCTCGCTCGGGCTCTTGGGCTTGATTTCACTGCCCTGGAGGAGGATGCGACCCGCGTCCGGGCGATGCACGCCCGTCAGGATCTTGATCAACGTCGACTTGCCCGCGCCATTCTGGCCCATCACCGCATGGACCTCGCCCGGCAGGAGGCGGAAGTCGACGCCGCGGAGCGCCTGGACACCGGAGAAGCGCTTCGAGATTCCCTTCACTTCGAGTACCGGAACGGCTTCAGTCATGGACCCCTCCTCCACGCACAAGGCCTGGGTTCTAGTACTTCCGGTTCGGGAACTCCTTGGCGGCGGTCTCCTGCGGGAACACGCCCTCCTCCGTGACGATGCGACGGGGCACCGGCTTGCCAGCCACCACGTCCTTCACGATGCTCATCAGCTGCGGCCCGAGCAGCGGGCTACACTCCACCGAGCAGTTCAGCTTGCCGGCGATCATCGCCTCGAAGGCGCCCTTCACCGCGTCGATGGACACGATGACGATGTCCTTGCCGGGCTTCAGGCCAGCCTCCTCGATGGCCTGGATGGCGCCAATGGCCATGTCATCGTTGTGCGCGTAGAGGACGTTGATCTTCTTGCCCTCGGCCTTGAGGAACGCCTCCATGACCTCCTTGCCCTTCGCGCGGGTGAAGTCGCCGGTCTGCGAGCGGATGATCTTGAACTTCGGCTGGTTCTTCAGAATCTCCTCGAAGCCCTTCTTGCGATCGATGGCGGGAGCGGAGCCCACGGTGCCCTGGAGCTCGACGATGTTCACCTCACCCTTGGCGGCCAGCTCCTTGACCGGCGCATAGTCGACCAGCCACTTCGCGGCGCGGCGACCCTCCTCCACGAAGTCCGAGCCCAGGAACGAGACCCAGAGCGACTCGTCCTTCACGGAGACGGAGCGGTCGGTCAGGACGACGGGAATCCCAGCGCGCTTGGCCTCCCGGAGGACTGGCTCCCAGCCGGTCTCCACGACGGGCGAGAAGGCAATAACGTCCACCCGCTGCGCGATGAAGGAGCGGATCGCCTTGATTTGATTCTCCTGCTTCTGTTGTGCGTCGGAAAACTTCAGCGTGATGCCTTCCTTGGCGGCGGCATCCTTGATCGACTGGGTGTTGGCCGTGCGCCACTCGCTCTCCGCTCCAACCTGGGAGAAGCCAAGCACGATCTTGTCCTTGGCCAGGGCAAGTCCCGGGCCAAACGCAAGGATGAGAAGGACTGCGGACGCTACGTTGAACAGGACTCTCTTCATAGGTCGCCTCTCACTTCATGTTGTCTGGGGTGTGACAACGGCCGTGCCATGACGAGCGACAGTCCTGCCATGACACGGCCCACAGCGTGCTCGCCTACCGGGACAGCCGGTACGCGAGGTCATTCCAACGGAGCTCGTTCTTCAGGGTGGAGAGCTCCGTCCCACGCCCGATGTGGATGAACTCGATGCCCACCATTCCCGCGAAGTCCTGGAGCTGGGAGACGGAGACGGCGCGGCTGAAGCCGGCGTGGTGGGCGCCACCCGCGAGGATCCACGCCTCGCAGCTCCGCTTGAAGTCGGGCAGGGGCCGCCAGACGGCGTGCGCCACGGGGAGATTCGGCATCGCATTCTCGGGCTTCACGACGTCGAGCTCATTCACAATCATCCGCATGCGGCCCCCCATGTCGACGAGGGTCGCGTTGACCGCGGGACCAGCACCGGCCGAGAACACGAGACGGCAGGGATCGGCCTTGCCGCCGATGTCGAGGGGATGGACCTCGAGCGAGGGCTTGCCCTCCGCGATCGACGGGCAGACCTCGAGCATGTGCGCGCCGAGGACGAGCTCGTTCCCCTTGGCCAGGTGGTACGTGTAGTCCTCCATGAAGGAGACGCCACCGGGCTGCCCCGCGCTCATCACCTTCATGATGCGGATGAGGGCAGCCGTCTTCCAATCTCCCTCCGCCCCGAAGCCGTAGCCCTTCGCCATGAGCCGCTGGCAGGCGAGGCCGGGCAGTTGCTTGAGCCCGTGGAGATCCTCGAACGTGGTGGTGAAGGCACTGAAGCCGCCCTCCTTGAGGAAGCCGAGCATTCCAATCTCCTGCCGCGCGGCATCACGGAGCCCCATGCGCCGCTCGCCCCCCTTCCTGAGGGCCGGGACGAGGGTGTACGTGTCCTCGTACTCCGAAATCAGCGCATCCACCTCGGAGTCGCTCACGTCGGCGATGCGGCCGACCAGGTCACCCACGGCGTAGCCGTTCACGGACCAGCCGAACTGAATCTGCGCCTCGACGCGGTCGCCTCCGGTGACGGCCACCTCTCTCATGTTCATGCCGCCGAAGCGGACGATCTTCATGCGCCGTGATTCGGCGAGGCCGCAGGCCGCCCTCGCCCAACCGTCGAGCTTCGCCAGGACGTCCTCGTCCTTCCAGTAACCCACGACGATCTTCCGCTCCAACCGCAGCCGAGCGCCGATGAACCCGAACTCGCGGTCGCCGTGGGCCGACTGGTTCAGGTTCATGAACTCCATGTCGATCTTGTCCCAGGGGAGCTCGCGCTCGGTCTGGGTATGGAGGTGAGCGAGAGGCTTCTGGAGGCGCGAGAGCCCGGCGATCCACATCTTCGACGGCGAGAAGGTGTGCATCCAGGTGATGACGCCGACACAGTTGGGCGAGTTGTTCGCCTCCAGGCAGACGTTGAGGATTGACTCGGGATCGGTGAGCGTGGGCTTCCAGACCACGCGGACGGAGAGCTTCCCGCAGTCGTCGAGGAACTCAGCGATCTTCCGTGAATCAGCGGCGACCGTCGCCAGCGCCGCATCACCATAGAGATGCTGGCTTCCGGTGAGGAACCAGACTTCCTGCTTCTTCAGCTCGCTCATGACCCTGCTCCTGTTTCTCGTCCCGGCCCAGGCCTGGACTGGTGGCACCCGTCTGCGATCCTCAGCGATTGGCCTCGTCCGACGGCGTCAGCGCCCTCTCCACGAACCCGCCGAGCTCGAGGTACTTCTGATAGAGCGACGCGTAGCGCCTGGCGCGCGCTGGGTCGGGCCGGTAGGTCCGCTCGGTGCCAGGGGACATGGCCTCCTGCGCGGCCTCGACATTGGGATGAAGGCCGGCAGCAGTCGCGGCGAACATCGCCGCCCCCACCGCCACCGCCTGATCGCCCGCCGAGACCGCGATGTCCATGTTCATCACATCGGCCACGGTCTGCATGATGAAGGGGCTCTTCCTGGCCACGCCGCCAATGGCGATGACACTGTCGATTTGGATCCCCGCGGACCTGAATCGTTCGGCGATGGCGCGTGAGCCGAAGGCCGTCGCCTCAACCAGGGAGCGGTAGAGCCGTGGAGCGTCCGTCCCCAGGTTGATGCCTGTGATGGCACCCTTGAGGCGCTGGTTCGCGTCAGGCGTCCGCCTCCCGTTCATCCAGTCGAGGGTCAGGAGGGAGCTGTCGTCCGGCGGGAGGTCCTTCGCGGCCCGCTCGAGCTCCGGAATGATGCGCTCCAGGAGCGTGTCAGAGAGGGACTGCTTCGTTGCCGTGTCCGCTCCGGGCAGGGCGGGGAGGATCGCCTCGAGAGGCCAGGCGAGGAGCTTCTTGAACCAGGCATAGACGTCGCCAAAGGCAGATTGCCCCGCCTCGTAGCCGACCATTCCGGGGATGATGGAGCCATCCACCTGACCGCAGATGCCCGGAACCAGCTTCTCCGGCTCCTGCGTCCTGGGCTCCACGACCATGTCCAGGCAGCTCGTCCCCATGATCTTCAAGAGCTGGTGGGGTTTGATATTGCCGCCCACGGCACCCATGTGGGCATCGAAGGCGCCCACGGCGACGACGGTGTCTCGCGGCAGGCCGAGCTTCGTCGCCCACTCCGCACTGAGGGTGCCGAAGGGGATGTCCGAGGTGAAGGTCTCCTGTCCGAGGGAGGCCTTGAGCTCGACCAGGCGAGGATGGAGCCGGGCAAGGAACGCGTCGTCAGGGTATCCGCCGAACTCGGCGTGCCACATGGCCTTGTGCCCCGCGGCGCAGCGACTGCGTTTGATTCTCCTGACATCATCAATTCCCGTCAGGACTGCAGGAATCCAGTCACAGAGCTCCAGGACACTGGCCGCGGCCTGGCCCACGGCGGGATTGGTCTCGACGACCCGCAGAGCCTTCGCCCAGAACCACTCGCTGGAGTAGATGCCGCCCTCGTACCTCGTGAAATCGGCTCCGCCCCAGGTCCGCGCCGTCTGGTTGATGCGCTCCGCCTGGGCCACCGAGGTGTGGTCCTTCCACAAGATGAACATGGCGTCTGGGTCTTCCTTGAACCCAGACGTGAGGGCGAGAGGCACGCCGCGCCGATCAGTGAGGACAGGCGTCGAGCCGGTGGTGTCCGCAGCGATGCCTCGGACCCTGGACGCAACGTCCTTTCCCGCCTGTGCGAGCGCTTGCGTGATGGAGGCCTGCAGGGTTTCCAGATAGTCGAGCGGGTGATGACGAAACCGGTTCTCGCTCGGCTCGCAGTAGAGCCCCTTCGCCCAGCGGGGATAGTGCTGGACTGACACGCTCACCACCTCCCCATCCGAGGCGTCAGCGACCACCGCCCGGACGGAGTCCGTTCCAAAATCAATCCCGATGACAAACGCCTCGCGCTTCATGGGACCTCCAGAAAAACGGCATTGAGGGGAGCAGCCGGGCCCCCAGCGAACCCGGTAATGGCGGCGAATTGTGAGCGCTCACATGCGGGGCGTCAAGCGAGGCGCTTACATTCGTGACGTTTGTAACGCATGATGCGATGCGCAACGCATGACGCGTCGCACAACCTTCCGACCGACCTGGACAGGCATCACGTCTGCGTCCACGAGCGGAGGGCGATGAGGATAGGCTGTCGAAATGAGTGGATCCCAGACGGGACGCAGGACCCCAGGTCACAAGAACCGCCCGCCCGTGATGGCGGATGTCGCGAAGCTGGCTCGTGTTTCCCATCAAACAGTTTCCCGCGTGCTGCATGACAGCCCGCATGTGAAAGGCGACACCCGCCAGCGCGTTCTCGACGCCATCCGGCAGCTCAACTACCGGCCGAACACGGTGGCGCAAGCGCTGGTCACGGGGCGGACGATGGTCATCGGGGTCGTCAGCTTCGACACCGCGCTCTACGGGCCCGCGTCGACCCTGATTGGCATCGAAGAGGCGGCGCACGAGGCGGGCTACGCGGTCAGCATCACCAGCCTGCGGTCACTGAACCGAGCCTCGGTGCTCGATGCGGTGCTGCGCCTGCGCAACCAGGGAGTGGATGGGGTCGTGGTGATCGCGCCGCAAAAGACGGCGGTGGAGGCACTGCGGCACCTGCCCCCCGGCGTCCCCGTGGTCACGGTCGAGGCCGGCTCCAACAGCCCAGTACCGATGGTCGCCGTGGACCAGCGCGGTGGCGCGATGGCCGCCACGCAGCACCTGCTCGACCTGGGCCATCGGACTGTCTGGCACATCGCCGGGCCAGCGGACTGGATTGAAGCCGAGCAGCGGGTCGCCGGTTGGAAAGCAGCACTGAAGAAGGCCGGCGCCCCGGCTCCTCCCCTACTCCGCGGCGACTGGAGTGCCCATTCCGGCTACGAGCTCGGGCGGCAGTTGGTCCAGACGCCCGACGTCACGGCGGTCTTCGTGGCCAACGATCAGATGGCCCTGGGGCTCTTGTGCCTGCTCCACGAGGTCGGCCGTGAGACGCCACGGCAGATCAGCATCGTCGGGTTCGACGACATCCCCGAGGCCGCGTACTTCACGCCGCCGCTGACCACGGTGCGCCAGGACTTCGCCGAGGTCGGGCGGCGCTGCATCCATCTCCTGCTCGGTCAGCTCGAGGGTCCCACGCGGGCCAGGGAGCACGTCGTGGTCCCAACGCAGCTCATCCTGCGCAAGAGCACCTCCCCGGCGAAGGCGCGCTGAGGCCGGCTCACCCGAGCACGCCGCGAGAGATCGCGGCGACGAGCGCCTCCTCCTGGCCCAGCTCGTGCGCGAGATCGAACGTCGTATAGCGATTTCGGAGCAGACGGACGTTGCGCACGGGCAGCAGCCGGTAGTGCTCGTCGATTCCCAGCTCATCGAGCGAGAAGGGAAAGCCAGCACCGGCCAGCAGGGTGATCGCATCGGAGAGCTCCCTCAGCAGGGGCTCGGCCATGCGCTGAATGGACTCTCTCTCCCGGGCAAACGCTCCCAGGTGTTGGGCCAGCGTCGCGCGGTCGCGCACCCGGCCCCGCATCTCCTCCGCAATCTTGTGCCGGAAGGGGCCCATCTTCGCCTCCAACCGCTCGTCCCATGGCGGCTCCTGCTCCAACGCCATGAGCCGCCCCTCCAGGTCCACCTGCGTCTCCGCCAGCCGGCGGTACCAGTCGACATAGCCGGGCAGGACGAGCCGGCACGCGGCGCCGACCAACAGCCCGTGCAGGTCGTGCTCCTCCTCGGCCACGGCGCCCGCCATCTCCCAGAAATGCGCGATGGTGTGCTCGGCCGAGGCAGCCGGTCGCGAGCTGCCCAGAGCCTGCATCGCGAACCCCGACACGAGCGCCGCCTCGGTGAGTGAGCGAACCGCCGCGAGGGGATGCGCCTGCCAGGTGCGCGCGGCCGCGAGCGCCTCCCGGGCGGACCCGAGGGCCAGTCCGGCAATGGTGTCGCAGAGGGATTCACGCGTCACCGTCCGGGCGAGGTTCCAGTCGAGATGGGCCAGGTACTTGGCCAGCAGATCTCCCAGGCCCGCCAGGAACAGCGGGTGGGGAGCTCGAGCAATCACCTCCACGTCGGCCACGATGACCTCGGAAGGCCGGGCCGGGACGGCCCGATGGTACCCCTCGATGCGGATGGCCGCCGTCGCCGAGCTGTAGGCATCCACCGAGGGCGCGGTCACAACGCACCAGTTGGGCACGCCGGTATCCAGGGACACCTTCTTCACCAGATCGCTGATGACACCGCTGCCCACGCTGACCAGGAGATCCGGGGAGAGTGCCCGCACCTCGGCGGAGAGCTCGTTCACCAGCGCCAGCGTCGGCACTGGCCTTGGCTCCCCGGGAAGAACCCGCGCGGCAATCCGGCTGGCGCTGACGGCTGTCTTCCACCGCTCCGCAGCGGCGGCTTCCGTGTGCTCGTCACTCAGCACCCAGAGCACCGGACCGCCCCCCCGCTGCTGACGTAGGAGCTCGGCCGATTCTCGCAGTGCATCCTCGCCGACGAGCACCTGCTTCACAGAGATGCGGTGGTGCTTCCCGCAGGTACAGGCGAGCACTCCGTCTGGACCGAGGCGCTCGAGGAGTTCTCGCAGAGATGAAGTGGACATCCGCTCAACCTAACCAAGGCATGAAGCGCCACGCCATATACTTTGGTGAAGCGCCAGGCGGACGTCGAACCGAAGCAACCGGTTGAAGCAAACCGTGCTCAACCGTGCCCCGTAACCCCCGGAGTGTTGGCTTCAGGACGAGTGCCGACCGCGTGCCTGAAAGCGAACGGACGCGAGCAGCCGCACGAGAGCAACACGCACCGCCTGACAGTCAATGCCGCAATGCGTTGTCTGAATTATCTGGATTCTGGGTCTTGACTGCCAGCGCGGAATCCATTCACCCTGACACGATTCGAGGCGCTCGTCCTGATGTTCACCTCGATATCCTAGCACCCCAACCCCGAGGAACTCCCATGTGTCTAAAGAAAGTGGTGAGCAACTCCCGTCCCGGCATGTTAGCGCTCACATGCGGGCCCCCTCCTCTCGCGCTTCTTCCGGTTTTATGGGCTGCGCTGCTGCTGTTCACGCTCCGGTCAACCCCGGCAATCGCGACCACGAGCGTGTACACGATGAGCGCATTCACGAGCTCCAGTGAATCGAACATGTATGTGTACCAGTCCTATAACGGGACCCATTACGGGCTGATGAAGGGACCGGCGTACACACCTCCGTCAGGGTTGATCCGAGATCCCAGCATCCTGAAGCACACCGACGGGATGTACTACGTCACCTACACCACGAACTGGGAAGGCAATACGATTGGCTTCGCCCGAAGCGCCGACCGGGTGAACTGGACCTTCCTCCGGAATGTCACGCTCCCCGTCGCGAACCTGCAAAACACCTGGGCGCCGGAGTGGTTCAAGGACAGCGATGGCAGCGTCAACATCATCGTGTCCCTTCGCACGACCGGCGCCACCAACTTCACCCCTCATGTCATCAAGGCGCAGAACAGCTCGCTGAGCGCCTGGTCTGCTCCCGTGCCGCTGGCGGGCCTGAGTCCCAACTACATCGACACCTTCATCGTCAAGATTGGGAGCACCTACCACGCGTTCACCAAGAACGAGACAACCAAGTACATCGAGTACGCGACGTCCTCCAGCCTGACCGGCCCCTATACCTTTCGAGGCACCGGAGATTGGGCGGGCTGGGGAAACTGGGTGGAAGGCCCGGCCCTGTACCAGTTGGACGATGGCACCTGGAGGATCCTCTTCGACGCGTACACCACCTCGAAGTACTACTACAGCGACTCCACCAACACCTTCGCCTCCTGGTCAGCCAAGAAGGAGCTCCCCTCGCTCACGGGCTTCGTCCGGCACCTGACCGTCCTGAAGGAAGCGGGGCAGCCCGGCGATATCCGGCGTCTCCAGTCCTTCAACTTCCAGACCCGCTTCGCCCGCCATTACAACTATCAGGCCCGCATCGACGCGAATGTGTCACCGGTGGAGGACTCGCAGTTCCGGATCGTCGCCGGCCTGGCCGACAGCGGCGCCATCTCGTTCGAGTCCGTCAACTTCCCTGGCT
Organism: Archangium minus; assembly: GCF_044360475.1. Classification (NCBI taxonomy): domain Bacteria; kingdom Pseudomonadati; phylum Myxococcota; class Myxococcia; order Myxococcales; family Archangiaceae; genus Archangium; species Archangium minus. Next base: position 12,883,426 of record NZ_CP043494.1, read on the forward strand.
ACTTCCTGAGGCATGACAACTACCTGGTCGTCCTCGCGAAGAATGACGGCACGAGCCAGTTCAAACAGGACGCCACCTTCAGGGACGTGCCCGGTCTAGCCAACTCGAGCTGGTTCTCCTACGAGCCATACAACCTGCCCGGCTACTACCTCCGACACTACGACTATGTGCTCCGGGTGGATCCCATCTCCACCTCTGTCGAAAAAGCGGACGCGACGTTCAAGGAAGTCACCCCCTGAGCCGACGAAAGGAAGGAATTCCCATGACCTCGTCATCCTTCGCGAAGCAGTTCGTCCCCGCGCTGTTCGTCGTATCTCTGGTCCTGCTGCTGACGGCCAGTACCGCCGGGGCCGCGGCCCCCCAGTACACGAACCCGCTCATCCAGCAACGGGCTGATCCCCATATCTACAAACACACCGACGGCTATTACTACTTCACGGCGTCCGTTCCGGAGTACGACCGCATCATCCTGCGGCGCGCGAAGACGATCCAAGGCCTGGCGACCGCATCGGAAACGGTCATCTGGAGGAAGCATGCGTCCGGCGAGATGGCCGCGCACATCTGGGCGCCGGAGATCCACTTCATCAACGGCAAGTGGTACATCTACTTCGCCGCGGGTGCCTCCAACGACATCTGGAGAATTCGCATCTATGCCCTCGAGAACGCCAGTGCCAATCCCCTGAGCGGCACCTGGACCGAGAAAGGCCGAATCTACACGCACGTGGATTCGTTCGCGCTCGATGCGACCACCTTCGAGCACAACGGCCAGCGGTACATGCTCTGGGCGCAGAAGGACCCGGAGAGCAACCTGTACATCGCGAAGATGAGCAGCCCCACCACCCTCATCCTGCCCGCGGTCCTTATTGCGAAGCCCCAGTACTCCTGGGAGACCCAGGGCTTCTGGGTCAACGAAGGCCCAGCCGTCATCAAGCGGAATGGAAAGATCTTCGTCGCCTACTCCGCCAGCAAGACCGATGACCGCTATTGCCTGGGACTGCTGACGGCCTCCGCGAACAGCGATCTGCTGAATCCTGCATCCTGGACGAAGTCGCCGAACCCCGTCTTCACGAGCAACGAGAAGACGAGCCAGTACGGCCCTGGCCACAACTCCTTCGTCGTCGCCGAGGACGGGCAGAGCGACATCCTCGTCCACCATGCGCGGAACTACAAAACCATCGTCGGCGATCCGCTCTACGATCCGAACCGTCATACCCGCGTGCAAAAGCTCTATTGGAACGCGGACGGAACTCCCAACTTCGGGATTCCGGTCGCGGAAGGAGTCACCCCCTTCCGGTTCAAGTCCCACAACCTGCCGAGCTATGTGATCCGACACTGGGAGTACAGGGCGAAGCTCGAAACGAACGTCAGCAACCTGGGGGATTCGCAGTTCAGGCTCGTGCCAGGACTCGCCGGCTCCGGCACGGTTTCGTTCGAGTCAGCAAACTTCCCGGGCTACTACCTGCGGCACAAGAACTTCGAGCTGTGGGTGGAGAAGAGCGACGGCTCCACCTCGTTCAAGAACGACGCGTCCTTCCACCAAAGGGCAGGCCTGGCGGACAGCAGCGGCTTGTCGTTCGAGTCGTACAACTACCCCGGCAGGTACATCCGTCACTACGACTACCTGCTCTACGTCCAGACACTCACCACCACCACTGACCGGTCCGACGCGACGTTCCACCTGGATTGACGCTTGTGAAGAGGCTCACCATGTTCAGACCCAGCAATGGAATTGTCAGCGGGCTGTGTGCCCCGCTGCTCTGCCTGGCACTCGTTGCCCTTCCCGCCTCGAGCGCCCATGCCATAGGGGAGCTCACGTTTATCAACCCGCTGCTCGAGAATGGAGCGGACCCCTGGTTGCAGTACCACAACGGCAACTACTATCTGGCCACCACGACGTGGAACTCTCAGGTGGTGATGCGCAAGGCACCGACGCTCGCGGGCCTGCGCACCGCGGCTCCCGTCCACGTGTGGTCGGACACGACCGCGGACCGGTGTTGCAGCCACTGGGCGCCAGAGTTCCACCGGCTCACCGGGCCCAACGGCACCCGCTGGTACTACATGTACAGCTCAGGCCGCAGTGGCACCCTCGACTACCAACATCTCACCGTGCTGGAGAGCGCCGGCGATGACCCCATGGGCCCGTACTCGCTCAAGGGGTCTCCCATGGAGACGACCTGGAACATCGACGGCAGCTACATGCAGCTCAACGGGAATCTCTACCTGCTCTGGTCGGAGTGGGAAGGCCCGGATCAGAGTCTGTTTATCGCGCGGATGACCAATCCGTGGACCATCACCGGCCCGAAGGTGAACATCTCCAAGCCCAGCTACAGCTGGGAGATCGAGGGCGGCAGAACCAACGAGGGTCCGGAGGTGCTGCAGCGCAATGGACAGACGTTCATCGTGTTCTCAGCCAGCTCCTGCAACACCCCGTACTACAAACTGGGTCTGTTGACCCTCATCCCCGGGAGGGATCCGCTCAACGCCTCGTCGTGGACCAAGTCCCCCTCCCCTGTGTTCCAGGCCGCCAACGGCGTCTACGGTCCAGGCCACAATGGATTCTTCACTTCACCCGATGGCAAGGAGAATTGGATCGTCTACCACGGCAATGCGAGCTCCAGCCAAGGCTGTGGCTCGACACGCTCCACCCGGGCCCAGAAGTTCACCTGGAACGCCGATGGCACGCCCCATTTTGGCTCCCCCGTGTCGACCAGCACCTCGCTGGCCGTCCCCTCGGGGGAACACGGACCGATCACCACCGCGGTTCGAGGTGCGGCGTACCAGTTGGTCAACCGCAACAGCGGCCTGTGCGCGGGAGTGACCGGCAGCTCCGGCTCGGACGGGGCCGACGTGGCACAGCACGCCTGCGGCTCGGCCTCCACCGAGTGGGTGCTCGACTCCACCGCGGACGGCTACTACCGGCTCGTCAACCGCTCCAGCAACAAGGTGCTGGATGTGGCGGATTGTGGCACCAGCGACGGCACCAACGTGCGCCAGTGGGCCTGGTTGAACAACGCTTGCCAGCAATGGCAGGTCATCCCCACCACGGAGGGCTGGTTCCGGCTGCAGAACCGCCAGAGCGGCAAGGTGCTCGACGTCGCCAACTGCGGCACCGCCAGCGGCACCGACATCCGTCAATGGAGTTGGCAGGGTAACAACTGCCAGCAGTGGCGGCTGCAGCCGGTGGGCAAGCTGGCGATCGTCAGCGCGCAGAGTGGCAAGGTGCTCGACGTCGCCAACTGCTCCACCGCCAACGGCACCGACGTGCGTCAATGGCCCTGGCTCAACACTGCCTGCCAGAAGTGGAATTTCCAGCACACCGACAACGGCTTCTATCGAGTCGTGCCGACCCACGCCACCAGCAGCTGCCTCGCGGTCAGCAGCGGCTCCACCGCGGACGGCGCCAACATCGACCAGGGCTCATGCTCGAGCACCCACAGCCAATGGCGCGTCGATTTCCTCGCCGATGGCGCGGTGCGCCTGGTGGCGCGGCACAGCGGCAAGGTCGTCGACCTGGCCAACTGTGGCCTCGCTGACGGCACCGACATCGCCCAGTGGAGCTGGCTAGACAACATCTGCCAACGATTCCACCTGATGCCGGAGTAACCGCGGCCCCCCGCATGAGTTAAACAGGGGAGGCGGCGTCGCTACACTGGGAGCCATTCCCATGCACACCGCCTCCTCTTCGGACTGCTTCGTACGGTCTGACGCGTCCGCGCGTCCGCACCGCTGGTCCACCCTCCTGCTGTCCCTGGCCCTGGTGGCCTCCACGGGCTGCCCGGACCCGGACCCAAAACCCCCCGAGCCCCAGCCCCGTTACCAAGCCACCATCCGCCGCACCGCCTACGGCATTCCTCACATCACGGCCCCCAACCTCGGCGGCGTGGGCTTCGGTCAGGGGTATGCCTTCGCGCAGGATCATGCCTGCGTCCTGGCGGATCAGATCATCAAGGTTCGCGGCGAGCGCGCCCGCTTCTTCGGGGCAGGCCCCGGAGACACCCACCTCGCCAGCGACTTCGTCTACCGCTCCCTGGGGCTGCTCGAGCGCGGCAAGGCGGGTCTCGAGGCCCAGCCCGAGGACTCCCGCCAGTTCCTCGAAGGGTTCACCGCCGGCTACAACCACTTCCTGGCGAGCCCCGGGGCCACGCGGTTGTCCTGCGCCGGTCAGCCCTGGCTGCGCCCCATCGGCGCGGACGAGATGGTGGCCTACCTCATCAACATCACGCTGACGGCCAGCACCTACCGCCTCGTCGACGCCATCGCCGCGGCGCAGCCTCCCAGTCCGAAGGGCGTGCAGTCTGTACCGCCCGCGCTGCCGCCGCGCGAGGAGGCAGGCCTCGCCAGCAACGGCTGGGCCCTGGGCGCCGAGCGCACCGCCAACGGGCGAGGCATGGTGTTGGCCAACCCGCACTTCCCGTGGGAGGGCGAGCTGCGGCTGTGGGAGAGCCACCTCACCGTGCCCGACCAGCTCGACGTCTACGGCGTCTCCCTGCTCGGCGCACCGGGTGTCCTCATCGGCTTCAACAAGGACGTGGCCTGGACGCATACCTTCTCGTCCGGCTCGCGCTTCACCGCCTATCTGTTGAAGCTCGTCCCCGGCAAGCCCACCACGTATGTGTATGAGGGCCAGGAGCGGCAGATGACGGCCCGGACCTTCACCCTCCAGGTGCTGCAGCCCGATGGCTCACTGAAGGACGTCTCCCGTACCCTCTACAGCAGCCACCACGGCCCCCTGCTGGCCCTGCCCGGCCTGGGATGGACTGAGTCCATCGCCGTCAGCTACCGGGACGCCAACCTCGACAACACCACCTTCTTCACCCAATTCCTGGGCATGGGACGGGCCACCAGCCTCCAGCAGTTCCAGGAGGTCTTCGCCACCGCGCAGGGCAGCCCCTGGGTGAACACCATGGCCACGGATCCCGAGGGGAACGTCTGGTACACGGATGCCTCGGCCACGCCCAACCTCAGCGCCGAGGCCCTGGCGAAGTGGCAGCAGGCAGTCGCCACGCCCGGCTCGCCACAGGCCGCGCTGCTGGCCCATGGCTTCGTGCTGCTCGACGGGAGCACTGCCATCAACGAGTGGGTGGAGGAGCCCGGAGCGCGCAGCCCGGGGCTCGTACCCTTCGCGCGGGTGCCGAAGCTGTCCCGCCGCGACTTCGTCTTCAACGCCAATGACAGCTATTGGCTGGCCAACCCCGCGCAGCCTCTGGAGGGCTTCTCCCCCCTGCATGGCTTCGAGCGCGTGCCCCAGTCGCCCCGTACCCGGATGAACCTCGTCGCGCTCACCGAGGTGCGCGAGGGAGGCGCCTCCGGCCCCGACGGCCGATTCACCCTGGAGGAGCTGCAGGCCACCGTCCTCGACAACCGCAGCATGACGGCCGAGCTGCTGCGCGCGCAGGTGGTCCAGCGCTGCCAGGGCAACCCCACGGGTACCGCTCGGGGTCAGGGGGTGGACCTCACCCAGGCGTGCGCCGTGCTGGCGGCGTGGAATGGCCGCTACGACACGAACAGCGTGGGCGCGCCCCTCTGGCGCGAGCTGATGGGCGTCTACGGCACCGCGGCCCTGCAGAACGCGGGCACCCTGTTCGCCACGGCGTTCTCCCCCTCGCAGCCCCTGGAGACGCCGAACACGCTCGCGCCGGCGCCCACGTCGGGGGCGGATCCGCTCCTGGACAACCTGGCCGAGGCCGTGCTGCGCCTGGGGGATGCCGGCATCGCAGTGGATGCGCCGCTGGGCCAGGTGCAGTTCACGCCACGAGGTGGCTCGCGCACGGCCCTTCACGGTGGCGTCGCGGTGGATGGCACGATGAACGTCGTCAGCTACCGCTCCCTGAAGTCCACGCTGGACGCGCCGACACCGCGCGGCACGGTCATCACTCCCACGACGGGCCTCACCACCCAGGGATATGTCGTCAATTATGGGACGAGCTTCCTCATGGCCATGCGCTACACCGACAGCGGCCTGGAGGCCCGGGCCGTGCTCACCTACGGCGAGTCTGAAGACCCGGCCCGCATCAACGACCAGCTCCAGCTCTTCACCCAGAAGCAGTGGCGGCCCATCCTCTTCTCCGAACAGGAGATCGCCAGCTCTCCGATTCTCGAGACGACGACCGTCACCCTGGATTGAGCTGACCGCCTTGAATGGCACCGGGCGGCGGGTTCGATTCCCGCCGCCTCCGCTAGGGGAGTTGGGGCGTGTTGACAGCGGCTGCGCCAGGTTCAGCACCACGCCCGCTGGGGTGGTCCCCGGGCCGGGGCCCGCTTCAGCGCCTGCGTGGGAAGTCCCAGGTGCTCCAATATCGAGCGCACCCCAGCGGGGGCCGTCACATACGCCAGCACCTTTCGCCTGCCTCCGCACCGCGGACAGGCGAACACGTCTAGTGCGAACGTCCTGCGCAGCAGCCCGGCCCAATCCACCCGCGCCGTCCTCTGCTTCCTCGGCTCCTCCACCGTCGCGGCCAAGCAGAGGCTCTCCTTCTGGGGGCCCGCCTCCGTCCCCGCTTGAGGGAGACCCCTGGAGTGAAGAGCAGTGAGAGGGAGACACGACTGCTACGGCTGGTGGGCAAGAGCCGCAAGCTGTTCGTGTTCCTGCGAGAGCATCGCCACGAGATTTTCGACGAGAACTTCCGGAAACAGTGGCCGAGGGAGACGCCATGGGTCGTATCTTCGACGGCGACTCGACGACGGACCGCGCTGACGCCGTCGTCAGGGGCCGCTACGATGCAGGCGGCTCGACAGCCGCTCAGGTCCTGAGACCCGCGATAATCGCCCCGCTCAACCTTCTCGCATTTTCCTGCCAATCCGGGCTCGGAGAAACCGTCGCCACCCCGGTCACCGCACGCACGAGGTCCAACGGGTCGAAATCGCGTCGTAGGCATCCGTGCTCGACAGCGCGGTTGAAAAGCATTGTCAGCGCTTCTCCGACATCGGCGCACGATTCATCGTCGCGGTCCAACGATGTCGACAGCAAGGCGCTCGTGGTTTCCGCGACGATCTGCTTGGTGGCGAGGCACTCCACAAACGCCTTCATCCATTCAACGAGTGCATCCACAGGTGCATGGGTGGCAGCGAGTTCGGTGGCGGTGTCGATCAGTCCGCGCGCATCCTCGGCACACACCGCCTCCAGGAGCGCGGCCCGGGTCGGGAAGTGGCGGTAGAGCGTGCCGTTCCCCACGCCGGCAGCCTGGGCGATCTCGTCGAGACTCGCGCCGGCCCCCTTTTCCGCAAGCACGCGCTTGGCCTCCTTGAGGATCAGGGCACGGTTGCGCTGGCCATCAGCGCGCGCCTTTCGTGGCGCAGGCGGGACAATGTCGGGCATCGGTAGAAAATATCCTTGATAAGCGGAGTGTCACTCCGTTAATAAGCGGAGTGCGCCCCCGGTTCGCTGAATGTAGCGCGATGGGGGTGCGTTCGCAAACGGCGCGAGGCGTGAGAGCCCGGGCCCATTTGGAGGAATCTGACGATGCGTTACAAATATCTGGGACAGTCGGGCCTTCGCGTGTCGAACCTGTCGTTGGGGACAGGCAACTTCGGGACCGCGTGGGGGCATGGTGCAAGCCCAGCCGACGCGAAAGCGATGTACGATCACTATCGCGGCGCGGGCGGAAACTTCATCGACACTTCCACCAATTATCAGTTCGGCGAGGCTGAGGTCTACCTCGCGGACATGATCGCATCCGACCGCGACGATGTCGTGCTGGCGACCAAGTACACGACTGGAACCACGGCGGACAGCAGTCTGCAACTGACCGGCAACGGCAGGAAGTCGATGATCCAATCGGTCGAGGCGAGCCTGCGGCGCTTGAAGACCGATCGCATCGATCTGTTGTGGGCGCACGCTTCCGACAATGCCACGCCGATCGAGGAGATCCTGCGGGCGTTCGACGATCTCGTCCGGTCGGGCAAGGTGCTGTATGTCGGCCTGAGCAACTTCCCGGCCTGGCGGATCGCGGCCGGTGCGACCGTGGCCAGCTTGCGCGGGTGGGCGCCGCTTGCGGCGATACAACTCGAATATAGCCTGGTCGAACGCGCGGCTGAGCGCGATCTCCTGCCCATGGCCGAAGCCTTCGGGATCGGCGTCCTCGGCTATTCGCCGCTCGGCGGCGGCATGTTGACCGGCAAGTATCGGCGCGGCGAGAGCGGCAGGGCGCAGACGTTCCTGAGCGTCTTCGTGCATAAGGAAGACGATGGAAACAAGAACGCGATCCTTGATGTCGTCCAGGGGATCGCCGATGACGCGGGCGTGACACCTGGAGAGGTCGCAATCCGTTGGTCGATGACCAAGGGAGTCATCCCTATCGTCGGCCCAAGAACAACGGAGCAGTTGACCACGAACCTGAGGGCTGCCGAGCTCGAGCTGAGCGCAGAGCAGATCGAGCGGTTGGACAAGGTCAGTGCCATCCCGCTCGGCTATCCCCACAAGTTCAGGAAAGACCCGTTCGTCAATCAGTCCATTACCGGAGGCAGGGCCGAATCGCTGGACGCCCCGTCGCACTTCGTTCTGTGATGATATGACGAGCGACCTCACATGCTTAGCGGCGCTGCTATTCCAGGTCACGTACGCATGAACTGCTGGCGGGGTCGGCCCATCTACCGCTCCCGCCACGGAGCGTGAATCATCTCCCCGCCGTCTCGGCGATCCATGCGTGCGTGATCTGGTCCAATCGACCAATGAAGGAGTGGACTGGGCAGGGTGGCTCGATTTGCGATTGACGGATCATACTGCGCAGCCAGCAGCGTCGGTTTGCACCCGCCGCCGGTGATGGCAGCCCCGTAAGCACGGCTCAGTCGCGAGCACTGCTGCTTGTTCCGGCGCGTCGCGGTCCTGTGATGCCAAACAACTTCGGAGTTACGCGGCGGCGTGATGCGGGGCGGGGGGCGGCGGTCCCCGCTTTGCCAGCGCCTCGAGGGCTCGCCGATCTCCGCCAGATATGCGACACGCGCGGCCTCCTTGACCGGGCCGTCACCACGCACCTTCCGAGCGAGCGAAGCGACCCGCGCGGCGTCGACCAGATGACGGCACCTGGTGGGGTACGCGCCATTCTGGAGCACCTGGGGCTGAGCTTGCCCCAATTCCAAGCCGCTCCGGCCAGAAGCGCACCTGGGACTTCCCACGCAGGCTCTGAAGCGGGCCCCGGCCCGGGGACCACCCCAGCAGGCGTGGTGCTGAACCTAGCACAGCCGCTGTCAATACGCCCCAACTCCCTGCCTCTCTCCTCAAGCGAGGGCGGCCAGGGCAGGGGTGTGCCCCAAGGGGTTGTACCGTCCCGTGGTTCCAGGTCACACTGGGCGTGCCCGTCTCCTTCTTGAAGATGCGCACCCAGAGTTCCTTCCTGGTTTGATGATTCAATTCCAGCCACTTCTCGAGCTGGTGCGGTGTCTCGAATGAGAGAGCTTCGGAGGAATGCATGCTCTCACCGTAGACTCAGAAGCGCTCACGGACCAACGCTTTCAGGCCATGTCCTCCCACCCCTCGCGCGCTCGTCGCGAGGGGTAGGCATCATCTCTGTCCGGCGGACTGGTGCTGACGGCCGGACGTCTCGGCCGTGCAGGCCGCGGAGATCGTCTTTCGCGTGGACTTCAGCACCTCGTCCGCCAGGGCAGGGTCCGCCTTGGCGACCGCGCGCGAGACCGCGATGGCGCCAATCTGCGCCGCGACGGCGGCCACCGCGAGCCGCCGTCTCCGGGCCGGTGGAAGCTCCTCCTCGAGCGACTTCTCGAGCATCGCCACCACCTCCGCGAAAGCGCCCGCGAACCGGGCGCTCACGTCGCTGCCCTGCCGCGCGATCTCGCTGGCGGACGCGGTCATCGGGCAGCCCGTCTCCAGCCGGTCACGCGCTTCGCTGGAGAAGATATCGGCGAGGTGCTCCTCGAACGAGGGGCGCCGATCCGGCGCCGCCGCGCGGGCCTCGGCCAGGTTCCTCTCGAACCCGTACCAGAAGGCCTCCGCCACCAGCGCCTCCTTCGATGGGAAGTGCGCGTAGAGCGCGCCGTGGGTCAACCCCGCCGCCTTGGCGACCTCCGCGACACCGACACCATCTATTCCCCGCTGCCGGAACAGCTGGCTGGCCGCTCGCAGCAGCGCGACCCGGTTCTCCGCTGCCTTCTCCTTGGAAACACGCATGCCCCGATTTTAATTGCGGACGCCACCAAAGTCACTTAAATTGCGGTCACAATCAAAGCGGCGGCAATAGCGGGAGACATCACGATGCGCTACAAACTCTTTGGCAGACACACGGGGCTGCGGGTCTCCGAGCTCGTCCTCGGGACCGCGAATTTCGGGACGCGGTGGGGACATGGCACCGAGCCGGACGAAGCCCGCCGCATCCTCGACACCTACGCCGAGGCAGGCGGCAACTTCATCGACACGGCCAATGGCTACCAGGACGGCCAGTCCGAGGAGCTGCTCGGCGACCTGCTGGCGGGACGGCGCGACCACTTCGTCCTGGCCACGAAGTACACCTGCCGGGCGGATGCCCGCTCCGGCATCCTCACCACGGGCAATAGCCGTCAAGCCATGGTCTCGTCCGTCGAGGCGAGCCTGAAGCGGCTCAAGACCGAGCGGATCGATCTCTACTGGGCCCATGTCTCGGATGGCGTCACGCCGCTCGAGGAACTCGTGCGGGGCTTCGATGACCTCGTCCGGGCCGGCAAGATCCTCTACGCGGGCCTTTCCGACTTCCCCGCGTGGCGGGTCGCGCGGGCCGCGACCATGGCGGAGCTGCGTGGCAGCGCGCGGATCGCGGGCCTCCAGGTCGAGCACAGCCTCGTGCAACGCACGACCGAGCACGAGCTGCTCCCGGCCGGCCATGCACTCGGGCTCGGGGTCGTGGCCTTCTCGCCACTCGGTGGCGGGATGCTGACTGGCAAGTACCGCAAGGGGGAGCGCGGACGCGCCGAAGGTCTCTCCGGGGCCGGATTCCAGGCCGAGAACTCCCCGCAGCGCACCGCCGTCCTCGACACGTTGCTCGCGGTCGCCGAGGAGGCCGGCGCCACGCCCGGCGAGCTCGCCATCGCCTGGGTCGCCGCCAAGGGCTCGTTTCCCATCATCGGGCCGCGCACGCTCGCGCAGCTCGAAGACAACCTCGCTTCCACACGGGTGACGCTGTCGCCCGAGCACCTCGCGCGTCTCGACCAGGTGAGCGCGATCCCGCCGGTCTTCCCCCACACGGTGCTCGAAGATCCCCGAATCCGCGATCTCTACACGGGCGGGAAGTTCGCACAGATCGACGCTGGGGGCGAACCCGTCGCGTGACCACGACCGGAGAAGGTGTCCGGAGAAGGTGTCAGACGATTCGTAGGAGACGAGATGTCGGAATGAGTCCTTTGACACCTTCCCCGGCCTTCGTCGCGGCGTTCCGAGAGGCGGCGGCGCGGTGGCGGCGGGGAGACTTCTGGGTGAGCTTCCCTCCCTACTCCTTCCCGCCGCGTGTCGCGCCGGATCGCGTCGCTCGAGTTCCTTGACACCCTCTCGGGACAATGACGAGGCGCGTCGCCTGATCCCGCCGTGGGCGCGGCGGCCACGGCGGTGGGGGGACCCCTGGCTCCCGTGGGCGCGGCGATGGTGGCCTCGGCCGGCCAGGAACTGGGCTTCATCGGGGACCGCTGGCGTGACAGACAGTCGAAGGAGTTGATCCGACCATCCACAAGATCGGGCAGCGGACCGGGTGGACGTCCGGACCGGTCGCGGCCATGTCCTCAGAACGTGTACTGAATCAGGCGCGTCAGCAGCGCGAGCAGCTCGGCGCGCTCGCGCTCGGTGAGACGAGCGAGCGGTGAGGCATCGCTCACGACCCGCATGAGCCGGTCGCTCACCTGGCGCCCGAGGGGCGTGAGGCGAAGCAATCGCTTGCGGCCATCTCCCGGGTCGGGGACGCGCTCGGCGACGCCCGACTGCTCGAGCTGCCTCGCCAGGAGGGTCACGTTCGACGCGTCACAGGTGAGCTGCTCGGCCACCGCGCTCATGGAGAGGCCCTGGTCGCTCCGCCTCAACGTCCAGAGCACACCGGAGGCGAACTCCGTCAGGCCGACCTCCTCCAGAAGCCGTGCCGCTGCGGCGCGGTGGATGGTGGTGAGCTGGTTCATGAGTGCCGCGATCTCCGGGATCGCTTCGCGGTCGCGCGCTGCCATGCTCTCTTCTCCTTGAGTCACTCAAGTATCCCTGTTACTCCTTGAGTCACTCAAGCATACCGGAGTGAGGCATGAATCGGTACATTGATGGCGAAGTGGTGATTGCGTCGAAGCGGGGTGGTCCCGAGACGCTCGCGGTGAGGCCGCGCCGTTTTGACGAGCCCCGCGCGGGGCTGGTCCGTGTCGCGGTGGAAGCCGCGGGCGTCGCGTACGGAGATCTGCTGCTGCGCGAAGGGCTGGTACCGGGGGCGGCTTTCCCGGTGATTCCCGGATACGACGCGGTCGGCGTGGTCGAGGCCCTCGGGGCGGACGTGACCGGGGTGTCGGTCGGCGACCGCGTCGCCGTGCGGACGGACGGAACGGGCGGTTACGCGTCGCACGTGGAGGCCACGCCGGCCTTGATGGTGCCGGTCCCGGCCGCGCTGAGCGGGGAGGTCGCGGTGGCGCTGGTGCTGAACTACACGACCGCCTGGCAGATGCTCACCCGGGTCGCTCCGGTCGGGGCGGGCGGAACGGTCCTGGTCCACGGCGCCTCCGGTGGCGTGGGCGGCGCGCTGGCGGAGCTCGCCCGGCTGCGGGGACTGCGGGTGCTGGGGACCGCCTCGCCGAGCCGGTTGAAACGGTTGGAAGACCGGGGAGTGGTTCCACTCGATCGCTCGGGCGATTGGGCGGCGCGGGCGCGCAAGCTGACCCCGGCCGGACTCGATGCGGTGTTCGACGCCGAGGGAGGGGCCGTCGCGAGGCGCTCGCTCGGCCTCCTCGGACCTGGCGGCCACCTGGTGGTGTACGGAGCGTCGGGGAGTCTTCGGGGCGGAAGGAGGAGCCTGCTCGGCCTCGTCCAGATGGCGCTCACCTCCCCATTCCTGTCCGCGCTGTCCCTCTTCATCCGGGGCGTGGGCGTGAGCGGCTATCTCTCCTCGTCGTTCGTGCCGGCCCGCCCGGCTTGGTTCCGCGAGGATCTCACGCACCTGCTCGAGCTGGCCGCTCGGGGGGAGATTGCTCCGGCGATGGGTGCACGGCTGCCGCTTCGTGACGCGCCGGAGGCCCATCGCCTCCTCGCCACCGGGACGGCCGGCAAGCTGGTGCTGCTGCCGGGAAGTGCGGCATGAGCGGCGCATCCCGTTCGCGCGTGACGGCGCACCGACGTGAGCGGGTCGTGGACGGGCGCGCTCGTTCACTGCTCGAGGTCACGTCCGCCGGGAAGACGGCTCCCCCGACACGCCTGCTGATCGCCGTCCATGGTTCGAACCAGACCGCGGCGAGCTTCCGGGACTTCACCGGCCGGACACTCGACGACTGGAGCGGCCACGGTGAGCCCGTCGTCTATCCCGAATCGTGGAAGCGGGGCTTGTGGAACGACGCCCGGGTGAGCACGAAGAGCCGCGCCCGGCACGAGGGCGTCGACGACATCGCCTTCCTGCGAGCCCTCGTGGACGACTACCGGGCGCGTGGGGTCGAGCACGTGTATGCCCTCGGGTTCTCGAATGGCGGTCAGCTCGTGATCCGCGCGCTCCACGAAGCGCCGACCTTGTTCGACGCCGCGGTCCTCGTCGGCGCGACCCTGCCGGCGCCGGGCAATCTCCTGCCAATGCGGGAGCCCGCGGTGAGACCGGTGCCGATGCTGCTGGTGCACGGGACGCGGGATCCGATCGTGCCCTATGCAGGGGGCATGGCGAGCCTGTTCGGCTTCCGCCCTCGCGGGTTGATGAGCTCGTTCGACGACAGCGAGAAGTACTGGGTCGAGCGCGCCGGGATCCGCCACGAGCCGCGGGTCGTGAACCTTCCCCGGAGCGACGCCACCAGAACCACCGTGGTCCGGCGCTCGTTCACCCAGGACGGGCACGCCGCCGTCCTCGCGGTCACCATCGAGGACGGCGGTCATGTCTTTCCGAACCGGCACCGTCCGGCATTTCGCCTCATGGGACGGACGAGCGCCGACCTCGACATCGCGCGAGAACTCGTCGCACTGCACCGGGCTTCCCCGGAGTGAAGCCGGGGGCCGCTGAAGACGAACCCACTGAAGCGGGGGGAGTTCGACGAGTTCGTTGTCTGTTCCAACGGGACAGGGTGAGCCTGGACATCTTCTGGCTCAAGGACGAGTCATTGGAGGACTCAGCGAACCTTCCTGAGCCGGATGTCGTTGCCGGAGAGATCGTGGACGACTTGCGTGCGGCCCTGGAGCCGTGCGAGGCGAGCCGGAGAAGGTGTCAAACGACTCGATCGGCACGTCCTGGAGCCGGGAGCGCGGGGGACGGGAGAGGGCCAGGCCCAGTTCGCTCTGTCCCACCTGGTTCTCGACGGGGACTCGCCGTACGAGGTGCCCGTACGAGGTGCCTGACACCTTCCCGGGGCAACCGGGCCGTCCCCGGCTGCCTGACGCTGTCGGCGCTCGTCACCCTGCTGCTCTGGTCGGGATCCACTGGTTCTCTGCGACGTGAGTCTGCCGTACGCCGCCGATCTCGGCCGGCATGCGGCGGGACGCGGCGGTCGCCGTGTCGCAGGTCGCCCTGGGCGTCGCCTCCGAACCGTCCAGGCCGCCCGGCGGGTGCTGCGGCCGCCGCCCCACCACGCGCGCGGACGCCTCGCGGGCGGGGCCGCGGGTCGGGCGTTCGCGCGTCTTCCTCCCGCGCCCCTGCCTCATGCACGTCGGGCGCCTCGGTCCTCCGCGAAGAGGTCGAGGACCGCCCGCCATGAGCGCACGGTGTGTTTCGGGTGGTAGCCGACACCTGGCACGGTCGCCTCGAGATGCATGAGCCCTTCGGCCGGCGACCCGTCCGGGTTCGTCGGGCGCGCCCAGAAGGCGTGCTTGGCACCGCCGTAGATGTCCACGCGCCAGTCAACCCCGGCCTCCTGCAGTGCCCGACCGAATGCGAGGAGCTGGTCGGGGGTGCAGAGCGGGTCCTCGGAACCGGTGCAGAGGAGGAAGGTGCCGTTCACGTCGCGCCAGTCCCGGGCGTCGGGTTCGGGCAGGCTGGGATGGACGACCGCGATGGCTTGGAAGGGTGCGCCCGTCCTCGCAAGCTCGAGGACGACGTGGCCGCCGGCACCATAGCCGAGGGCCAGGAGCCGGTCGGCGTCGACCCCGGGCGTCGAGAGGAGGACGTCCAGCGCCGCGCGGCCGATGGCCCGCATCCGTCCGGGGTCGGCCAGCAGGGGCATGACCCGGGCCAGCATGGCGTCGGGCCTGCCGAAGAAGGTCTGCCCGCCGTGGTAGTCCATCGCGAGTGCGATATGGCCATGCGCGGCGATGTCATCGGCGCGGCTCCGCTGGTAGTCGTCGAGACCGACGCCGTCGTGTCCGATGAGGACCGCCGGCCAGGGACCCTCGCCACGGGGGCGCGCCAAGTGCGCGACCATGTTCAGGCCGTCCGCCTCGTAGATGATCCGGGCAGTCGTTACTTCGTGCATGATTTGCTCTCCTCACTTGCGGACGCAGCATAGTTCATGCCGTCCGCGTCGTAGATGGTCCGGGAGGTCATCACCTCGTGCATGCCTTGCCCTCCTCGCTTGCGGACGCGGCATGCTGGTGGCGTCCGCCACCGACTGCGTGCCGGTGCTGCCTGGCGGATCGCATCGCGCCAGCATGGTGCGAACATGAAGGGAGCACACCTTCCGATCGACGGGCCTCGGCGGGAGGGACCGATGCCGAACCCGCGCGGTCGCGCGCCGGAGGGTCAGCCGTTACGGCGTGGATCGGGTGCGAGAACGATCAGGGTGCCCTTGTCCTCTACGGGCTCCGTCCGAACAGGTGGCGGCAGCGGAGGCACCTCGCCGCGCGTCCGCGCCAGGTACGTGAGCCACCCCGCGAAGCCCCTGGGATCCTTCTCCCCCGAGAGGGCGAGAGGGTGTCAAAGAACTCGAGGGACACGGTCCGGGACAACCCGCGGCGGGAAGGAGAAAGGCGGAAAGGGCGCTGAGAAATCCCCTCGCCCCCAGCGAGCCGCCGCCTCTCGGAACGCCGCGACGAAAGTCCGGTACTGCTCACGTAACTCCCGCAGCGCCTGGCGCGTGGAGGCATGCCCCAGGGGCCGCGAGCTGCGCTTGAGGTGCTGGGGCCGGGTATGCGGGTGCTGTGCCCTCACGGCTCTCACCCCGAGGACAGGCTTGTCCCTTGCACGAGCCTCGGCTTCCACTTCCTCCACCAGTGCCCGCACCGCACGCTGCCTCTCCTCCTCACCCAGTCCTTTCCAACACGGCAGGGGCACCACCTCCAACTCCACGGGCTCGGCCCATTGTTCCGCGAAGCGTCCCCGCTCTTCCGCCATGTCCGCGCTGCCCCTTTTGTTCCAGCGTTTTGTCCAATTGAACCACTGGAACACTCGCCGAGCCGACCCCAACAATTGCGGCAGACACGTCAGGCCCGGCCACTCGACGCTCCTCTCCACCAGCCCCTCCTTTACCCCGTGGGCCAGCACGTAGCGCAGCCGGCCCACCAGGGCCGTGTCGTCCAGCACCGGCTCCGCCGAGTACCGCCTCTCCCAGAAGCTGCCACTCCAGTCCACCAGCCGCCCCACCTTCTTGGACAGATTGGAGCGCAAATACTGCATGAAGGAGGCGAGCGCGGCTCCCCGCGCCCACACCAGCAGGTGGAAGTGGTTGGAAGCGAAGGTGAAGGCGTGCAGCCGGACGGTGCCGGCGCTGTGCTGGACGGCTCGCGCCAGCACGCCTCCCACCACCTCGTTCATCTCTGTGCTGGGACGCAGCAACAGCCGTCCCTGGAAGCACCTGGACGTGACGAAATAGAGCCCCTCCTCCTGGAACATCCTCAACGGCCAGCCCATCCCCCGCCCCCGCGTGCACTCCGCCGGGCTGGATGCACTCCGTGGGCCAACTCCAAGTCCTCCGTTCTCGCGCAAGTCCCTCGTTTCGAGTCCTTTGACACCGTCTCGGCTCTCGCTGGGAGGTGCGGGCCGTGCTCGACCGGCTGTGGGAGTTGGTCGCGGGCGGCATGGGGCCGGGCTGGGCCAGGTACATCCAGGCCTTCTTCCACCACCACTTCGAGGCCAGACCCTGGCTGGCCCTTGTGCAGGCCGAGCAGGGGACGCGGGACTTCCGCGAGTTGGGCATGGAGCGGGATGCACTCACGGTGCAAACCCTTTCAGGGATGGCCCTGGCGGCGTTGGGGGATGTCCCTGGGGGTGTGGAGCGGATACGGGAGGTGCTTGCTCCTCAGCAAGGGGGCGCGCCCCTCCCGAATGACGCGGCCCAGAATTTCCTGTGCCAGGTGCTGGCTGACAGTCCCGAGCCACAACACCGGCAGGAGGCTCAGACGCAGGCTCGCGAGGGGCTGGCGGGCGCGGAGAACGGCCATTTCTTCAGGCAGGGCATGATGCATGCCGTGCTGGCCAAGGTGATGACGGAGCGGGGAGAGCCGTGCGAAGCCGAGTCGCATGCACGCAAGGCCTGTGAGCTGCTGGCCACGTCTCAGACCGAGTTGATCCACGCCCGCGGGTACCTCAGTGCCACGCTGCTGGCCCAGGGTCGCGCCGAGGAGGCCCGGCAGGAGGCGGAGCGTGGCGTGCGGGAGTTGGAGCAGATGGGCAACTCGGGTGTGTACGCGGTGGCTACGCGTCTGGCTCTGGTGGAAGCCTGCTTCGCGCAAGGAGACGCGATTGCAGGAGAGGCCGCCCTGCGCGAGGCCCTTCACTGCGCGCGCACCCGGGCCAGCGACATCCCCGACCCCTCCCTGCGCGAGCGCTTCCTGCGTCAGGTGCCCGAGAACGCCCGCACCCTCGAGTTGGCCCGCCAACGCTGGGGCGAGCTCCCGGGGTAGGGCTCCCGCGTCCAGCATCTACGACTCAGTGCGGGCGGTGTCCCAGTGACTTCGCTCATGGAGTGGGGTCTTGGTCCTCGTCATCGCTGTCGTCGAACGCTTCGTCCTGAGGAACGCGCAGCAGGACCCGGTGGCCATTCCTGGGCCAGTACCCGACAGTGAACTCGTCCTCCCCCACCATCACGCTGGCGCCATGCGGAGGACTTGAGTGGTTCTTCAGCCATGCATCCGCTTCTTCCCGCGTGAAAAAGGAGCAGAGGGGCGGCAGATGCTCATCGAAGTGTGCCAGGAAGTGTGAGAACTCCCGCTCGCAGCCAGCTGCATGAATGAAGTGAAGGGCTAGCGCGGCGGAGTGCAGTCCTTCTAAGTCCTCCGGTGAATCACTGAGTACGGCTTCGGCCTGGTCCAGCGCAAGCCAGAGCCGCTCCTGCCCCTGTGCTCCGCCCGGTCTTCTCAAGTCCTTGGCGAGAGGGAGTCGCAACAGCAGGGGAGTGCCATTCAAGCGAGAGTAGCCAAGGGTATAGCGCTCGCCAGCGATTTGCATGTTCCCTCTTGGGGGAGGCACGAAGTGTGTCTTCAGCCAGGTGCCAAACTCTTCCGGACTGGAGAAGGCGCCTAGAAACGGAAGAGAGGCGCCCCTGAATGCGGCGAGGTAATCCTCGAAGTTGTGCCCATGGCCATCGAGCAGGAAGTAGGAAACATACAGAGCGGGTAGCAGAGCCTCGACGACCTCGGGTGAGCCGCTGAGCCGCTCTTGGGCCTTACGGATCGCCCCTACCCTCCTGTTCATCTCATCGCGATTCATTGCGCACCTCCCCCACGCACTGGCGCATCCGCACTGCTCGCTGAAGCCATCAGCACGAGAGGGGAGAGGACGAGCAGCCCCGTTCCCGCGGAGATGGTGACGAAGGTTACTCCTGCGATGACGACGACAGTGCCCACGAGGAGTTCCGTTCGATGTTTCTTCAACCACCCGACGGCATCTTCCACCGCTGAAAACCTCAGGGCTCTGGCCTTCTCGGCATCTACGCAGTCGTTGTAGGCAAGTAAGCACTTGTCTCGGCAGAGTTGGTTGTGGCGGGGGTGCCCACGGGGAATGTAATGATTCGGAGCAGGCAGCTTGCGCCGCATGCAGTTGCGGTGGCAGTCGATATGCTCCTGGTCACAGTCGCGAAGGCGGCCACTGACGAGGACAATCTCCTCCGAGGGAGTGCTACTTCTGACGGGGAAGGGCAGGTTCTGCAATCTCGCCTGGAACTCGGCCGCGGGCCGCCAGGAGTGCATGACCTGGCCATCGGGTCCGTCTTGAATGACCAGAGCCAGCTTGGGGAGTTCCTCGGGCGCGGGAGGATGAACAGAACGGATGCTGCTTCCGCAGGAAAGCAGGAGGCACGCCTGAAGCAGAAAAACGAGGCTGTGCAATCGAGGAGACGAACTCATTCGCGACGAACCTACTCAACAGAAAGTGAGGAATGTGGCCCCGAGTGTTGAAGGAGCCGAAGTTACCGCTTCCGTGATGAGTAGTAGGACTTCTCGGGGCATCATCGTGCTTGTCCCGCTGAAGGTGTCAAAGGACTCGTAGGGCAGGAAGGGTGGAACGATTCCTTTGACACCTCACGAGGCCAGAAGCGAGGGGGCCAGCACATGAAGAAGACGCAGTTGGCACGCCAGCTCCTGGAGCAGGTGTCGCGCTGGTTACCCCACAAGCCCGTGGAGGTGGTGGCTGACTGCGCCTACTCTTGCCGAGAGGTGCTGCGCCACCTGCCACCGGGCGTTGTCTTCGTGGGAGCCATGCGAGCGGACTCCACGCTGCACCGTCCGCGCACGCGCCCGTGCCGCTCGCCCGCCACGGGCCGCCTGCTCACCAAGGATATTCTCCTGCCCAAGCCCGAGAAGATTGCCCGGGACGACAAGCACCCCTGGCTGTCCATGACACTCACCTTGTATGGAGCGACCACGCAGGTGCAGTACAAGGAGTTGGTGGCCCGGTGGTATCGCTCCGCCGGCAAACTCCTGCTCAAAATCGTCCTCGTCAAGGTGCCACGCGGTGAGCTGTCCCTGCGCGTCTTCTTTTGCACCGACTTGAGCCGCACGGCCCGTCAAGTCATTGAAGACCATGGCAGCCGCTGGGGGATAGAAGTGCTGTTCCGCGACCTCAAGCAACTGCTGGGCTTCGCCTCTTCGCGAGCACGCTCTCCCCTGGCGGTACTGCGGACCGCGCCCTGGGTGGGTGTTTGCTACACCCTCCTGGTGCTCTGGTATATGGAACTGGGTTGGGACACTTCGCGGATGGGGTTGCCCCTACGTCCCTGGTGCCGCACCAAACACACCGTCAGCTTCGCTGACATTCTGCGCCTGGCTCAGCGCACGCTCGCCTCCGTGGACTGGGTGGACCCGCGTCTTCTTCTCGCCCGGTTGCCCCAACCCACTTCTCGGCCTCGGCCGAGAGCCGCATGACCTACGGCTCTCGGCTGCCCAAAAATGGCGAAAGTCGAGTCTGACACCTCCTCCAGAGCACCACGAGCTCGAAGGTCCCCTCGGGCCACGCGTCCGGCAGCAGCCGCTGCTCCACCCGCACATGCGGCCAGGGCGCCAGGCGCCTCCGGGCCACGCGCACCGCCGCCTCGCTGCCGTCACTCACCAGCAGGGCGTCACAGCGCGCCGCCAGCTCCGCGCTCAGCTCGCCAATCGAACACCCCGGCTCGAACGCACGCGCATAGCGGGCATGCGGCAACATCGCCAACGTCAGCGCCCGCTTGCGCCGCTCGTACCAGCGCCGCCGGTACTCCCAGGGGTCCTCGCTGTCGGCGTACATGCGCTCGAAGTGCGCCATGGGCACGCTCATGTGAACACCACCTCGAAGGGCCGCATCAACCGCTCGAGCGCGTAAGGGGGCACGATGGGCGGGTTTCCCGTGGTGGAATCCGGCTCCAACTGGCTCACGTACGCCTCCATGGCCCGGCGCTTGAGCGCGAGCGTGGCCTCGTCCAACTCGATGCGCCGCGCCCGGGACCAGGGCACCCGCGTGTCTCCGGGCCGGGCCCAGTGCCACATCCAGATGGGGAACTCCACGCAGCGGCCGTCCAACGCCGCACACGCCCGCGACGCCGCCCGCCCCACCGCCTCATGGTCCGGGTGTCCATCCAGGCGCCACGTGGCCAGCACCACGTCGTCCGGACGAAGCCGCGCGCCCAACCACTCCACCAGCCGCTCCTCGTTCTCGGTGACGGCGCCATCGGGAATCCCCACCCGCTCCACCCGCGCCCCGCCCAGCCCGAGCCGGTGCAGCGCCTCCTGCGTCTCCCGGGGCCGCGTCCGCGCGAGCCGCTCCACCGGCCAGGAGGTGGACCCCGGATGGCTCGCCGTCCCATCCGTGACGGCGAGAACCAACACGTCCCGCCCGAGCCGGCCAAGCCGCGCGAGCAGCCCTCCGGTCCCGAGCACCTCGTCATCCGGATGGGGCGCGACGATGACGGCACGCCGGCCCTCGGGCACCAGCAGGGCGGGCTCCAGGGAAGGCAGGACGTCCAGGCCACTCCAGGCCTCCCAGTCCCGAGCCGAGGTGCCCTCGTCGAAGATGCGCCGCGAATTCACAGGCTCCATCCACCCGCTCCTTCCTTCACCACGAGTCCCGCCAGGGCCTCCAGGTCCCGCTCCGCGTGGCTCTGGCGCAAGAACACCGGCAGGTCCGCCATCCGCCGGGCCACCCGCGCGTCCCGACAGTAGGGACCCGCGCCCACGGCCCGGCCCGTGTGCCGCAGCACGAGCTCCGCCGCGGCTGGTGTTGAGGCTGACGCCGCCACAGCCAAGAGACCTGATGCCCCTGCCGCGCTCCTCATGGGAGGGCAGCCTGGGCAGGCATGCCCAAGGAGGCTGCTTGGCCTCTGCACCGGCCCGGCTCACAGCTCGGCCGGCACCCGTCAGCGGCCCTCCTCGGCCCCTCTGCACCTGCCCTCCCCCTCAACACGGCCTCTCTCCTGCCTATACGCTCGAGTCCCTCGTGCTCCGCGTAGGCGACGATCCGCTCCAGGGCCTTGGGCGCGAGGTGGACATCCGCGTCGCTGAAGAGAATCCACTCGCCGCTCGCGCGCTCCAATCCCCGCTGCATGGCATGGACCTTTCCCAGCCAGTCTGCGGGGAGCTGCTCGATGTGGACCACCTGGAGCCGGGGCTCCTCCTGGGCGAAGCGATCGGCCAGGGAGCCCGTCGCATCCGTCGAGCGGTCATTCACCAGGACCAGCTCGAGCTCGGGATAGGAGTTGCCCAGCTTGGAGCGCATGGCGGGCTCCAACGTGCGCGCTTCGTCGCGCGCGGGCATGATCATCGACACCCGCGGCCACCGCGCGGGTGCCGGTGCCTCCAGTCGCGTGATTCGGGGCAGTGCCCGCATCACCCGGCGCAGCAGGACCGCCAGGTTCATCAGATAGAGGGCACTGACCCCAGTGAGCAGCAGGAGGAGATAGATCATCGTCAGCGGACCCGGTTCATGTCGCGCAGGGTGAGTACAGGATACGGCCTGCCTTCCTCAAGTGGCGCGAGTGCCGGCCGGCTCAAGTGCCGGCTCTCGCGGAGGGCAGCGGCCCCGTGAGGCCGTGGAAGAAGACGAGGTTGTTGTGGTCCGCCTCCGGGAGCCGCGCGAACCCCATCCGCGCGAAGAAGGGCGCCGCCTTGGCGTTCGTTCCCATGTGCACGGAGTGGGCTCCCGCCGCGGCCGCCGCGAGGAAGAAGGCCTCGAGGAGTCGTCGGCCGTTCCCCCCTCCCCGCGCCTCGGGCAGCAGGTCCAGGTGCAGGTGCGCCGGATAGGGGGCGATCTCGGGGGTGAGCATTCGCTCGGGATGGTGCAGCGTGGAGACCAACCACTCGTCGGTGGTGCGGGTCGGCTCCACGGGGGGCGGGTAGCGCGAGGCCACGCGCGGCAACCATCGCTCACGCCACGTCTCGATGAACGCCGCGGTGTTGGCGGTCCCCAGCGTGTACCCCACCACGCGGCCCGCGTCCTCGACCACGAAGGCCAGGTTCGGCTCGAAGGTCAGGTAGGGACCGGCGTAGATGTCCGGCAACAAGGAGGCGTCGGCGAGCAGGCCCCGCGCGTCCTCTCCCATGGCGCCCGTGCGCACACAGATGTCGTACACCGCGTCCCAGTCTTCTGCCTGGTAGGGACGAATCCGCTGAGACGAGCGCGAGGGACGAGGCGGGGTGGGAGGGACCTGGGTGGACATGGACTGGATTGTCGGGTCATTGCCCTTTCGACTCAATGTCGAGCCCACAGGAAAGCGCATAAGAGGGATGGCGTATAGGCGGGATAGAAGCCATGTTGAGGGTGAGGGTTGGAGCGGAGAGGCCGAGAAAGGCCGCTGCCGGGGCTAGCAAGGCCGCGCGCCGCGCCAGTACACGGGACGGTGCAACCCCTTGGGGCACACCCCTGCCCTGGCCGCCCTCGCTTGAGGAGAGAGGCAGGGGAGTTGGGGCGTGTTGACAGCGGCTGCGCCAGGTTCAGCACCACGCCCGCTGGGGTGGTCCCCGGGCCGGGGCCCGCTTCAGCGCCTGCGTGGGAAGTCCCAGGTGCTCCAATATCGAGCGCACCCCAGCGGGGGTCGTCACATACGCCTGCACCTTTCGCCTGCCTCCGCACCGCGGACAGGCGAACACGTCTAGTGCGAACGTCCTGCGCAGCAGCCCGGCCCAATCCACCCGCGCCGTCCTCTGCTTCCTCGGCTCCTCCACCGTCGCGGCCAAGCAGAGGCTCTCCTTCTGTGGGCCCGCCTCCGTCCCCGCTTGAGGGAGCAGAAATGGACGGAGCTTGGCGCCCGGAGCGAAGACGCCATGAAACCTCGTGAGGTTCGCCCGAGGCGGAGGCACCAGGGACGCCACACGCCGTAACAGTTCCAGCCCGGTGAAGAGCAGGTGCGTGGTGCCGTCTGGCAGCGGGCGCTTCATTCGGTAGGCGATGCGGCCGTCCTCCGCTCGTGACAAACGCTCCAGCGCCAGCGCACCGCGCGCCCCGTAGCGGCACAGCCGCTCCAGGCCCTGCCTGTCGTTGGCGTGAAGGTGCGTGTTGGCATGCAGGGAGAAGCCCTCCAGGACGGCGCACCGGGGTTGCTTTCGGGGAGGGGGCCGCACGTCCACCTCCGTCCAGCGCAGCCGCTGCTGCAGCGAGTGCGCCTGGTACGCCTGCAGCGCGTCCTCGGGCCCTTGTGCGGGCAGGGCCCCTCTTTTCTCCAACAGCCGCAACACCCGGTGCCGCACCACCTTCAGCAGCCGCTCCACTTCGCCTTGTGTGGGTGGCGCCAACCCCTCGAAGTGCACGCCGCCCTCTCTCGGCACGAAGACGCCATCCGGCACCAGCGAGTGGAAGTGCGGAGTCACCTGCAAGGCCGAACCGTAGCGCCACGCAGACTGAAGTCGATCGCACGTCCACGGCCTCCTCCGAGGAGACCATCACCCTTCGGATCCACCCGCTCTTCGGGCAGCCCATCCTCGTTTTGAGACGCTATGGCCCGGACGCGGTTTGGGCCGAGTTGCAGGATGGGCGGCTCACCATCCTCCCCATCCAGTGGACAAGTCTGCGCCCTCGCCCCAAACCGCTCAGATACCAGGGCCGACCTGTCCGGCTGGCGCCGGAGGCTGTGCGGGCGCTGGCTGGCTGGGTCACTGCTCGGTTGGAGGAGAGAGCCATAGAACGCCGAGCACTTGATGTCACGCAGCGGAGGTCTCATGTGCCCTTGAATGAGGGGGCCGACGCACGAGAGGTCCAGCATACCGGGCGCGGAGGTGCTGGAGAGACTTCTGCCCTGGTGGGCGAAGTTGGTGCACCGCGTGCTGGTGGCCGAGGCCGAGCAAGCAAGGCAGCGAGGGCAAAGCCATGAGTCAGGGCGAGCTGAGACCTGTTCACCTGCAGAGGAAAGCCTACGTGTACGTGAGGCAGTCCAGCACGACTCAGATGCTTGAGCACGCTGAGTCCAAGAAGCGTCAGTACGCCTTGGTGGAGCGTGCCGTGGCGCTGGGTTGGCCGCGCGAGGCGGTGGAAGTCGTTGACGAGGATCAGGGCAAGAGTGGCGCGTCCACAGAGGGGCGTGCTGGATTCTCACGGCTGGTCGACGCCGTGGCCCATGGGGAGGTCGGCGCCATCTTCGCTCTGGAGGTGTCGCGGCTGGCGCGCTCTTCTGTGGACTGGCAGCGGTTGCTGGCGCTCTGTGCGGTCGCCCAGGTGGTGGTGGTCGACGAGAGCACGCTCTACGACCCAGCCGAAGGAGACGACAAGTTGCTGTTGGACTTGAAGGGCACCATGTCAGAAGCAGAATTGCACTGGCTGGGCTTGAGGATGGTGGGAGCACGTCAAAGCAAGGCGCGTCGAGGCGAGCTGCACATGCGTGTACCCACGGGCTACGTGTGGACAGAGCGCGGCCTGGAGTTGGATCCGGATGAGGCTATTCAGCGAGCGGTGCGGCTGGTGTTTGAGCGCTTTCGTGTCGAGCCGAGCGCTTGTGCCGTGGTGCGCTGGATGAATGAGAGGGGGCTCGTGTTCCCTACTCGGCGCCCTGCTTCGGAAGGTGGGGAGGTGGAATGGAAGAAGCTTGGAGTCACGCGCCTCACAGAGCTCTTGCACAATCCCATCTACGCCGGAGCGTACGCCTACGGCGAAGGCCGCGGAGCAAGGTGCTGGTGCGGGGTGAGATCCACAGAGTGCGTGCCGCTGGCCGCGCACCCGAGGAGTGGACGGTGTGCAAGCGCGATGCGCACCCAGGCTATATTGACTGGGAGACGTTCCTCTCCAACCAGGAGAAACTGAGGCAGAATCTCGTCCGCTCGCACGAGGCCAGTCCAGGAGCCCCCCGCGAGGGGAGAGCCCTGCTGGCTGGGCTGCTGCTCTGCGGGCGGTGTGGGCGACGGATGCGGACGAGTTATGGACGCAGAGGCCAGCTGCATTGGTATTACTTCTGCCCAGGCGCGAGGGACCAAAGCGGCAGAAGTCTCTGCTGGATGACATGCGGCGAGCCACTCGATGTAGCCGTGGAGGAGTTGTTTTTGAAGACCCTGGTGCCTGACGAGCTCGACCTCAGTCTGGCAGTAGAGCGTGAGGTGGGGGCGCAGGCGCAGGAGTTGCAGAAGCAGTGGCAAGCGCGCTTGGAGCAGGCCCGCTACGAGGCACGCCGAGCCGAGCGCCGGTACAAGGCCGTTGAACCGGAGAACCGGGTGGTGGCGCGCACTTTGGAGCGCCAGTGGGAAGAGCGGCTGCAAGAATTGGAGGAAGTGGAACGGCGGTACGCGGAAGCCCGGCGCAGTCGACATGTTGAACTGTCCGAGCAGGAGCGGCGACGCATCCGTGAACTGGCGAAGGATTTGCCCTCGGTCTGGCGTGCCTCCACGACTGGGACTGCAGACAAGAAGGCAATGTTGCGGTTGGTGGTGGAGTCCATCGCGCTCACGCCGGTGGATGTCCCCAGACGTACCATCCGCATCCAGGTGCAGTGGCAGGGCGGCGCCGTCACCCAACTGCAAGTGCCCCGGCCCACGGAGCGGGAGAAACTGCGCACGCCGGACGCAGTGGTGGAGCGGATACGTACCATGGCCGCTCAGGGCCTGCGGGATGAGGACATGGCTGAGCAGCTGAATGCAGAGGGGATACGAACCGCTGCCGGGGCCCGCTGGACGCTCTTGGCTGTCCGGTGGGTGCGCTACCACCATGACATCGTGCTGGTGGCCCCGGATGCACCCCGCGCCTGGCCCTTACCGGAGCGTCACCCGGATGGACGTTACTCACTGACTGGGGCTGCGAAGCGGTTTGGCGTCACCCCCACGGTGGTGAGGGGCTGGATACGGCGAGGCCTGGTGCCAGCACGGCGCGAGGACTTTGAGAGCCGCCGGGCCGTCTACTGGCTGGAGATTGACGAAGATACGGCCAAGCGCTTGCAAACCCTGGTGGCCTCCAGGCGCGCGGCCTCCAAGAGGACAGGAGCAGGACGTCCGAGTGGGGTACACGCATCATGAACGGCACGACCCGAAGAACTGGATGAAAGACACGGCCCCTGCCTGCGCACCCCGCAGGCCCTGCCGCCGTGCCCTCCGGCGCTGCAAGGCGAACACCGCGCGCAGGAAGAGGGTGAGGACGTGCGAGAGCAGTCCCGCATCCTTCAGCAGCACCCACCGCACCCGGTGCGGAAAGGACAGCGTCCACTGTCGATAAGGCACGTGTGGCAGCACCCGCTCCACCAGGTGCGCCGCCGTCACATGCGCCCGCTTCGCATTGCAGGACGGGCACACCCCTCGTCCCTTGCACGAGAAGGCGACGAGAAGTTCGTCCTTACAACTCTCACAGCGCACCCGCGCGAAGCCGTGCGCCAACACTCCACACTCCAGGTACCGGGCGAAGTCCCGCTCCACGTACTGGGGCAGGCCGCGCCCCAGCTCGCTCGCCTCCGCCAACAGCGTGGCAAGGTTGTCCCTCACCGCCGCATACAACACTGTCCCCTCCGGCCGCCTCCGCCGGTACTCCCACCCGTGCGCCCCCACCAGCCCCTCCCCAGCCACACCTCGCCAGGGCACACGCTACCGCCAGGCTCCCACAAGACTCCGCCAGGCTCACTCTGGGAGCGCCAAGCGGCGGGTTCGATTCCCGCCGCTTCCAATAGAGGTTGCCCGCAGCCTTGAGTCGAACCCACTCCTAACAAGGAGGCGTGGAGCGCCTTAGGGGACCAAAGCTGTTCTTGTCGGACCAAATCGTGGGCAACCCCAGGTGCTCCAGAATCGCTCTCACCCCTCCTGCTCCCTTCACGTACGCCAAAACCCTCCTCCTGCACTCTGGGGAGAGGGCGGGTGACACTTCGCCCGGGCAGCGGTGCTTTAGGGGCAGGACACTCTCCAAGGAGCCCCCGAAGTGACGAGGTTGATTTTCAAGTGGTCGAGCCTGGCGCTGGCGCTCGCGAGCACGAGTGCCGCGGCTCATCACCCGCCGAACTACGAAGTCCTGCAAGACAGCCCCCCCACACCAGGCAAGAGCACGAAGCTGTTGTCAGCGAAGGCCTCGGACTCGCGCGTCGCCCACAGGGATGAGCAGCGGGACCTGCCCACCTTTGTCTGGGCGAACAAGAAGGCCTCCTCGACGTCGCCGCGCTCGCAGCTCACGCACATGAAGCCCGAGCAGGCCGCCCTCGAGCAGCTCGGCGATTACCTGTCCCTGTACGGCCACAAATCGCTCACCGAGTCGGGCGCGAACGTGACCTCCGTCAGCCGTGACGCGAGCGGGGTGACGATCGTCACCGTCGCTCAGCAGGTGGACGGCGTGGAGGTGTTCCGCCAGGCGCTCCATGTCCTCCTCAACGCGAACAACGAGCTGGTGGCGCTCTCCGGCAACCTGTCCCCGCACGTGTCCGCCAACACGTCCCTCTCCCGGAGCGCGAGCCTGCGCTACCAGTTGACGGCCCCCCAGGCCATCTCCGCGGCCTACCGGGACCTGACGGGAGCCGCCCTGGACGGCAGCCTGCTCGAACAGCTGAATGTCCGCGCGGGAAACAAGGACCCGTACACCCACTACCAGCTCGCCTCCTATGCGCGCCCGCTGGCCGAGGGCCTGGTCATTCCCGTGCGTGCAAGGCGCGTCTTCTTCCCGATGCCCGATGGATTGCTCCCCGCCTATTACCTGGAGCTCAACACGGCACACGAGGAGGACTCCGACTCGGACTACTACGCCTACGTCGTGTCCGCGGCCGATGGCCGGCTGCTCATGCGCAAGAACCTCACGGCGCACGCGGACTTCTCCTACCGCGTCTGGGCGGACACCACGCCGCCCTACACCCCGCTGGACGGGCCCGCGGGCAGCGTCGCCACGCCGCACCCCACGGGCATTCCCAATACCTTCGACGCGCCTCCGCTCGTGCCCTCCTCCCTCATCACCCTCCAGAACGCGCCCTTCAGCCGGAACGATCCCTGGCTGGCGAATGGGGCCACGGAGACCCGGGGCAACAACGTGGATGCGTACGCGGATCTCACCAGGCCGGGCGGCTTCAGCGACGGGGACCTTCGCGCCTCGGTGACGGCCCCGGGCGTGTTCGACCGCACCATGGATTTCAGCATCCAGACCTACGCCAATCCACAGCAGACCCAGGCGGCCGTCACACAATTGTTCTACGTGAACAACTGGCTGCACGACTGGTTCTACGACGTGGGCTTCGACGAGGCTTCCGGCAACGCGCAGCATGACAACTACGGCCGTGGAGGTCTGGCGCATGACGCCCTCATCGCCGAGGCACAGGACTACAGTGGTCTCAACAACGCGGTCATGACGACGCCCGCCGATGGCGCGTCCCCTCTCATGCAGATGTTCATCTTCAACGGTCCTTCGACCAGCGAGCATGACTCCTACCTGGAGGCGAGCGCGCCCGCGGAGGTCACGGGCAGGTACCAGGTGGGGCTCGCCACCTTCGGACCGGAGAAGTATGACGTGAGCGGAGAGGTCGTGCTCACGGCCAGCGGCTCCCCGTCCACCACCACCGCATGCTCCGCGCTGACCAACGCGGCGGAGGTGGCTGGGAAGATCGCCCTCATCGATTTGGGCTACTGCAGCTTCACCCAGAAGGTGCAGAACGCGCAGAATGCTGGAGCCATCGGTGTCATCGTCGCGCACAACGAGGACGGCCCTATCAAGGGCATGCCTGGCAGCGCTCCGGGCATCACCATCCCATCCCAGCTCATCACACGCGCGGATGGCAACAAGCTCCGGGCCACGATTCCCGGGCTCGCCGTGCGGCTCCACCGTGAACGGATCCTCAACCAGGATGGCGCACTCGACAACGCCATCATGGCGCACGAGTGGGGTCACTACATCAGCAGCCGCCTCATCTGGAACTCGTCTGGCCTGACCAGCAGCCAGAGCGTCGCCATGGGCGAGGGTTGGGCGGACTTCCACGCCCTGCTGATGATGACGCGCGCGGAGGACATCCACGTCCCGTCCAACGCCAACTGGAACGGGGCCTACGGCGTGGGCGAGTACGCGATGCGCGGCATTTCCAAGGACAGCACCTTCTTCAGCAAACGGCGCGTGGCCTACTCGGCGGATATGACCAAGAACGCGCTCACCTTCCGTCACATCGCCAATGGGGAGGCACTGCCCGACACGGCGCCCATCCATCCGAACAAGGAGAACGCGGAGGTCCACAACTCGGGTGAGATCTGGGCCACCATGCTGTGGGACTGCTACGTGTCGCTGCTGCGCGCGTACCCCTTCCAGCAGGCGCAACAGCGCATGAAGCAGTACCTGGTGAACGGCTACAAGCTGACCCCCGTGGCGCCCACCTACCTGGAGGCGCGTGATGCGCTCATCGCGGCGGCCTACGCCGGGGATGAAGCGGACGGACGCCGCTTCTGGGAGGCCTTTGCCCGGCGTGGAGCGGGCGTGGGGGCAGTGGCCCCGGCGCGTTTCTCCAACGACCACAAGGGCGTCGTGGAGAGCTATGCCGCAACCGCGGACGTGTCCATCCTCTGGGTCTCCGTGGAGACATCGTCCAACACCTGTGACTGGGACGACATTCTCGACAACGGGGAGACAGGCCTGCTGCGCATCAAGGTGCGCAACCTGGGTCCGAATCGGACCGAGGAGACCCTCGCCACCGTAACCGCCTCGCCCAGCCAGGGCGTGATACTGGGCAACGGCGGCCAGGTGCGATTGCCAGCCCTGGACGTGTTGGAGGAAGAGGTGGTGGCCGTCCCGGTGTCGATCCAGGGCGCAGCAACGCACCAGCCGCTGGACATCGTCGTCACCACGCGCCAGGGCAGTCTGTCCCGGCCGGGCGACCACACAGAGAGCTTGAGCCTGATTGTCAACTACGACGAGCGACCCGCCTCCTCGCGCAGGGAGGACGCGGAGAGCAGCAACCCGCCCTGGACCAGGACGCATGATGAAGCCTTGAGCAACGTGGACTGGATCACCGCCCGGCAAGCTCCCACTGACACCAACTACCGCTTCTTCGCGCAGAACGTGGACGGGCTGAGCGACATGCGTCTCACCACCCCGCCCCTCACGGTGAGCACCACCGAGCCCTTCGTCCTCAATTTCAAGCACGCATGGGACTTCGAGACGGGCGCCACCAACCACTATGACGGCGCCATCATCGAGCTGAGCGAGGATGGCGGACGGACGTGGGTGGACGTGGGAACGCCCCTGTACAATGGAAAGATCACCACCTACGCGGACAACCCCAACCCGCTCAAAGGCCGGGACGCCTTCGTGGCCAAGAGCGAAGGCTTCCCCACGCTCATTCCCGCCACGTTGGACTTCGGTACGGCCTACGCGGGCAAGACAGTGCAACTGCGCTTCCGCGTCGGCTCGGACAAAAACACCGCGGCGACCGGCTGGTGGCTGGACGACCTGGAATTCAGCGGCATCACGAACACTCCCTTCACCTCCGTGCTCGAGGAAGACAATGTGTGCGTGCACTCCCCGCCGCCCGTCATCACGGCCGGAGTCGATGTGAAGGTGGGGGAGCGCACGCTCCAGACGCTCCATGGGAGCGCGACCGATCCGAACGGGGCCCCCCTCACCTCCGCGTGGAAGCAGTTGTCCGGCCCCACGGTGAAGCTCCTGAACGCGGACACGCTCATGCCGTCCTTCCTCACTCCCGAGGTCACCGCCAATACCGACCTGGTGTTCCAGCTGTCCGTCTCGGGAAGCAGCACGGTGACCGACACCGTCACCGTGACCGTGACGAATGTGAACCGCGCGCCCACGGTCAACGCGGGCGTGACGGGGGTCGTGGACGAGCGCGCCAGCTACACGCTG
Organism: Archangium minus; assembly: GCF_044360475.1. Classification (NCBI taxonomy): domain Bacteria; kingdom Pseudomonadati; phylum Myxococcota; class Myxococcia; order Myxococcales; family Archangiaceae; genus Archangium; species Archangium minus. The sequence goes on from NZ_CP043494.1 coordinate 12,915,096, forward strand.
ATGGGCTCGGCGAGCGACGAGGATGGAGACAGCCTCACCTACTCCTGGGTGCAGCAATCCGGCACGCCGGTGGCGCTGACCAACGCCCTCACGTCACAGGCCACCTTCGTCGCTCCGGAGGTGAACCTCGACGAGACGCTCACCTTCCTGTTGTGGGTGAGCGACGGCCAGACGACGACCCACACCTCGGTGGAGGTGGTGGTGCGCGCCGTCAACCACGCGCCCACGGCCCAGGCCGGTGAGGCAGGCTCCGCCGAGTCTGGCGCCCAGGTCCAGTTGAACGGCGCCCTCAGTACGGATCCGGACGGCGATGCCCTGACCTACGAGTGGGCCCAGGTGGAGGGACCGGCGGTGACGCTCTCGGGAGCGGACACCGCCACCCCGTCCTTCACCGCGCCGGAAGTGGAAAACCAGACGGAGCTGCGCTTCAGCCTGGTGGTGAAGGATGGTTCGCTCAGCAGTGAACCCACCTTCGTCACCGTTACCATCACGCCGAAGCCTCACCAGGGCTGCTCCGCCACCGGGGCGGGAACCCCCGTGGGACTGCTCGGCCTGACGCTGCTCGCGCTGGTGCGCCAACGCCGCCAGCCAGCAACCCCCCATGGGGTAGCCCATCGCGCACGCCGTCTGCAGCCCGAGGATTACCAGCGCCACCAGGCGCACCGCCCTCCACAACCTGCCCCGTAAGCTCAGCATGAAGATGGCGAAGTCGCGTTCAAGCCTGTTGGCCCTGCTGGCCTTGCTGCTGTCGAGCTGCTCCTCGAGCACTGCGGATGTGCGGCAGCATCACGGACGTCACTCGCGAGACGATTTGAAGGCAGGCGGCGATGGCTGGAGCCTACCGGCTGGAGTCGAACGCGAGTCCTCGTTCGCGAACCCACTCCTCGGAGAGCTCCCATGTCCGCTGCACCAGGACGGAATCATATGAAAGGGGAGTGGGCCTGAAGTGTTTCGGGTCGAAGAGGACCGCGCCATGGGCTGCACTCGAGTCGGCCACGGTGAGCAGGCGCACGGTGTTCTCCGCCGCGCGCTCGGGAGGGGCTCCAAGGACGCGATAGAGCGCTCGCACGGCCCAGGGCCATCCCCGAATGGTGTCCGTGTTGGTCATCCCGACACAGGCAATGCTCGCTCTCACCGGCAGCCCCCGCCATCGCTTCGCGGCCTCTTGCACGTGGAGATAGCCCAATACCTGCGAGGACATGAGGGACGGGAGCAGCGACCACCGTCTCTTCTCGAACTGGAGGTCTTCGAGGTCCGGCAGGGTTCTCGACGGCACCTTGGCGCCCACGTGGACGATGCGTCCGTCACCCGAGGCCGCGAGCTCTCCCACCAACGCCCGGTTCAGTGCGTAGCGAGCGAGATATTGAAGCCCGAACGCCAGCTCGAAGCCGTCCGAGGTGGTAACCCGGTGCCTCGCTGCCGTCATGGCCGTGTGCACCAGTCCGTGAAGCGCTCGTCGCCAGGCTTTGATTCCTTCCACCGCTCGCGCCACACCGGCAATCGAGGAGATGTCGGCCGGAAGGAACGCGGCTTCTCTCGCGCCAGCCTCCTGGAGCTGACGCACGGCCTGCTCACCCCGTGCCGGGTCTCGCCCCAGGATGAGGATGGCTGCACCTCGACTCCCCATGGCACGAGCGGCGGCCAATCCTATGCCGCTCGTGCCTCCCACGAAGACGAAGTTCGCGTCGCTCAGGTTCCGTTCATCCATGGGTTTCCTCCTCCTGACTCCGTTGGGCAGGATTTGCGTTGCCGTTGACTGATACCGGCGTCCCCTCGGACGGGCGGTGATACGTTGTCCGAGATGGTTGATGAATCGTCCGGCCCATCGGCGGTGGATCCATTGGGCAGCATCCTGGAGAGGATCCGCATCCGCGGGAGCGTCTTCGGCGCGGCCGAGCTCGGAGCCCCCTGGGGCGTTCAGACGCCAGGGCTGGGGGACCTCACCTGCTACGTGCTCATTCGTGGCGTGGCACACCTCGAGCTGCTCGACTCACCGCGGGAGCAGGTCTCGCTCTCGAGCGGCGACATCGTCCTGGTGGCGGCCGGGCGTGCCCTCGCATTGAAGGATACGCGCCACAGTGTGGCGGTCCCCTTCGAACGGCTCCGGCTCGCGGCCCATCAGGCGTCCGGCGTTCTTCGCTGGGGTGGCACGGGGCCTCGTACGACGCTGGTCTGTGGGCGACTCGAGTTCGACGAGACCGGCCGCGAGCTCTTCGGGTCCGCGCTACCCGCTCTCCTGCACCTTCCCGCGGAGGCGGGAGGTGCCGGCCTGCTGGGCGTGTTGAGTGCGCTCGCCAGCGAGGTTGCCACACCCCAACCGGGTTCGGGTCCCGTCCTCGGGAGGCTCGCCGAGCTCCTCTTCATCCACGCGCTGAGGGTATGCATCGGACGGGGCACCGCCGAGGCAGGATGGCTTCGAGGGCTCGGGCACCCCTCGATTGCACGCGCGCTCGCCGCGGTCCACCAGGAGCCGGGGGCCCCGTGGACCGTCGAGTCGCTCGCCGCGCGCGCGTCGATGTCGCGCTCGACGTTCGCCGCCGAGTTCCACCGGACGGTGGGAGAGCCTCCGCTCGCATACGTCACGGCGTGGAGGATGCGCCATGCTGCGCGACTGCTCGAGCAGGGAGGGGTGAGCATCAAGGACATCGCGGCGAGCGTGGGATATGGGTCGGACGAGGCGTTCAGCCGGGCATTCAAGAGCTGGTCTGGCCATCCACCCGGCGAGTACCGTCGTCGCTTCGAGTGAGAACACGCCGCGAGGCCAACGCCCGGAGGACGCGAAGGCCCGGGCATCCCGCGAGCAATCGCCGTCACAGGGTGTGGACGGCATCACCTTCAGTTGCGAACAGGGCTCCTGGGCCGTTCCGGCCACGCATGGCATCTGGATCCCACCGCACCACCTGCACGCGGGCCGCTCGCATGGTCCCTTCGTGGGCTGGGGCGTCTATGTGGCGGAGCGTGCCTGCTCGGGCCTGCCGGGGACGCCGCGCACGGTGCCCATCAGCGGCCTGCTGCGCGAAACCGTCCACCGGATGGCTTCGTGGGGCATCGAACCGCATGAGCCCGCGCGAGAGCGTCTCGCCCACGTGATGCTCGATGAGATCGAGTCCTTGCCCGAGGAGCCGCTCAGGCTGGCCGGATGTGTGCCCTACCCTTGAGAGGAGGAGGTGCTCGGCGCGGAGGACGAGCAGATGCCCTCCGCCGTGCCCAGGTCATTCGAGGTATAGCGCGGGCCGCAGTCCGCAGGGGGGCAGCAAGTGATTGATCGTCCCTTGCGCGATATCTACGTGGCCATACAAGAGTTCGTTGCCGCTGAGGTCGAGCCCCTTACGAGTTGTTTCCGGCGGCATCTTCAGGGGCTCCGCGGGGCCGCGGTACGCGACAGCAGGGCATCGATGACCGCGCGGGGCCGCAGCGGGTCGTCGTCGAGCACCAGTTCCGGCTGCAGCAGCGCTGGCTCCCGCGCACCCGAGGGACGGTCGAGCACGAACCTGGGGTAGGACAGCGTCAGCTGGGTGTTGGGCAGGACCACGCTCTGCACGCCGCCAGACTGACGGACTCGCGCCGCACCCCCCTCCCCGGCCACGGCGCCGAAGCCGTAGTCCTGGACCACGTTGCTGAAGAGGACCGCTGACGAGTAGGTGAGCGGCCCGACGAGCAGCCACACCTCTCCCTCGAAGCGAAGCGGCTCGTCCAGCCGGGGCTCCTCCAGGCTGGTGATTTCACCGGCCACCACCTGGCCGGTGGTTTCACCTGACTTGCGATAGGGCTCCAGCACGCGCTTGAGGTAGCTCGAGCCCGCGCGATAGGGGCGGTCGGCCACGTAGCGGAGGATGCCCTCCTTCCACATGTCGTCGTCCCCTCCGCCGTTGGCGCGGAGGTCGATGATGAGCCGCCGCGTCCCGGCGGCCCGCATCCTGCCGAAGGCGTCCCGCACGAAGGTGAAGTAGCGCTCCTTGTCAGGCCAGGAGAACGAGCCCAGGGTGAGCAGGGCACTCCCGCCGTCGAGCAGCTCGAAGCGGTAGAGGTGCTCGAAGTGGGCCTCATCCTGAAGGACGGCGGGGAGCACCCGGCCGGCCGGCGCGCGCACGACTTCGGCCCCGTCCAGCTCCAGCTCGAAGCGCGTGGGCGTGCCGTAGAGCTTCCAGTAGTAGAGCCACCAGCGCCGCGAGAGCAGTGCCGCGCGGAAGAGCGGGGTGTCTCCGTGGATGCGGGCCAGCAGCTCCTGGGTGAGCTGGCGCGCGTCCTGGCCATTGATGCGCGTGAGGAGCCGACCGGCATGCGCCGTTTGGCCGCCTCCGAGCGCTGACAGAATCTTCAGCGCTCCGTCCGCCGTGAGGGACACCTCGAACGGGAAGAAGCCGGAGCCCCGCGCCAGGTGCGCGCGGCTCTCTTCCCGCCAGTTCTGGAGGCCAATCAACACATGTCCGTCCGCGAAGGCTGGGTTCAGCCGGGCCAGCGCCGCCCACGCCTCGTCGCGCGTCAGGGGGTGGTCGAGCGTGCGCTCCACCTCGGCCATGACGCGGTCGAGCTCGCTCAGATTGAGCGAGTGCGCCAGGTCCGGATGGTTGCGCTCGAGCGTCTCCCTCACGAAGCGCAGGTCCGCTCGGACCGCCTCGGGCGAGAGCTTCTCCGGTGCGGCAGGAGAGGCGGGGACGGAGGCACATGACGCAAGGACGGCGGCACAGACCACGAGTGCGCCGCTGCGCACGGCCTGAAGCACGGACGGGTTGAACATGGAGGCTCCGAGGCTGCCGGCACGGCTTGCGCCGGCCACACAGTGTTGAAATAGTGCCAGTGAATTTCAACAAAAAGAGGGGAGCTCGCAGCGCATGCCCAGGACGTTCGACCGCCGCGCCATCCACGACACGGCGCAGATTCGACTGCTCTCCTCTCCGGTGCGGCAAGAACTCGTGGACACCCTGGCCGCGCTCGGCGGCGAGGCGAGTGTCGCCGACCTGGCGGAACAGCTCGGGCGTCCGGCGGACGGGCTCTACTACCACCTACGGGTGCTCTGTCGCGGCGGGCTGGTCCGCGAGGTGGAGTCCGCCGAGGGAGAAGAGCGGCGCTACCGCCTCGCCGGCACCGGTGATGCGCCCCTTCGTCTGGCCTACCGCGCTGGAAAGGCCGGCAACCTCGCGGCCCTGGCAAAGTTCGCCCGCGGCCTGCTGCGAATCGCGACGCGCGATTTCGAGGAGGCGCTGCGGTTGGAGGACGTGGCCGTCAACGGTCCACGACGCGAGCTCTGGACGGCACGCAACAAGGGCTGGGTGAGCCCTCAGGATCTGGAGGAGGTCAACAGGCTCATCGAGCGCCTCTGCGAGCTCACCAGCCAGCCGAGGGCACCCGGCCGCGAGCGCCTGATGAGCCTCGCCTTCGTGCTCGCGCCCATCCGCCCTCGCGCGAAGCGGCGCAGCACGTCCGAGCCCTGACTCGAATAAGGAGGCCGCTGGCGCGACGATTGCCCCCACTGCCCACCGCGGTGGTCCAGCTCACGCGCCCTGGAGGAATTCGAGCGCGTTGAATCGTGGGTGGAATCCCAGCTCGGATTCCGCCCGCTCGATGACGTAGACGCGATCCATGCTCGAGGGGATGGGGATGCCCCGCTGGGCGAGCAGCACGGCCACCTCGGGAGCCCGGCGCCGGATGACCCCCGGTGCGTCGTGCAGCAGTTCCCTCAAATCCTCCCGCTCGAAGGGCGAGCGGGCGGAGACATTGTACAGCCCGAAGGGCACCGGAGCTTCGAGCGCCAGCCGGTGGGCATGGGCGCAGTCACGCACGTCGAGCCCCCGGTGGAGCCGGTGGATGGCCAGTGCCTCCCCCGGCTGCGGGTAGAAGCGCGAGGTGCGCAGGATGATCACGGGCAACCCAGCCTCCTCGTGGATGAGCTGACAGAGCTGCTCCGCCGCCAGCTTGGTGACGTCGTAGATGTCCCGCGGCTCGGGCGTGAGCTCCTCCGTCACCCAGATGGCGGCGTCTGCTCGCGGCTCCATCGCGCGTCCATAGACCGAGGTCGTGCTCGTGTAGACGAAGCGCTGGCAGTGGTACGCCACCGCCGCTTCGAGCAGGTGGAGCGCTCCCTGGACGTTCACGTCGACGAAGCGCGACTTCGGCAACACGTCCCGGTGTGGCGCATGCAGCGAGGCCACGTGGATGACCGCGTGCACCTGCGCCACCTGCTCGAAGACCCGCGCCCGGTCATCCACGCTGCCGAGCACCTGGGTGAAGGGGCCGGGCGCGGTGTCCAGACCCGTGACCTGGTAGTCGCTGGAGAGCTGTCGGCAGATCTCCGCACCGAGCTGTCCCGAGCTGCCAGTAACGAGAACCTTCCTGATGCTCCCCACGTGACTCTCCTTCTCCCTAGGAGCGCGAATCCCTCTCTCCACCCGCTCGCGCTCTCTCCCGGGCACTGCGAGCTCGCCCATACCGTTTTAGCGTCGCCGCATTGAAGCGTCGGAGGGGAGCACAACCGACGAGTTATGCTCTCGGATGATCTTCCAACCGGTATCGCTACAACGCCACACGAGGGACGACCGGGTACGGATGTTGGTGACATTGCCGTCGGCGGCCTCGATGCGCGCCTCGAACTCGAGTGTGGAGGCAGCCAGGCCGCCGGAGCCGGACGCTACGTCCGGGCCGTTGACGACGCGATGGTGCACGCTGCGCAGCGCGGAGAAGCTTGGCTCCCAGAACGATCCATACTCTTTCGCGCTGTGCGCCACGCGCTTCTGAGGGTCGAAGTCGTCGTAGAGAACGACGTCATTGGCCGAGAAGTCATAGTACTTCCCGAGCTTCTCACGGAAGATGAACGGCCCGTCGCCGACCTGCTTCTCCCAGCCCACGAGAATCCACTCACGATGAAGCGCCCCTACGCTGGCAGGGCCGCTCGCCGGGCAACCGGAAGAGCCGACAGCCTGCGCGGCTGTCATGCTCGGAATCAGCGCAGTCAGAGTCAGAGCCAGGAAGCGGAGTCCACCCTTGATTTTGTCAGTCCTCATGATCGTCTCCTCTGGAGTGACTGCGGCCGCGGGCGTGAGTTCGTCACCGCGGCTCCGTCACGACGCAGAGAATCTATGACAACCCTCCCGCGCGATTGAGTTGCTGATTGTAGATAGACTCGTAAGCGCTGCTTGACAATGGCGAGCGTGCTCACGTTGCGGTGGAGCCGCTCCTGTGCCTTCACGACAGCGGCCTGTCAGGCCACCACTCCCGCGCGCTTTTTGCGCAAGTACCGGGTCGTCTCCAGCGTGGCGGCGCTCGACATGCGACACGGCGTGAGCCGGCTGCGTTCCGGACGGAGGCATCCGGTGGGAATCATCTTCCACGATGCACGGTGAGTCGGACGCCGCGCCATCGCGACGCACTCACTCTTGCCGCCGCCTCCTCCTGGGGGAGCGTCGCCAGCGCGGCTCAGATGCGCGCGAGCTTGTCCGGGTTGAGGACCGAGCGGATGGCATGGATGTGCTCTCCATCCGTCTCGAAGGAGATGACGTCGATGACGGCGCCGTTCAACCGCAGCACCAACCCGGGCCAGCCATTCACCTCGGCGAGCTCCGGAACGACTCCGGCCGGGACCTTCTTCATGATGCCGAGGAACAGGCGAGCCACGGCGTCCGCGCCATGGACGGGGTTGCGCGCCGCGCCCCGGACCTTGCCACCTCCGTCGGCCCAGCTCGTCACGTCATGGGCGAGCAGGTTCTTGAGGCCCTCCAGATCGCCAGTGCCACAGGCGGACATGAAGCCCGTCACCAGCCGCTCATGCGACTCCTTGGAGGGAGCGAAGCGCGGCCGCCGCGCCCGGATGTGGTCCCGGGCGCGGTGGAGGATCTGCCGGCACGCGGCCTCCTCCTTGCCCACCATCTCGGCGACCTCGGAGTGGCTGTACCCGAACACCTCGTGCAGCAGGTACACGGCGCGCTCGACGGGCGACAGGCTCTCGAGCAGCACCAGGAACGCGAGCGAGATCGACTCGGGATCCACCTGCGTGTCGGTGCGGACGGGCTCGGGGAGCCACGGCCCGACGTACTCCTCGCGCGTCACCTGCGCGCTCTTGAGACGGTCGAGGCACAACCGGGTGACCACCGTCGACAGGAAGGCCCGATCCGAGCGCACGTCTTCGCGCGCCGCGGCCTGCCAGCGCAGCCACGCCTCCTGGACGATGTCCTCGGCCTCGGCGACCGAGCCGAGCATCCGGTAGGCGATGGCGATCATCGAGGGCCGATGGGCCTCGAAGGATTCCAGGGCTCCGTCCGTCATGCCGCCAGTCTCCTCTCTTGCGCCGCCGGGGGCGAGAGCTTCCGACCCGTCTTGCGCCAGGCGAAGAAGTGCAGGCCCTTGCGCTCGGCAGCGAGGGTCCAGCTCACGCCGAGGCAGATCGCCTCCTTGAGCCAGGCGCCCAGGCGGCCGCGGAACACCCAGCCCGTCGGCGAGCCATCCTGACGGTAAGGCTGCACGAGCCCGTCCCGGCGCCCCAGGCTGATGCAGAAGGCCGTGTCCAGGTAGTCGAAGGGCTCCGAGTCCTGGCCCCGCGAGAGCCGCGAGAGCCTCTCGGCGACGTACACCCCCATGGGCAGGGCGGTCTTGCAGCCCATGAGCATGGGGGAAGGAGGAGCGACGGGCGCGGCCGCGTCACCGATGACGTGGATGTTCTCGTGCCCGAGCGCGCGCAGATACGCATCCACGAGGGCCTGTCCGCGTGCGTTCACGGACAACCCCGACTGACGCAGGAGCTCCGGAGCGACGAAGCCGCCGGCCCACAGGCAGGCATCGAACGGCACGCTGCGCTCCTCGAGCTCCACGGAGCCTGCCTGGAGCCGCTTCACCCTCCCCTGCTCGAGAGTGACACCAAGCCGGTTCAGGCTCCGGCGCAGGTGCTCCCGTCCGGCCTCGGAGTAGTTACCGCCCAGCTCTCCGGCGTAGAGCAGCGTCACCTGGAGGCCTGGGTGGGCTTCGGCGAGCTCGCTGGCGCCCTCGATGCCCGTGAGGCCACCACCGACGACGACCACGCGTCCCCTGCGGGCGGCGATGGCGGGCAGGCGCTCGGACAGCGATGCGGCGGAGGCGGCGTCCAGCGTGAAGGCGTGCTCACGGACGCCCGGCACTCCGTCCAGGTCCACGTGGGAGCCGAGCGCCACCACCAGCTGCTCGAACGGCAGCCGCTCGTCGCCGAGGAGGATCTCGCCTCGCGGATCGATGCGGGTGACGCGGCCGATCTTCAGGGTGATGCCCGTGCCGGCCACCATCTCGGCGAGCTCACGCTTCACCGGCTCCGAGCCGGCCGCCCGCTCATGCAACCGGATGCGCTCCACGAACCACGGGCTCGCGCTCACCAGCGTGACCGCGACCTGCCCGCGCGTGCGCCGCGCGAGCCGAAGTGCACAGATGAGTCCCGCATAACCGCCACCCAAGATGACAACGCGCATGATGACGTCTCCTTGTTTTTCGCCCGGGAGACGACTCAGCGCGCGAGGGCGTGACACCCGGACGCGAAATCTCGAAAACCTCGTGATTTCAACCCTTTACATAAATACCCCACCGACTCGAGGGCTCAGGCCGCGGACAGCGGGCAGCCGCCTGCCTGCTCCAGCGCCGTGACCACCGTCTCGCGCAGCTCCGCGGGGTTGTACGGCGTGAAGAGCTACAGCTGCGCCACCTTCGCCAGGTGGCTCCCCCAAGCAGGTGCGCAGGTGCGGGACGCAGTTCCATCTTATACGCACCCGCACGAGCTGCCCGGAGCGCAGAGGCTCTTGCACCTCCGGCTCGAAGGCGTACGCCAGGCCCGGCCCCTCGGCCGCGAGCGACGCGCGGGTCTGTTCTCGTTGGTGGCGACGCCGCCGCGCACCGGCACTCGCCAGTTCCGCTACGCGCGCTCGAGGCTCGCGATGTCGATGACGAAGCGGTAGCGCACGTCGCCCTTCATCATGCGCTCGTAGGCCTCGTTGATCTTCTGGATGGGGATGATCTCGATGTCCGACACGATGTTGTGCTTCGCGCAGTAGTCGAGCATCTCCTGCGTCTCGGCGATGCCGCCGATCATCGACCCGGCCAGGCGCTTGTTCCCGCCGATGAGCGAGAACGCCTTCACGGGCACCGCCTCCGGCGGCACGCCGACCACCACCATGGTGCCCTGGGGGCGCAGCATGCCCAGGTACTGGTTGTAGTCATGCGGGGCGGAGATGGTGTCGAGGATGAGGTCGAAGCGGCCCGACAGCTTCTTGAAGGTGTTCGCGTCCTTGGTGACCTCGAAGCCCTGGGCGCCCAGGCGGCGCGCGTCGGCCTCCTTGGCGCGGGACGTGCTGAGCACCGTCACCTCCGCACCCATGGACGCGGCGAGCTTCACGGCCATGTGACCCAATCCGCCCAGGCCCACCACGCCCACGCGGTCGCCCTTCTTGCAGTTCCACTGGCGCAGCGGCGAGTACGTGGTGATGCCGGCGCACAGCAGCGGCGCGGCGGCGGCGGGGTCGAGCCCTTCGGGCACCTTCAGCGCGAAGTGCTCGGTGACGACGATGCGGGACGCGTAGCCGCCGTAGGTCGGCGTCTTCCGGTCCATGTACGTGCTGTTGTAGGTGCCGGCCATGCCCCGCTCGCAGAACTGCTCCAGGTCGCGGCGGCACGTCTGGCAGTCGCGGCACGAGTCCACCATGCAGCCGACGCCCGCCATGTCGCCCACCTTCAACTTCGTGACGCGCTGGCCCACCTGCTTGACGCGGCCGATGATCTCGTGGCCCGGCACCATGGGGAAGATGGCGCCGCCCCACTCGTCACGGGCCTGGTGGATGTCGGAGTGGCAGACCCCGCAGTAGAGGATGTCGATGAGCACGTCATGGGGACCGACCTCGCGCTGCTCGAACGAGAAGGGCGCCAGCGGCTTTCCAGCGGCGGGGGCGGCATAGGCAGGAGTCTTCGGCATGGGGTTTTCCTTGGGAGTTTTCGTGGCCTGGGGGCCACGCGCCCCTCACGTATGCGCTCCGGGAACAGCGCGCGAAACTGGCAGGATTCACATGGGCCATTTAGGAATACTTCAAGATGGCCTTCACCCCGCTCAATGCCCTGAATGCGTTCCTCGCCGTGGCCCGGAAGCGCGGTTTCACGGCCGCCTCCGCCGAGCTCGGCATCTCTCCGTCCGCACTGAGCCAATCGGTCCGCCAGCTCGAGGAGCGGCTTGGCGTCCCCCTGCTCACGCGGACCTCCCGGAGCGTGGCGCTGACGGAGGCGGGGAGGCGCCTGCTGGAGAACGCCGGGCCGGCGGTGGACCAGGCGATGGAGGCGCTGAGGACGGCCGCGGCGCAGCCGGGGGAGGTGACGGGCCGGGTGCGGCTGACGGTTCCCACCATCGCGGTGTCCACCCTCATCGCGCCGCTGCTGCCACGGTTCCTCGCGCGCTACCCGAAGGTGGAGGTGGACGTCCGGGTGGAGGACCGTTTCGTGGACATCGTGGCCGAGGGGCTGGACGCGGGTATCCGGCTGACAGAGTCCATCGAGCGGGACATGGTGCAGGTCCGGCTGTCGGACGCGTGTCGTTTCGTGGTGGTGGCCGCGCCCTCGTACCTGGAGCGGAGGGGCACGCCGGAGACGCCGGACGACCTGCTGTCCCATGACTGCATCTGCATCCGCTCCACCACGACGTCAGGCCTCTACCAATGGGAGCTGGAGCGCGGGCCGCGGAGCTGGCGCGTGCCGGTGCGGGGGCCCGTCATCACCTCGGACATCCACCTGCTGCTGCGGATGGCCGAGGCCGGGGTGGGACTCGCCTATGCGTTCGAGCCCGTGGTGACGGAGGAACTGCGGCGAGGCACTCTGCGCGTGGTGCTGGAGCCCTACGCGGCGTGGGTGCCGGGCCTGTTCCTCTACTTCCCCAGCCGCGCGCAGGTATCGCCCGCACTGCGGGCCTTCGTGGACGTGGCCCGCGAGGCGGCGCCACGGAAGAAGAGGGAGGCCCCGGAAGGCGCACGGGGCCCCGCGAGCCCGCGCCCACCGCGAAAAGCATGACCATGGGCCGCGTGCCTGATTGGCGCGAACCAACAAGCCAGTCGGATGCCCCCCCGCGCAGGGCCCATGCTCCGGACCCGCGTCACGGGGAGGCATCCCACGCGAGCACATGCCCTCAGGCCACCTTGGGGAAGTCCACCTCGGTGCCGGCAACCACGTTGAGGTAGTTGGTGAGCACGTTCTGCGCGACCGCGGAGATGACCTCGACGAGCTCCGCGTCCGTGAGGCCCGCCTGACGAGCGGCGGCAAGCTGCCGGGTCGTGTCCGCGCCGTGCGTGTGCACGATGGCCAGCGCCAGGTCGAGGATGGCCTGCTCCCGCGGATTCGCCGCGCGGCCGGAGCGGAAACCGGCGAGCTCATCGGCCGGGACGCCCTGGAGCTTGCCGAGCGCCGTGTGCGCCGACAAGCAGTAGGTGCAGCCATTGGCCTCGGCCACGGCAATGGCGATGGCCTCCTGGGTGCGCGCCGGTAGCGAGGCCTTCCCCATCGCGCCGAAGTAGCCGGCCACCGCCTCGAGCGCCGCGGGCGAGTGGGCGAACGTCGCGAACATCTTCGGCACGCCGCCGAACTTCACCTTGAGTGCCTCCAACGTGGGCTTGGACGCCTCGGGGGTGGTGCTGGGGGTGACGGGGGCAATGGCGATCTGGGACATGACGGTGCTCCTGGGTGGAGAGCGGTCGGGGCCAGGGAGGCCTCGGCCGGTCTGTTGGTTTCGACTCGATACCAAATAGGAGCCTTGGGTTTTCTTGTCAAGAAGGTTTGGAGCCGATACCTTTCAGGCCATGAGTGCCGAATCCCTGTACACGCTGCTCGAGCGCATCACGAACCTGTTGCGCAACGAGGAGCGCGCCGTGGGACAAGAGCATGGGCTGCAACCGGTGCACCTGCAGGCGTTGCACTACCTCTCGGTGTGCAATCGCTACAGCAACACACCCGCGGGGCTCACGGAGTACCTGGGCCTCACCAAGGGGACGGTGTCGCAGACGATTGCGTTGCTGGAGGGCAAGGGGCTGGTCGAAAAGGAGAGCAGCAGCACGGATCGCCGTGTCACCCATCTACACCTGACGGGGGAAGGCCGAGCCCTGCTGGGGACGCTGCTGCCACCCGCGCACTTCTGCCGCACCCTCGAGGGGCTTCCGGACGGTGGCAGCGGGCTGGAGGCCTCGCTGACAGGCCTGCTCCGGGCCCTGCTGGTAACGCACGGTCAGCCGAGCTTCGGAGTGTGTGCATCCTGCCGCCACTTCCAGCGGGAGGCGCAGGGACGCTTTCGCTGCGGGTTGACGCAGGATCCGCTCAGCCGAGCGGACAGCGCGCTGCTGTGCCGGGAGCACTCGGCCCCGGACGTGTCGGCTTGAGGAGGACGTTCGACCTCGACAAGCCGGAGGGGTGCGCTTCGCCGGTTGCTTATTTGGACTCGACCCGTCCGAGCGGCTTGGCTACGCCAGTCAGCGCGTTTTGCGCTTCCTGCCAGGCGGGGTCTCCGGGGTAGAGCGCGGTGCGGAGGTAGGCCCAGGTGAGAAGCTGAACGGCAGCCACTCGCTCGGGGTTCTCGTCCGTGGTCTCGGCGACGTCATATCCCGAGACTCCGCCCAGCCCGTGCCCTGCGTCGAACAGGGTGAGCAGGGACTTGGGGCCTGGGGAGAGGAAGTAGGGATCGGCGTGCCAGTCGGCGCCTGCGTCCGTCAGATGGGGAGAGTCGTCCTTGTCGCCGGCGACCACGAGCGCGGGCGTCGTCATCTTGGAGAAGTCGATGGTCGAGAAGAAGGGGTAGTTCTCGGCTGCGAACTTGCTGAGGGCGTCGCCTCTGCCGGGCGCGGCGAGCAGCACGCCCGCCTTGATCCGGGGCTCGGAGAGGTTCACGTCCGTTCCGTCGTGGAGAGCCTTGTGCCGCGCGCCAAGCAGCAGGCTCGCGGTGTGCCCGCCCATCGAGTGCCCGACGACGGCCACCCTGCTTCGGTCCAAGCGCCCGGCGAGCGCGTCGACGGCGCGCTCGATCGCGTCGAGTTGGTCGAGGATGCGCTTCATGTCCTCGGCCCGCGCTCGCCAGTACAGAGGCGCATCGGGGTCATTGGAGTCGAGGGTGAGCGTCTTTGAGTCGAGATGGGTGGGCTGGATGACGACGAAGCCGTGTGCCGCGAAGTAGTTGGCGAGTGGGGCGTAGCCGTTCAATGAGGAGAGGTGGTTGGAGCGGCCATGACCGTGCGAGAGCAAGAGGATGGGCAGTTCGCTTCCGGTCACGGGCGCGGAGACTCGCACCTGGAGCTCAACGGCGCGGCCGGGAGCTGACAGCACGACTGGGCTGACCGACAGGACCGGCGTGGGTGCGCGGGCGGTGTTGGCTGCGGAAGTCGGTTCGCTCATGATTCTGATTTCCTTTCGTGGGCTCGGCCCCGTGAAAAGGCCCGGAGACGAGAGCGCGAACCATGCCGCGCGGCGCGATCCGTGAATTGGAAGGACCGGACATTTTCATCGTTCCTTCCGCGCCAGATTGAATGGCCGCAGTGGACGCGCAAGGATATGAAGGTGTCACGCACGATGGACATTGACGCCTTGACCTTCTCAATTTCCCGCTTCGTCGAGGACGTTCGCGGTGTCGTGCCAGTCGCTGGACACGCAAGTCACGAACGGCTGCCCGACGGAAGAACGATCCTTGTCTTTCGAGTGCTCGAGGAGGGTCGGAAAGGGGATGTGTGCGTCGCGGGCCCGCGAACGCAGGCGCTGTTCAAGAACGCAACCGGCGTCACTCGGGCGGTCATCCTTCAGTTCAAGCCAGGCTGGTCGGCGCAGCTCCTGGGCGTGGCAGCGAGCGCACTGACGGACCAGATCGTGCATCTGGAAGACATCTGGGGCCGTTCGGGCGGCGACCTCTGCCTCGAGCTCCTTGCGGCGCGAAGCCTGCCGGAGATGCTCGACCGAGTCTCCCACGCGATCGCCCTTCGTGCCCACCAGACGTTCGACCCGGCATCGGCACGGCTCGCTCGCCGCGCGATTCGCTTGCTCGAAGGAGACGAGGTTCGAGTGGAGAGCGTGGCGGAGCGGCTTGGCGTCACGGCGCGGCATCTTCGCCGCGCCTTCACGGAGAGCGTCGGCATCGGGCCGAAGGATTTCGCGCGGGCCATTCGCCTGCAGCGTGCCGTGGGGATGGCGGCGACCTCGAAGGACTGGGGACGCATCGCCGCAGACGCGGGTTATTACGACCAGGCGCACCTCATTGCCGACTTCCGAGCGCTCGTCGGGCTCACACCGGGCGCCTTCGTGAAGCGGGCGGGCGATCGGGGCGTTCGGTTCGGCTCCTGCGAGGCGGAGGCCGCTCTCCACGACACCCCGGAGCGACTCGGGCTCGACTTCCAGCGCCCGACGTGATCTCTCCAGCCGTCGGACCGCGCCTGAGCTGACAGACGGAGATCCACACCCAGAGCGCACGCTACCGCCACGCTCCCACGAGACTCCGCCAAGCCCGCTCTGGGAGTGCCAGAGGGGGACGCGCCGGGTGGAGGTGTTCCGGCAGCCGCGCCCGCCCGACGTGCTCAAGAAAGAGCGCGACGAAGCACAGGCCGAAGCGCGCCAGTGCCAGGAGGACAAGGCGCGGCTTCTGGCCGAGCGAGAGGGGCCGGGTGGGCTCATGGGGGCCGCGTGGATGGAGCGGGCTGGGAGCCTCGCGTCTCTGCCCCTTGGCGGGGAGTTGAAGCGCCATCCGGCAGACGCGCTCAGGTGGGATAAAGCCTGGAGCTACAGCTACACCCGCCCGGGTGAGGCCCACCCGGCAAGCGTGGCTGTGCGGCTGAGCCTGTCAAACCCCGGCGCGGAGCCCTGGACGCAGGCGGGGGCGGCGCTGGTGGACTCGGCGGGGGAACAGGTGGAGCTAGCCCGTTGGCCACTGGCGCCTATCCCCGCGAATGGGGCCGGTGCCGTCGTGGTGGGCATCGAGGGGGAGCGCGCGCAGCTCGGCTGCCCCTGCACCCTCAAGCTGTGGGGGGCAGCCGGGCCGCGCACCGTCACCCTTGGGAACGTCACCTTCCCGGTGTGCCAGCAGGCGGGGCCCTGAGCACGGCCACCGCGAGCCGTGCCGAGCCTCAAGGGCTGCGCGGGCGCGTCCGTGAGCCCGAGGCGGGCGACCTCCGTTCTACAACGGCATGCGGTCCTTCGCTCCTCCGAGCAGTTCGAACGCGGCGTCCCATTTCTGAGGGTCGGAGTCATCGCGTGGCGGCAGGCGGTCACGAGTGGGCTGTCGGTTATCGTCTGGGGCCTCTGGGTCCGCGCCCGCGTCGAGAAGTAGTCTCATCATCGGAATGTCCAGCCGCGATATCGCAATCCCGAGCGCGGTGCATCCAGTCAATCCGCCCCAGTCATTGATAGTCTGTGTGGCACCCGCGCCCAGCAGGAGAGAAGCCATTTCCACATTGCCCAGCTCCGCGCACGCCCGCAGCGGCGTATCGCCTTCACTGCTGCGCACATTGGGTTCGGCCCCCGCTTTCACGAGCACGTCGACTGCCGCTAGCTGGTTTTCGCAGACCGCCTCCAACAAAGGGGTCCTGTCCCGCTCGGCATCCCATGCGTTGACATCCGCGCCGTGCTCAAGAAGCGCCAGGAGCACACTGAGTTCGCCTCCATCGGCGAGTGCGTGGATGGCCACTTGCAACGGAAGCAGTCCCGGCCACTCCTGCTGTGGCTCGTTCGGATCGGCCCCTCCCGCCAGCAGCGCCTTGACCCGGGCCGTATCGTGCTGCTCGATCGCTGCGAAGAGTTCTTTCGACATGATTCACTTCTCCGCCATCGGATGACCAGGGGCACAATTCTTTGCTTCGAGTTTCTTGATATTCGCAATGCCCTGTTCGAGTTCGGTCATTGTTATATCGTGGCCCGGGTCGGGCTTGCCTCCAAAGCACTCCTTCTCAATCTCCCACCGTTTCTCCAGAACTCTTTTCATCGATTCAAGACGCAGCCGGATCCTGGAACACGGCACCTTGTCCAGCTTCTCTACGTTCTTCGATCTAGGCGCCTTCGGATCGTAGGGAGGAACTAACTTCATAAGCAGCTTTTTTTCCGCCTCAAGCTCGTCGAGCCGGCTGTTCTTGCAGGTCTGATCCGGGTGGCGGGGAACCCGGTCGTACTCCTCCACACTGGTGTAGGGATTGCCCGTCACCGGATTGGTCGCAGTCCGCCAAGGGGTGGGAGCCGAGACCGCCGCAACCGGGTCCGAATCAACGTCCGGCACGACCTCCTCTGCTTCCTGACGCTCAAATTCCTCCATGAGCCGCCGCGACTCCTCCGCCACCTCCCGCAGACGGGCCTCATACTCCCCTTGAGCGTCGACCCACTCCAGGCGACGGTCGATGTCCGGCCCGGCGGTGCTGGAGGGGTAGAGCAGGACGAGGCCCACGAGCAACGGGCCCACGCGGGGGAGGAATTCAGCCATCGTCCTGGCGCGTCCCGCCTGCGCGACGCCCTCCGCCCCCCTCACCACCTCGGCGGCCTGCCCGCTCGCTTTCGCGGCGCGCGAGAAGCGTTCGAAGGCCCGTTCCGCCGCGGTGAGCTTGCGGTTCAACTGTTCCCACTGACGCGGCTCGATGTCTTGGCGTGCCCGAGATAGCAGTGCCCTGGCCTTGTCCAGGTCCGCCTTTCCAATCCACGACCGTTCCGGTGTCGGCTCCATCGGCGAAGAAACGAGCCGGATGCGCGGGCCCGGGGTGGGAGTCGACGCGAAGGCATGGGGCCGTGGCATCGACCGCGGGGCGGGCGCGCTCGCGCAGGCTGAGGCCAAGAGCAGAAGTACAAGGCAGGCTCGGAAACGCATTGGTGGGTCCTCCCTTTGGGCTAGGACCTGGCGGGTCCTGGCGGGGCCGCTCGGAGTATGAAAGGGCGCCCCGACACTACGGACGAGCGCGCCGGGGGCACGAAAGGGGCCAGGGTTGCCGCAGCAGCAACTCGGGCCAGGGCGAGCGCGAACACAGCAGGCAGCCCATGCTCGGGGGCAGTGCAGGCTCTAGGGCGCCAGGTTGCACGCCCCGGCCATGGCCGGTGAAACCGTGAGGCGCGCACCTGGACCGCGCTAGGAGACTCCAGCGGCGCGGCTGCTGGGGCTCGGGGCTTGGTGGAGGGAACGACACACGTCAGCCGCATTCGGGGCTGTGGAAGGCTCCAAGGCGGTAACGGTGCCAGCCGAGCGCGCTCTCACGGATAGTGCAGGGACAGGCGATCGCTTGCCCATAGCCGGGGGGATACCGGGCATCCAGGGCGCTCGTGCCTCAACTAGCGTCCCTGTCATTGCTCCGGTTGAAACCTCGCAGCAGCTAAGGGTGTTGAGCTAGTGCAACCAACCACGCGAGTCAGTGCCTGCCCAGCGGACGAGCAGGCACACGACGCTTGCGAAGACCACACGGAAGTAGCCTGCCTGCTCGCTCCTGCTCAACGCCCTCTGAGCGGTTCAACCAGGGGCTGGTTCCGAGCCATCTTTCCCGACCCCACGTAAAATGGGGTTCGACCATGAGAGGAGGAAAAGACCCTCTTCCTCTGGAATCTCCGGCTCTTCGAGATCTGAACCAGCTATGGGCTACAACGTCTTGCGTTCTCTGCTCGGCGGCCTCGCACTGCTCGTCCTCCAGTGGGAGAAGTGCCTCTGGACTTTTGTCGGCTTGCCCGTAGCTGGAGCGGTGCCGAGCATCCAGGCCGTTCCCGCCTCGGCTGGCGCCCCTAGACTCGTTCCGGTTGAGCCCTCGTAGCCGATAGAGCCGATGCCCCTTGCCGCAGCAGCCCCGGCACAGGACTCCGCCAGCGGGAGCGAGCTGCACGTTCAAGGACGGCCCCAGCAGCGGTGAGCCACACTGCCCTGGACCCGGTGCGGCGTGGAGCAGGGGCACGGGCCGGTCGAGCTGCTCCACCGCGCGCCCCCCGCTTCGCCACGGCCGCCGAGTTGGAGCACGTCATGAGAGCGCGGCTGGCTCAGTTGGGGCCCTCGGCCTGTCCTTCCCCGGCCCGGGCGTCCAGCACCACCCGGCCCTCCTTCATGACGAACCGGACCTGCTCCAGCGCGCCCAGGTCCTTCAGCGGGTCCCCCTTCACCGCGAGCACGTCCGCGAGCTTGCCGGCTTCGAGGGAGCCGAGCCGGTCGTGCAGGCGAAGCAGCTCCGCCGCGTTCACCGTCGCCATGCGCAGGATGTCCACCGGTGACAGGCCCGCCTCGGCATAGGCGGTGAGCACCCGCCGGCTGGCCTGTCCCCGCGTCAGCCCCGGTATCGCCCCGTACATGTCCGAGCCCGCGGCGAGCGGCACTCCCGCGGCCGCCGCGCGACGGAGGCGCTCGTGCTGCCGGGCAATGCCCTTCTTGCAGCGCTCCTCCAGGCGGCGCCGGAGCTCCGGGTCGGCCGCCGTCGCCCCGACGCTGACGCAATCCGCCGCCGCGATATCGGTGGGCACCAGGAAGATGCGCTTGCGCGCCATGGTCGCCAGCACGTCCTCGGGCAGCGAGTACGCGTGCTCGACGGAGTCCACTCCCGCCTGGACCGCGAGGCGCACGCTGTCGTCGTTCGTGGCGTGCGCCGCCACCGGGCGCTTGCGGCGGTGCGCCTCCTCGGTGATGGCCTTCAGTTCCTCCAGGGTGAGCAGGTTGGGGCCGTTGTCGATGATGACCTTGATGCAGTCCGCGCCGTCATAGAGCGCCTGCCGCACCGCGCGCCGGGCTGCCTCCACGCCCGAGACGGTGGCGTACTCCTCCTCGATGAGGCCCTGCGCCAGCGGCTGGAGCGTGTCCATCTGCCCCCCGGGCGGCGCGAGCGCGCGGGTACACGCGGAGAGGCGCGGCCCCGTCACCCAGCCCTCCTGGATGGCCTTGCGCAGCGCCACGTCCCCATTCCGACCGGAATTGCCCAGATCGCGCACCGTGGTGAAGCCGGCTTCCAGCATCTCGCGGCCCAGCTTCGCGCCCAGCAGCGCGCGCTCGGCGGTACTCGTCCGGGCCACGTAGTCCAGGAGGGAGCCATCACTGTCCAGCGGGACCTCCAGCAGCAGGTGCGAGTGCGCGTCCACCAGCCCTGGCAGGAGGGTGACGTCGCCCAGGTCGATGACCCGCGTTCCCGGAGGAATGGGGAGGCGGGTGCCCACGGCCTGGATGCTCGGTCCCTCGACGAGGACGACCGCGTCCGGCAGGAGCCGGGCGTTCTTCCCGTCGAAGAGTCTCGCGGCGCGCAGCGCGAGGCGCGCGGGCCCCTGGGAGTCGGGCGCCTGGGCCCGGGCGGGCTCCGAGAGACTCCAGAGCAGGACCACTCCAACGACCGCCAGCAATCGCCTGGAAAACATCACGCGGCTCCTCCGCAGGGGGCTCCCCACCCTCCCCCGGCCGCCACGTGAAGACAAGCGTGCAGGGAAAAGCCCTCCTGGAAGGCGCATCGGGGCTGCTTTCGGGGAGGGAGCCGGACGTCCACCTCCAGCCAGCGCAGTCGCTGCTGCAGGGAATGCGCTTGGTGGGCATGCTGTGCGTCCTCGGGCCCTTGCGCGGGCAGGGCCCCTCTTTTCTCCAGCAGCCGCAGCACCCGGTGTGGAAAGGACAGCGTCCATTGCCGGTAGGGCACGTGCGGCAGCACCCGCTCCACCAGGTGCACCGCCGTCACATGCGCCCGCTTCGCGTTACAGGAGGGACACACCCCTCACCCCTTGAGCCCTGGATGTACCTCTGTGGACCAAGGAAGAAGGCCGCAGTGACCTGACTCTTTCGTTGACGGCGAGCAAGCAGGGCGAAACCTACACAGTCGAAGTGGACGATCTGCACGTTCTCTAGGCTTTCGCGCTCGCCTCGCTGCGGGCTCGATTCCACAGGACGCAATGGGAGGGTTCCGACATTGCGGGTTTTGGGCTCAACTCAACGGAGAAGAGCGATGACACCCTCTCTGGCCTCGACCTCGGCGCGGAGATGGCCGAGCCATGCTGTGATGGCGGCCTTGAGCAGGCCTCGCATGGTCTCGGGGTCCTGCTGGGCGATTTCTCCGCTCCAGGACTCGACGGTACGGACCAGGGTGGTCCGGCCAGTCGGGTCACCAGGCTCGAGAGTCCATACATGGATGCCAAAGATTCCATCGGTGTCGCCCGACCAACCCAGCCGCTTGCCGGGTACAACCTCGCCAATGGTGGAGACGATGGCGAGTCCAGCGGTTGTCCACCGGAACGTCGCGCCAACCGCTACCGCACCGTCCAGGACGGCGGTGTTGATGTCGGGGTTCCAGTCCGGCCACCGGTCAATCTCCGTGAGCAGGTTCCAGACGCGGGCGGGTGGCGCCAGGACCCGGACCTCCTCGGCGACGATGATGGGGGCATTTCGGTCAATGTCCATGGACGCCTCGAATGGGGTGGGAACGAGAGCCAGGGTCATGCCTCCGTCGGCATCCACGAGCCGTGCACGCCACCGGGGACGTGGCGGGGGAGCTCAACCACCGCCACGGGCTCGCCAGCGATGTGGGTGGCGTCGAGCACGAGCAACTCCGCCGGCGACTGGTCGGCGTTGCTCACCACGGTGAGGATGTAGCCGGCGTCCTCGCGGGTCGCTCCGGCCGCGGGCACGAATACCCCTTCGCTCGGCAGTTGCCCGGGGTTGAAGGTGCGGAGCTGACGGGCGCCCGTGGTCAGGTCGTGCTTCGCCATGGCCCAGGGGCCCCGCTCGCCACCGGGAAGCGCGAGGGCGTACCCGTACCGGAAGGGCTGCCCGACCACAGCGGGACTGACGGTGGGGAACTCGACGATGAGGTCATCCACGGTCTGGGTGCCGATGACTCCCTTCTGGGGGTCGATGGTCCAGCGCCTGTGGCTCGCCCCGTTCAGGAGGCTTGGACCACGGTCGGCACGACCTGCCCACCAGGCCGTCGACCGCACCCAGCCGGCGCGGTCGAACGCGGGGGCGTCGAGGATGACCCTGCCCTCCGCGTCGTCGTAGGCGTTGGTGACGTGAAGGACGTAGAGGGGGTCGACCTCGAACCAGCGGACGGCTCCGCTCGCGCGGGACATGATTCCGATTCGTGCCGGGTAGTTGTCGTTCCATGTGTAGGGCATGCCCGACGTGTCGTTCATGTCGAACACCACGGGCATGTCGAACCAGACGATGTGGCGCTGGGTGATGGCGAAGTCATGCATCAGCGATGGGCCGGCACCGGGCACCACCTCCGCCCGGATGATGTCTCCCTGGGGTGAGGCGACGTAGTAGGTGAGGTACGGCGGGAAGGGTCCATAGCCGAAGAAATGGAGCTCTCCGGTGCGCGGGTCGATCTTCGGGTGGGCCGTCATCGGAGTGGTGAGCTTCCCTGCGAAGTCGAACACGCCAACGGTGTCGAGCTCGGGCGTGACCTGGAAGGGAAGGCCCGCCTCGTTGAGGGCGAGAATCCGGCCCGCGTGGCTGATCGCATGGGTGCCAGCGGAGTGGGCGGTGTAGTCAGGGCCATGTTCGGTCATGTAGGGCGCGCCCTGGAGGGCGGGCGTTCGGACCCAACGGTTGCGGTAGGCTTCGGCTCGCCCCTCCTGGAGCCGAATTCCATGGAGCATGCCACTGCCCTTGAACCAATGAATCGGCACGACACCCGGCATGGGATTGTGGCCGTTGCGCACGAGCTGCCCATTGAGTTCGGGCGGCAGGGAGCCTCGTACTCGCAGGTGGGTGGCGGTGATTTCGTCGGGGACTGGCGTGAACGGACCGGTCAGGAATGGAGCGTGGGTGGTCATGTGCGTGTGTCCTTGCGGGTCAGGGGTTGTGGGTGACAGGTGAAGCAAGCGCCGCCGGCAGGGTGGGGGCGCGCAGCGCCAGGAGCGCGGCGAGGCCTGTGAGCAGCGAGGCGGCGAGGAATGCAGCGCGGTAGCCCTCGGTGAGGGCGGCCACTCCGGGCTCCGCGGCGCTCCCGATGCGGCTGGCGGCAAGTGACATGAGCAAGGCCAGGCCGATGGCTCCGCCGCACTGGCGTGTGGTGCTCACGAGCCCGCTGGCCAACCCGGACTCAGCCAGTGTGACGCCGTGAGTGGCGAGGCGGGTCAGTTCGACAGAGGCGATGCCGAGGCCGGTGCCAACCAGGAGCGAGGGGCCGAGGAGGTGTGCGACGAAGGTCCCTTCGACCGGGACTCGGCCGAACCAGGCAAGCCCGACGGTGAGGAGCAAGAGGCTGGCGACGAGTGTCTTCCTGGTCCCCATCCGCTCGGTGATGCGGCGGACATAAGCCGAGGCGGCCATGAGCGTCACGGCGAGCGGCAGTTGCGTGAGCCCGGTTCGGAGCGGGCCATAGCCGAGGACTTGCTGCTGGTAGAGGGGAAGGAAGAAGAACAGCCCCATCCAGGCGCCCCCCACGAGTGTCATGGCGGCGTTGGCGAAACGCACGCTCGGGTTGGCGAAGATGCGGAGATGCACCAGCGGTGCCGCACTGCGCCGCTCGACCTGGACGAAGGCGACGAGCAGGAGCGCCCCGGCCGCGAGGAGCCCTATCGTGCGGGCCGAGAGCCAGCCGCCGTGCGTGGCGCCGGCGAGTCCGTAGGTGAGGAGACCGAGCGCTCCGGTGACCAGGAGGGCACCGGGGGCATCGAAGGCTGGCCGCTCGGAAGGCCTGGGGGAAGCGACGACCCAGGAACGGGACATGGCCAAGGCCACGATCACGACCGGGACGGCGACAACGAACACCGAGCGCCACCCGAATGTAGCCGTGAGCAGCCCTCCCGCGATGACCCCTGCGGCACCGCCCGCACCGGACACACCCCCCCAGATACCGAGAGCCACTCTCCGGGCATCACCATCCGGATAGCGGGTGAGCGCGATGGACAGCGCCGAGGGAGACATGACGGCGGCGGAGACACCCTGCAGGCCTCGGGCGGCGATGAGAGAGCCGGCCCCAGGCGCCAAGGCGGCGGCGAGCGAGGCAATACCGAAGGCGGCAAGGGACACCATGAAGACCTGGCGGCGCCCGAGGATGTCGGCCGCCCTCCCGCCGGCGAGGAGGAATCCGCCAAAGGCCAGGACGTAGGCGTTGACCACCCAGGTCAGTCCGGTCGGCGAGAGCCCCAGGCCGCTGTGAATCGACGGCAGCGCGACGTTGACGATGGAGGTGCTCAGCACCACGGCGAACTGGGCCAGGGCCAGTGGGACGAGCGGCCGGAAGTCGCCGACGGAGGCACCGGCCGAGGACGATGCTGGCGCCGGTTCTACACCCCACGCCCGCCAGGAGGCGCTGGGAACATGCTCTTCATGACGCGCTCCTTCGTTAGTCGCTGTCACCATAGTTATATGGTGTAACTCCGATAACCGCATGAAGCAAGCGCGTAGACCTATTATTTCTCAGGTCCATGTCCCACCCCCTCTCTGGGACGCCCAACGGGAGACAGCGGTCCGGGAAGTGGTTGAGGCGTCGACAGGGCACGCGCCCTCCGCGCACCTGGCCGCGTACGCCTCCGCCTACCGTGGGCGTATAAGCAGGAGAGAGGCGGTGTTGAGGGAGCTGGCCGATGCGTGCAAAAGCATCGTGCAGGGCACCAGGCGCCTACAGCAGCCCCAGCTCCAGCGCCTTCAACACCGCTCGCGTCCGATCCCTCACGCCCAGCTTGGACAGGATGCTGGACGCCTGGTTCTTCACGGTGCCCTCGGCCGTACCGAGCGCCTCGGCGATCTCCCGATTGCTCAGGCCGCGCGCCATCAGCCGCAGCACCTCCAGCTCGCGCCGGGTGAGTCCCTCGGGGAGGTCCGCGCTATCGAAGGGCGCGGGCCTTCCCTCCAGCGCCCGGGCCGCCCGCTGCGCGAGCGCCGCCGGCAGGAGCGTGTCCCCCCGCGCCACCCTCCGCACCGCCTCCGCGAGCTCCGCGAGCGGCACGTCCTTGAGCAGGAAGCCCTGCACGCCCGTCCGCAGCGCCTCGAGCACCACCACGTCATCATCGAACGTCGTGAGCAGCAGCACCCGCGTCCCCGCCAGCGCCGCGTCCGAGCGCAGCCTCCGCAGCAGCCCCAGCCCGTCCAGGCGTGGCATTCTCACATCCAGGAGCGTCACGTCCGGGGACAGCTCGGCGATGCGCGCGAGCCCCTCCTCTCCATCACCCGCCTCGCCCACCACCTCCAGGTCCGGTGTGAGCTCGAGCAGGCTGCGCAGGCCCTGCCGCACCAGCGCGTGGTCGTCCACCAACAGGACCCGTGTCTTCACGTCGCCCCCTCCGCTCGCACCACCTGACAGGGAAACCACGCCTCCAGCTCCACACCACGGCCCGGGCCCGTGCGCACCTCCAGCCGGCCCCCCAGGGATGAAGCGCGCTCCCGCATGCCGCTCAGGCCCGAGCCCGGCACCACGGGACCGGCGAGCCCCGGCCCGTCGTCGCGCGCCGTTACGCGAATACCCTCGGCCTCGGGACGGACCTCCAGCCACACCTCGCTCGCGTGCGCGTGCCGCAGGGAATTGGTGAGTGCCTCCTGCACGCAGCGCAGCAGCGCCCGGCGAGCCCCCGCGCTCTCCAGCACCAGCACCTCCGGCGCGCTCAGGCTCACCCGCAGCCCCGGCACCCCGGAGGCCAATGCACGCAATGCCGGAGCCACGTCCTCCGGCCCGCTCTCGCGCAACTCCGTCACCGCCGCGCGCACGTCACCGAGCAGCCGCCGCGCGACCTCCTGTGCGCGCCGCACATGCTCGGCGCCTGGTCCCTGCACCGTGTACGCGGCCGCCTCGAGGTTGAGGCTGAGCGCGGTGAGGTGGTGCCCGAGCGAGTCGTGCAGCTCGCGGGCGATGTCCAGCCGCTGCCGCTCCCCCTCCCGCTCGACGAGGTCCGCCTGCGCGGCCTTCAGCGCCACGTGCGCGGCCGCCAGCTCCGCGCGCGCCTCCGCCTCGCTCCTCGCGAGCCGCGCCACGCTCATCGCGAACGCCTGAAAGCCCAGGTAGACGGCACACACGAGCAGCGCGCGCATCACCGGGAAGCTCTGCAGATAGATGACGAGCGCACCGAGCGTCTGGGCGCCGACCCACACCCAGCCCAGCGGCCTCCGCCCGAAGAACGGCGCTTGCACGGCCGTGAGGGTGAGCAACGCGGCCTCGAAACCCGTGGGCCGGGCGGCCAGCACGACGAGGGCACACACGACCTGCAGCAGCAGCCAGCGTGTCTCGCGCCGGGGCGCGCGCAGCTGCACCACCAAGAAGCCCACGGCGAACAACACATAGGCCACGGCCCACACGACACGCAGCGGCAGCGAGCCATCGCCCTCCAGCAACGCCAGCACGCCTGGGATGCCCACCACGGCCCATGTGAGGAGTGCGACGGCCTGCAGCCGGTAGTGGTGGAGGAAGCGTCCCATGCAGGGACGGCAGTGTACAGACAACCTCCCGGCGGGGGTCATATGCCGGAAGTCATACGGGCGCACATAGCCCGGGTGGCACATGTGCCGCAGCCCCCCGCCCCCTACTGTTCCCCGGCGTCGCACCCACCCCGAGGAGACCCGGATGGAAGCCCTGTATTCGCCCTTGCGCCTCGTTCACATCGCGTGCGGAGCCGTCGCCTTCGCCACACTGTGGCTCCCCCTCGTCGCGAAGAAGGGCACGCTCCTGCACCGCAAGGTGGGCATGGCCTACGTCATCGCGATGCTGTGCTCCGCGGCCACGGGCATGGCGCTCTCCAGCATCCAGGTGGTGCGCAACTGGCCCGCGCCGTCCCCCATGTCCTTCTTCCTCGCGTACATCGGGCTCATCTCCGCCAACGCCGCCGTGGTGGGCGTCCGGGTGCTGCGCTTCAAGCAGCGGACGGAGGCGCACCGGCACCCGGGTGACCTCGCGCTCACGGGGGGCACCGTCCTGGCGTCCCTCGCCATCGCGGGCCTGGGCCTCCACACGGGCGCGATGCTCCTCGTGGCCTTCGCCCCGGTGGGGCTCATCACCGGGATGGGCCAGCTCCTGTATTGGGTGCGCCCGCCCAGGGAGCGCATGCACTGGTGGTACCAGCACATGGGGGCGATGTTCGGCTCCGGTATCGCCACGCTGACGGCGTTTCTCGTCCTCAACTCCCGCCACTTCGGGGGCAACGCCACGGCGATTGTATTCTGGCTCGCGCCGACGCTCATCGGTCTGCCCGGCGCACGCCTCTGGGAGCGCGCCTACCGCCGTCGCTTCGCGGGCAAGGCCGTGGGCCTGCCCGCTCAGGGCTGAACGGATTGCCAGCTGGCGGCTCGGCGACCAACAACTTCAACCCGAGTGGGAATCAGTCGCAGCCGCTCCCCTGGGTCGGACCGAGGTCCGCCCATTGGATCCTGCCGTCAGGGACTCCCCAGCGCTCGTTGGTATAGCTCTCGAGGTCGATCAGCGCGTCGGCGTCCCCCCTGTTCTGGGTGCAGCAACCAGAACAGTCCGAGTCGGCGCACGTGTCGAGCACGGTGACCACGATGGTCTTCGAGCCGGACCTCAAGCAAAGGTCATGGAGCCTGAGCGCGTTCATGTTGGGGAACACCGCGGCGATGTTGTGCGCCGCCACCCACGCCTCCGACTTCTTCCCTTCGCACGCCGCGAACTGCCCTGCCCACGTGCAGCCGTTGTACTTGATGCACTCCTCGCTACCCGGATCCGGGTACGACGTGTAGTGGGTCTTGTTGGCGGTCTTCCAGACGAGGCCGGGAGAGTCACAGCGCGTAGCGGGAGGCGGCGTCGTGCCTCCGGACAAGCCAGAGATCGTCAACTGCTCCCACGGGCCGAGCGCGGCGCCATACGCGAACACCGTGCTGCCGCCGCCGTTCTCCGCCGACACCCAATTGCCAGTCGTGACCGTCTGCAGGCCGACGATGTCGCCGTTGGCGATCGGGCCGCTCCCGCTCTGCTTGACGATGCGGAACGTCTCCCAGCCAAGGCGATTCCAGCTGGCGGCGTTCAGCGTCGAGCCGCCGCCGTTCGCGGCCTGAAAGTACTGCCCGGTGCCCGCGATGATGAAGATCGAGTCTCCACTCTCGAGGGCCCCGCCGTTGATGTCATCGATCGTGAACTTCTCCCACTCTTGCGCGACCGTCGCCGTCGCGATCACCTCGCCGCCGCCGTTGTTTCGAGCGCCCACGTACCGATTGCCGAGCACCGTCTTGAAGCTCACGCCAGAGGTGAGCAACGGACTCGTGGCGGCCTCTGTTACGTCGTCCTGCCCGTCAGGCGAACTGCTCACCGGCGTGCACGCGCCCGTGAGCAACAGCGCCGAGCACGCGGCACGAAGGAACAGCTTTGAACGGTCGAAATGGAGCATGAATCCTGCCTTGTTGAACGGGCGGAGGCTGAAATTTGCCCTCACGCCTACAGAGACGCTTGCGGCTGGATTCGGGTCATCGGAATCCCCTGGTCGAAGGAGAAGGACCGGGGCCGTCACGCAGAAGTCACCATCGTCAACCTACTGCCCACGTCGCCGGGACAAGCCCATGCGGCAAAGGGCGGCGCCGACCCCGGCATGAACCAGGGCCGGTGGGCCGCTCATCACCCGGCCTCAGGTGAGGAACGAGGCACCGAGGTTCTCGGAGCCGAGGGACTTCATGGCGACCAGCGGGTTCCAGAAATCCACGTAGCGGGAGATCTTCCCGTCACGCGTCTCCACGAGCGAGATGTACCTCTGGTCGTAGGGGCGGCCCGTCGTCAACGCCTTGCCCTCGCTGGCGAACTCCGCCACCACCAGCGACGCGTCGGTCGTCTCGTGGAATCGCAGCCCGTTGAACCGCACCTGGAAGTGCTTGGGGAAGTTCTTCATGTACTCGTACAACTCGCCCTTGCCGGTGACCTTCTTGGGGAAGCCCTCCGGGCCGTAGGGGAACTCCAGCACGCCGTCCTCGGTGAACAGGTCCACCCACTCGTTGATGCGGCCGCTCGACAGGTACTCGAGGTGGTTGGAGAACGTCTGCTGCGCCTGCTTGCGAATCGCCTGGGTGTTGGTGTCGGTGGTGCTCATGGTGGACTCCCTTGTTGGGCACTTCGAGAACAATGAGTGATTGACCACTCACAGATGAAGCCTGAAAAAAGGGCCGCTCGGCGACCCGTGAGGAGTAATTAACCACTCACAGTTTTAGTGTCAAGCGGCAGGAAGCCCAGAGCCGTGGATGCCTGTGGAGTCTGGGGCGCTGTGTGGTGGGGTGTGGAGGTGGAGGACCTTGACGGTGAGTGGAGTGAGCAATTAGTTACTCACATGCCCGTGACTTCCCGGAAGCTGTCCACCGCCGACGAGCGCCGCAGCACCGTGCTCCGCACCGCCATCCAGGCCTTCGCGGCGCGGGGCTATTACGGCACGACCACCGCGGAGGTGGCCAAGGCCGCAGGCATCTCGCAGGCGTACGTGTACCGGCTCTTCCCCGACAAGGAGGCGCTGTTCGTGGCGGTCATCGACCACTGCGCCGCGCTGCTGCGCGAGAACATGGCGGATGCGGTGGCGAAGACGCGGGGCCTCGAGCCGGAGACGGTGCTGGCCGCGATGCGGACCGCATACGCGCGGCTCATCCAGGACGACCGTGACCTGCTGCGAGTGTTGATGCACGCCAACTGCGCGGCTTCGGAGCCTCCCATCCGCGAAGCCATCCGCGCCTGCTACGCCAAGCAGGTGGAGTACGTGCGTAGCGCGGCCGGTGCGTCCGACGACCAGGTCAGGAGCCTCATCGCGGATGGGCTCCTGACCAACGTGCTCGTCGCCATCGGCGCCGACGAGGTCGACGCGCCTTGGACCCGCACCCTGTTCGCCGGGAACGAGCGCGCCTGAACCCCTCGGATGGACGCTGCCTACGGCACGCGTCCTGTCCGCCCCTGTCCAGAGTCACCCCAAGCGGCCCGCTCCGCGTACTTGACGACTCATAAGTGACGACTTATATGTTCCTCATGAGAGCGGCCGCAGTCGAAGACAAGATCTTCCAGGCGCTGGCGGACCCCAGTCGCCGGGCGATCTTCGAGTCACTCACGCGTGGCGAAGCGGCGGTGAAGGACCTCACGGCGCGCTTCTCCATCTCGCAGCCGGCGGTCTCGCAGCACCTCGCCGCATTGAAAGACGCCGGCCTGGTGAACGGCCGACGCGAGGGGCGCTGTGTCTACTACCGGGTGGAGCCGCGCGGGTTGAAGCCGCTCATCGACTGGCTCGCGCACTACCGCTCCTTCTGGACGGAGCGCGTCGATCGCCTTGAAGCACTCCTGGAGAAAATGGACGAATGAACCTCATCGACAAGACCGCCCCATCGCAAACCGAATCCATTTCATTCGAATTTGATTTGCATCATTCGCCGCAGAAGGTGTGGCGCGCGCTCACCGACCCCGTGCTGCTCACCGAGTGGCTCCTGCCAGTCACCGGGTTCAAGCCCGAGCTGGGGACCGCGTTCACGTTCAAGACGCAGCCGTTCCCAGGTTGGGATGGCACCGTGAACTGCCGGCTCCTCGAGTGCGAAGCGCCTCGGAAGATCAGCTACACGTGGGTCGTCGGCGACATGGCCTTGGACACCGTGGTGACCTTCACGCTCACGCCCACGGCGTCGGGCACCCACCTGGCTCTCGTGCAGTCGGGCTTCAAACCGTCCCAGAAGCAGAACTTTGGTGGCGCGCGCTACGGCTGGAAGATGATGGGCGGGAAGCTCGTCGACCTGCTCGCGAGGATTTCATGAACCGCTCCGATTCGGGCTCGTCTTCAGAGGTGGTCTCCGTGAACTGGACCAAATGGATTCGGCAGATCCACCGTTGGCTGTCCATTGCCTTTACGTTGGCTGTCATCGCCAACCTCGTCGCCATGGCAAAGGAGAAGAATGTCGTCTGGGTGGGCCTCTTGGCGCTATTCCCGCTCATCGTGCTTCTGTTCACCGGCCTGTACTTGTTCGCGCTGCCGTATGTCTCCAAGTGGCGCAGTGGGCGACGCACCGGATGAACGTGCGGCCGACCGCACGACGAAAGGCCGCGTCGGCCCCACACGAATGGAAACCCAGACATCCGCGAAGGCGATAAGCTCGACGAGGCGCAGATGGCGACATGGGTGAAGCAGACGGCTGCGGTGCCCGGCTGGGTCCCGTAGCCGAAACAGAGAGATGCGAATCATTCCGACGAGGCGGAAATGACACGTTCCGAGGCCAGACAAGAAGGCGAGTCCGCAGCACAGCTCATCAGCAAGAAAATCACGGAGCTCGGCGACTGGCGCGGTGAGATGCTCGGTCGGATCCGCGCGTTGATCAAAGAGGCAGACCCCGACATCCTCGAGGAGTTGAAGTGGAGGGGGACCCCGGTCTGGTCGCACGAGGGGATTGTCTGCACTGGCGAGACCTACAAGAAAGTCGTGAAGATGACTTTCGCCAAGGGCGCCTTCCTGAAGGATCCTTCCCGCCTCTTCAACTCCAGCCTCGAGGGGAACGTGCGACGCGCCATCGACATCCACGAGGGCGAGGAGCTCAACGCGCCTGCCCTGAAGGCACTCATCCGCGAGGCCGTGGCGCTGAACGTTTCAGACAAGAAGGCCGCGCCCTCCAAGCGCGGAGGCCGCTGATTTCGCAAGCTCGCCAGGTTCCGCGTATGACGTGGTGACGGAGTCCGTAATGCCCGATCAAGCGAACGCAATGACCAAAAGGACGTCCAAGAAGTCGGCGAAGGACGCAAAGAAGGCCGCCGCCAAGCAGGTCGCCCGCAAGCCCACGAAGGCCACGGCGAAGAAACTGCCGGCGCACGAAGCAGTGCCCAAAGCCACCGGCACCGCAGTGGCCGCGAAGCCGACCCTCCTCTCAGGCGGCAACCCTCAGATCGCGAAGGCCTACGGCGACGCCGCCGTGCAGGCCTACATCGCGGCCATGCCGGGCTGGAAAAGCGACGTCGGGCGCCGCCTCGACGCGCTCATCGTGCGCACCGTCCCCGGCGTGCGCAAGGCGGTCAAATGGAACTCGCCGCTGTACGGAGTCGAGGGCCAGGGCTGGTTCCTCGGCATCCATTGCTTCACGAAGTACGTCAAAGTGGCTTTCTTCCGCGGCGCATCGCTGCGTCCTGTCCCGCCCGGCGAGTCCAAGACCAAGGACACGCGTTACCTCGACATCCATGAGGACGGCCGGCTCGACGAAGCTCAGTTCGCCGCTTGGGTGAAGCAAGCCAGCGAATTGCCCGGCGAACGAATGTGAGCGAAGTCGCGGATGTAGGCCGCCGTCTCGGCCAGGGCCTTCTCGCCCGTCGCGGGGGCGGCTGCTGCCCGGTGGCCCGAGATGATGTGGCGCTGCGCTTGTCAACCTGCTCGATGTTCTTGAGCCACCCGCGCTCCTCCACGAACTCGAACTGCTTTCCGTCGATCTGAGTAGTCCGGGAGCGAGCTATGGTTATAGCGACCAGCCAGAGGTGGCTTGCCCATGGACAGAGACTCCTCCAACACGCAGTCCCGAGAACCGGCGGCAGAGGAATGGGGCCGGCTGTATGTGACGCGGAAGTGCATCGGCGCGGCCACGTGCCGCAACTTCGCCCCAGAACTCCTGGGCGAGGTGGCTCCTACCCATGCCGAGCGTGATGACGGCGACAAGCAACCGAGCGGTCCCTCGGTGTTGCCGGGCTCGCATGACCCGGGGGCCTTCACGGGCGTGTTGCGCCAACCGCGAAACAAAGAGGAGTACCTCGCGGCACGGACCGCGGCGGCGGCGTGCCCGTTCAGCGCGATTCGGCTTGAGCGGCCCTCGGCACGCATTCCTCCGGGAGAGCTGGGGTCGCCGTGGCGTGATTGGCCACGCCGCCTCGAGGACAATGTCTGGGTTCTCGGGCATCCCTCGGCGGAGAACGCCGGTGCACTCGCCTACTTCATCGAGCTGCCAGGAGGGGGGCTGCTGGTGGATGTGCCCAAGCCAAGTGAGGAGCTGTTCCTCTGGCTGGAGCAACAGGGTGGGGTGCGCTGGCTGTTTCTGACGCACCGGGACCATGTGCAGCACCATGCCGACTTCGCGAAGCGCTTCCCAGGCTGCCGCCGCGTGATGGGCGCCGCGGACGTGAACCCGAAGGGGGGCGGTTACGCTGCCGCCACGGGCGACGTGGAGTTCAAGCTGGGCAGTGGCCCGGGCCCGATGACGCTCGAGGGGACGCCCATCGCGGAGGACGCACTGGCGGAGGCCGAACTGGCCGTGCTTCCGCAGCCAGGCCACACGCCTGGCTCCTTGTGCCTCGTGTACCGTGGCCGGTTTCTCTTCACCGGAGATCACCTCGGGTACTCACGGCGCCTGGGCCACATCGCCGGGTACCGGCTCCAGTGCTGGGAGGATTGGGAGCGCCAGTGTGCCTCGGTGCGCCGTCTGAAGGAGTGGGCCGATGCGGGCCGGCTCCGGTTTGCATGGCTCCTGCCTGGGCATGGGGACTGGCACTGCTTCGAGGACGCGAGCGGCCCGGCCTCCGCCTCGGCCGCACTCGCGAGAGGGCTCGAATGGATGGAGCGGCAGCCCCCTGGCCGGCTGCCGGCGTCTCGCTTCGTTCTGCTCCTCATGAGCCGCATGAACCCGCGCAGCGGTTTCGCCCGCTTCGTGCGTGCCATTGGAGGGGAGGGAAACGATGCATGGCTCCTGCCGCGCGCCACGAGGCGGTATGTGAATGACTATGATCCGGCCAGGACCCGGACCGCGATTCGCCGTGTGCAGGCGCTTGCCGTCGCCTCGCTCGCGCTCGTCGTATCGCTGATATGGATTGGAGCACACGTCGTCAGCTCACTGCTTGCGCGGCAGTGACTCGAACCGCGAGGAGTCCCATGCCTTATGGAGGCATCGTTACCGTGCCCCCAAAGGGAGCTCCTGACGGAAGTGGAAGGAGCTGATGTGCATGCCCTCGCGGAAGTAGAAGCGGTGGGCTCGGGTGCGGTGCGTTCCGCTGTCCAGCTCGAGCGTGCGGCAGCCCTCCGTCCGTGCCCGCTCACGCAGCCAGCCGAGCAGGCGCGCGCCGTGGCCCCGCGAGCGCTCCTCCCCGTGGGTGATGAGGTCGTCCACGTACAGGTGCAGCCCCGTGTGGAGCATTTCGATGAGTCGCCAGCCGGCAACCGCGCGCACCTGCCCGTCCTCCCGCACACAGGTGAGCCGGTAGCCACTCCCCGTCATGCGCCGCCACATGGCGAGGAAGGTGGCCTCGTCCAGGTGCGGGCGCAGCTGGTGCATCACCCGGAAGCACGCGGCGGCCTCCGCCTCTGTCGTTACCTCGAGCACTTCGATACGCATGCAACTCCTCCGATGAAGAGGGCCGCAAGCGTGCGTCCGATCTGGTCCGTCCGGAAGGTCCAGATTCGGGAAAACGAATGGACCAGTGCGGCTTCACCTTCCCCGCCGCGCCGTCCCTTCCCGCCGCAGCACGGCGGGGGTGAAGCCCGTGGCAAGTCCGGGGGGGTTGGTGGCCCGCCCGTGGCGAGTGGGAGGGCCCGGGATGCGGGCGCAGCGGAGGCGGGAAAGGTGCCGCCATCCGGGGTGGATGGCGTGCAGCCGAGGGAGGAAGTGGGGAGTCATGTCGAATTGCCTCAGGAAGTGACGAAGTAGTATCCCTCCTCCTGGATCGCGAGGTTCACCTGTCTACGCCGAGCCTCGTTCTCGTTCGAGTCCCGCGTTTCAAATTCTTTGACACCCCCTCGGAAACTCAATGCCTGCGAAGTCCGACAGCAGGTCCAGTGGGAATAAAGTCATTGTCTTGATGGGGGTATTGGGGGGAGTCGGGGCAATAGGAGCCTGTCTGCTCCTGGTGATGTGGACGACTCAAAGTGCCCCGCAGAATTTTTCAACAACCTGCTAATCATTTGTGCCAACACCAGCACCTTTACAGTGACAACCCTCATAATCCTCATTACCTTGAGAAGACCTGAAAGCAAGGGAGGAGCTTGAGAATGTTTCAGCGTGCTTGGATGCATGGAAGGCGGAAACGACGGACCCTGGGAATCGTCGCCTTGGGGGTGCTCCTGGTTGTCGGCGGGGCGACCATGGGGGAGGCCTCGGCAACGACTTCAACGACGACCGCGCAGCCGACCTCGACGACCACAGCATCCAGTTCCGGGAACACGTTTCCTGATCGTTGGAGTGTCGGTGCGCCGGGTGTCGGAACGTACAGCCAAACCGACGCCCAGCTTCCGGTGCCGGCCGGCTACACGGTGATCTCACCACCCAACGGCGAATTCGACCTCTATACCTGCGGATCCATTGTACTCGACCACGTCTACATCCGCGGATTCATCTACCTCGGAACGCACTGCTCGGGCACGGTGACGATCAAGAACTCGATCATTGCGCCTCCCCCAGGTACCACCCAACGGAGCATCCTCAACAACTCGAACGGTGGACTCACGCTCAACATTATCGACACCACCATTCGTCCGGAACCCGTGCCGCTCGGCGGAATCAACGCCGCCCTCACGGATCACGCCACGAACGGATGCGCTCCAAATTGCTACATCAACATGAACCGTGTGGACGTGGCGAACAGTGGTGGCATGTGTCTCTGCGGGGAGAACACCACCATTGAGAACAGCTGGTTGCACGACAACTACATCGCTCACCTGGCCGATCCATCGGAGGCTCACACGGGTGGCGTGTTCCCGTACGGCGGTAGCGGTCCGGTCACCATTCGGAACAACCGTCTCGAGCCGGGCTTCAATGCCGGGACCGGGCAACCCGTGGACAACTACTGGCAGGCGATCACCGCAGTGCTGTTCACGCAGGGAACCGGTGACACGGTGTTGCGCAACTACGTCGCCGAGGGCAACTTCATCTCTCTCGGGGCATTCGACGTGGGTGTCGAGAACGGTGAAGGCCTCGTCTTTCGCAACAACGTGTTCGGTCCGAACCACTGGGGAGAGACCACGACGTGTAGCACGGGTTGCGGCGTCACCTACGCCGACTGGTCGGGCAACGTGAAGGGAGATATCAACGGCGTGAAGACTTCCGTGGTGGTGCCGCACCCGTAAGGCGAGGCTGTGTCAGGAGACTCGTGGGCGGCCAGGCCTTACGCGCCGACAGCCGCACACGCTTTGCCGACACCTACCGAAGCCGGCCTCCCAGCTCCGCGACGCGCTCACGCACGATTTCAAGCAGCCGCCGGCAAGCCGGCGCAGGCTCGGCTTCAGCCCGATGAATGGCAAGGCCGAGTTCAGGTAGCGCCGGCAGACCGTATTCCCTGGGGCTCAGGATACGTAGGTTCGGCGTCATGCCGAAATGCGTGCGCACCGTGACGCCAAGCCCCGCGGCGACGGCCGCCCAGACACCGCCGAGGCTGGGACTCGTGAACACGAGCCGCCACGGAATGCCGGCGCGATCCAGCGCCTCGGTCGCCATGCTGCGCACCAAGCACGGCGCTTCGAAGGCGACCAGGGGCACCGGCTCGCCGCGTTCGCCCCAGGGGCCAGGTAGCCGGTCGGCAGGTCCGATCCACTGCAGCGGATACGCGCCGACCGGCTCCATGTGCGGGGTACGGTTTCCCGTATGCCATGCAAGCGCCAAGTCGAGCTTCGCCGTCTGCACCTGCGTCACCAGTTCCCCGTTGCGCGCGACCTTCGCTTCGATGCGCACGCCCGGATGGCTGCGCGCGAAGCGTCCCAGCACCTCGGACAAGAGGTGCTCGCAGAAGTCCTCCTGCAAGCCGAGCCGTACCCACCCCTCCAGCTCCAGGCCACCTACCGCCATACACGCCTCGTCGTTCAGCTCCAGGATACGGCGCGCATAACCGAGCAGCACCTCGCCAGCGTCCGTCAGGCCCAGGCCACGCCCTTCCTTACGCAAGATCGGCGTTCCCGCCTGCTCCTCCAGTTTCTTCAACTGCGCGCTGACGGCGGAGGTCGAGCGGCCCAGCTTGTCGGCGGCCTTGGCGAAACTGCCGAGCTCCATGCCAACGCTGAAGCTGCGCAACGCATCCAGATCGAAATTCACCCTGCGCATGCAACCATCCCGCTTTTTCGAACGATCGATTCGAAACTTCCCGATTTTATTAATTATCATGGCTGGCTAGCATGTCGCTGTCAATCAACACAAGAAACCAACGCAATGAGTACTCTGGTAGGAAGGAGCCGCATGCCATGCCCCTCGCCCGTATTTCGCTGCGCAGAGGACGATCGCCGGCGTTCTTGAAGGCGCTGTCCGACAACGTGCATCGCGCGCTCGTCGAGGCGTTCGAAGTGCCCCCGGACGATCGTTTTCAAATCATTCATCAGCATGAACCGGAAGAACTGACATTCGACCGGCACTACCTGTGCGGTCCTCGCTCCGACAACTACGTCCTGGTCTGCATTACGGCGGGCAGGCGCCGTACGAGCGACGTCAAACAGGCATTCTATCGGCGACTGGTCGAATTGCTGGCCGATGCGCCCGGACTCCGGCCAGAGGACGTCATGGTGGTCGTCAACACCACCGAGGCCGAGGATTGGTCGTTCGGCCGCGGAATCGCAGCAGTACCCCGTGTTTCCATTCAGGAGGAGTCACGATGATTGCCATGCAATACAGCTTTGTTCTGCCCGCCGACTACGACATGTCGATTATCGGCCGCCGCATCGCCGAAAAGGGCCACCTCATGGATGGCTTCCCGGGCCTGGTATTCAAGGCCTATCTCAGCGCCCAGAAGGCGGTGCAGCAGCCGTCGGACTCCGAGAACCTGTATGCGCCGTTCTACCTTTGGAAGTCACCTGCGGGGATGAATGATTTCCTGTGCGGACCGGGCTTCGTCAGCCTGACGCAATCGTTCGGCTGGCCGAGCGTGAAGACCTGGTCGGTATGGCATGCGGAAGTGTCGCCGCGAATCACGCATGCGCGTTTCGCTACGCGCGAATCGGGTTCCATACCGCCCTATGCCGCGCTCGATGCCCTGCGCGCATCCGAAACCGGACGCGCGAAGGACTGTGTGCACGAGGACGGCGCGCTAGCGGCGCTCGTCGGATTCGAGCCGACCACCTGGACCCTGGTGCGCTTTCAGCTTTGGGCCGAGCGGCCCTCCAGCGACCGGTTCGAGGACCGCCATATCTACTCGGTCGGGCACGTGTCCACGGCGTAAGGCTCCTACTGACATCACTATACGCCTCCATCGCCTTCAGTATCTTCCAGTGGGCGCGCTGCAGCAGTCCGTTCGTGCTCCTACGATCCGACGCTCCCGTCTTCGCCTGGCGCGAGCGGATATCTCATACTATGATATAATATTACCTAACTTGAAAAGCATGGGTTGAGGCTCTAGGAAGGCGCCGGCCATCTGAAAAGCAGATGAGCCCATTGTTCAAGGGTAACCGTTCACCAGCTCAGGCAGCGAGAGCGAGCTGAGGTGCGGGCGCGGTGGGCAGGAGGGAAGGCCCGCGCAGGCCGCGGCGGTGCGCGGCGAGGGTCTCAGTCAGAAAGGCGAGCACGTCACGGCCCTGCAGCTTGAGGGTGGTGGTGGCGGTGAAGATGCGCTCCACGAAGCGGCTGCCCTCCTGGCTCTGCGTGCCGAAGGACGTCTTCCTGTACATGACGGCGTGGCGAATGCATTGCTCGCCGAAGTTGTTGGTGGGCTCCAGGCCAGGCACATCGACAAACGTCCACAGGCACTTCTCCCACTGGAGGATTTCCCGGGCCATGCCGGCCGTCTTCTTCTCCGCCCGTCGTGCTGCCTTGCGCAGCAGTTGGCCCACTCTGCGTTCCACTGCGCGCATGCGCTTTTCAAAATGCCCGCGTGTCATGGTGCCGTCGCGCACGCGGTGGTACCACTTGAAGAAGCGATTGCGCTCGCGCATGAGCTCGCGGCCTATGCGCCCACCCCGGCCTCCCCTGTCGATGAAGCCCTGGAAGTCGCGTGTGAGGTGTGCCCAGCACAGCTGCCTCAGCCCCGCGTCCACCCACTCGTAGGCGCTCCACCTGTCGGTGGTGAGGAAGCCCGCGAAGTCCGCGCCCAGTAGCTGGCGGGCCACCTTGCCGCCGCGGCTCGTGGCGATGTGGAACACCACCACCAGCGCCGTGGCCACCACCCACAGCCAGGCGCGAGTGGCCCGGCCGCCCTCACGTCCTTGCGCGAAACCCGTCTCGTCGGCGTTGGCCGCCTGTGAGGCCCGCACGTAGTCGAGGGCTTCGGCCGTCGCTGGTGCGAGCGCCTCCGCCATCTCGCCCTCCAGGTTGCTGACGCTGCCCACCGACAACTCCACCCCCAGCACGTCGGACAAAGCGTCCTTCACCAGCCGCTTGGACAGGCGGTACTTACCCACCAACAACGAGGCGAGCGCTGCGAGCCGGTCGCCGAAGGCGCTGCGCGCGTGCGCGGGCACATCCCCTCGCGTCACCACTCCGCAGTCAGGGCACTGCAATGCATGGCAGCGGTACTCGGTGACAACGGCCGATAGGGGCGGCACCTCCACCACCTGGTGACGCCGGGGCGCGCTGTCCTGCCCATACAACCGTCGTTTGCAACCCCTGCACTCCCCGGGCACCAACTCCACCACGTGCTGAACCTGCTCGGGCGGCAGCAGCGCGCGCTCGTGCTTCTTGTGGCCGGGCTGTCCACCGGGACGCCGGCCCGTGGGCTTCTTGCGCTGGCGCGGGGTGCCGGGGACATCCGAGGAGGGCGGCTTCGAGGAGTTGCTCGAGTTCTGCTTGAGCCGCGCCTCCAACTCCGCCACGCGCGCCGTGAGTGCTTCCACCTTCGCCAGCAACTCGGCGATGCGCGCGTCTCGCTCTGCCACCATCGCTTCCAACTGCGCGATGCGCGCGTCTCGGGGGTCGACCTCGGCCATGCTTCTGCTACACCACGTATGCCGTCCCCTTGTCCAGCACCACTTCTCCGGTCACCTCCCCTCTGCCTCCTCCTCAACCGAGCCTGCGCGGTGAACGGTTACGTTCAAGGAACAAGCCCATGCTGAAGAGACTGTCGTTGGTGTTCGCCGTGGTTGCGCTGGCCGCCTGCGGAGGCATCCAGGCAGAAGATGACGCAGTGGACACCGTGGAGGCCGAGGAGCTCGGCTCCACCGAGTCTGCGCTGACTCAATGCGGAACCTCCTGTCCAAGCGGCTACTACCCCCAGAGATACTCGTGCAACTACTCCTGCGGCTCGTGTAGCAGCGCCACGCCGAACCAGGTGGAGTGTTTTCCCAACAGCGGCACATTCAACCAGTGCGGTATATCGTGCCCGACCGGTTGGCACTCGACGTCCTTCTCGTGCAACTACTCCTGCGGCGGCTCGTGTAGCAGCGCCAATCCGAACCAGGCCACCTGCGTGCCCAACTCCGGCACGTTCACGAAGTGCGGCAGCTGGTGCCCGGACGGTTGGCATGCGACGTCCTTCTCGTGCAACTACTCCTGCGGCGGCTCGTGTAGCAGCGCCAATCCGAACCAGGCCACCTGCGTGCCCGACTCCGGCACCTTCACGAAGTGCGGCACCTGGTGCCCGACCGGTTGGCGTGCGACGTCCTACTCGTGCAACTACTCCTGCGGCCCCTCGTGTAGCAGCGCCAATCCGAACCAGGCCACCTGCGCGCCCATCTGATTCGTAGCAACCCGACGCACCGCCTGGGTCCTGGTGGAACCGGGCGGTGCACTGCGGGAAACGTCACCGTCGTTCGTCCTGCGCTCCGGGTCCGGATCGAAAACGATGCTGTCGCCGTCCGGACCCGTCTCGTCGCACCTCACCTACAAGGAGTTCCCCATGTACCGTCTGCTCGGAAAGATAGGCTTCACCTTGCTCATGGCCGCTGCCACGGCCGTGCCTTCCAAGGCCTTCGCCCAATCGTGCTCCACTTCGACCGCCTACTACGGCGAGCTGCTGCAGGTCGCGGACCTCGACGGCAACGGCACCAATG
The DNA here is from genome assembly GCF_044360475.1 of Archangium minus. NCBI lineage: Bacteria > Pseudomonadati > Myxococcota > Myxococcia > Myxococcales > Archangiaceae > Archangium > Archangium minus. The sequence goes on from NZ_CP043494.1 coordinate 12,955,749, forward strand.
AAGCCGTCTGCAACGCTTACAGCGAGCTCAACGTGGTCAGCGGCACGACCGCGACCCGCTACCCGCTGAGCAACACCTACTGGACGCTGGCCTCCGTCATCGACGTGGACGGTTCGCCAGGTGCGGAAGTCGTGCTGAAGCAGGGCAACCAGCTCACGATCATCAAGCATTACTCTCGAACCACGTCCTACTTCAACATCGGCGCCACGTGGGAGATCGGCGCATTCGCCGACGTGGACGGCATCGCCGGCAACGAGATCGCCGTCACCACCCCGACCCAGCTCCGCATCGTGTACGCGCGGACCGGAACCATCACCGATCATTACGTGGGCACGGCCTCCCGGGTGGCCACCGGCGCGGTCTCGGATATGGACGGCAACGCAGGCAAGGAAATCCCGCTGGAGGCGGGCAGCAACCTGATGATCTACGGCCGGAGTGCCGGACTGCGCAGCTTCTACATCGGCGGCACCAACTGGAAGGTCTGCACCGAGATCGCGAACTGTGCCAGCGACATGAACGGCGTGACCGGCGCCGAACTGCTGCTCGCGCTGCCGAGCGAAGTGCGGATCGTGTCGCTGCAATCGGGAACGATCACCAGCTATTGGATCGGCAGCCAGTACGCGACGCTGCGCGACGGTGTGCGCGACTTCGACGGCGTCGCCGGCAACGAAATCGCGATGGCCCAGGGCGGCACCGGCAATCTGCTGCTCCTGCGTCCACGCGCCGGCTACCTGCAGACCATCAACGGTGCCGGCACCTTCGGCAGTTCGTGGACGCTCGTCGACTACGTCAATCTTGATAGCGTGGCCGGTGACGAGATCCGGGTCCGCTCCAACACCAACAACCGCATCTACCGCGTCTACCCGCGTTCGGGCACGGTCAGCGCGGAGTAATTCCCTTCGCCGCGGCACAGCGCAGGAGGACGGCCGTCGCGATGAGCAGCACCCCCAGCGTGACCACCGAACCTTCCAAGCCGTAGGCGCCGCCGGTCAGCCATTCCGAGCCGCTCAGCTGCCCGGTCAACAGACCTTCCTTGGCCGGGTGGCCCGAGACCGCAATCGACCAGACGGTGCCCAGCGTGTAGTTCCAGCCGATGTGGATGCCGATGGCGAGCCAGAGGCGGCGCGTCACGAGGTAGGCGGCCGTCAGCAGCACGCCCGCCACCACGGTGACGGCAATGGCCAGCACGGTCGCCGAGGAGCCCGGAATGTGAGCGAGCCCGAACAGCACGGAGGAGATCGCGAGCGCCGGCCAGGTGCCCAGCGCACGCTCGGTGATGCGGAACAGGAGGCCGCGGAACAGGAGCTCCTCCAGCACGCCGACAAACACCATTTCGCCGATCGGCACGACGAGGGCGAAGCTCCATGGGTTCATCCGTGTGAAGTGATAGGCGCCCGCGGCGGCCAGGGCGGCGATGGCGGCCCCCACCATCACGAACCCGAGCCCCAGCCCAACCGCCACTTCGGGCACGGCACGAGCGCCGGACGTTTCCGCAGCCTCGCGTTTTTCGGCCCGCCGCACATGAAAGCGGTACGCCAGAAGCGCCACCACGGCGGACAGTACCTCTGGCCACACTGGCCGATACGCCTTCGCCACATACGAATGGATGATCGCTTCAGGAGTGAACGCCGCCAGCACGAGCACGAGGGCGCCGAGGACGATGCGCACCAGGGGGAACTGGAAGAAGCGCCGGGTCCACGGAGGGCGGGGCCCCGTCATCTGAGCTGCCGTGCTCATGTCGTTTTTCTCTTCTGGGTGGTTGTGGTGCCGGGGCGCATAATATCACTAACTATATAAGTTGTTATATAAAGTCAGGGATGCCTACGCGCTGCCAGGATGACGCTGGTGGCGCTCATGGCGCTGGGGCTGCTCGAACCGCGGAGCTGAGGCCCAGCTCCGCGAGGACCCGCTCCGCCTTCTTGAGCTCCGCGGGGAGCAGGTAGGGGGTGTTCACGTAGACGCGATGGCCCTCCCAGGCGAGCTGGCGCGCGCGCGGCACGTTCCGGCCCGAGCGGAACAGCCACCGGGCCAGCTCCAGCCGGGTGTTGGCGGCCTGGTACGCATCGAGGGGCTCGAAGGCCGCGAGCGCCCGCTCGAGCAGCGCCAGTCCCTCCCCTACCCGGCCGAGCCGCGCCTCTACCTCGCCCAACAGGCGCCAGGAGGAGGCCGGGCGCGTGGGGTGCATGTTGCCCTGGCGCGCGTAGTGCTCGAGCGACTCCAGGGCGTGGTACCGGGCCTCCTCCAGCCGGCCGAGCTCGAGCATCACCTCGCTCAGCATGCCGTGGGTGACACCCAGCACCTCCGCGTTGGGGGCCCGGCCTCGCAGCTGGAGGTCCAGGGAGCGCTGGAAGAGGGCCAGGGAGTCGGCCAGCGCGCCCTGCTCGAGTGCCACCCGCGCCTCGAAGAGCAGGAGGTTGAACACCGCGGGGTGCTCCGGGCCCAGGGACGCCTCGCCCTGCTGGATGGCCTGGCGGAACATGGCCCGGGCCGCGTCCAGGTCACCCCGGCACTGATGGCCCCGGCCCAGCGTCACCAGGATGTCGAGCCCGGGCGACGCGTCCGGCGGAGACACCCGCTGTGTGAGCACCCGGGCGCGCTCGATGTGCTTCAGGGCCTCGGCGCACTGCTTCTGCTCCATCAAGACGCCGCCCAGGGTGCTCTCGAACCGGGCTTCCAGCTCCGAGTCTCCCCCCAGGCGCTCCACCGCGGCCTGGGCCTCGCGGACGAAGGGAGCATTCACGGTCGGCCGTGCCAGCATGTCTCCATAGACGAACAGCAGGGAGATCCGGGCGTCGGCCACCACCCGGTCGTACCGTCCGGCCTCGGCCGTCCACGCCGCCTCCAGCAGGGTGCGCTCGGCCTGCTCCACCTGGAGGAGCGTCATGTACAGCCTGCCCACCTCCAGGAGCACCTCCGCGCGCGTGGGCGCATGCTCCAGCCGTGCCGCCTCGTCGAGGGTCCGGAGGGCGTGCTCCAGCGCGAGCGGGTACTGCCCCGTGGCCGAGAGGGCCCGCGTCTCGCTCAGCCGTTGGGCGATGACGTCGGCCCGCTCGCGCAGGGGACCCTGGGCGGGCAGGCCCTGGAGAGCGGCCTGGGCATTGGGCGCGGCGCACGTCTCCAGGGACGGCAGCCTCCAGGTGGCCGACACGGAGGTGTCCGTCCGGGCCCCCTCGCGGGCGAGCAGCTCCGTCAGGGCCTGGACGTCGCGCGCCCGCCGCTCCAGGCAGTGCATGCGCGCATCGAGCAGGGCCTCGGACTGCTCGCCGTGCACGCGCGTGGCCTCACAGGCCTTCGTGTAGTGCTCCACCCACGCGCGGGTATACGTGTCCAGCGTGCCCTGGACGCCCTTCCACGTGGCCGCCCCAGCGGAGGGATTCTTCTCCAGGGCCTCGCGCACGACGCGCTGCCGCTCCGCGTCCCAGACGCCCTCCCACCGGCGGGCCCCCGCCTGACACGGCGAGGGCTCCTCGCGCGCTCCGCCCAGCACGCCCCCCGTCACCAGCAGGCCCAGCGCGGCCGTGCACAGCAGGGGCAGGCGCCAGGCCGCGAGCGGCTCGCGCGCCAGGGCGGCCAGCAGCTCGGGCATGGAGGCGAAGCGCTGCTCCGGGGTGGGGTCCAGGCCCCGCTGAAGGGCTCGGCGCAGGTGTCCGGGCACGCCCCGCTTCCGGGGGAGCCGGGGCTGCTCCTCCGCCTCCGCATCCGGGGGCCGTTCACCGTGGAGCGCCTCGTACAGCGCGACACAAAAGCTGTACTGGTCGGCCCGGGCATCCACCCGGCCTCCCTCCCGCTGCTCCGGCGCCATGTACGCCGGCGTGCCCGCGCACGCGCCCCTCCAGGTGGTGACGGACGTTCCCGACGGCGCGCGGCCTCCTCCCCCTGGCCCCTCCACCTGGCGCGCCAGCCCGAAGTCCGTCACCTGCACGCGCCCGTCTCGGCGCAGCAGGACGTTGGCGGGCTTGAAGTCCCGGTGCACCAGTCCCGCCGCGTGCGCCGCCGCCAGTCCCTCTCCCGCGGCGAGGAACACCCCCAGCACCTCGCGCCACGAGCGCCGCCGCTCGCGCAGCCACGTCTCCAGCGTGCCCCCCTCGGCCAGCTCCAGCGCGAGGAAGAGCCGCTCGCCGAGCACCCGCGCCTCATAGACGGTGACGACGTTCGGGTGCGACAGCCGCGCCAGCGCCTGCGCCTCGGCCAGCAGCCACCGGTGCCGCGCCTCCGGCGAGTCCCCCAGCGAGGACGCGGGGTGCAGCAGCTTGAGGGCCACCTTGCGATCCAACGCCGGGTCGAACGCGGCGTACACCGCGCCCATGCCGCCCACGCCCACCTGCCCGAGGATGAAGTAGCGATCCAACCGCGCCCCGGGCATCAGCGGCGGCTCCCCGCACGCGCCCTCGCCGGAGGCCTCCAGGCTCTCGGCCCGCGCCAGCTCTCCCACCAGCCGCTGGCAGAGCGCGCAGCGGTCCAGGTGGGCGTGGAGCCGGTCCGTGCCCGGCGCGGACAGGGTGCCCGCCATGAAGTCCAGGAGGAGGTGCTCCTCGGGACACTCCAGCGCCTGCTCTGGGAGGCTCATCCCCACCGGGTGTCTCCTTCACTCCAGGGCGCGCGCCAGGCTCACGTCGAGCTGGCTGCGCAGCTGCCCCACGAGGCTGTCCAGCTCGGAGACGCTCAGCGCCAGGCGCTCCTGGAGCTGGCGCCGCATCTGCGTGAGCACGCTCTCGCGCGCGCTCGCCATCCGGCGGCTGACGGTGGACTTGTGCGTGCCATCCATGCGGGCGATCTGCTCCACGGTCAGCCCCTCGAGGAAGAAGAGGCGCAGGAAGTTGCGCTCGCGCGGGGGCAGCTCGCGCAGGGCGGCCTCCAGCGCGGCCTTGAACTCGGGGGCGTAGCGGTGCTTGAGGAGCGTCAGCTCGGGATCCGGCCCGGGCGCGGGCAGCTCCAGCAGGGAGGTGTCGGACTCGAGGGGCGCACCCGTGCGCTGCTGGGCGAGCAGGTTGAGGGCCTCGCGCAGGGCCACGGCCCGCAGCCACTGCACCAGGGGGCCCTTGCCCGCGTACTCCAGCAGCTTGGGGCGCTGGCCCTCGCGGGGCAGCAGCAGCTTCTGGCGCAGCCGCTGATGGACCTCGTCCACGAAGACGCGGTCCGGGCGCAGGTGGGTGATGGCGGCGCCGACGAGCGACCCGAGGCGCCGCTCCAGCTCGCCGAGCGCCCACGCGTCCCCCTGCGCGCAGGCGAAGGCGAGGTAGAGCTCCACGGCCTGGCCATGGCCCTCGGGGTGGGCAGCGAGGGCGCGCAGGAAGGCGTCCCGATCGACCTGGATGTCGGGGAGGGCCTCTCGCACGCGAGCGGCGAGCGCCTCGAGGTCCGAAACAGGGGGGAAGGTGGACATGGGGACGGGTGGGGGGCCCGTCAATGTAGTACACCTTCGGGAGCCCCCTCCCACTACACGTCCACCCCGCGCCGCCATTGCCTCAGAGAGGACAGGTCCAGGAGTTCTGGGAGCAGAAACACTGGCCCACCCACTGGTTCTGAATGCAGCAGTAGATGGACGACTTGTTCGGGGAGCAGTACCCGCCATGCTGGCCCGTGCAATCGGGCATGGTGGCGGTGCACTCGGTCGGAAAGGGCTCAGGGGGCGGGCAGTAGGTCGTGACGCCATCGCACGTCACGCTTTCGCTGCCGGCCGAGCACGTCGAGCCCGTACAGGAGATGCTGGGTGACATCCCGCAGCTGTTGGAGCAGGTGACCAGGGCCGCCGAGGTGGTCCCCGTCTCCTCCACTTGCGATGGAATTTGCTGCGACGGCAGCTCAGTACCCCCACAGCCCACGAGCACGGCACCCACGAGCACGGCGAGCGACAACAGATGGCGGTTCATGACCTCTCCTTGGTGTAGAGGGGAGCGGGGCCAGGAGGGCCACCGTCCCATTCTCCAGGACAGGCGCCCCCGCCATTTGTTGCGATCAATAAACGCAGAACCAGCGGTTGATCACACAGGTACAGGTGCCCGGCGTGCCGGCGGCGCTGCAGCAGTCGCGCTCCGCCCGCGGCTCGGTGCAGGCCCGGCCGCTCACGGCCTCACATGACACGAGCGTGGTGCACGCACTCAGCGCCTCGGTGGCGCGGCCCGTCTCCTCCTCGGGTGCCACCTCGGTTCCACCACAGCCCACCAGGACAGCACCCACGAGCACGGCAAGGGACAACGCACGGAGGTTCATGGCCTCTCTCCTTATCTAGAGGGGAGCGGAGCCGGGGAGGCCGCCGTCCCATCATCTAGGACAGGCCCTGCTGCCGTTTGTTGCACGCCCTGGGGAGCCCTGCGCGTCACACGCCCCCGGCCGCCAGTTTCAGTGCATGACGACGGAAGGTGTCTGTGGGTGGGTGAAGAACTCGGGGAAGGTCGCGGTGAAGGTGGTGGACCGGGGCTGACTCCCATCACACGGAGTGCTCAGGTAGCCTCCAGCGCCTTGAACGTTGATGTGGTTGCCCGAAAGAGCTCCCTCGACGATCAGGGTCGAGGGGCTCACGATGGTGAGTGAACCCACCGCGAGCCAGCCCCAGCTGCCAGCCGTACACGACGGGGGGTTCGAACCTCCGAACATCTGGACATGTCTCAGGACGCGTGATGGCGCTCTCGGCGTAGCGGCCATCAGGCTATAGGATTGAGCCGTCCTGGATCTGCGGCAAACTCGTGACGACGATGACAGAACATCCGCCCGACCTCGACCTGGCGCACCTCAGCCGGCTGGCCCAGGAGGACGTACGCCTTCTCTGGGTGAACGACTTCTGGGACGGAGCCCTTGAGGGAATCGCCGAGTACCAGGGAGAGCGCTGCCTCTTCGTGGTGGCCGAGCCGCACCTCGTCGGGGCGCACGACGAGATGCGGCGCTGGGTCCTGTACCGCCTGACGACGGAGCAACTTCAAGAAGAGGAGCGCTGGCACGCACTCTTCGTCGCTCACGTCGGCGGCCACTTCGACCACACCGGGACTGCACCTCACGAGGCAGAGCAGCACGACCCGGCTCGTTTCTACGGAGCGTATCAGGCTGATTACCGAGCCCCGCAACTCGAACGAAGTCAGGCAGTGGGGTGGTTCTCTGCATTCACCGTCCGGAGCTGAACGGCTCGAACTCTTTGCAAACAGGCCCTCGTCCACGGGCGCGGACACCGTCACCGACCCCCTGGGCCGAGCCCTTCGCAGTGAATGGGCTGCTCAATGGATGCGGAGTACCTGCTGGCACGCCTGGGGCAACAGCCGCGAGGACCTTCCCGCGATGCACGAGATGACAGTCGGCATGCCGCGCACCACCGCACCGGCGAAGTACGCTTCCCGCCGTTCACTTGAGTCAAGCATGCGCAGGTACGTGCACTCTGTCCTGGCGCCGTCGATGGTGCAGGGAAGGCGCGACTCCAGATAGCTCGCCCGGGGGACGTCCTTGAACGTCAGCAGGCCCTCCCGCACGGAGTCCCGCAGACGGGAGGCATCGGGGAGCCGAGTCCAATCGAGCCGTGAGCCGTCGCCGCACTCAATCCGGCCGCTGCCATTCTCCGCCGTGAGGTTGCACCCGTCAGGCGCGACGAGCTCCCGGCCCGCGAGCGCGGCATCCGATTGCGCCACGGCCACCCCCTCCTCGGGGAGGGCCCTCCACGGGTGCGCCGCGAGCTGCTCCAGCACCCGCCCACAGCGGGCCTGCAGCTCCGGCGTGCCGCGGGCCTTGCAGAGGACCCGCCGCGCCCCCTTTCCCTTCATCGGCACGACGGCGAACACCGAGGCCTCCTGCGCCTCGGGCACCTTCGCGCGCATGCGCAGCAGGCGCACCTTGCGGCCCGCCAGCGTGGCCTTCGCCACCTTGAACGTCACTCCCCCCGCGGCCTGTCTCTGGAAGGTGCGGCGGCTTCGCTGCCACAGCCTCTGGGCGGAGACGCCCGCGTGGTCCGAGAGGATGGCACTGAAGTCATCGCACGTGTAGCTCCACCCCTCACCGCCGAACGGCTCCGCCGTACAGCCCGCCAGAAGAGACTGCGGGCCCGCGTGGGCGGACAGCGGGCACACCGTCGCACAGAGCAGAAGGGCCAGGGCCGGCAAGAGGCGGATCGAAGGGGCGCGAATCAACGGCGCTCAGCTTATCAGGACATCAAGTCGAGGAGGGATGGGGGCCCTGTTGAAGGCGTGGGGGCCGCTTGGCTGTCGCAGGCCCCGCCCAGGACCGGGGTGGAGAGCAACCCGGGCCCCAGGCCCCCCAGCTCGGCGTAGAGGTTGGCCGCGCTCGCCCCCTTCTCCTCGGCCGCCTGGTCAGAAGCCGAAGCGGGCCTTGAGCACCGTGTCGACCGTACGGTAGGCCCCCATCGCCCAGCCCGGACGGGTGCTCCACGCCTCGCCAACGAGCATCAGGTCTTCACGACCTTTCAGCGGCTCGATCGACCAGCGCTCGATCTCGGCGATGGTCATCGAGGTCCCGGAGCGCACGTAGTACCAGCCGGCCGGCCACACGTGGAACGTCGTCTCGAGCGGCTTGGGCACGGCGACTTGCTGCCCCAAAGCGCCCGTGTTGAACGTCAGGTTCAGTCCGCGCACGACTTCGGCCTCCACGGCCGGAAGACCGCCCTTCTTGAACAGCTCTTCCCAGAAGGCGACGCATTTTGGCTCCTCGGCATAGACGGAGCGAAGGACGTGCGCTCCGGCCAGGTAGGGCTCTCGAGGGATCTCCGTGTGCTGGACGCAGTGGTCGGTGGTGTAGACCCGGAACGGCTTGCCGGTCAGGTCCTCGCGCTTCGGGTTGTCCACGGTCTCCCACCAGGGCGCGCTCCAGCGCTGGTTGATGACCACGATGCGGAGCGGGAGCAGCGCCTGGTACGCGGGCTGCGCGCGAAGCTCTTCCGCGAGCGGGCCCTGGACGAAGTCGAACCCCGACGGCGGCGCCGCGATGACGAGCTTTCGCACCTTCACGTCGTAGCTCGGCGTTCGCAAGACGTAGCCGGCGCCCGGGCCGGGGCCTGCGGCATCGAAGGAGAGGAGCGGCTCGGACGTGTAGATGCGCACGCCCCGGGCCGCCGCCTTCTCGGCCAGCTTGAGTGGAAACATGCTCATGCCGCCGACGGGGTAATGGTTGACGCTCGAGAGTTGCATCTCCTCCTCGAGGATTTCGATGTAGCTGGCGGCGGAATGGGAGAGGTCGAAGTCGGAGTGGAATCGCGACACGCTGCGCAGGTACTCGACCGCGGCCGGGCCAGCGACGGCCTCGACGAAGTCGCGGAAATTCGGATACGCCTTCGCCTTGGCCTTCTCGCGCAGGAGTAGCGCGTAGAGCTCGTCCTCGCGCGTCGTCGCCGGATCATTGTCGAGCGGCCCCTTCAGCCCCGGGAAGAGCTCGACGAAATCGTCGGGGGAGTAGCCGAAGTGGCCTTTGACGAGCATGAGGTGGCCGCGCGGCGCTGGCGTCTCGAGTTTGATGTCGAGCTCGCGTGCCAGCTCCTTCACGTACTCCTGGCCGTCGTTGACACGACGCGCACCCCGCCCAACCCGCACGCCGCCAAGCGTCTCGTCGCGCAAGCGCCCGCCGACCTCAACCTCCTTTTCGAAGAGGCAGATGCCCGCGCCGAAGCGCGGTGCCAGCCGGTACGCCATGTAGGTCCCGGCCGGGCCACCACCGACGATGCCGATTTCACACGAGAGGGGCCGCCGCTCGGTCGCCGCAACGCGCGTCGTCGCCGGGTCATGGACCTTGCAGCCCGCCGTGACAAGGAGTGCCACCACACCAAGCACGACCGCCCACGGCGCGGCACGGCTCCTCTGGCTCACGGTCAGGTTGGAACTGCTCATCATGGGAGGCCGGTTGTTCATAAAATACATGTTTTGCTGTTTTTGCTCCCATAAGACGCTCTGACTGTCAAGCCCAACCTGGATACGCGGCCCGTGCCGTGATGTTGCGCGGGGAGCGCGTGCATCGTTAGAGAGGGAAACGGCCACGACTTTTCCAACACATGCAACACAGCTGCACTATGGGCCAGGTGTATCCGCTGGGAGACCTCATGAACAAACCTGAATTCTTCGTCACCCCCGGCTATGGCGACCGCCAACGAAAGCTGTTGCACTATTCACAGGCGGTCAAGATTGGCAACCGGGTGGAGACCTCAGGCCAGGGCGGCTGGAACGATGAGTGGGAGTTCCCCGAGTCGCTCACGGATGAGATTGCCCAGGCGTTCCGCAACGTCGAGCGAACGTTGGCTACCGCCGGTGCGAGCTGGGAGCACGTGGTCCATGTGAATTCCTACCACGTGGGGTTTCCCGAAGAGGTCAACCGGGCCATGGCTGAGCAGTTCCGTCACTACATGCCCAACCACGCCCCCATCTGGACTGAACTGGGAGTCGCCGCCCTCGGAGACCCGAAGATGCGGGTCGAGATCCGCGTCACCGCCATTCTTCCGGAATGACTTTGAAGAGCGTGCCTGACCTCGCCGCGGCGAGCCCACCGCCCGCGCTCTCGCCGCCAATGGCGATCCTCCGCGCGTCCACGCCCAGCGCGTCGGCATTCGCATGCAGCCACTTGAGCGCGGCGTAGCAGTCCTCGACCGGACCCGGGAAGGGCGTCTCGGGCGCCAGACGATAGTCGACCGAGAGGCAGCGCCATCGATGGAAACATGTCCAAGGGTGGAGAAAGCCCTTTGTCTAACTGGCCGCCCTCGCCGCCGCAACCGCGCGGAGGATGGCCTCGGGCGTCGCGCGGTGGGAAACCCAAAGCACTCTGCATCAAGGGAATGCTCGCGCCCTTGCCCGCCTCTCCTGAACAATCTGCCCTTGCGACAAGGCTTGGTAAAATAGAACTCAGCGCTATTGAAACTGTTCCTTCGTGGCTGGGCGTCCCGCCGCTTCATGCGCCGTGCCCGTAATCGGGCAGGTCGATTTTCTCGGCGGGAGGTTCGAGCAGCTTGCCAGCGAGTTCCCGGAGGCCCGGCTTCGTCGCGAGGTTCAGGACGGCCCGCTGGAGCGCGATCCCCAACCGCGTCTGGGGCTGAGCGATGCGCGGGCCCAGCTTCGGCACGTCCTGCGCCTGCTCGACATAGGGCCGCATGATCCGCTCGTAGGCGGCGAAGGCCTCGGAATGGTCGTCATGGCGCGACAGCTCGCCCGCCAGCACATAGGCACCCACCACACCCAGGGTCGTGCCCATGCCACTGATCGGACTGGGGGCGTAGGCGGCATCGCCGACGAGGACGGTCCGGCCCTTCGACCACCGGTCGAGCCGCACCTGACCAATCTTCTCGAAGTAGAAGTCATCGGCGCGGGCGAGCCCCTCGAGCACACGCGGCGTTTCCCAGCCAGCATCGGCGAAGCGCTCCATCAGCACCTGCTTCTGCGCGTCGGGTGACAGCTTCTCGTAGCCGCAGGGCGCCTGCTGGAGGGTGAGCACTGCGTGCGTGCCGCCCCTCCGATCCGGGCGGAGGAACACGCTGCGCCCGCCGGGGGCGTTGTACCAGCGAGCGAGATCGCCGTCGTTCTCACCTTTTGGAATGCTGAAATAGCCCATGTAGAGGTCGAGCGGTCGCCGCCGGGCGGCATCCCCGAACAGGAGCCGGCGCGTGGACGAGCCAATCCCCTCGGCGGCGATGACGAGGTCGAAGCGGCGAGTGCCGCCATTCTTGAACGTGACCTCGATCCCGTTCCCCCGGTCATCGAGCGCCTGGATGGTGTCGCCGAAGATGTACTCCGCGGTGCCGCGACTGTGCTCGTAGACGAGGCGCGCGAGGTCACCGCGGAGGATTTCCAGCTCGGCGGTCGGACCCTTGCCACCGAACATGTCCCGATCGAATCGGGCCTTCACCTGGTTGTCGGCATCGACGAAGGCGATGCCCAGCTCGCCCGTGCCTGCCTCCATCGCGGCCCGCTCGAGTCCCATCCGCCGCAGCACCACCCGGCCGGCTCCACGCACGTCGATGTTCTGGCCGCCGTCGCGGAACCTGGGCGCGCGCTCGACGACAGTGGCATTCATCCCGAATCGGTGCAGCCACCAGGCAAGCACGGGGCCTGCGACGCTGGCTCCGGTGATGAGCACGGTGCGCGACATGGGCATCTCCTTCTTCCCGCGAGAACATTGACGCGGTGAGCAATCCTGTGGGCCCACCGGGATACAGGAACGCGCTGGTGGCCGGTGGCGGAAGTTCGCTCTCACCCCTGGGAGCGCGTGGTGCGCGACACTCGGGCCCTCCTATACTTTGGCGCTTCACCTCTCGAAGCGGAGTCTGCCAACGATGATGCGCCCGATCCTCGCGTCGATCTGCGCGTGCCTTCTGCTCGCTGCTTGCAGCGACACTCCCCCCAACAACCCTGGAGACAACCCAGGCGACACTCCCGTCCCGCGCGGTGCCTCCGTTCCCTGGGACGAATACGAGGCGGAGGCGGGCGTCTCCTCCGGAGGGGCCACGCTCGAGCAGACCCTCAGTGGCCCATGGCTGGAGGGCACGCTCTCCGGCGAGGCGTCGGGCCGCAAGGCGGTGACCCTGCAGGGTCCCAGCGACGCGGTCGCGTGGACGAGCCGCGTGAAGGCCAACTCAGTCCTGGTGCGCTACAGCGTGCCGGACGAGAAGGAGGCCCATCTGGATGTGTATGTGAATGACGCGAAGGTCGCCACGCTCACGGTGAACTCGGACTTCGCCTGGCTCTACACCGGCCCCAACAACACCCAGACGCACAACGCCCTGCCGCGCCAGCAGGTGGACGAGCTCCCTCAGAACCCGAGCGCCAGCGATAAGGGTTTTGGTCTGCAGCTGCCCTGGAACGCCGCGCACCACATCTACGACGAGGCGCACGTGCTGCTCGCGACCGACGGCGAGGCGACCATCAACCCGGGCGATGTGGTGAAGCTCGTCTCACCGGATGCCTCCGCGGCGCTCCCCGTCACCGTGGACTTCATGGATCTGGAGCTCGTGCCCGCGCCGCTCTCCGCCCCGGCGGACTATGTCGTCGTGAGCGAGTTCACCGAGGCCGCGGTGGTGCGGGCCCTGCGTGACGCCGTGAGCGGCGGCAAGCCCGGCATCTTCCTCCCGCCCGGCGACTACGTGATGGCCCACGAGAACCCGGCCGTCCCCAAGGTCTACGTTCCCGCCGGTCTGACCGTCCAGGGCGCGGGCATGTGGTACACGCGCTTCGTGCCTCCGCCCACGAAGGAGGTGGGCTACAACTACGAGTTCGGTTTCCGGCTGAGCGGCGACAACATCACCTTCCAGGACTTCGCCATCTTCGGCACCTGGCGCAACCGGACGGTCCGCTACAACAAGGCCGCGGCCGATCTCGGCAACTGGCCGTGGGACAGCTACGACGGCATCGGGCGCGCCTTCGACCGCTACATGCACAACAACGCGACCTTCAAGCGGCTGTGGATCGAACGGATGATCGTGGGCGGCTGGGTCGAGGGCGGCAACAACCTGCTGTGGCAGGACAGCCGCTTCCGCAACACCATCGCGGACGGCATCAACCTCTGCAACGGAACCACGAACTCGCGGATCGTGAACTGCACCGCACGAAACACCGGCGACGACGCCTTCGCCATGTGGTCCGCCATCACCTGGGACAGAGCCCCCATCCGTGACACGCCCTGGGTCCACCAGCCCGAGGGTCCCAATCAGGGCAATGTCATCGAGCGCTGCACCGCGGGGCTCATCTGGCGGGCCGCCGGGTTCGCGGTCTACGGCGGCCATGACAACGTGATCAAGGACTCGGTGGTCTATGACACCCTGCGCTACCCGGGCATCACCGTGGACAACGAGTTCGCGCCCCAGCACGAGTTCTCCGGGCTCACCACCCTCCAGAACCTGACGGTGGAGCGCTGCGGCGGCCGCATGTGGTGGGACGACGACGGCGTGCAGGGCGACGAGTCCGCGCGGCGCAAGTGGGGCGCGGTCTGGCTGTTCGCCGCCAACCCGTACTCTCCGGCCGAGCCGTACTCGCCCATCCGCTTCCAGGGCATCCGGTTGAAGGACGTCGACATCATCGACCCCGTCTATTCCGGAGTCATGGTCCAGACCACACAGGGACAGCGGATCGAGGACACCGAGTTCGACGGTGTCCGCATCGTCCTGGAGAAGTCCGGCGAGTTCGGCATGGAGGCCAATGACTCGCACAAGGCCCCGCCCAGCCCGCTCAGTGGGAAGATTGGCACCACGGGGTCAATCACCCTCAAGAACTCGAGCATCACCGGCGCTCGGGCGAATGCGGGAAACCTGTTCTCGAAGGATGAGGTCTCGACCGGGACGTTCTCGTTCAAGGATGGCGGCGGGAACAGCTGGACGGGTGCTCGCTAGGGTCACCGGTCTCCAGGGTCTTCCCTGAGGCATCCCCTCATATAGCAAGCAGGCGAGGAAGCGTGTATCTGGCCATATGGTTTGAGCAGTAGGGTCATGGGTGTTACCGGAGAAGTGGGTACTCAAGCCATCAACGAACAGCAGGTGCATGAATTCCTCGCCGGACTCTTCGGAGAAGACCTCCACGCCAAGAGGGTGTTGTCGCTCTCGCTGGCGACGCTGGGCGTCATCCACGCCGCGAGCCTCTCGGTGTACGCCATCGGGCAGGCCCTGGCAGTGGCGCGGGGGATGAAGGGCAAGCACGGGGTGAAGCAGGTGGACAGGTTGCTGTCCAACACGGGCGTGGACGTGTGGCACTTGTTTTCCCTCTGGGTGCCCTACGTCATGGGACAGCGCACCGAGGCTGTGGTGGCCTTGGACTGGACGGACTTCGACGAGGACGACCACACCACGTTGGTGGCCTCGCTGCGCACCGGACACGGTCGCTCTACTCCCCTGGTGTGGTTGACGGTCCACAAGTCCACGCTCAAGGGGATGCGCAATGACGTGGAGGACAGCGTCCTGCTGCGACTGCGGGAGTTGATTGCGCCCGAGGTGAAGGTGACGATTCTGGCCAACCGGGGCTTCGCGGACCAGAAGCTCTACGCCCTGCTCAAGGAGTTGCGCTTTGAGTACGTGGTGCGCTTCCGTCAGCGAATCATCGTCACCAGCGCCCAGGGAGAGCGCCGGAGCGCGGCGGAGTGGGTGCCGACCTCAGGCCACCTGCGCAAGCTCAAAGGCGCACGCGTCACGGCCGATGAGGTGCAAGTCGCCGCGGTGGTATGCGTGAAGAAGAAAGGCATGAAGGAGCCCTGGTGTCTGGCCACCAGCCTGACAGAGGCTTCCGGAGCCAAGGTGGTGGCTCTCTACAGTGGGAGATTCACCATTGAGGAGAGTTTCAGGGACGTGAAGGATTTGCGCTTCGGCATGGGCCTGTCCTCCTTCCGAATCGCGGAGACGGACAGGCGTGACAGGCTGCTGCTTCTGAGTGCCCTCGCGTGTGCCCTGCTGACGTTGCTGGGCGCTGCTGGCGAGAGCCTCGGCATGGAGCGCGACCTCAAAGCCAACACCTCCAAGAAGCGGACCTACTCCCTCTTCCGCCAGGGCTGCATGTACTACCAGGCTCTGCCCAACATGCCCGAAGCTCAGTTGCGGCCTCTCATTGAACGCTTCGCCCAACTTGTCTGCGAGCAGCTCGTTTTCCGTGAAGCCTTTGGCCTTTTATGAGGGGATGCCTCAGGTGCCGAACCGCAAGGGGCTGCGCGCCCGCCGATCTCCGGCAAGCGCTCGTAGGCCCGTTGGAGCGGGTCCAAGTGCGCGGGGTTGTCCAGGTCGAGCTGCGCGCCCGTGAGCCCGAGGCGCGCGACCTCCGTTCTACAACGGCATGCGGTCCTTCGCTCCTCCGAGCAGCTCGAACGCGGCGTCCCACGTCTGTGAATCGGATTCAGCGCGCGGCGGCAGACGGTAGTGGGCGGGTCGACCGTCCTCGTCCGGGGCCCTCGGATCGGCGCCCGCGTCGAGAAGCAGCTTGATCATCGGAAGGTCCAGCCGACGTGCCGCGTGCCCGAGCGCGGTGTATCCGGTCAGCCCGCCCCAGTCGTTGATCGTCCGAGTCGCCCCCGCGCCCAGGAGAAGAGTGGCCATGCCCACATTGCCCCTCTCTACGCATGCCCGCAGCGGCGTGTCCCCCTCGCTGCTGCACACGTTGGGCTCAGCCCCCGCCTTCAGGAGCGCTTCAACTGCCGCCAGCTCGTTTTCGCAGACGGCTACCAACAAGGGAGTCATATCCCGCTCGACGTCCCAGGCGTTGACGTCCGCGCCGTGCTCGATGAGCGCCAGGACCACATCGAATTCGCCTCCATCGGAGAGTTCGTTGATAGCCACCTGCAACGGACGCAACCCCGGCCACTTCGACTGCGGCTCGTTCGGATCGGCCCCTCCGGCCAGCAGCGCCCTGACCTGGACCGTATCGTGCCTCTTGATCGCTGCGATGAGTTCTTGCGACATACCTTATTTATCCGCCATCGGATGACCCGGAGCGCAATTCTCCTTTTCGAGCTTCTCGGCCTTTGTGATTGCCCGTTCGAGTTGGAGCATTATTTTCTTGTGGCCCTCATCGGGCTTTCCTCCAAAGCATTTTTTCTGAATTTCCCATCGCTTATCTACAATTTTCTCCAGAGCTTCGATACGTAGCCGGATGGCAGAGCACGGCGCCTTATCCATCTGTTTTGAGTTGGGCGCCTTCGGATTGAAGGGGGGAACTGACGCGCTGAGCTTATCCTTCTCCGCCTGAAGTGTGTCGAGCAGACTGTTCTTGCAGGTCTGATTCGCATGGCGAGGAATCCGGTCATACTCCTCCACACTGGTGTAGGGCTTCCCCGTCGCCGGATTGGTCTCAGTCCGCCAAGAGGTGGGAGCCGTGACCGCCGCAACCGGATCCGAATCAAAGTCCGGCACGACCTCCTCTGCTTCCTGACCCTCAAATTCCTCCATGAGCCGCCGTGACTCCTCCGCTACGTCCAGCAGTCGCGCCTCGTACTCCCGCTGGGCGTCGAGCCACTCCGGGCGGCGGTCGATGTCCGGCCCGGCGGTGCTGGAGGGGTAGAGCAGGACAAGGCCCACGAGCAACGGGCCCACCCGGGGGAGGAATTCGGCCAGCGTCCTGGCGCGTCCCGCCTGCGCGACGCCCTCCGCCCCTCTCGCCACCTCGGCGGCTTGCCCGCTCGCTTTCGCGGCGCGCGAGAAGCGCTCGAAGGCCCGTTCCGCTGCGGTGAGCTTGCGATTCAACTGTTCCCATTGACGCGGCTCGATGTCTTGGCGTGCCCGAAATAGCAGTGCCCTGGCCTTGTCTAGATCCGGCTTTCCAATCCACGACCGTTCCGGCGTCGGCTCCATCGGCGAGGAAACGAGCCGGATGCGCGGGCCCGAGGTGGGAGCCGACGCGAAGGCATAGGGCCGTGGCATCGACTGCGGGGCGGGCGCGCTAGCGCAGGCTGAGGCCAAGAGCAGAAGTACAAGGCAGGCTCGGAAACGCATGGGAAGGTCCTCCATTCGGGCTAGGACCTGCCGGGTCCTGGCGGGGCCGCTCGGAGTATGGCGGGGTGCCCTGACAGCTACGGACGAGCGCGCCGGGGGCTCAGAAGGGGCCAGGGGGCCGCAGCCGCAACTCGGGCTAGGGCGAGCGCGAATGCAGCGGGCAGCCCATGCTCTGCTGCGGTGGACACAGGTCGCCTGGCTGGGCGGCTACGCGCAAAGCCGACGAGCGCCTGGACAGCCTGAAGACCCGGCGGTGGAGCGAGAAGCGGATGGGGTTTTTGTCGTTTGCGTCTTCAACACGTCCAGGGCGAACGTCCTGCGCAGCAGCCCGGCCCAGTCCATACGGGGTGTGCGCTCCTTCCTCGGCTCCTCCACCGTCACTGCAAAGGCGGGGCTCTCCTCCTCCAGCCCCGGCTCCTCCCCTGCTTGAGACATCGGCGCGAGCACTACCGCGGAGCGCACCCAGGCCATCCGCCGGGCGGGTACGCATGAGGGGCTGTCGGGATCGCGCCGCGCGGCATGTTCAGCTCTGACTTTCCAGCGCCGCCCGCAGCTTGTCGTACGTCGGTGCGAGCGCCCGCAGCGCGGTGGCCGCCGACGCGTCGTCGCCGGTGACCAGCGGGTGCTGCGTCGAGCCGATGAGACGCGCCTGTTCGGCCGCGATCCGCGCGGCCTCGGCGTATCCGGCGCGCGCCAGGCAGGTTGCGGCGTCCGCGACTCGGCGCGCGCCGACCCGGATCGCGAAGTGGATCAGGTGGTCGCGCAGCTCTTCCTCGCAGCCGGTCTCGATGAGAGTCGCGAGACCTTCAGCGGCTTCGCCGTTGCCGAGGCTGCCCGGTGGCATGTTGTGGTTGCCATTCATCGACAGCCACCGGAGCGCTGCGGGGATCGACGCCCGGATGACGTCCTCATCCGATACTTCCGCGATCCGGGTGAAGCCGGTGCGCATCGTGTAGGGCTCGCCGTAGCTGAGCGTCTCGGCTCGCCAAGCTGTCATGAAGTCGCTCAACGGGAGGGAAACGTACGGATAACCCTGCGGGTCATGCATGAGCACGCGCTCGTCGTCTACGTCGAGGACAACGATGTAATGGTCGGCGCCGATAGGTCCATTCTTGCCCGGTTGATGCCGCAGATGCCCCATCTCCACTGGGCCAATAAACACCGGACCGTCCATGAGGGACGCTCTGAGGCGGGCGAGGGCCTCGTCGGCGCCGCCGCCTTGGGTGACCGTGGACGTCCAGCCCAGTGCGGTCAACGCGCCTTCGAAGCCCGCCTCGGGGTCCCAGCCGTACGGGTCGAAGAACGGCAGTGTGCCGCCGATCAGCTGCATCCCGAATGGGCTGCCAGTGGCGATCTCGATCACGGCCGTGGAGGGCGCATCATCGCCGAACATCATTGCGAAGGAATTGGCGTAGCAGTACGGCCCGGAGCCAGTGTAGGGAAAATGCGATGTCAAATTTTGAATGGGCATGGCCAAATCCTCTCGTTCTGTAGAGGAAATCGGAAGCATGGGTAAAAACAGAGGAAATGCAATATCAAAGGAGCAGGTGGCGATCGCGAGTTCGGGGAGGGGACCAGGTGATTTCCCGCGAGCCAAGCACGCTGACGATCGGCATGGCGGGCGGTACCGGGGAAGAGGAGGAGCGCCGGAGGGGCCAGCCTCCCAGGCAGCGAGGGCAACTCCAGGTGCTCCAAAAGCGCGCGCCCCCCGTTGGGTGCCGGGGCCGTCGTCCAGCTGGAGAGGGTTTCCACCGGTGGTCTGCGTTTTCCCGCAGGCCGGTCGCCGGGTCAGGCCGCCGGGGCTGCGGTGGTACATGAGGGGCGTGCCCGACGTTCTCGAAAATGGAGAGCCTGGCGTTCTTGTTCAGGGCAAGCATGCGGGTGGCCATCTGGGGACGAACAATGCCGTCCTTGGCGCCGGCCACCACGAGCATGCGGCGAGGCAGACCCCAGGCCTGGTCGACTCCGTCCGACCCGATACGGCCGTAACCGAGCTGCAGCGCTCGTGACGCCATCGCATTATAGGTGAGCATCCATGACCTCGCGGCATTCGCGACCCTGGCGGAAGAAGGAAGCTTCACGCGTGCGGCCGCGAAACTCGGGATGCCGCAGTCCTCCCTGAGCCGTCTCATCAAAGGACTCGAACAGAGGCTTGGCGTGAGGCTGCTCTCGCGCACGACTCGCAGCGTGGCCACCACGGAAGCAGGAGAAGCGCTACTCGCGACGCTGCGCCCGGCCCTGGACGAGATCGACGCGGGCCTGGCCGCTCTCAGCGCCGTGCGCGGAACGCCAGCGGGGACCCTCCGGCTGACGATGGTCAAGCACGCAGCCATGATGCTCGTGCGACCCATGCTGCCCAGATTCCTGGCCGCCTACCCGGACATCCAGGTCGAAATCGATATCGACGACGGCTTCACCGACACCGAGCATCGCTGTATCAACTACCGCCTGGCTTCAGCCGGCGCCTTGTATGCCTGGCGCTTCGAGAAACATCGCCGCCGACTGGACGTACGAGTGAATGGGCCGCTTGTCTATAATGATGGCGACATGATCCTGGTAGCCGCCGTGGACGGTCTGGGAATTGCCTACCTGTTCGAGGAGCTCGTCGCGGAGGCGATTGCCGACGGCAAGCTCGTGCGCCTTCTGGAGGACTGGTGTCCGTCCTTCCCTGGGTACTACCTCTACTATCCGAGCCGCCGCCAGCTCCGGCCAGCGCTGAGCGTCTTCATCCATGCGCTCCGAGCAAAAGCGCCCTGAGCCAGTATTCAGAGTCTGGTGAAGGCCCGGGCAGATCTTCTCTCTCCACCAGAATGAGAGAAGTCGTTGGCCCTGGTCAGACTCCGCCAGGCCCGCTCTGGGAGAGCCAGGCGGCGGGTTCGATTCCCGCCGCCTCCATCCCGAGAAGCCCAGCAAGCTTAAAGGGTTTCGGGGTTTTTCTTTGTCCTCGTTTTCATCATGTGCCCTCAGTGTGCCCCTCTGGCGTCTCTAGCCCAGAGCGGCGCGTGGCTGGGGGATGGGCCGATCCAATTCCTGCACCGCGCTCTCCCGCGCCTCGGGCGACAGGTGCGCGTACCTCATGATCATCTCGATGGTGGCGTGACCCATCAACTCCTGAATGACCTTGAGAGCAACGCCCCGCATCGCTAGGTGGCTGCCGTAGGTGTGCCGTAGGTGTGCCGTAGGTGTGCCGTAGGTGTGCCGTAGGTCGTGCCAGCCGATGGAACCCTCCGGGCGGCTGACTCCTGCCCTACGCAGCGCCCGCAGGAGCGGGTGCTTGGTCATCCCAGCGCGGAGGATGTCGTAGGCAGTGACGGCGCGGAAATGGAAGTTCGGCAGGGAAAACGAGAGAATGAACGTCTCCGACGTGAAGGCGAGCCTCCGCGGCCCGATCTGAAGGTCCAGGTCCTTGCCCGCGCATTGGTCGACCTCGTCGGGCGTGAACGCCTCCAGCGCCACTTCCGCTTTGCCGATCATCGCCTGCAGGTCGGCGAAAGGGACCGGTCCGACCAAGGCCGGCGGGGCGAACACACCGGTCTTAAGGGCTTCCACCCCCCACACGGAATGGTGCCATGTGGCTTCGACCTGAAAGTGGAAGGGCGCCATGTCGTCGAAAAGGCGCGCGTTCACGAAGTCGTCGGGATCAACACCCGTCTCAGCGCAGTGCTTGGCCGCACGGTCGAGAAAGCCTGCGACGGCCCTCAGGCACCGGGTTGATGACGGCCTCCCACTTCGAACTGAGCCGGCAGCCCCTGGGCACACGCCTGACGACATGCAAGGGCGGTCGTGCTCCTAAGGGGCGAATCCCGCAGAGCGCATGGACAGGTCGCAATGCTCAATCAGGAGTTCGGTCAGCACCCGGATCTTCCGTGCGGGATGCTGACCCGGCGGTCGAACCACGTACGCACCCGCCGCGGGTGGTGGATGCCGCGTCATGACGGGCACGAGGGCTCCGGAGGCCACGTGTTCGTCGGTGAGCCAGTCGGGCAGGAGCGCGATCCCGATGCCCGCTGTCGCAGCCGCGAGCAGCGCCACGCCGTTGTCGGCCTTGAAGCGTCCCTGCGGACGAACCGTGATGACCTCGTCGCCGTCCATGAACTGCCAGGTCTCGGTGCCCTGCATCAGGCACTGGTGAGCGAGCAGTTCCTGCGGGGTCTCGGGCGACCCGTGTGCCTGGACATAGGCCGGGCTCGCGACGAGCTTCCCGTGGATCGTGGCGATGCGTCGTGCGATCAGGTTGGAGTCCTGGATGTATCCCACCCGTATCGCGCAGTCGTACCCTTCGGCGATGAGATCGACGAAGCGATCGCTGTAGCTGGTCTGGATGTGAAGCTGGGGGTGGCGTCGCGCCATTTCCGCGAGCACGGGAGCGAAATGAGTCAGGCCGAAAGACAGTGGCGCGGCCACACGAAGACGTCCGCGAAGGTCACCGGCGGGAAGGATCGTCTCCCTTGCCGCGTCGATCTCGGCGCACACCCTGGCGGCGTGGTCACGGAACGTGGCCCCGGCCTCCGTGAGCGCAGCCCCCCGGGTGGATCGGGTCAGCAGTTGGACGCCGAGTTCTCCTTCGAGACGGACGAGCCGACGGCTGACGATCGACTTGGACACGCCGAGCCGCAGTGCCGCGGGCGAGACCCCGCCGGCATCAGCCACCTCCACAAACGTTCGCAGATCTTCGACGTCCAACTCAGCGTTCCACTTTCCGCGACACAGCTCGCCACGGAATCGTACTACCGCGTCGAGCGCCAGAACGCCACATTGAGGTTCCCAGCGGCGTTGTCGCTGGCGCACCACTCAATCACCCACTTCGCCACAACGGCACAAGGATGCTCCAATGACTTTCCGCAACGGCCTCTCTTCGCTTCTTCGTCCCGAGGACTCGGTCCTCGTCCTGATCGACCACCAGCCGTTCCAGCTCGCGAACGTGAACAGCCACGATCCGCACCTGGTGGTCAACCATGCAACGGCCTTGGCGAAGGCCGCCAAGGCCTATGGCGTCCCGACCATTCTGACGAGCGTGATCGCCGAGCGAGGCGGCCTCATCTTCCCGCAGATCACCGATGTCTTCCCGGGCCAGGAGGTGATCGACCGGACGTTCATCAACACCTGGGAGGACCGGAAGGTCGTGGACGCGGTCAAGGCCACGGGGCGCAAGCAGCTGATCATCGCGGGCCTGTATACGGAGATCTGTGTCGCCATGCCGGTGATCCAGGCCCTCGGCGAGGGCTGGGATGTGACGGTGATCACCGATGCGTGTGGCGCCTTTTCGGTGGAGGCGCATCAGGTGGCCATCCAACGCATGATCGCGGCCGGCGCCAACATGATGACGTGGCTGGCACTCGTGTCCGAATGGCAGCGCGATCACGCGCGGACGGCGCACGTGGCTGAATTCGTCGACCTGCTCAAGCACCATGCGGCTGGCCTCGGCATTGCGTTCCTGTGGGAGCAACAGTTGCTCAACACGCCCGTGCCCGGCAAAGCAGGATGACCTGGGCGGGGGTGTGTCGGCTCATCGGGCCTCGCATCCCCGTCACCGGCAAGGCCGGTCTGTGCGGTGCGGACGGCCCTCGTTCAGCCGACGTCAGGCCTTGATGTACTTCTCGGACACGTCCGAGAAGTCACGCTTCACATACCGCTCCAGCTGCATCGTGTTCACCGCAGGCAGCAGCGCCTGGAAGTGTTTCACCAGCACCCAGAAAGGTGTCAAAGGACTCGTACCAACGCCTCGCTCCCTACGAATCGTCTGACACCCGACGGGGGACACCCGACGGGGGGCGCTCGGGAGCGCTCCGGCCCGCTCAGTCGACGGAGATGTCGTCGAGTTCGATGGAGACGACGAGGGCCCCGAGACCGCGTGGTTCTGGGCATCACGGCCGTGGATCTTTCGCGCCGTGGGAATGACGATGCCGGAGATCTCCCGATGGCCGCTCATGTATTGCACGCTCGGCACGCCACCCGCGATGTCCACCTGGTAATCACGCCGGCGAAGCAGACCGTCCGCATCGACGTACAGCTTCTGCTCGGCGCTGTGCGTGGCGATATTGCTCGGAGAGGTGACCTTGAGCCGCCGCCACTTCTCGCCCTGCTCGTACCAGGGCTCGAGTTCCTTCGTCTGAACGCCAGGAAGGGTGAACGAGTACCTCCACCGTTCCATCACCGAGGGGGCCATTCTCGCCGCACGAGGTATCGAGAATGCTTGAATCCAAGCTCACGACGAGCGGATTGCTTCGCATGCACATCGGCTTGTGCCATCGCCAGGCAACGGTTAGAGAATATATCATACAAGAAATCCATTTCGCCCGGCGCCGCGCGATGGCATTTCCCGACTCCTGCTGGAGATGGAGTCGATTCCCCAGAGTTCGAACAGCTCCCTCTTCCCCGAGTGCACCCACTCCACGCTGCACCTGTAGTTGCCTGTCCGCGAATCCCTGGCCGGTGCACGGACACGGATGGAGGCACGAGCGCCACCAGAACTCTTGAACTTGCGCTCCGCCATGATGGGCCCAGTGGGTTTGCGGCCGCGCATCAGTCGAGTCACCGTGGTTCCTCCTTCTTCCTTGGAGGCTTACGCGGTCCCCCTCTTCCTGGACCAGATGAGAGGAGGGGTAGCTGAAGCCATGGAGGCTCTGCGTAATAAGCACGAGCGTATGTGTCCATGTCATGACGCGTCCTTGATGGCCCATGCCAACCCAGGCCACGAAGCGGTAGAGCGGCCCGCTGCACCCGCTCACCCCGCCCGTGGCGTGCCGGCGTCGCCCCGCCGGAGGTAGTGTCAAAGAACCAGAGGTTGGTGTCCGGAGAGCGGACCGTACGCAGGGGATGGGGACGGGCTGGCCGTTGAGGATGTTCCAGGAGGTGGGTCTCTATTTCGTCACGTTCAGGTGCTTCCAGGGACGGCTGTTGCTGCGTCCGAGCGCGGAGGTGAACGAGGTGGTGGGAGGCTGGTGTGGGCGCGGGGTGCCGCGCTCGCCTCCTTCATGCAGTACTTGCGCTCCAATCTGTTCAGGAAGGTAGAGAGGCTGGTGGACTGGAGCGGCGGTTTCTGGGAGAGGCGTTACTCGGCGGAGCCGGTGCTGGACGATGAGGCGATGGTAGGCAGGCTTCGCTGCGTGCTAGCCCATGGAGTGAAGGAGGGATTGGTGGAGAGGAGCGCCGAGTGGCCGGGCCTCACGTGTCTGCCACTGCTATTGGGGCCAGCGCGGCGACTGTTCCAGTGGTTCAGCTGGACGAAGCGCTGGAGCATGCGGGGCAGCGAGGACATGGCAGGAGCACAGGGGCGTTTCGCGGAGAAGTGAGCCGGTGGAGTTGGAAGTGGCGCCACTGCCGTGTTAGGAAGGGCTGCAGCGAGCAGGGGTGCCGAGGGAGAAACGGCTCGCTTGCTCCCTGCACCGGCCTTCCAACGGATGAGGACCGCCATCCGCTGTAGAGTCGTTGGAGCTGAAATTCTCCACGTCGCTCAAGCGTCACCTTGCGTGCTCTTCATGGATCAACAAAATTGCGCACGCTCCCTCGCTAGGGGTAACGGCAAGGAAGGGATCAACTCCTGCCATCCTCGCTCGCAGGAGGCCCTGGCTGACTTCGTCGACTCGGCTGCCCTGGGTCTTCACTGGGTCGCGCCCGATGGAACCATCCTGTGGGCGAACAAGTCAGACTATGAGCCGCTCGGCTACACGGCCGAGGAATACATCGGCCACAACATCGCCGAGTTCCACACGGACGGGGAAACCATCGCGGACATCCTCCAGCGGCTCACGCGAGGGGAGAAGCTCGTGGAGTACTCGGCGCGACTTCGATGCAAGGACGGCTCCGTGCGCGAGGTCTCCATCACCTCCAGCGTCCGCTTCGACGAGACCGGGAAGTTCCTCCACACCCGGTGCTTCACGCGGGACGTGACCGAGCACCTCAGGGTCGCACGAGCACTCCGCGAGAGCGAGGAGCGTTTCCGGATGCTGCTCGCGGGGGTGAAGGATTTCGCCATCTTCATGTTGGATGCGGGTGGCCGGGTGGAGACCTGGAACCTGGGCGCCGAGCGTCTCTACGGGCATTCAGCGGAGGAGATCGTCGGACAGCACGTCTCGGAGCTGTACACAGAAGAGTCCCGACGGGAGGGATGCGTGGAAGAGGATCTCTCGACGGCGAGCCTCCACGGCCGGCACGAGTCCGAGTGCGAGCGCGTCCGGAAGGATGGGAGCCGTTACTGGGCGCATGTCATCACCACCGCCCTGCGGGACTCGGACGGAAGGCTGCGCGGCTTCGCCAAGGTGACGCGTGACGTGACGGACAAGCGGAGGGCGGAGGAGGAGCGGGAGCGGCTTCTGCAAGAGCTCAAGGAGGCCGTCGCGGTCCGGGACGAGTTCCTGTCCATTGCCTCTCACGAGCTCAAGACCCCCTTGACCTCGGTGAAGCTGAACCTGCACGCCCTGGAACACCGCACGGAAGTGGCTGCCGGGAAGACGGAGGGGGAAGGGAGCCGCAAGCTCATGCGGATCCACGGGCAGATCGATCGGCTGGCGAAGCTCGTGAACAGCCTCCTGGATGTGTCCCGCATTACGGCGAACCGGCTCGACTTCCATCTCGAGGAGGTGGACCTCGGAGAGGTCCTCCAGGACGTGCTGGGGCAGTACAAGGAGGAACTCGACCGGGCGGGATGCTCACTGCACCTGAGGACGGACACGGGCGTCATCGGCAGGTGGGACCGGCTCCGCGTGGATCAGGTCGTCAGCAACCTGCTCTCCAATGCCATCAAGTACGGGCCGGGCAGGCCCGTCGAGGTGGACCTACAGCGGTTGGGGAGAAGCGCGCGCCTCGTCGTCCGGGACCATGGCATCGGCATCTCGGCGCAGGACCAGGAGCGCATCTTCCAGAGGTTCGAGCGGGCAGTGTCGATCCAGCATTACGGGGGCTTCGGCCTCGGGCTCTGGATCAGCCGGCAGATCGTCGACAACCTGGGGGGCTCCATCGCCGTTCACAGCGAAACGGGTCTGGGCTCGACCTTCGTCGTCGAGCTCCCCCTGAGTGGGCCCTCAAGGGGATGATCAACCCTGGCCTGGGCAAGACAGCGCCTCCCCCCTGATATTCTGCGAAGCTGGGACCATGGAACGCTTCGTCGAGGTGGCCGAGGGAGTCTCGCTCTGGGTCGAATCACGAGGTCCGGAGGATGCACCCGCCGTTCTGCTCATCATGGGCGCCACCGTCTCGGGACGGGTGTGGCCCGACGAGCTCGTCGAGCGCCTGGCCCGGAAGCACCGGGTCATCCGCTATGACCACCGGGACACCGGAGCGTCCACCCGGGCCTTCGACAGGATCCCCTACTCCGCGACCCGGATGGCCGAGGACGCGCTGGCCATCCTCGATGCGCTCGGCATCGAACGCGCGCATGTCGTGGGCCTGTCGCTGGGAGGCCTCCTGGTGCAGTGGCTCCTGGTCGCGCATCCCGAGCGGCTGCTCAGCGCCACGGTCATCGGGGCGCCCGCCCTCGAAGGCGCTCCCGCCCGCGCCAACGCGACGGCACGAGCCCCCATCGACCCGGACCTGTACGCGTTCTGGAGCCACATGTTCGAGCCGCGCGACCGCGAGGCGCAAATCGAATGGTGGGTCGAGAACTGGCGCAGACTCAACGGGAGGAAGCTTCCCTTCGACGCCGAGGAGTTCCGCGCACTCGAGCAGCGCATCATCGCCCACGCTGGCCGTCACGACACCTCGAATGCTCACGCGCGGGCTGACGCCTCCGGACTGGCTCGGGGGGCGGAGCTCGTTCACGTCACCGTGCCCACGCTCGTCATCGCCACCCCGGAGGATCCCACCAATCCCGAGTCCAACTCGCGGTTCCTCGCGGAGACCCTGCCTCGCTCCACCCTGGTGACCATCGACGGAATGGGGCACGCGATTCCACGCGCCGTCGTGCCCCCGCTCGCGGCGGCGCTCCTGAACCACATCGAGACCGTGGAGGGCCTGGCCCGTTGACTCTCGGGCTGTGGCGGCTTGAAGCAACGTGCTCATTCCCGGTCAGGCGGGCAGTGCCTTCAAGAAGGCCAGCAGCGCCGCGTTGACCTCGGCTGCGCGCTCTTGCTGAATCCAATGACCCGCGTCGGGGAGGACGAGTACATCCTTGAGATTGGGCACCAACGGCTTCATCTGCTCAACCGGGGAAAACGCGCGCCCCGGGTCCTTTTCTCCGATGATGAAGAGAGCCGGCTGCTCGATTCTGGCCGTCGCCAGTTCGGGCAACTCCTCCCAGTCGCGATCCATGTTGCGATAGCGATTGAGACCTCCACGGAAGCCGCTGCCCGTGAGCTCCCTCACGAAATACGCCAGGTCCTCTTCCGTGAGCCAGGCGGGGAGCGGACCGGGGGTGTCGAGACCCGTGAGGAACTTGTCGCCCTTCTTCTTGGCCCGTGCGACCAGGGCTTCCGAGTCGAACCCAGGGGCTCCGGCGAGGATCGTGCGCATCGTCCTCGGGATGTCCGCTTCGAACTCCGCCTCCGCGACGCCAGGCTCCTGGAAGTAGAGGATGTAGACCCACTTCTCTCCGAACATGGCCTTGAAGAGCTGCGTTGGCGGCATGGGTGAGCGGCCGAGGTGCGGCACGCTCATGCCGACGACGGCGCGGTAGCGGTCCGGGTAGAGCGCGGCGCTGTTCCACGCCATCGCCGCGCCCCAGTCGTGGCCGACGACGACGGCGGTCTTCTCCCCGAGCGCATCCAGCAGGCCGACATAATCGGCGAGCAGGGTCTTCATGCTGTACGCCTCGATCGCCTGCGGCTTGTCGCTGCGGCCGTAGCCGCGAACATCGGGTGCGACCGCGTGGTAGCCGGCGGCCGCGAGCACCGGGAGCTGGTGGCGCCAGGAGTACCAGGACTCCGGCCAGCCGTGGAGCAGCAGCACGAGGGGGCCTTCACCGGCCTCGGCGATGTGGAGGTGGATGCCGTTCGTCTTGACGGTGCGGTGCGTGATGGCAGTCATGGAGCTCGCTTTCGGTGTGAGATGGAATGACGCGCACGTCCTGCATGGACATCGGGTCTCTTCTTCGCGGGACGAGAACGATCGCGGTGAACGCTCTTCGCGATGTCCGCCACCGAGATGCTTCGCAGCTGCATCATGAGGAGCGCTTCGGCCTCGCCGAGCACCTTGCCGAGTGCATGATTGACGGCCTGCTCGACGAGGCATCCGGGGCTCTCGTGACGAGGGCCGATGCTGAACAGGGTGGGTGTTCCGAGCGCGTCGTACACGTCTCCCAGCGTCACTGAATCGAGCTTGCGCGCGAGCGACCATCCCCCGCCGTGCCCTTTCTCCGAGCGCAGGATCCCCGCCTCGCGCAGACCCGCCATGGTCCGCCGCACCACCACGGGATTCGCCTTCATCAACTGCCCTAGTTCCTCCGACGTCACCACGGGAGCCATCTCCTCCATATGGAGGAGAACGTGCAGTGCAACGGAGAGCCGACTGTCGCGCTTCATGCCACTTCATATGTTACGTGAGTGAGCAGGAGTCAAGGCGGAGTTGCAGCCAGGGAACGCACCTCCCGATTGGCAGGTGCGCGGCACCTCGATGAAGTCCCGCTACCGGAGCGCGCGCTCCAGGTCATCCGCGGCTCCCAGCTCTGACTGGAGGCGCTGGCGTTCCTCGGCGGAGAGCGGCACCTGCTGGAGCTCCGCGCGCAGGGCGCTGGCGCGTGCCTTGTCCCCCAGGGCCACCGCCAGTTCGGCGCGGGCCGCCAGGGCGCGGGCTCGGTCGAGAGGAGGGGCGGGCTCGTTTCGGGCGAGCGCCACGTCGAGGACCTTCGCCGCCGCGGCGTCGTCTGTCTTGAAGTCCCGGAGGCGGGCTGCCGCGGCCACCGCCTTCGCCAGCCGGGAGTCGGACTCCTTCCAGGGCGGGTACTCCTCGCCGCGGCTGGCTCCGGCCTTCTCGCGCCGCACGAAGATGACCGAGTTGCCGTTCAGGTCGACCAGGGTGAACCGGCCCTGGCCCGGCTTCATCCGCGTGAGGCGGGGGATGCCGGACACGGGCAGCTTGCCGAGCGCGCGGCGCAGCGCCTCGGCGAAGGTCGTGTGCAGGGGCTCCACCTCGGGCATCACCACCAGGCACGTGCTGTGGCTGGACGCGGGCTCCAGCCCCTTCAGGCCGTAGAAGTGCAGCTCGAAGTCCTGGCGACGCACCACGGCGTAGGGATTGGGGGCGGTCTGCCGGTACGTCACCTCGAAGCCCAGGGCCCGGTAGAAGTCCAACGTCTCGTCGAGCGAGACACAAGGCAGGAGGGGAATCGTCGACGTGCCGCTCATCGGGCACCTCCACCCTGGCGGCCAGTGGTGGGCGCCGCGGCCTCTTCGAGACACTGCCGCACCTGGCGCAGTCCTTCCGCCACGGTCTGCAGCGTCTTCGCGTCCAGCCTCGCCGCGAGCTGGTTCGCCCAGGCGGCCTGGCGCGCCTCCACCTTGCGAAGTGCCTCTCGGCCCCGCGCCGTCATCGTGATGAGCTTCGCGCGGCGGTGGTGCGGGTTCTCCGTGTATTCGATGAAGCCAGCCTGCTCCAGCGCGTCGGCGGTCTGCTGCACGCTCTGACGGGCCAACCCCATGATGCGCGCCACGTTCGCCACCGGCGCCGGCTCGTGGTCCACCACGCCGAGCACCTGCCAGCGCGCGCTGCTGAGCCCCAGGGGCTCCGTCAGCGCGTCGCCTGCCTCCAAGGCCAGGCCGTTGATGCGGAAGACCTCCAGCACCAGCTCCGTGAAGACCTCTCCTGCCGCCGTGAGTTTCGCCATGGACAGGGATATGCCAATTCGACAGGCGCCTGTCAACGTGGCACGTTCAGGTCTTCCGTCGTGCCGCGGCCCGCCCTGGCAGGTGCCGGGGCCAACGCATCGTCGAGTGGGGACTATCGCGTCTCGCTCAACCAGCGGCGCACCTCGTCGAGGTACTCGCGCGGCAAGGCGTGCCCGCTGTCGAAGGCCTTGCGCTCCTTGCGCTTGGAAGGCGCGGCCTCAAACAGCGCCTGGTTGTTCTCCGCCGTGGAGAACTGGTCGCGCGTCGCGGTCAGCAGCAGCCAAGGCTGCTGAATCCCGCCCATGCGGTTCACTGGCGCGGCGTCGCCCAGCACGGGGTCGACGTGCGGTGGCACCATCGTCACCAGATGCGTGACGCGTGGCTCGCGTGAGGCCAGCAGGAGCCCCACCTGGGCGCCCATGCTGTAACCCGCGACGAGCACCCGCGGTGGCTTGCCCTTGGCCAGCACCCGCGCGAGGAGCGCCTGCGCATCGCGCACGGTGTCCACGATCATCGCCTGATAGGGCGCGGTGTCCCCGTTGTGCGCTCGCTTCGCGAGGGCGCCGGGCTTCGCGTCGGGAGTCGCCCGTGCCCCGTGCCGCCTCGCGTCCATGAGGTAGACCCGGTAGCCGGAGCGCAGCAGGTTCTCCGTCAGCGCCCCGCCATACGTGGGAGCGGTATCAGACAGCCAGTCCTCCTTGTTTCGGGTAAGGCCGTGCAGGAGGACGGCCACGGGCGGATTCGCGGCGTCTCCTTCCGGTTCCAGCACCAGTACGGGAATCCGTTCCCCATCCTCTGCCTGGACCTCCATCGGCACGGTGGGACGGGCGGCATGGGCCACGGAGGTGGACAGGAACAAGAGACCCAGCAACAGGAAGCGCGTCATCGCGGTACTCCTCCTTGAGAGAGGGCACCCACACTGCCAACACACAGGTCAACCCCGCGTCAGTCACGCGTTGACACTCGTTTGACATGGCCGCTGGTACCATCCTCGTTGCGTCCGGAACAGGAGTCCGGCGCTCCCTCCATGCGCGTGCTCATCGTCGAGGACAATCGTGACCTCCAGGCCAACATCGCCCGGTTCCTGGAGCCAGACTTCCTCCTGGACTTCGCGGCCACCGGCCCCCAGGGGCTCGCGCTCGCGCTGGCCAACGCCTACGACGTCATCGTGCTTGATTTGATGCTGCCCGGCATGAGCGGCATCGAGGTGTGCGAGCGTTACCGGCAGCTCGCACCACGGCTCGTTCCCATCCTCATGCTGACGGCCCGGGACACGCTCGAGGACAAGCAAGAGGGCTTCCAGGCGGGCGCGGATGACTACCTCGTCAAGCCGTTCTCGCTCCGGGAGCTGCGCTGGCGCCTGGAAGCGCTGGCACGCCGGCCCGTTCCCCCGAGCGGGCGGCGACTGACCCTGGGAGGACTCGCGCTGGAGCCAGAGAGCGGACAGCTGCGCTGGGGCGAGCGCACCGTCCGGCTCCATCGCACCGAGGCTCTCATCCTGCGGCTCCTCATGGAGGCCGCGCCCGCCGCCGTCTCCACGGAGACGCTGGCGGAGCGGCTCTGGGGGGACGACGCGCCGGACTCGAGCGCGCTACGCACCCACGTCTACGCCCTGCGGAAGGCACTCGCCGGGTTGGGAATCGAGCATGCCATCACCACCCGGCGAAACGAGGGGTACTGCCTGGATGCGAGCAAGTGCCAGACCGATTCGTAATCTCCTGCTCCGCTCCATGTGGCTTTCCGCGGCGTTCGCGCTGGTGCTCATGGGCGCGTTCTTCACGCTCTTCAGCTATGACCTCGAGGACGTCATCTTCAACCGGCTCGTCGCCGCCGAGGCGGACCGGCCCGAGCCGGCGCATCTGCCGGGCATCACCACGTATTCCGGCCAGACCTCGCTGCCTCCCTGGCTGAGAGAGCGACTGGCGGAGGCGCCCCAGGGCGAATACGAGGTCCCCACCAATGGCCACGGACACTTCCACGTCGCGGTGCGCCCTGGCGCGGCGAATGGGAATCCCCGGTATGTCGCGCTCGACGTGTCCGCACTGACGAGCACGACGTCCCAGCTTCGGCGGAGAACCGACCTGCTCCTCACCAGCGCGCTGCTGGCGCTGCTGGCTGCCGCGCTGCTCGGCCACGTCGTGGCCCGCCGCCTCGGTCGGCCGCTGGAGCAACTCGTGGAACGGCTGCGGGAAGAGGACGGAGCGCTCCCCGAAGACGATGGCGGAGTGGCCGAGGTGCGCGCGCTGCTCGATGCGCTGCGAATGCGGGACGAACGTATCCAGGAGCTGCTGGAGCGTGAGCGGCGGTTCAACCGCGACGCGAGCCACGAGCTGCGCACGCCCCTGGCCGTGGCCCAGGGGGCGGTGGAGATTCTGGAGCTCGACCCACCCCGAGACGCGGAGACGTTCCGCCGCCTTCGCCAGGCCGTGAGCCAGATGGGCCTGCTCACGGAGGGCATCCTCTGGTTGGCGCGGGAGCGCCGCTCCGAGGAGCGCTGCGAGCTGCTCCGAGTCTCACGTGAGCTGGTCGCGCTGTACGAGCACCTGCGCCAGAGCGACCGCGTCGAGCTCTCCATCGAGTCCGCGGGGGAAGTCCTGGCCCCCCTCCCTGCCCCCGTGGCCCGGGTGATGCTGGGAAACCTCCTCAAGAACGCCCTCGCCTACACGAGCGAGGGGCGCATCGTCATCGGCATCGAGCCCACGGCGTGGACCCTCTCCGACACCGGCGTCGGCTTCGGCTCGGTCGAGCCGGGGCAGGAGGGCTTTGGCATCGGACTCTCCCTGGTGGAGCGGCTCGCCCGGCGGTTCTCGTGGGGAATCACCATCGACACACTGGAGCCCCATGGCACGCGGGTGCGGCTGACCTGGGAACGGTAGAGGCCGGCGAGTGACGGCTACTCCTGGGACGGCGGGCGGCGGCGGTCGATGATGAGCGACTGCACCGGCTCCTCGCCCGAGGCCAGGCGGGCCGCCTTCCGCGCGACGCGCTCCTGCTCCACGGGCTGCAGGCCCATCCACGTGCTGAGCCGCTCCACGGCGAAGGCGCGCTCGGTCTCCGGCAGGCGGGAAATGGAGGAGTTGTGGTTCCCGCCGGGGACGAAGAGCCGGTACGAGTCGTTGCGCTCGCGCACGTCGAAGGCGTTGGTGGACCACGGGTCCAGCTCGCCGTAGATGAACAGCATGCGCTCGCCGCGCGCCTTCACCCACGTCTCGATGAGGGGAATGGACCAGAAGTCGAACCCGTAGGGCTCAATCGGGAAGGGCACCAGGGCGGCGGGTGCGTACTGCCGCGGGTAGCGCACGAGCCCGCGCAGGTGCCGCTCGTCGGAGCGGTAGCTGCCCAGCTGCGTGCCCGCCTGGAAGTAGTAGGGCGCGTAGTACTGGATAGCCGGGTCACTGAAGCTGTAGTAGCCGACGATGCCGCTCAGCGCCTCCAGCACCTGCTCCGCCGGCGCGCCGGGCTCGGGGATGGTGGTGCACGTCTCGGGAGGGCTGTACTGCCAGAAGGAGAAAGGCAGCTCGAGGACCATGAACTCGAACGCCTTGTCCGCGCCGAGGAAGTCGAGCGGCGCGCCCCCGGCCGTCGCCGCCGCGGCGACCTGGGGCACCAGCTCCTCGCGACGCGACAGTGCGTCATGCTGGAAGTCGCGGATGCGCTCGCGGCACGCGGCGTCGCCCACGGTACTGAGGAAGTGGACGTAGCGCGGGTCCTGCGGGCCGTGGCTGCTGGGCGCCACGTAGGCCACGGTGGCGTCCACGTCGTTCGGGTAGAGACTGCGGTGGTAGACGGACGTCATGCCGCCCTTGCTCGCGCCGGTGCTCACCCACTTCGCGCCATAGAGGGACTTGAAGGCGCTGACGATGCGGTGGTGGTCCGCCGCGGCCTGCCCCAGCGTCAGGTGCGCCCAGTTGGCGGGCTCGGGGATGGAGGGACCGAAGAAGCGGTGCTCGACGAGGAGCTGGTTGGCCTGGAGGATGGCGGTGGGCTCCGTCTGTCCGGCGCTGGTGCCGATGCCATAGCCCGTGCTGGCCAGCACCATGGGCGCCTGCGTCGAGCGGTGCAGCAACGTCATGCGCTGCTGGAAGCGCTGGCCCTCCGGGTGCCAGTGGTCCGCCGGCTGGTCATAGGTGAGGATGAAGAAGCGCGTGCCGGGGATGCGCGTCGGGCCCTCCCGCACCGTGAGCCCGGGGATGGACTGCAGCGCAACCAGGATGTCCGGCTCCACGTCCTGCGCGGTGGAGGGGAGCGCCTGGGCGTTCACGGCCGCGACCTCCGCCGGCGGCGCCTCACCCTGCTCCGGTGGCGGTCCTTCGCCACACGCCTGGAGTCCCAATGCAATCGCGCACGTCAGCGCGGTGAACGGACGTCGAAAAAGCTTCCGCATGGTTCGAGAATCCCTGTCCGAATACCCCCGGAAAATTCCGGGTGGACTCTCAAACGCGGAGGACGGGTCGGTATTGCATCCGCAACGGGAGTACTTGCCGGCTGAAGTCATTTCTTCAGCCGGGTGAAACCAATCCCGGCCTCGTGACACTGGACCCTTGAGGCTCGGAGCTACTGCTTCCACTTCTTGCTGGTGCGGTACACGTCCACCAGCGGCGACACCAGCGACACCCGAGGGCGCCAGGAGGTGCCGTCGTCGTCCTCCTGCAAGGATTTCAGGGAAAGAATTTCCGACATACAGGCCAGCGGGGAGTGCTCCCACACCTTCCGCAGCTCCTCGGCCGTCACGTCGCCGATGAGCTCCCCACGCGACTCGTCCACCACCGGCAGCCGGTCCAGCCCATAGCGCTTCATGAGCGCCAGCGCCCGCACCACCGTGTCATTCGGAAACAGCGTCGCTGCCTTCGCCACCAACGCCTTGCGTGCTTCGAACTGCTCCGCCATCGCCCACCTCGCCACCCGAATGCTGCCCGGCGGGGCACATAGCAAAGCGCTCGCCAACAGATGCTCGGCAGGGGCCTGGGCGCGACCTTTTCACTGCCGGACACCCTGCGCGGCGCGGACCCGGGGCACTGAGGCCGCCCCGGGTCGACGCCCGGGCCCGCGCTACTGCGCGGCGGTCCACCAGCCGAACACGTCCACCTCCAGGTGGTCGGTGGCCGGCGGGTTGTCGATGTTCATCTGGATGAGGAAGTTCAGCGCGTTGCCCGCGCCGAGGCGGCTGACAAAGGTGGTCTCGTCGAGCGAGTCCTCCGCGGAGCCCACCAGGTCATGCGCGCGGGTGTACGCGGGCGTGACGTCCTCGGCGGCGATGCGCAGGCGCAGGGCCCCGTTGCCGTGGCTGAGGTTGACGCTGCGGTAGTGCAGGCGCCCGGAGACAGCGCGCGGCGCGCGGGGCAGGCCGGCCGGAGGCGTGAGCAGCGCCCGGCGGTCCCAGTTCCCCGTGTTCGTCGCCACCGCGGCGGTGGCTTGGGGCGCCAGCGTGAAGAGCAGACCCGGGCCATTGCCGTCGTCCGCCGCCGTGGCGCTGAAGTAACCCGTCACGTCCAGGCTCACGGAGGTGTCGGTGCTGGACCAGAGGCGCACGCTGCCGTCCTCGTTGACGTTGGACCAGAACGGGCCGCGCTCCACCTGCTCGTCCCACAACGTCGTGCCCTCCTCGGGGACGACCTCGCCGTCGGCGTACACGGCGTTGCGCAGCGGGAGGTGCCAGGTGCTGTTGGGCGGCACGACGAAGGCCTCCAGGCTGCCAATCACCACCCGGGCATTCTGGGGCACGGTGAAGGGCTCCTTGCGCACCAGCCCGTTGGCGTCCCTGACGTCCGTCGTCCACGTGCCCTGCACGGGCAGCCGGAGGGACTCACCGGGCCGCAGCAGCCGGCTGAAGCCCTGGGCGGTGGACGGGGAGCTCTGCAGCGTGGCGAAGAGGTTGCGGGGCCGGGACAGCAGGTGCAGGTAGAGCCCGCCCGGGCTGGGGGCCGCGAGGTAGCCCAGCAGCTCCACGTGCACGTTGACGCCGCTCTGCGTCTCCACCGTGAGGGTGCCGTCCGCGGACAGCGGGAGGATGACCACCTGCGACGTGGGCCGCGCCGGGCCCGAGCCCAGCCGGATGTACCCGGGGACGCCGGCCGCGGAGAACTTCACGACCGGGTAGCGCGAGGGCGAGCCAGGCTCATTGCCCACGTCGTTGTAGGTCCACGGGCAGACGAACTCCTCCTGCGCGGAGGAGTCGTTCCAGTACCAGTAGCAGTCGGCCCACTCGCCCGAGTACTCGGTGAGGGCCACGCGCGCCACAACCGCCCGCGCCGCCGCTGGCACAGCGCCAATGGCTCGCACCGGGTACGTCAGCACGCCCCGGAGGAACGTGCCGGGCGCGTAGTACGCGGCCACCGGGAAGCGCGTGTCCTGCGTGTCCAGCAGGTCGAAGGGGGTGAGCAGCGGGTAGTACGCCAGCCCGGTGCTCGCCGCGTCCAAGCCCTGGGGGGCCGTGCCCGGGGCGCCGGGAGGCTGGGAGGGCTGTCCGCCACAGGCGGCCAGCAGCAGTGCCGCAGCGAGCGCGGCCAGGGGGTTCCAGCGAAGGTGTGGGGTCATCGACTGAACTCGGTATGGGAGAGTGGCCCTGGGGGGCCGCCCTGTGTTTACGCCCTTCCGTCGCCCACTTCCGCCGGCAGATTGACTCCGTCGGGTTCGCCTATGACTGGGAGTCTCCTGCTACCGCACAAGGCGGCTGGATTCCTAGAATCCCTTCGCAGCCAGCGCGGCGATTTCGTAATCGCCGTCATCCACCAGCCGTTCCCATCCCTCGAACCTGCCGAGGCCCAGCACGCGGGACATCGACAGCAGCAGGCTTTGTCCCGCGACCGGGCGATCCGGCGCGAGCGCATAGATCGGGTCGGCGAACGCCGCCTGCGGCGTGGTGATTGTCCACCCCATCTGCTTGAACATCGCAATCACATCATCCAGCCACATCGCGTTGATCAGGTTATGGTGCAGGAGCATCACCTGCGCGATATCGCGGCCCTGCAGCTTCCGCGACAAGTCGCGATAGGCCAGGGCGCGCTGGCGGATGTGACTCAGATAGGCCTCTTTGATCGCACTCACGTCGGCGGCGGGATTTTTCGTCAGCGTCTCCACCAACTTGTCATTGAGCCGCCAGTCGCTGGTATCGAGGCTCACGTACGCATTCCGGTAGCCCTGCTGCTTGAGGAAGCCGCGCATGCCGTCGAGCTTCTCCGGCGTGTTCCCTTCGCGCAGGAAGGTAAAGCGGAACCACTTCTGATAACCCGGCAGGCCGCGGATGATGCGGTCACACTCGAGCAGTTCGCGCTGGTATGCCTCGAGCGGCACCTTGTGCAGGTCCGGATGCGTCATCGTATGGTTGCCGATCGCGTGGCCTGCCTTGCCCCACGCACGCGCCAGTGCCAGGCCCGCCTCGGTATGGGCGCCGTTCCCCGCCGTGACGAACAGCGCGGCCTGCACGCGATGTTTTGCCAGTGCATCCAGTAGGGCCTGGTTGCGCTGCTGCGCGTTCATGCGCGGCGTGTCGCTGACATGCGGGCCGTCGTCGAACGTGAAGGCCACGGATTGCGCTTGGGCGGCCATCGTCGTCAAAGCGAGCGCGGCGGCGGTGATGAATCGAACGGTCGTATTTCGCACGAGCCGCAATCTACTAAGGTCTTAGTTGGAATGCAACTAATGATTTAGTTTGTCAGCGACTGGAGAGTTGTCAGTGCCGCTCGAATTCTCTGACACCAGCTCAGCGGCTCAGC
The DNA here is from genome assembly GCF_044360475.1 of Archangium minus. Lineage (NCBI taxonomy): Bacteria > Pseudomonadati > Myxococcota > Myxococcia > Myxococcales > Archangiaceae > Archangium > Archangium minus. The sequence goes on from NZ_CP043494.1 coordinate 12,993,578, forward strand.
GACGCGAGCCACGGGCTAGGACTCAGAGTGCGTCAGCCTATCACTTTAGGATGATCGCCCTATGAATCGGGGCAGGCGCACAGGAGCGCCTTCCGCACTTGGCGTGGCCGTTCAGCAATCCTATCGAGGAATGGAACATGAACGCAGTCCGTCTGGACCGACATTCGTCATCTTGGATTCTCTTCCTGGCACTCTCCGTCGCGGGAGTGCACGCTGGCTGCACTTCTCCGTCCTCGGAGGGCCCTCCGCCACCCGACGCGGGGCCGCCTCCTGATTTCACCTGGGGCAGCGGCACGGACACCGGCAAACTCGAGGGCAACGTGTGGACCCCTGGGCGTGACGGGTCGGGACTCGTGAACCAGGGGTCGTGGGCGCTCGTCCCCAAGGGGCGGTGGATCGAGGTCGCGGGTACGCCGCTCACCTCGCTCGACGCGGAGGTCAAGGCGGCGCTCCCTGGCTTCCGGGCTCTCGGCTCCGGGGGTATCGCCGCGGTCATCAACGCCTACTCCGGCCTGGCGGTCGACGCGCCTCGCGCCCGCTGGTGGGCCTTCGGCGGCGGGCACGCCGACAGCTCCAACAACGGCCTCTACCGCTTCGACATGGCGAAGATGCGCTGGAGCATCGAGCAGCTCCCCGATAACCCGGTGAACTGGGCAGGCGTCACCTATGGAATCACGTACAGCAACTACCCGCCCGCCGCGGAGTACGCCAAGGCCCACCCGGACAGTGACGTCTTCTCGGATGAGTTCTTCGACCCGGACCGGCCCGCCGCGTCAACCGGCCACCCGGTGGCCCGCCACACGTACAACGGGCTCGTCTACAACCCGGACCTCCAGGAGGTGGCCTTTGGCGTCCGGCGGATGTGGCGCTACAGCCTGCTCACCCACACCTGGAAGCGCCACAACCCCTTCAACACCCCGGGTGCCACCTACGACGGGGCGACCGGATACGGCGGCTCTGCCGGCTGGACGTTCTGGGACGAGGTGAAACACCGGTACCTCTTTGGTCCCACGGAGAACTACAACTATTCGAGGTGGTGGTCCTTCGACACCGACGACCAGTCCTGGAACTGGGAGGTCATCACGCCCCCCGCCTGGTTTTTCGCCCAGATGGTCAGGGTCAATCGCAAGCTGGTGAGCTTCCCCTACCCGGAGTCGCAACACGATACCTTCCCTCCGAGGCTGATCACGGTCGACATGGACACGGGGAAGTGGGAGCGCCTGGACCTGGAGCACGACCTCGAGCTCTCACGCTGCTACACCGATTACTTCGAGGGAATGCTCTTCACCTACGTGCCACCGCTCAACCGCTACATCGCCGCGTTCCCATATGACCGCGACGGGGATGGGCGCTTCGAGTACCGGACCTTCGAGGTCGACCCGACGACCCTCAAGCTCAGCGAGGCGCCACAGTGGGAGGCCGGCGCCTTCGGCGGATGGCACGATCTCGTCAAGAACCGCTTCTTCTACCTGCCGACGCACGACGCCCTCGTCTACGTGCGCAAGGGAGAAGAGAACGTGCGCGTCTTCCGGCTCCCCTGAGCTGCTGGCCGTTTCTGGCCTATGAGCCCCCCTCGAGCGCGCGCTGATGGGGTTTGAAGGCTTCGTAGACGTGGTCCATGAAGGCGCGAATACGACTGTTGTTGCGAAGCTCGGGCAGCGTCAGCACCCAGAGATCGCGCGCCTCTTCGGAGAGGCGCGCCCCCACGCGCACCAGCCCTGGATCAGCGTCGCCGTCAAAGCACGCCAGGAAGGTGACGCCGATGCCGGCGGAGAGCGCGCGTCGGCGGACCGCGAAGTCGTCGGAGCGCAGCGACACTCTGGCTCCCGGCGCGTTCCGGGCCAGCCAGTTATCGAGCCAACGTCCATCGGAGCGCTCGTCTGAATGGAGCCACGGGAAGTCCGCGAGGGTGGCACCGGGGCCCACCCGCTCGACGAGTGAACGCGCGGCGTAGGCTTCGAACTGCAATCGACCGACACGGCGGCCCACCAATCCCTCCGCCGGATTGTTGTCCAGACGCAGCGCCACATCGGCCTCGCGGCGAAGGAGCGAGACCTGCACATTGGTCACGCCGAGGGTCACTTCCACCCCCGGATAACGCTGGATGAAGCTGGAAAACACCTCGGGAAAACCCGCGAACAGGAAGTCCACCGTCGAGACCCGCAGCCGACCGCGAAGCTCGGCGTCACGGCCCAGAAGCCGCCCCTCTGTCATGTGGATCTCCGCCTCCAGTCGCGCCGCGGTCTCGGCCAGCTCGTCGCCGGCAGCCGTGGCCGCGAAGCCTTCTTCGGTGCGGTCAAAGAGCCGGACGCCCAGCCGTTCCTCGGCCTCCTTCAGGCGCCGCCCGACGGTGGTCCGAGAGACCCCGAGGGTGGCAGCGGCGTCGGACAGCGTCTTCTCGCGGTGGAGCGCCAGCACGTAGCGAAGGTCGTCCCAGTCCATGCGCACATTTTTGCACGCCAGCATCCCGAAATCCGCCGTTGGGCGCCCATTTCCGCACGCGTAGGGTGGTCCACATGCGAACCATCTTGCAAAGCGGTTATGGCGAGCCTGAACGCGTCCTGGTGCAGGGCGAGAGCGACATCCCCACGCCGGGGGACGGTGAAGTCCTCGTCCGTGTGCACGCGACGTCGGTGAACACGCCGGACTGCATCGCCACCCTCGGAGCTCCCTACGCGTTGCGCCCGGTGATGGGCCTCCGTGCGCCCGTGTCGCCGGTCCGCGGCTCGGACGTCGCCGGCGTCGTGGAAGCGGTGGGCGCCCACGTCACTGGATTCGCACCCGGCGACGCCGTGTTCGGCTCGGTGTGGACGGGAAGTTACAAGCGCGGCGCTCCTGGGACCTTCTGCGAATACACCGTGGTCCCGGCGACGCAACTGGCGCACAAGCCGGCGAAGCTCAGCTTCGAGGAAGCCGCCGGGGCTGTGATGTCAGGCGTGACGGCGCTGGTGGCCATCCGCGATGTCGCTCGCGTCCGCGCAGGTCAGCAGGTGCTCGTCAACGGCGCCTCCGGCGGCCTGGGAACGTTCGCCGTGCAGCTTGCCAAGGCCTTGGGTGCCGTGGTCACGGGCGTCTGCAGCACGAGGAACGTCGAGCTGGTGCGTTCGCTCGGTGCCTCCCACGTCATCGACTACACGCAGACGAGCTACCCGGAGCAGGACGCGCGCTACGACGTCGTGATGGACAACGTGATGAACCACCCTCCGTCGGTATCGGCGCGCGTCCTCACCGCGAACGGGGTGTTGCTGCCCAACAGCATCGGCACCCACAAGTGGCTGGGGACGCTGCCCAGCATGGCCTTCGGGGCGCTCTTCAAGTCCAGGCAGTGGCGCACGATTCAATTCGTTCCATCGCGCAAGAACCTCGAGGACATCGGCGCGCTGATTCAGTCGGGCGCTGTGAAGGTTGTGATCGACAAGACGTATCCGCTCGCGCAGGCCGGCAAAGCCGTGGCGCACATGGCGAGCAGGCGCGCGCGCGGACAGGTCGTGATCAGCGCGATGTAAGCCCACTCCCACACGGCCGCAACCTGCTGATGGGACCGGGTTCAACCCGGTCCCATCATGACGCTCACGACTTCGGGGTCAGCTTGCGCAGCGCGCCGTCGCTGCCGCCCTTGACGTACCAAATGCTGCCATCGAACGGCGACACCTTCAGCGCGCGCACCGCACCGGTGTACACGCCGTTCGCACTGCGGCCGTAGCGCTCGACACCCTTGACGTTGTTCGTCGCCGGGTCAATCACCACGCGGTACAGCGCGATGGACGAGGTGGAGCCGAGCAGTGCGGAGCCCTTCCACTGCGGGAACAGGTTGCCGTTGTAGAACGCCAGCCCGGAGGGCGACATGGAGTTGGTGGTGGAGAACCAGCCCCAGTGCGCCGCCGGCTGCACGAACTGCGGCGCGGTGTCGTGGCGCGGATACGGCTGGCCCGGCATGTAGGCATCGCCGTTGTAGTGGTTGCCGTTGCTCACCAGCGGCCAGCCGTAGTTGCCGCCCTTGACGATGAAGTTGAACTCGTCGCCGGAGGCGGGACCCATCTCCGTCTCCCACAAGTTGCCACTCGCGTCGAACGCCAGGCCGTACGGGTTGCGGAAGCCGGTGGCCCACACCTGCCCGCGCACGCCGCCGGCCGACGCCTCGGGGTTGTCAGAGGGGGTGCTGCCGTCGAGGTTGAGACGGATGATCTTGCCCAGCCCGGTGTCCGGCATCTGCGCGGAGACACCGCGATTGCCGTTGGCGTCCGGAATGTCGCCGTCGCCGACGGCGAGGAAGACGTGCTGGCCATTCGGCGCGAACGCGATGCGCGCGCCCGGCTGACCGCGCATCGAATAGCGCGACGGCTCCTGCCAGACAATCTTGAGGTTGGAGAGGTTCGCGGCACCGGCGCTCTCGTCGAGGCGCGCGGTCGCCAGCGTGAGGTGGTTGTTGCCGTCCGCGGCCTTGGCCACGTAGCTGAACCACAGCGTGCGGTCCTGGGCGAAGTTCGGCGAGGCCGCCACGTCGTGGAGGCCGCTCTGGCCACCACCGCCGTTGGCACCCACCGAGACCGGCAGGCCGCCGATGGACGTCTTCGCGCCCGCGGACGTCACGATGTACATGCGGTCGCTCTTCTCAGTGACCACGACACGGCCGTCGGGCAGGAAGTCGAGGCCCCACGGGTTGTTGAACGTTGCCACGTCGGTGATGTCGAACGGCGCCGCGGGTTCCGTCTGGTTGCCAGAGATGCGCGCGTTGTACGACACGGTGGGCACCGTGCCCGGCGTGCCCGGCTGCTCCGGATCCGTGGGGTCGGTGGGATCAGTCGGGTTGCCGCCGTTACCGGTGGCGTAGACCTCGAACTCGAACAGCGAGTAGCCGTACTGGGTGTTCTTCTCCGTGCCGTACATGGAGACGAAGCGCGCCGAGACGGGATTGAACGAGATGTCTTCCGTGCCGCCCTTGCCGCTGGCGTTCGTGTACACGGTGGTCCAGTTGACGCCGTCGTTGGAGACGTTGATGGTGTAGACGGTGGCGTGCGCGTTCTCCCAGCGCAGCACCACGCGGCCGATCGACTGCTCACTGCCGAGGTCGACGGTGATCCACGAGGGGCTCACGAACTCCGAGCTCCAGCGGGTGTCCAGGCGGCCGTCGGTGGCGTTGGCCGCATTGAACGCCGCCGGGTTCTCGGTGCTGCTAACACTGACCGGTTGGTTCAGCGCGAGGTTGACCGGCGTGCTCTGCGCGAAGGCGCACGGGGTGGCGGCGAGGCCGGTCAGCAACAGTAACGAGCGTGACACACGACGCATGGCGGAACTCCATGTGTGGGGGGGTTGGCACAGGAAACTACGCTTGCGACAAGGCAGTTTCATTCCAAAACGAACGAGAGCACCGAATTGTGATGTCGGTCGCAATATCGGCAGGTGAGAGTCGTAGGAGACGCCGAATTCACGATACGCATACAGAGGACCACGCCTGCGGCGTATAAGAATATGGGAGGATTTTTGAGGGAACGGGCTGGAACGGAGGGGCCCTGAGGAGGACCCCTGTCCATCAATTCCTGAGCCCTAAGACTTGCGAATACAGACGTCGCGTTCGATGGACTGCCCCGCCAGTACCACGCTCAGAGCAGATCCTCACAGCCCAGATCCTGGAACGCGAGCACCGCCCGCTCCAGGTTGGGCCACCAGATGCTGCTGGGGCTGCCGAGCGACCACCAGAACACCGGGAAGAGCAGGGTGCCAATCACCGACTTGCGGTAATCGAGCCAGCACTCCTCCCAGCTGTAACGCACGCCGCCCTTGTTCAGACACCGCCAGTAGCGCCGCACCAACTCCTGCTCCATCCGCGCGCGCTGCTCCGGGAAGCAAGGCAGCGCGACGAGGAAGGCCAGATCGTGAGTGCCTGAATCGAAGCGCCAGTCCGCCCAATCGGCCAGGAAGAGCCTCCCCGCCTGACCTGGCCGGGGGAGCAGGAAGTTCCACGGATGGGAGTCGCCGTGGATCATGGTCACACCGCGTCCTTGCTGGATTCGATCCAGGCACATGCGGGGCCAGACCGCGAGCACCCGCTCGTAGAGCGCGCGGCGTTCATCGGAGAGGCGATCCTCCAGAGCGTCCACGAACGCACCAAAAGCCCCCAGCGTCTGCTTGAAGAGGAAGCCGTAGGACGGATCCCCATTCCGGGTGGCGAACCGCTCGCGCATCTGAGCGTCCTCCCAGCGCTGGACATGCAACCCCGCCAGGCAGTCCACCAGCTGCTCATAGATGGCCCGCGTGGGTGGCACGTTCTCGGGAAGTGATAGATGCGTCCCGGTCATGTCATCGAAGAGCAGCCAGGTCACCTCCTGCTCCACCTGGCTGCCCAGGCAGCGAAGCGCGGGGGCGTCTCGCAGCGTGGGCTTCACCTCGGTGTGGAACACCACCTCCGAGGAACGGTTGCTGCTCTTCAGGAACAGGGCTGTGGGCGCGGTGGAAGGCGCGTCGGCGGTGTACTGGACTTGCAGCCGCGCCACCGTGGAGAAATGACGCGACGAGCGCTCCACCTGCACCGCAGCCACGGCTCCCGAAGGAAGAGAGCCCCCGGCCCGAAGAAGTTCTGTGAGCCACTCTGGCTGGATGTCTTCGATTTTCATGCGGAGGCATATACCAGAAGGCTCTGTGCATAAGAGGGCTGTCGCGCCGAGGCCTAGCCCACTCCAGGAGGGCGCATGGCTCCGAGGACGAGCTCCCGGAAGAAACGCGCTCCCTCATCGGCATGTGTGCGCTCGTGCCAGAGGAGGTGCATCTGAAAAGGCGGTGGGGCCACGGGCAGCTCGAGAATTCGCAGGGGCAGGTGTTGGGCGAGTGACTCCGCCACGAGGCGCGGCAGGCCCGCGAGCAGATCGGTGGTCGCGGCGACCATCGCCGCCGCGGCGAAGCTGGGCACCACCAGGGAGACGGACCGCCGCAGGCCGTGCCGCTGAAAGAAACCCTCGATGAAGCGGTGCCCTACACCTGGCCCTTCAATGGAGAGCCAGATGTCCACGTGCTGGAGTTCATTGAAGGCCTGCTTCGACAGCCGCTTGCCCACCTTGGGGTGATCCCTGCGAACCACCATCACCGCTTCGTCGCGATACAGCTCCGCCGCGTGCAGTCCCGGCGTGGCTGCCTCGAGCGGGCCAATGACAGCATCCACCTGTCCGCTGGCGAGTCCGTCCGTGGCCTCGAGTTGGTCGATGCTGACGATCCTCAGCGTCGCGCGAGGCATCCGCGCCGAGAAAACCGCGGCGATCCTCGGCACCCTTGCAAGCTGGTCATTGTCCGAGCACGCCAGCGTGAACATCCGGTCGGTCTGGGCGGGCACGAAGGGGGCGTCGGCCTCTTCCAGTGCCCCCTGCAACTCCTTCAACGCGGCTCGAAGGCGCGGGGCCAGCTCGGTGGCCTTGCGTGTAGGCACCAGGCCGCGCCCCTGGCGGACCAGCAGGGGATCTCCCAGCAGGCCGCGCAGCCGTCCGAGCGCATTGCTCACCGCCGAAGAGGTCACGTGCAGCGACGCCGCGGCCTTCGCCACGCTCTTCTCCTCGAGCACCGTGTGCAGCACGAGGAGCAGGTTCAGGTCGAGGGAGGACAGGTTCATATCAGTGTACGATATGATCACGAATCATCACTGCAAGTGAATCGGTGTCTCCGCATATGAAGCTGGAAACGGAGGTCGAGAGACATGCGCAAAGTGCTGATTGTGGGGGGAGGCATCGCGGGACCGGTCCTGGGAATGTGGCTCAAGCGGCTGGGGCTGGAGGTCTCCATCATCGAGGCCCGGCCAACGGCCGCGGTGGGAGAAGGTGCCTTCCTGGGCGTCGCTCCGAACGGGATGAATGCCCTGGAGCCGCTGGGAGTGGCCGCCGCCGTGGCTGCCGCGGGAAGCGCGTGTGAATCCTTCCAGTTCATCAATCGAAAGGGAGAAGCCATCGGCTCCATCGATCGCAGCGGGGATGCGAGCGCGTTCGGCAGGCCCCTGACGATGATCCGACGTGGACAGTTGAACGCACTCCTGGCGGAGGAGGCCGCCCGGCAGGGCGTGGACATCCGGTGGGGCCAGCGGCTCGTGGCCGTGGACGAGACCCACCCGAGCCACGTCATGGCCCGCTTCGAGGATGGCTCGGAGGCGTCGGCGGACCTCCTCATCGGCTGTGATGGGCTGCGCTCCCGGGTGCGGTCGCTCATCCTCCCGGACGCCCCGGCCCCGCGCTTCACGGGGCTCCTCGATTACGGTGGCTTCGCCCAGGGCGTCCAGGTACCCGTGCCGCCGGGCGTCAACCTCATGCTCTTCGGGCGGCGGGCCTTCTTCGGCGCCTTCGTCACGCCGTCGGGGGAGATCTGGTGGTTCCACAACGGCGCGCCCGAGAGCCCGGACCTGGAAGCACTCCGAAAGCACTCGGACCCTACCCGGGAGCGCGAGCGACTCCTGGAGCTCCATCGGGAGGATCCGCCGTGGGTCAGCGACGTGATTCGCGCCACGCCGAAGCTCCTGGGGCCCTGGCCCATCTATGACCTGCACGCGATGCCGCGGTGGCACTCGGGCCGGGTCTGCCTGCTGGGGGATGCCGCGCATGCGATGTCTCCGAGCGCGGGTCAGGGCGCGTCCCTCGCCATGGAGGATGCGCTGGTGCTGGCCCAGTGCCTGAGAGACATCCCCACCCCGGCGAAGGCCTTTGCCGCCTTCGAGAAGGCCCGTCGTCCCCGGGTGGACGCCATCTTCCGCGCCGCACGCCGCAACGGGAGCGGCAAGGCCGTGAGCGGCGCGGTCTCGGAGTGGTTTCGGGATCGGCTGCTGCCCTTCTTCCTGCGGCTCGGCGCCTCCGGCCAGTCGAAGATGTACTCGTACCGCCTGGAGTGGAACCAGTCGCGTGCGTGAACCGCGAGCACTCCGAGTCCGAGCTGTCTACTCCGACGTCTCCCGAGTCCCTACGAATCGTCTGAACCCCTTTTCATCGCTGCCAAGGCCGCGGGGATTCTCTCCCGCATCAACGCCACGAAGGTGCGCAACCTCGCCGGATAGAACCGGGCATACGGATAGACCAGATACATGGGCAAGGGCGCGGCCTGCCAGCGCGGCACCAGGTGCAGGAGTCGCCCCTGCATGATGTCTTCGTGGAGCACCCAGGCCGAGGCCACGCAGATACCCAGGCCGTTCACCGCGGCGCTGCGGATGGCGTAGAGGCTGTCCGTGCTCAGGCGAGGGTGGAAGGCGATGGGCTGGACCTCGCCGGTGGTCACGTGGGTCAGTGAGAGCTCGTTGCGATAGAACGTGCGCAGCGACAGCCAGGGCAGCCGTGCGAGCTCATCGGGATGGGTTGGCATGGACAGGCCCGCCAGCACGGACGGCGCGGCCACCACGATGCGCGGCACCTCGGCCACGCGGATCGCCACCACGCTGGGGTCATGCACCTCGCCGACGTGGATGGCGCAATCGATGCCGTCCGCGATGAAGTCCGCGGCTCGGTCGTACAGCAGCCATTCGACCGAGACCCGCGCGTGGCGATTCAGGAACTCCGTCAGCGGCCCCACCAGCAGCTGTTGCCCGAACGCGTGAGGCACCACGACCCGCAGCGAGCCCTCCGGTTCGTCGCCCGCGCCGCGCAGGTCGGACTCGAACATCTCCCAGCTGGCCAGCAGCTCCTTCGCGCGCTCATAACAGCGCACCCCGTCCTCGGTGAGCTTCATGGCATGGGTGGAGCGCTGCAGGAGCCGCAGTCCCAGCGAGCGCTCCAGCGCCTGGAGCCGGCGACTCACCGTCGGCTGCGTGGTGCCCAACTGCGCGGCGGCGGAGGAGAGGCTGCCTGCGTCGACGATGCGCACGAACGTCTGCATCAGCTCGAGCCGGTCGGCGGTGGACGGCGCAGCGGGTTGGGACCTCCGCGGCTGGGAAACACGCGGTCGAGGCGGCTTTGAAGGCTGGGGCATAACGGAGCACGTTCAGCAGCTTTATACGCGGAACGTATATCCATTGTGCGAAGCACGCTACTACCGACGCCCACACGCCTGGCGCACAGTTGCCTCGACTTCAACGCCAGGGGTGAACACCATGTCTCTCATTCGCACCGTACATAGCACCGCCGGAAACGGCACCGTGGCCTCGGCGGCCTCCACCACGACGCCCAAGTCGTCTCGGCCCGCGACCGCCAGCCATGACGGCAGCGCGCCTTTATCGGGTGGACTGAGCCTGCTGCTCGCCGCGGGCGCCGGGCTGTCGGTGGCGTCGCTCTACTACAGCCAGCCGATGCTGGGGGTGATCGGAGCCAACATCGGCGCTTCGGCTACCGCGGTGGGCTTCGTGCCCACGCTCACCCAGCTCGGGTACGCGCTGGGCATCCTGCTGCTGACGCCCCTCGGCGACCGCTTCGACCGGCGCCGCATCATCCTCATCAAGGCGGCCCTCCTGAGTGTGGCGCTGCTGCTGGGCAGCATCGCCCCGGGCATCCACCTGCTGCTGGCGGTGAGCTTCGCCGTCGGCCTGACGGCGACCCTGGCGCAGGACATCGTGCCGGCCGCCGCGACCCTGGCGCCCGAAAAGCAACGCGGCAAGGTGGTGGGTACGGTGATGACCGGCCTGCTGCTCGGCATCCTGCTGTCTCGCGTCATCAGCGGCGTGGTCGCCGAGCACTTCGGCTGGCGCGCCATGTACATGATTGCCGCTGCCAGCGTAGCCATGATTGGCGTGGTGGCATGGCGAGGCCTGCCTCGCTTCCGCCCGACCAGCACGCTCACGTATCGAGCCCTGCTCGGTTCACTCGCCGGCCTGTGGCGCGAGCACGGTGCGCTGCGCCGGGCCGCGCTGGCGCAAGGCCTGCTCTCGGTCGGCTTCAGTGCGTTCTGGTCCACCCTCGCGGTGATGCTGCACGGCGCACCGTTCCACCTGGGCAGCGCGGCCGCCGGTGCCTTCGGCCTGGCCGGCGCGGCCGGGGCACTGGGCGCGCCGGTGGCAGGCCGTATCGCGGATCGCTTCGGCCCCGCAGTGGTCACGCGCCTGGGCGCCGGACTGACTGCCCTCTCGTTCGCCACGATGCTCGTGTCGCCGTGGCTCGAGCCGAGCGCTCGGCTGTGGCTGATCGCCGCCAGCGCGATTGGCTTCGACCTCGGCGTCCAAATCACGCTCGTGGCGCATCAGGCGATTGTCTTTGGCATCGATCCCGCGGCACGCAGCAGACTCAACGCCGTGCTGTTCGTCGGCGTGTTCATCGGCATGTCTCTCGGCGCGGCAAGCGGCAGCCTCATGCTGGCCCACTGGGGATGGGTGGCGGTGACGCTGCTGGCGACGACCTCATCGCTGGCGGCCTTGCTGGTCCGCCTGTTGCCGGGGACTCGCACGGCCCACTGAGTGACCGTGCGGCCCCCTGGAAGGCGGCTACTTGAACTTCCAGGCCCGGATGTAGCGGATGTCGAACGCGTTCCCCTGCCCTGTCGGCGTTGACGCATCGCCCGAGCCGCTGGCACTGCCGAACTGGAAGCTCAGCAGGATGTACATGCGGTCGGGCATGCTGACGTTCGCGGTGTAGACCAGGTTGCCGTCGAAGTAGAAGGACTGCCTGTTACAGAGAAGAACCCGCACGATGGGGATTCGCAGCTCAGGGCTCGAGCCCCTTCGAGAGTGACAGGTGAACCTGACTCCTCACCAGCTCCATGAGGGACTCGAACTCCTCCGGCCCCAGGCGCAGCGAATCCATGAGCTGGCGACGGATGCCCACCAGCAGTCGCTCGCGCGCGCGGGCAATCCACCGCGCCACCGTGGCCCGGTGCACCCCATACGTGCGGCCGATGTCATCGATGTTCAGCCCCTTGGAGAAGTGAAGGCGCAGCACGTTGACCTCGGTGTCCTCCAGCGTGGCGAGCGCCGCGCGGAAGGCCCGCTGGAAGGCCTCGCGGTACTCGCTCTTGATGAGTGCGAGCTCCGGGTCCGGAGAGGGCACGGAGAGTCCCGTGACGAGCCGCTCGTCCAGGCTCAGCGGTTGGACGCCGCGGCGCAGGTTGAGCGCCAGGCGCATGGCGACAACTCCCACCCACGCGGCCAGCGGGCCTCGGCCGGAGTACTCGAGGATGCGGGGCGTGCTGCCCTCGGAGCCCAGCAGCAGCCGCTCGCGCACCGCCTGTCGAACCTCCTCGGCGAAGGCGGCGGAGGGGTCCACACGGCGAGCCGCCTGAGCAATCCGCTCGCTGGCTCGCCGGTCCAGCTCCCGCTGCGCACGCGCGAGGCCGTCCGCACAGGCCAGCGCCAGCACCAGGTCGTCCAGGAACAGGGTGGCGGGAAGAGAACCGCTCCGGTAGCTCCGCAGCAGCGCCTCGTGCAGCCGCGAGGGCACCACCCCCCAGCTCTCACAGGCGGGGGCTGCGGCCTCGAGCTGCGCGCGCAACCACGCCTCCCGCTCCTGCTGGGAGGCCGGTGTGGAGGTCGAAGGAAGCTCTTGTGTGTCAGGGGGCTCTTCGTCGGAAGTCATCCGCGGGCCTCGGGAAACAGCAGACGGTGGATCAGCGTGGCTTCGTCCCCAGGAAATACCTGAGCACGTCGGGAGCCAGGTATCGCCAGGCGCCAAGTGAGTGTCCCTGGTGCGTGTAGACAGTCTTTGGTTTGAGCCCCACCGACTTGAAGTAGGTCTCCAGCATCTGGGTATCCTGAACGATATAGCCCTCGTACGAGCCCGCGCTGAGCCAGATTCGCAGCTTCGGGTTGGGGCGCCTCCGGCGACTGAACCAGGGCTCGTAGTAGGAAGGCGGGCCCATCAGGGACGGGGAGAGCAGGGCCACGTTGCGGAAGAGTTGGGGACGCTCCAGTCCCACGTAGAGCGCGATGCGCCCGCCGGCGGACGTCCCCAGGTGCAGCCGGTCCTCGGCGCGGGCCCTCGTGGAATAGTGGCTGTCGACATAGGCGACAACCTTCTCCAGGTACGAGAGGTAGTCAGGATTGAACTGGTACCAGTTGGAGCGGTCCGCGGTCGGGTCCGTCATCACGGCGATGACCGGCTCGATTGAGCCCTCCGCGATGAGGTTGTCGAGAATGATTGGCAGCTTGAGATGGTTGATCCACGCAGCGCCGTCCGGCGTGTAGATGACGGGGTAGCGCTTCGCCGCGTCGTACTTCGCCGGCAGGTAGATGGTGACCTTGGGCGTGGCCCAGGGCTCCTCCACGACGTGCAGCGAGCCCTTGGGGACGTCCTCGCGCGCGACCGCCTCGCGGGGCGGCACATAGCCCGGCATCGAAACCTCGGAGACCACGCCGACGATGGCTCCGTCGTAAGTGCGGGGGTTCAGCGGGTCCGGCTTCTCCGCACCATCAATGACGAACTTGTACTCGAGCCGGGCGTCCTTCTCGAACGAGAGCCGCGTGAAGAAGACCGCACCACCCTCGGCGGCACGCACGAGGGGCACTCCGGCCGGGTCCCAGGCATGGTTGTAATAACCGGCGCGCCGGAACTCTCCAATGAGGCGGACGTCCTTCTCCTGGCCCGTTCCCACATAGAAGAACACGGCATGTCCCGTCGGCTCGACGATGGGGAAGCCCCCGTGTGCCTGCTGCCACTCGACGAAGGCGCGAGTCAACTCCGGCCGGGCCTCCGCGCGGGCTGACTGGTATTGGCTGACGAAGTGGTCGAAGCCCGTGAACCGCTCGTCGGCGAAACTCGCCGTGGAAACCACCAGACACAGCAGCAGCACCGCGAGACGCATCCGCTCCCCCTCTCTCCTGGGGCTCTGCTCCATCCACCCCGGCCACCCATCCTGCCAGAACTTGCCGCGCAGGGTACCCGCGGTCGCGTGCAGCCCCCCCCCGGGCAAACCCGCGCACGAACGCCCATCCTGGCGATTTACAGAATTGTCACCCGTCCCGCTGTAACCACTGGCTGGATTTCCTGCTCCAGGGAGCAGCCACCCACTTCCGTGAAACACGGAATCACCCCTGGACGCCTCACCATGAAAGCTTGTCCCAGCCCTCGCTCCCGTACCGAGACCCGGAGCGTCTGGATGATGCTCATTGCCGTCCTGTTGCTGCTCGGCCCCTCGGGTTGCGCGACCTCCCCGCCCCCTCAGAGCGAGCCACCTCCCGGGACCGATGCCGTCAGGGGTGCCTTTGTGACGTACCCCAGTGGGATGCGATTGCTGGTGAATGAAGTCCCCGGCGCCTCCGAGGTCTCCATGACCGTGTCCTACCGGGTGGGCGCCACGGATGACCCCGCGGGCAAGGAGGGTCTGGCGCACCTGTCCGCCTTCCTCACCCTCATCCGTTACAGGAAGCACCCCGCCCTGTCGTTCCAGGCGCAATTGGAATTCGAAGGGGCTCGAATCCGCCCCGCCCTCACCCACGACACGACGGATTTCACTCTCACGCTTCCCCCGGGAAAACTCGCACGGACGCTGTCGGCAGAGGCCCAACGGATGCGGGACCCCTTGGGCCCGCTCACCGAGGACGAATTCCTGCAACTGCGCAGTCTGCTCGCGGAGACACTGCGCCAGCAGGACATGCCCGAGGTCCTCATGACGTGGTGGCTGCACGAGCGGCTGCTGCCGGGCCACCCCTACGGACGTCTACCCCTGGGCACTCCCGAGTCAATCGAACGCATCACCCTGGAGGACGTACGCACCTTCGTGAAGCAACACTACACCCCCGCCCACGCCGTGGTGGTGGTGGCCGGCCCCCTGGCTGTCGCGGACGCGAAGTTCGAAGTGGCGCGGGCCTTCGTGGGCCTCACCGGAACGGATGCCTCCACGCGTGTTTCCGCTGTGCAACGCAGGCCACCTCCGTTTCCCCAGGAGCTGCCTCCCGGCACGCCCATGGCGCAGCTGGAGGGACCGGTGCAGTCCCCACGTCTGTACATGGCCTGGACTTTGCCCGGTTCCTTCTCGGGGAAGGTCCTCCATGGGGAGCTCACCCAAATCCTGCTCAAGCTCACGTTGCAAGAGGTGTTCAAGAACTCTCCCCAGGTCCTCCATTTCGACGTCGAGACCCACAAGGCGGATGGGCTGATGCTGCTCGCCGCGCAGGTGGACGTTCGAGACGCGGGGGAAGTCCAAACGCTCGCGCGGCAGGTCCTGGGCAAGCTCGATCGGCTGTCGGACTCCAACCTCATCCAATTCACGAGATGGGTGCTCACCGAATACAGCAACCCCATCTTCAAGGAATCGGCGAAACAACTCACCACCCGCGACATGGCCATGGACCTGCGTGTCACGGGCCGGCCAGACCACATCAACGTCCGGCGACAGCAGTTTCAGACCCTCATTGCCTCCAAGACGGAGCTGGCCGACTACCTGCGCACCTACCTGCGCCCCGAGCGTGTCCGGCTGGTACTGGTCCAACCGCGGCCCAAGGGGTGGCACGAGGCGCTCGCACGTGCCCAGGAGCACTCCCGCCGGGGAGACACCCTCAAGGGGACCCGTCCTCAAAAGACCAGCCCGGACAACCTCGAGCGGGCCGTTGCCGCCTATCGCTCGGCCCTGCGCGAGCTGCCCCGGCAGCATGCGCCCCTTACGTGGGCAGAGACCCAGACCCTTCTGGGAGACACACTCCAGGCGCTCGGATTGCGCCAATCCGGAACGAGCCGCCTCGAAGAGGCGGAGGCCGCCTACCGGGCCGCCCTGGAGGAGCGGACCCGGGAGCGAGTCCCCCGAAGTTGGGCCATGACACAAGCCGCCCTGGGCAGCACCCTGTCGGAGCTCGGGAAGCGGAGCTCCGACCCAGTGCGGCTCCAGCAGGCGGTGGAGGCTTTGCGTACCTCGCTCGAGGTCGAGGTTCCCGAGCTGACGCCCGCGGAGTGGGCCAGCCACCAGAACAACCTGGGCACCGCCCTCCTCCTGCTCGGCGAGCACAAGCGGGATGCCGCAATGATCTGCGAGTCCCGCTCGCGCTATGCGCTGGCCCTGAGCAAAGCCAAGGGCGAGGACCCCGAGCGTGACGCCCTGCTGGAACAGGAGCTCGAAATGGGAACGAAGCTCCTCCGGCGCCATTTCGGGGAGCGGGCGCTGCGCGACTGTATGAAGAAGACCTCCAACGCGCCCTGAGCCTCAAATCCACGTGTAGTTCGGCATCGACCTCAAACCGGGTGCCTCTCGGACGTTCGCGAGCTCGATGTCCGGATGGACGAGCGGCATCAGCATGTAGTTGTTGTAGCCGCCAAACGCGGCATCTCCGTTCACGCGCCAGTTCTGAACGTTGGTGTGGGCCGTGTTCTCGAAGTTACTGCCCACGTTGCTCAAGGTGAGCGCCGTGAGATCATCATAATGGCCGATCAGCCTGTCCCGAACCTGCGTGACGACGGTGGGTCCACCCCCTGGCGCGCCTCCGTCGATGAACGCGGCGATCTCGCCATCGTATTGCATGCTCCGGTAGGTCCAGTTCGATGAGCCAATGACGAGGTATTGGTCATCGATGATCGCCAACTTCGAGTGCATGCAGGGGTTGATGAGTGTGTCCGCCATGACTCCCGTCACCGGGTGCTGGATCTGGGCAATGCACACCGGCGAGTAGAAGTGGAATCCACACTCGACGGCGGTGATACGGCTGAACTTGATCCGCTTGGTCCCTCCCGATGCGGCATCGACTTCGAGCGCGTCCTCGTCGAGCCAGCGCGTCGCCGTCGGGTCGTTGGGGTCATACGAGTCGTGGACGTTCCACGTACCAGCGCCCGCGCGAGCAACCTGCCTGATACCTCCGCCCCGGCGCTCCGACTCATAGTGGACCCTCACGCAGACCGGGTGCGGCATGCGCAGGACGAGCTGGAGCCAGGACCGGCGCGTCATATACCCCTCGCCCGCATCCCGCATGTTCGTGACGATGACGACGCGAAGAGTCGGGACGGCGGCCTTCCGGGTATAGAGCGCCCGGACGATCTCCGGATCCGTGAACTGGTTGTTCTCCATGTACACGTAGTGGTTCGCCGCGCCGATGCGTTCGAGCAGCAGGTCCCGGAGCTCGCGGTGGCGCGTGGAGCGCTCGGAGCGCGTCAGGGCGATACGGACCGTGGCATTGGCTCCGAAGGGAGTCGGCTGCGGCGTGCGGTTGCGCGTGACGGCGACCGCGTTCTGGCGGATGGTGTTGCGATTGCCTATCCCCACGTAACGCGACCGGACCTGGTTCTCCAGGTTGTTAAGCGAGATCAAGGAGGCCTGCATGTCGATGGCTCGCTGCCAGCGCCGCACCCACTCCTTCTCCACATCGTCCGTCGCCGGCCCGACGAGGCGGATGGCCGTGTCGTGCCAGGCCTGGTTGGTGTTCATGCCCAGGAAGAGCTTGTGATCGTCGGAGTCGAAGTAATAGTCGGCCAGGTTGAGGCCACCCATGATGACGGTGCGCTGGCCGTTGATGGAGAAGATCCCGAACTTCTGGTGGTTGCTCGAGCCGGTCCATCCCTCATAGCGCTCGAGGTAGATGCGCACGCGCCCGGGAGGCGGGGCCGGAGGAACCACGACAGCCGTGGCGGCTGCCCGATCAATCCGGCTCAACTCGTTGGCGAGATGATCGTGGCCCTCCGCGAAGTCTCTCCACTTCAAGCGATCCTTCGCGTTCGGGTACCAGACGATCACATCGACATCGTGACCGGCCATCACCACGTTCTCGATGTAGTCGACGATCGTATGCCCGACCACGTTGAAGTGATTGCGGTCACCGAGCGTCACATTGGCGTCGATCTTCCAGAAAGCGAGCCGCACGTAGGTCTGCGGACCTGGAGCAGCGGCGGCGACGGCATTCATCTGCACCTGGAGCTCGGTGAAGAACTCCTCTCCGTCCATCAGGAACGTGACCTCGTTGTCCGTGGGAGCGGGCCCGTCCACATACGTGAAGCCGTTGACGAGCGTTCCCAACTGCTCATCCGGATTCGTCACGACGACGTCCACCTGACCCGCGGCATGCGCGGGGGCGATGACGGTGAGGGTCGTTGCGTTCACGAAGGTGACGCTCGTCGCCGCGACGCCTCCGAAGGTGACCGTCGCTCCGTTGACGAAGTGGGTGCCCGTGACGGTGACGGAGGCTCCGTCGGAGTTGCGTGCCGCCGGGGGATCCACCCCCGTGACCGTGGGCGGCGCGTCGTAGGTGAACGCGCCCACGCGGGTGACGGACTGCCCGTCGGAGTTCGCCACCGTGACGTTGACCGCGCCCGCTGCCGACGCCGGGGTGACGACCTGGATGGACGTGCCGCCCTCGCTCCTCGCGAGTGGGAGAACCGTGCCGTTGATCGTCACGGTGACGCTCGGCGTGAAGTGCGTCCCGGAGATCGTGAGGTTCGTCCCTCCGGTGATGGGCCCATGAGCGGGCGCGAGGCCCGTGAGGGTCGGCGTCTGGTAGGTGAACGGGGTTTGAGCGCTCTGACCGTCCGGGTTCGTCACGGTGATGTTGACGATCCCCGCGGCATGCGCGGGCGAGCGCGCCTCCAGTTGCGTGGAGCTCGTGCGCACCACGGAGAGCGCGGCCGTGCCATCGAAGGACACCTGCGCGCCCAAGGCGAAGTAAGCCCCAGAGAGGGTGACGAACGTCCCGCCCGCGGTCGGCCCGTCGAGCGGGTTGATGTTGTGGAGGGCTGGCGCGTGGAACGTGAACGCGGCAACCAACGTGTGCGTGGTGCCATCCAGGTTCGTCACGGTCACGGCGACTGGACCCGGCGCTACAACTGGCGAGAGCGCGGTGATCAACGTCGGCGTGACCTGGATGAGCTGCGCTTGGGCGACGCCAAAGAGGACCGTTGCTCCGTCCTTGAAGCCCTGACCCTGGATGGAGACGGCAAGGCCTCCAGAGCTCGGTCCCGCGTTGGGCAGGACCCCTGTGATGTTTGGCGGCATGGATTTCCCCCCTTGATGCCGTGGACTGACCGTCCTCAGGACAAGTACAGCTCCTCGAGTTTCTTGCGGGTGGTGTCGTCAAGCTCACCCGTCACCTCCAACGAGTGGTCTCGCTGGAAGTCTCGCAGCGCGCGGCGTGTCAACGAGTCGAGCTCACCGCTCACCTCGCCACACGGGTAGCCCAGGTTCGTGAGTCGCGCCTGCACACCGCTGATCGTCTCGAGCGGATCCAGATACGCCATCTGGAACTCATAGACTTCTTGCGGCTCTTCCTTGCCGAGCACGAGCCGGACCTTGTCGACGTCCGGAGGGACCGGCTCGGAGACATAGCCGTCCCCATCCGTCTCCCCCTTGCGCTCCTCGGCTCCGCCCTCGAGCTCCAGGGTAAGGAGGTAGGGAATCCCCCCGCGTGGCTTTCCGTCCCCCGAGAGGAAGCGCACCCGGAACTGCTCTCGCGCGCCCTTGCGGCGCAGGCGGAAGGCCTCACCGACCTCGCAGGACTGCGTCTTCACGCGGAGGGCGGGGAGCACAACCTTGTCTCCGGGGAACAAGAGGGCGCTGGCGCCGCGGAGCTCCTTGAGCTTTCCGTTGTCTGGCAGGTTCCACAGCACCTCGGACAGGAAGCCATGACGCGCGGCGATCTCCGCGAGGCACTCCCCCTGCACCACGACGTGCGGCGACGACGCTTCCGGCGCTTTCGCGGGAGCCCGCCAGGTGGCGTTGCCAGCGCTCCGGGCGCGCTCGGCGGGGAGCGGCTCGCGGCCGACGACTTCCCACGTCGCCGAGTCGAGCGTCGGCAGGCAGAGGTCATAACGCTGCTTCTGGAGCGCCTCGAAGCGAGCACGTCCCGAGGCATCGGTCTTGCTCGCGAGCGCCTCCGTATCGCTCTTGCGGAGCTCCACGGCGAGCTCCGCGATGGGCTCGTCATGGGCCCCGACGACGAGCACCTCGATGGCGTAGCGCTCCATGTACGGGCACGTCGTGGTGGAGTTGGAGGGAACCACCGGCGGCTCCTCGAGGCTCACCGTATCCGCGGCTTTGAGCTTCGCCACGCGAAGCGGCTTCGAGGGTGTTGGTGCCGCGCTGTCCTCGGAGGGGGGTGGCCCGGAAGAACGCGCTGGTGGGCCGAACGTCAACACCTTTGGCCGAATGGGCTCGGGAAGGGTGGAGGGCGAATCCTCGTCGACCTCACCGTCCTGGGAGGACGGAGACGGCTTTCCGAAAATCATTGTCCAAACTCCTCGCGCAGCACCGCGTTACGCGCCTCGAGCTCTCCGCGGCGGATGAACTCCTGCACCAGGCGCTCGAGCCGTACGCTCGGGCTCGAGACTCCAGGATCCTCGAGGTAGTCCTTCATCCAGGCGTGCTCCGGAGCCCTGGCGAACTCCCAATCCGAGGCCACGAGCAGGTTGATGAAGCGGGAGAGGTCCCGACGCGTCACCAACCCGAGCGCATGGCCCTGCCGGACGCCCTGCTCGATGCGCGCACGCAGAAGCGCGTCGTCCAACACCCCTACCTCTTCGGGAAAGTGGGTGCGCACGTGCGCCATCAGATGGAGAAGGAAGTGTTGGGCTTGTGCTTCCTCGAAGACACCGAGCTGGTGGCTACGAATGGTGAGCATCCCGCGAGTGTACCATGCTCTCTCGTCAAGCCGCGGCGCTCACCACGCGTTCTTCTGCTCAGAGCTCGACTCTCCTCTTCCGAAGGCACGTGACAAGGCGCCGTGGAGGTCCCGATTGAAGCTCTCCGTCATCCACGCAGTGGGCACGAAGTTGAAGCCATGGATGGCGCCGGGATAGCTGTGGAGCTCGACGGAAACACCCGCCCGGCACAGCCGCCGCGAATACTCCACAATCTCCTCGAAGAAGAGGTCGAGCGAGCCCGTCGCGATGAAGGCGGGCGGCAGGTTGGAGAGGTCTCGCCCGAGCGCCGCGGAGAAATGGCCTGCGCGCGCATCGGTCGGAACGTAGTCGCCGCGAAGCGCCTCCCAGCCGAAGCGGTTGTTCGCGCGCGTCCAGGAGAACTCGCCCGTGACGGGATTCGGGTGAGGGTCCTCTTTGCTCCCCGTGCGGTAGTCGAGCATCGGGTAGATGAGAATCTGCGCGCAGGCCCGCGGGCCTCCCTCGTCTCGCGCGAGCTGGGCGAGCGAGGCGGCGAGGCCTCCTCCGGCACTCTCGCCCATCAGCACCACTCGGGAGGGGTCAACGCCGAGCTCGGCTGCATGGGCGAACAGCCACTTCAGACCCGCGAAGCAGTCCTCGATCGCGCCCGGAAAGGGCGTCTCGGGCGCGAGGCGGTAGTCGACGGAGACAACAACGGCCTGATGCCGCAGGGCCAGCGCCCCACGGATTCCCTCGCCCATCGCCGCATCGCCGAGCACCATGCCTCCGCCATGGATGAAGAAGATGGCCGGTCGATTCGACCCTCCACCGTGAGGGGTGTGGATGATCAAACGGACCTCCGGACCTCCATCGCGGGTACGTACTCGCACCTCGGAGCGGATCGCCGGGCTGGGTCCCGCATCGAACTGGTGGACCAGCGCGGCCCGGAAGTCCTTCAGGTTGGCCGCGGAGAGGGCCGGGAACTCGTTCTCGAGCATCGGAGCGAGGGCGGGATCGACGAGATGGCGATAAGTCATGATGCGTCTCCAGGAGCGCGGGTTGGACTGACGAAATGAATAGGCCGCCACGAACCTTCACGAAACTTTATATTTGGAACGACTAGGCTTCACGGCATGAATGTCTCCGAGAGCCCCTCCGAGACGCACAGCATGCACAGCCAAAAGCTCTACGACATTCCCTTCAAATCGCAGCCGAGGAGCCAGCTCGTCAGGGATGTTATTCAGTAGAGACCTGGAGCTCCACGGCGGTCCCGCTCCGCGCGGCCTCGAGGTCCACCGCCAGCGTCCCGCTCGCGGGTACCTCCACGGACCGAGGGAAGAACACGGGGGGAGGACCGTCGTCGAGAACGACGTGCCCCACTTGGAGGGTGTAACGCCCCGCCTTCAAGGGCCCGGATGCATACGCGCCCTCATGGATGACCGCGATCGCGGCGATCTCTCCATCCGGAGAGAGCAGTTGCACCGTGCCGCTGTCGACGGTGACCGTCCCGGCCCGCACGGTGCCCTCCACCCGAGCCCCGGCGTGCAGCGGCACCACCACCTCCCGCAGCTCCGCTCCGAGCGGCACACGCGCCTCCAAGAACTCATCATGGTTCACGACCAGCAGCAGCGGTCGCGGCTCCACATACGGGAGCACCGCCAGCCCTTCCTCGTTCGTCATGAAGTGGCGCGCCGACATGCGGAGCTGACCGCTGTGCCGAGTGAGCTCCGTCTCCCGGAAGAGCAACGAGCGTGGCAAATCCGCCTGCCCCTGCTCGGGCGTCCGCAGGTCCAGGAGGGCGCCGCGCACCGGCCTGGAGCGCTCCGCGTCCACCACCCGCACACGCACCTCGCGCCCGGACCGCAGCACGATGTCGCCCAGGTCCACGGCCTCGCCCCGCCGCACGCGTACCTTTCGCTCCGTGCCCGCCAGGTCCTGCGCGGTGAAGGTCAGCACCCGCTCTCCATCACCTTCGAAGGGATGGCGGAACACGCCCTGCTCGTCCTCCAGGGGAAGGTCATTGAGCCGGAAGCGGCGCACCGGCGAGCCATCCTCACGGACCACCCTCCCCTTCACCATGCCCAGGAAGTCGAGCACCAGGCGGACCTCACGCGCCTCAGCGGACACGATGACGCTCGGCGTGGAGTCCATCACCCCCTGCCCCGTCGGCGCCCGGAGGACATATCCCTCCTTCCGCACGCTCACCTGGTAGTGGCCCGGCCTCAGATGGTTCACGGTGAACCGCCCTCGCGCATCCGTCAGGAGCGGACGCGCCGACTCGGAGTCCCACGTGTCCTGCAGGGACTCGGGAACGGACTCCTCCTGCGAGTCATCCGCCTCACGTGCGTCCACTCGGGGAACTGGCACCAGCTGTACCCGCGCACCTTCCACCGGATAGCCCTCGCCATCCACCACCACCCCCGAGAGCCGCAGGCCCGCCTCGAATGACAGACGCACCCGCAGCGACTCCACGCCTCGGGACTCCACGCTCCGCTTCACCGTGCGCAGATGCCCCTCTGAGGGAAGCTGGGCCCTCACCACGTACTTCCCGGGCTCGAAACCCTTCAGCGTCACCCTGCCACGCTCGTCCGTGGTGCCCGTCTTCTCCTCATGGGACTCCTCGGCGCCCGTGGCCTGGACGGACACCTCGGCCTCCGCGACGGGCTGTCCAGACTCGTCCACCACCTCGACTTCCACGTTCGTGCCAGAGCGCAGCACCAGCCGTGCCCCCTCCACCGGAGCTGACACAGGCCACTCAGTGACGAGGAAGTCCGGGTGCGACAGATGAGCGATGTAGTCCCTGGGCTCCGGCGCATCCAGGCTGAACGTCCCCTCCGCGTCGGACACGGTGGAGACGAGGACGGGTGCATCCTCCCCTCCTTCCGGCGGAGGAAGGCTCAGCCCCACTCGCACCCCGACCACAGGGAGGCCGGCCTCGTCCACCACCTTGCCACGCACAGACACGCCGAGCGGCAACATGATGTCGAACGTCCGTGACTCGCAGGAGTCGAGCTCCAGAGGCAGGGAGACGGCGACGTAGCCCGGCCCATCCGCGGAGAGGAAATAGGGCACGCCAGGAGCTAGGGACTCGAGCGCGTAGAGCCCTTGCTCGTCCGTGGTATCCGACGCATAGGGATGCGAGGAGCGGCGGCCGGCGACCCGCACCTCGACCGGGATGCCGGGCAGGGGCTGGTCGTTCTCATCCGTGACGCGCCCGCGCACCCGGCAGCGCTCCGTGCTCGCGGGCTCCTCCTTCAGGGGAAGCCTCTGCTGTGACGAGTCCGGTGCGTCCGCCCCTCGTACGAAGCCACCATTTCCGGAGGTGACCGAAGCACGCGGGGGGACGCTGGAAGGAGCCGGCTCCGAGGGCCGCGCCGAGAACCAAAGCACCCCGACCAGCACGGCGACTCCGACAAAGCTGCCCCACCGCCTGCGCGAAGAACGCATGATTCAAAATCTACATCGGCGCCGATGACTTGCATCGTGAAGGCAGACTTGGAGAGGATGACCCCTTTCCTCCCGGAGCAACTCGAATGAAGTGGACCCGTGTCCCCCTGGTGCACCTGTTCTCATTCCTCGTTGTCGCCCTCCTTGGATGCCCGGATAGCCCGAGCCAACCCACGCCCGATGCGGGGTGGGATGGGACGGCCACGCCCCTCGAGGAGTTGGGCGACCTGGTGGACACCGGCCGCCTCTCCGCCTGCCGGATCATCAACGATGGAGGCACCTCGGAGAATTGTGGTGACCTCAGCTACTTCGACCTCTCCGCGTGCAAACGGGACACGCTCGCCAACGTGCCACCGGGCGCTCACTACAACCTGGTCCTCCGCAGCGAGGCGGCGGGCACGCTCTTCGGAAGCAACGTCCTCTTCTCGGCGGACGGGGGGACCGGCCTCGCCGATGGCAGACCCATCACCTCCCTCGTGCGCGACGGACGGACCCTCCAGTTCTCCGCGCAGAGCACCCAGCCGGACGGAGGCATCGTCCGCTACAACTGGGCAGCCTGCGAGTCCCCCAGCGGCACGGACTTCACCGGCTGCTACTTCTCCTGCACCAATGGCCGGGTCACCGGCAAGGGGAGCACCTTCCACGCCACTCGCTTAACGTGGCGCGAGGGCGAGTCCGAGTCCTCCGGCCTGCGGCTCGTCTCGGAGAGCCACGTGGCCCTGGGCCGACCGGTGGACGTCCATGTGGCCCATGGGCACGCCTATGTGGTGTCCATGGATTACAAGGGACGCACGGGCGGACTCACCGTCTTCGACGTGAGCAACAAGAGCACCCCGGTCCTCAAGAAGGTCTTCACGCTCCCCACCGACAGCTATTGGAACAGCGCCTGGACCAAGGACAACACCCTCTACGTGGCCAGCGATAAACGCGGCGTCCTCGTCTTCGACATCTCGCAACCGGCGGACCCTCGGCTGTTGAAGGACGTCCCGGGCGAGTCCATCAACGCCCACACGGTCTTCGTCGACGGCAACCGCCTGTATGCCGCCACCACCGCCGAGTCGGGCGTGCTCATCTTCGATATCTCAACGCCTCAGTCCCCCACCCTGCTCAACCGCTACCTGGCACCCAACACCGTCGACTTCCCCTATCCTCACGACATGTTCGCCCGGGATGGGCAGCTGTACGTCGCCCATGGCTACGTGGGCCTCGTCGTGGCCGATGCGAGCAACCCGAGCGAGGTCCGCACGCTCGGCACCTATAGCTTCCCCAACCAGTACAGCCACGCCACCGCGGTGGGCACTTTCGCCGGCCGCACCATTGCCTTCGAGGGCGGAGAGAACGTCGACGCGCACCTGCGCGTGCTGGACATCACGGACCCGACCCGGATGGTGAAGATTGGCGAGTTCCGCCTGCGCACCGCCATCTCCATCCACAACATGGTGCTGGTGGGCCAGCGCCTCTACATCACCTGGTATCAAGAGGGACTGCGGGTCCTGGACGTCTCCAACCCCACGAAACCCACCCAGGTGGCGTACTTCAACACCTACCGGGAGACGGACCCGGGCCGGGACGACTTCCTCGACGGGGCCATTGGCCTGCGTGTCCCGGGGGACGGCTACGTGTACGTCGTGGACATGACGCGCGGACTCCTCATCCTCCGCGAGGAGTAGCGCGCCTCATCGCTCGTCCGCCCAAGGGGCGTTGGCTCACGCGGCCGCCGCCCCGATGTAGAACCGCGCGGCCGGCTTGCTGTGCGAGAGGTTCGGCGCGAGCGCGTTGCGGGCGTTGTCGTACTTCTCCCAATCCGCCGCGTCTGGCAGCGAAGGGATGGTCACAAGCTCGCCTTGCTCCAGGCCCGCGAGCGCGGCGCTGACCATGTCCGACGCGCTCATCACGATCGCGTCCGGGAGGTTGTGGACCGGTGCACCGGCGATGTCCCAGAACTCCGTCCGCGTAGCACCCGGCAGCACCGCCTGGACACGCACGCCCTTGTCGCGCAGCTCGTGATGCAAGGACTGCGTGTAGGCGACCACGAAGGCCTTGGTTCCGCCGTACACGCCGTTGAGCAGCTCGGGCTTGATCGCGACAATCGAGGCGATGTTGATGATCGTTCCGCCACCTCGCGCGACGAACCCCGGTGCGGCAGCCATCGTGAGCCGCGTGAGCGCCAGGACATTGATGGCAATCATGTCACTCATCTTGTCGGGGTCGGACTCCAGCAGAGGAGCGACCGCTCCAACGCCAGCGTTGTTGACCAGCAAGGTGATGCGGGAGTCGGAGCGCAAGACCTCTTCCACGCGACGCACGCCCTCGGGCGCCGCCAGGTCCGCTTCGACCACTTCGACCTGGCGACCCGTCATGCCATTCAGCCGCGCCGCGAGTGCGTCCAACCGGGCCCGATTACGGGCAACCAGGATGAGATCGTAGCCACGCACGGCCAGCTGCAGGGCGTACTCGGCTCCGATGCCCGACGACGCGCCAGTGACGACCGCCTTACCCTTATTCGAGACGCTGCCCATCTTCGTTCTCCATTTCGGCCAGCTGTGTTGCTGGTTGATGGTGAGAAGAGTAGCGTGGGGCCGCATGTCCCGAACGTCATAGATGCCACCTTTTGGGACATTCGAACATGGTTCATCCAGGAGCCCCCATGCGGACGATTGGACTGGTTCTCTACCCCTCGTTTTCGGCCATGAGCCTCGCCGTCACCTCCGTGTTCGAGATGGCGAACGAGCAGGCCGGGACAATCGAGTACAAGATCAGCCTGGTCTCGGAGCACGGCGGGCTCGTCGCGACTTCGCTGGGGTATGAGCTCCAGACGGCGGCCTTCAAGCGCCGCACGTTCGACACGTTGATCGTCGCTGGCAACACCGACGGCGCACCGGCCTCGGCGGGCCTGTTGAGCTACCTTCGCGGCGCCGACAGCCGGACACGGAGAATCGCATCCATCTGCACCGGCGCCTTCATTCTGGCCGAGGCGGGTCTGCTCGATGGCCGGCGAGCAACCACGCATTGGCTCTTCGCACGCACGCTGCAGCAGAAGTACCCGAAGATCGAGGTGGACGCGGACCGCATCTTCGTCGTCGACGGGCCCATCTGGACTTCGGCCGGCATGAGCGCCGGTGTCGATCTCGCGCTGGCGCTCGTGGAGAAGGACCTGGGTGCCGAGACGGCGCGGATGGTCGCCAGGAAGCTCGTCGTCTACCACCGGCGTGCGGGTGGCCAATCGCAGTACTCGGCGTTGCTGGACCTCGACGCGAAATCCGACCGGGTTCAGACCGCCCTCGCCTATGCGCGAGAAAACCTCGGCGCCGAGCTGTCCGTCCGGGAGCTGGCCCGCGCCGCCCACCTGAGCCCGCGACAGTTCAGTCGCCTGTTCCGCGAGGAAACAGGGCAGTCTCCGGCGAAGGCCATCGAACGGCTGCGCATCGAGGCCGCGCGATTGATGATGGAGTCCGGCCGATTCTCGGTCGAGGAGGTGGCCCGCGAGAACGGTTTCGGCAATCGCGAGAGGATGCGGCGCTCGTTCGTCCGGGCGTTCGGGCAACCGCCGGCCGCGCTCCAACGCGCTGCCGGTGTGCCGCGCGCATCAACCGCCAATCACTGAGCCCGCGCCGAACGCCGGTGTGAGCCCGACAACGCAGAGCTGGCCGTGCTCACCCCGAGGCTCAACGGAGCCGCGCACAGCGACAGCAAGGCCACGGCTATCCACACGTGCCTCCGCGCGCCGGACCTCCAGAGCAGGTGTCGTGGCCATCATCGCCCGCGCGCCTCGTCCCCTCGCAGGACCATGCACGAGCTGACCACCTTGGCCACAAGGCTCCCCTTCTCATCCTCGACGTCACATTCAACCAGCCCGAGCGTTCGCGTCCGCTTGATCACACGTCCCGTCGCTCGCAGGCGCGCGTTCCAGATGGGCTTGAGGAACTTCGACGTGAGATCCAACGTGGTGAAGCTCTCCTCGTCCTCGAGCGTCGTGGCCATCGCCGCGCCCATGGCCAGATCGGACAGATCGCAGATCACCCCACCGTGGAGGGTCCCCATGGGGTTGGCATGGCGCGCCGAGGCTTCCAGCCCCATGACGACGCGGCCCGGTTCAACGCTGAGGATCTGGAGCCCCAGCAACTGGGCGATGGGAGGGGGTGGTGCCTCTCCCCGCAGGATCTGCTCCAACTCCTGGAGGTGCCGCGTGGTCTTGGGAGCAGCGACTCGGCCGTTCATGATGTCTCCTCGGTGTGCGCACGTCATGAGGCCTCCCCGCCGCCGCGGACCTGGGACGCCCTTTTCATATGATAAGCGTAATATGTTCCAACCAGCGGTGCCAGGGAATCACCAGCGTCCGTGACTGGCCGAGCGGGAGTGTTCAGCTGAGGAAGCGATGGACCTCGTCCGTGAACTCTTCAATGTACTGGAAGAGGAAGGCATGGCCGGAGTCGGGATAGAGGACCAGCTTCGCGTTGGGCGCTTGCTGTGAGATGACGTAGGAGCGGTAGGCGGGGATCATCACGTCGGAAACGCCATTGGCCACGAGGATGGGCTGCGTGAGCTCACCGAGCCGGTCACGCACGCCAGGCCAGCGGGAGATGGCCTTCACCTGCCGCATGAAGGACTCGCCCGAGACCAGGGGCCCTCGCTGCGGTTGCGCGTTCAGCCGCGCCAGATGCGCCTTCCCCGCCGCGCGCCCGGTCTCCGTCCCGGTGAAGAACAGGAAGAGGAAGTCCTCCTCGTCATTCACGGGCTTCGTCATCACCTCGGGGACCCGCGGATGTTGTGCCGGCCCCTCGGCTCCGCCACCGGAGGTCGAACCCGCGATGATCAACCGCCGGACCCATGCCGGCGCCGCCAGGGTGATGTGCTGGGCGACGAGACCGCCGAGAGACCACCCGAGCACGTCGGCCCGCTCGATGCCGAGCGCCCGCGTGAAGGCAAGGGCCACCTCGGCCATTCCCTCGATGGTGTCCGGGACCTGGCCGCTCGACCGACCGATGCCCGCGTTGTCGAAGCGGATGACTCGGCGGCGGGCGGCAAGGGCCGACACGAACCGCGGATCCCAATCGTCAATCGTTCCGCGGAAGCGCTGGACCAGGAGCAAGGGAACCCCCTTGTCCTCACCGTCAAGGGTGTAGGCCAGCCGACCGAACGGAGTCTCGACGTACTGAATCTGTGCGCTCACGTTTCTCTTCTCCGGGATGATGTTTGGCGTTGCTTGTCTATTGTCGTGCTTGCCTGGCCGCCATGTTCAAACGCGGGGGTACCCCGGCTTGACAGAACGCATTACGCTCATAATATGAACAGCGTAATATCAAGGAGTCAAGGAGCAAAGCCATGGGCATGAGCTACGTCATCGACGCCGTCCGGACCCCGCGAGGGCGCGGCAAGGCGGGCAAGGGAGCGCTCTCGGGCATCCACCCGCAGGAGCTGCTCGCGCAGGTGCTGAACACGCTCCAGCAGCGCCAGGGTTTTGAGCCCCGCGAGGTGGACGACGTGATGGCGGGGTGCGTCTCCCAGGTGGGGGAGCAGGGCGCGAATCTGGCTCGCAGCGCGGTGCTCGCCGCGGGATGGCCCCACGAGGTGTCAGCGGTGTCGCTCAACCGGTTCTGCGCCTCAGGCCTGCAGGCCGTCCACTTCGGCGCCATGGGGGTCGCCTCGGGCGCGATGGACCTCGTCATCGCCGGGGGCGTGGAGAGCATGTCGCGCGTCCCCATGGGCTCCGACGGCGGCGGCCAGGATGGCAACAACACGCACCTGCGCGAGCGCGTATTCCAGGTCCCCCAGGGCATCAGCGCCGACCTCATCGCCACGCTCGAGGGGTTCTCGCGCGAGGAGCTCGATGCCGTGGCGCTCCGCTCCCAGAGGAATGCGGCGCGGGCCATCCAAGAGGGCCGCTTCGCCAAGTCCTTGTTCCCCGTGAAGGACCCGCGCACGGGCACGGTGGTGCTCGAACGTGACGAGGTCCCACGCCCCAACACCACGGCAGAGGGGCTCGCCGCGCTCGAGCCCGCCTTCACCGCCCTGGGTGGAACGGTCGTTGGCCCGAAGGGGGAGACGCTGGACCAGCTCGCGCTCGCGGCCTACCCGCGCGCGAAGGCCATCCGGCACCTCCACACCGCCGGCAACTCGAGCGGCATTGTCGACGGGGCCGCCGCGGTCACGCTCGCCTCGGAGCGATACGTCCGGGAGAAGGGCCTCAAGCCGCGAGCCCGCATCCGCGCCATGGCGACCATCGGAAGCGAGCCGGTGCTGATGCTCACCGCGCCCGCGCCGGCGAGCCAGAAGGCGCTCCGCATGGCGGGCATGACGGCGCGAGACATCGACCTGTGGGAGATCAACGAGGCCTTCGCCGGCGTGGTGCTGCAGACCATTCGTACGCTGGGGATCGACCCCGAGCGCGTGAACGTCAACGGTGGCTCCATCGCGCTCGGCCACCCGCTCGGCGCAACCGGGGCGATGTTGCTCGGAACCGCGCTCGATGAGCTGGAGCGGAGCGACAAGCAGACCGCGCTCATCACGCTGTGCGTCAGTGGCGGCCAGGGCATCGCCACCCTCATCGAGCGGCTATGAGGTGGACTTCCTGACCTTCGCTCGGAGGGGATCCGAGCGAGCCATGAACAATGATGGGTGGAATATCATGTTCATCATATGATTGGTGTCTTGCCGGAGCAGTGCAGCCCCTCCGGAGCGAGGTCACGCCATGAACCAGAAAGCGGAGCAGAAGCAGAAATCGCACGACGCCATCCTGGCCTCCGCCGCCGCGCTGCTGCTCGAGCGGGGGATTCGAGCGAGCTCCGTCATGGACGTGATGAAGGGGGCGGGACTCACGGTGGGCGGCTTCTATGGACACTTCGATTCCAAGGAGCAGCTCTTCGCGGAGACCATCCGGCGCACGGCACGGACGATGTGGAACGAGTTGATCCAGCGGTCGAAGAGCGACACGTCGCGCCCTCCGGTGCTGAACGTGCTCTTCCGATATCTGTCGCGGAAACACCGGGACAGCGTGGAGGTCGGCTGTCCCCTGCCGAGCATCACCTCCGAGGTCGCGAGGGAAGGCGAGCCCTATCGTGAGGCCCTGGAGGGGGAGCTCGCCGGGTTCATCCAGGACTTGAGTGGCCTGATCGGGCAGGGCGAGAAGTCCCGGGAGAAGGCGCTCGCGCTGCTCGCCCTCATGTATGGCGCGCTGTCGTTGGCGCGAGCCGTTCGCGGCACGCGCCTCAGTGACGAGTTCCTCGAGGCGGCCAGGAAGATTGGCGCGCAAGCCCTGAATGAGGGCCCCACCTCGTCCGAGAGCCGATAGCTTTCGCAGTGGATGTCTTCATCGGCGGCCAGAGTGGAGGCAGCGGGCGCCCTGCCGCGTGAGCGACGTCTGAGACATGGCGCACGCCCCCTGGGCGCAGCCTGGATAACACTCGGTGGCGGATCGCGTCGGCCCCTCCTACCCCCGCCTGCGCGTCCCTGTGCTTGAATGCGCGCCGCCATGCAGAGCGCCTATGACCGCGCGTCAATCCTGATGGACAAGGGGCTCTACGCCCACGCCCTCCCCTTGCTGAAACAGGCCATCGCGGAGGAGCCCGCGCGTGCCCATGCGCACGCCCTGCTCGGGCAATGCCTCCAGGAGCTGAATCAGATGCCGGAGGCCTTGAAGGCAGGCCGCGAGGCACTCGCGCTCGACCCCGAGGACGCCTGGGTCCGGGTCTGTCTGGCGCGAACCCTGGCGATAACGAAGCAACGCCGCGAGGCCACCCAGCATGCCGAGGAGGCCCACCGGCTCTCCCCGGAAGCCCCCGACCCCCTTCGCGTGCTCGCCCACCTGGCCCAGCGGGGTGGACGGCACGAGCGGGCGTTGGAGTTCCTGGACCAGGCCCTCGCGCTGGCTCCGGGGGACCCGGAGCTCCACGCCATGCGCGCGATGTCGCTCCGGGCGCTGGGCCGGCATCACTCCGCGGACGAGGCGAGCCGGGAGGCCATGACCTGGAATCCCGAAGAAGCCAGGGCCCTCATGTCCCGCGGTCTGGTCTGTCTGGACCAGGGCGACGTCCGTGAGGCCGAGGCACTCTTCCAGACCGCCGTGACGCAGCACCCAGACGAGCCCATCTACCGCCAAGCCCTGCTCATCGCGCGCCTCTCGGGACGCCCCGTGCTCGGTCCGGTGTTCCGCCGCCTGCTGCGCGTGCGCAACATCCTGGGCGCCAGGCTCATGGTCGGACTGTTCGTCGCGCTCGGGGTGCTCGCGGCCCTGCGCGGCTTCATCCCCGAGTCCCACGGCCCGCTCTCGCTCGGAGCCGCAGGCGTCCTGGGCCTCTACGCGGCCCTGCTGGTCCTTCCCGAGGTGCTGATGGCCTCCGCCGCCTGGCTCTTCCGGGAGCAGCACCTGGATGGAGTGGAGTCGGCGTCCGTCGCCCTCGCCGCGGCAAACCAGGCCCGCCTGGTGCTCGTGGGCGCCCTGTTCTGGGCCATGGGTCCGCGCGTCTTGTGGGCCCTCCCCTTGTACCTGGCACCGTTCGTGATGCGCTTGAAGCCTCGGTCCGAGCATTCGCTCCGAGTGACTCCGCGCCAGAGGGTGACGCACCAGTGGCTGTTCCTCGCCGCCTCCCTGGTGTTCACCCTGCACCTTGCCCTGGGCCTGCCACACCTCTGGCTGAGCCTGCTGCTGATGCTCTCCTTCTTCTTCACCAGGCCCTGAGCGAGTCAGGCCCGGCCGGCCATCTTGGCGGCCCACCAGCGCAGGCCCACGAAGAGGAAGCGCCAGTCCTTGAGGAACTCCGGTGGCTTGCCCTCGAAGGCGTGGCCCGCGAATTGAAAGCCCCAGCCCACCGTGAAGAGGCTCACGGGGAGCTTCCACAGCCCCGGGACGAAAGGCGAGGCGAGCGCGAGCGGCACCGACGCCGCGATCATCGGGATGCCCAGGGTGTGGCAGAAGCGGTTGACAGAGTGGGTGTGACTCTTCGAGTACTCTGAAATCCAGTCATCCCACGTACGGTTGCCGAGCATGAGTTCACGCTGTGCATGGCCCGGGATGGAAGGGAGCCGCCACCCCGAGGCTCGCCCACTGTCCTCACAGGCAGGCGCGCCCGCTCGAGCCCCGCGCCCCGCGAACAGGTAAAAGACCCGTCATTCCGAGTACTTGGCCGCGCTGAGAAAAAAGCACCGGGCGTGTCGATCTCGCGGGTGCCCGTTCGACGTGTCTGCAGAGCCCGAGAAGTTCGTTCGGATTTTCTGAAAGAGGTGTTGTTCACATGGCCATCAAGATTGGAATCGTCGTCGTCCTCGTCCTCATCGTCGGAGTGTTCGCCTTCATCAGCACGCGTCCGGAGAACTTCCGTGTCGAGCGGAGCGCGCAGATCAACGCTCCCGCGGAGGTCGTCTTCGCGTTGATCAACGACTTTCATCAGTGGGGTCAGTGGTCGCCCTACGAAAAGCTCGACCCGAACATGACGAAGAGCTTCGAGGGTCCCGTCTCCGGCCCGGGTGCCAGCTACGCCTGGAGCGGAGATAAGAGCGGAGCGGGTCGCATGACCATCGTGGAGAGCAAGCCCGGCGAGCGCGTCTCCCTCAAGCTCGAGTTCTTCAAGCCCTTCGAGGCCACGAACATGACGACCTTCACGCTCGTGACGTCCGGAACGGGGACCCGCGTGAGCTGGGTCATGGAAGGGAAGAACAGCGTGATGGCCAAGGCGCTCTCGGCCTTCATGGACATGGACGCGATGGTGGGCAAGGACTTCGAGCAGGGCCTCGCCCACCTGGACACCGCCGCGCAAGCCGAGGCGCGGAAGCTCGGGCAGACCGCGGCCGCCTCGGTGCCCTGAGGCCTCCCGAGAGGCGACCTGGGCCTCTGGAGCCCCTGTGCAGCAACCTAGTGGAGCGGAAGTTCCAACGTGCTCACGGCCCCCCGGCCGAGTCCATCGCTCTCAATCCAAAGGCGGCCATTCAGGAGTTGTGCCGCCAACGCGCTGGAGTGCAGTCCGAAGCCATGGCCGTCCTTGCGCGTGGTGAAGCCGTGGGAGAACAGCCTCCCCTTCACCTCGGGGGAGATTCCCACGCCATCATCCACCACCTGGATGCGGGCCACCGACCCCTCCGCCCTCAGCTTCACCCACAGGTTGCGCTTTCCCTCGGGCATCGGGTCCAACGCGTGCCGGGCGTTGCTGATGAGGTTGATGAGGATCTGCAGCACCTTGTGCTTGTCCACCTTCACCCGCGGCACCGCCCCCAGCTCGAGGTGCACGGTGACACCGTTGCGCTGCAATGCCGCCATCTGGACGCGTAGCGCGTCGTCGATGAGCTGGGCCAGCTCGCACTCCTCCGTCATCAGCGAGCTCTTCGCATACGTCTGTTGCACCTGGACGATGGCGCGGATGTGCTCGATGTGCCGGTTCATCGCCTCCATGTCCTCCATCAGGCGCATCTGGTCGCCCATCAGCTCCTCCCCCAGCGCCGTCAGGTAGTCCGGGAGCTGCCGGCCTCGGGGGTTCGTCGTCAGGAAGTCCGCCAGGTTCTCCCGCTG
Source organism: Archangium minus (assembly GCF_044360475.1). Taxonomy (NCBI): domain Bacteria; kingdom Pseudomonadati; phylum Myxococcota; class Myxococcia; order Myxococcales; family Archangiaceae; genus Archangium; species Archangium minus. The sequence continues at coordinate 13,027,895 of NZ_CP043494.1, forward strand.
CTCCGCGAGGAGCGCCGCCGCCTGCCTCAGGCGACCCACGCGCAGTGAGCCCACCGCCTTGCGCATCACCTCGAGGTTGACGACGGCGCTGGTGAGCACATTGCCCACGTTGTGCAGCACGTTGGAGGCCACCTCCGCCATGCCCACCTCGCGCGCCGTATCCACCAGCCGGGCCTGAGCCTGCCTGAGCTCTCGCGTGCGCTCCTCCACCCGCTGCTCCAGCTCTTCATTCGCCTGGCGCAATTCCCACCGGGCGTGTTGGACGTCCTCGTACAGCCGGGCGTTCTCGATGGAGATGGCCGCTTGGGAGGCCAGGTGTTCCAGCAACGTCAGTCGCGCCGGGCTGAAGGCATTGGCCGCCAGGTTGCTCTCCAGGTACAGCACTCCGGAGAACCGATCCTGCCTCACCAGGGGCAAGCACAACACCGACCGCGCTCCGCTGCGTGTCAGGTACGCATCGGAGAAGGGGTGCAACCTGGAGGCATCGCCGATGAGCACATGCTCCCGCGTGCGCCGCACATAGGAGAGGAGCGACCAGGGCAGCTCGGGGCTCACCCCCTCCGAAGGGGCATCGGAGATGGCCGCCACCGACAGCGAGTCCCCGTCGGGGAGCAACAGGGCGCCTCTCTGGGCTCCGGCGTTCTCGATCGCCGCGTGCAGCAACGTGGTCACCAGCCGCTCCAGAACGATTTCGCTGGAGACGGCCTGCTGGGCCTTGACGAACGTGAGCGCGTCGAGGCGGGTCGAGACCGTACTGCTGGTGGTCAGCTCGTCCTGGGTGGAGGCCTCGGAGGAGAGGTGGAGCCACTGGGACTCCAACTGATGGACCTTGCCCAGGGCGCCCCACCGCAGGTACGCCGCCCGGGCCTCGCGCGCGAAGCCCTGGGCGACGAGGGGGGCCTGACGCGTGCGCCAGAAGTTCGCCGCGAGCTCGGCGGCCAGTGCCACGTACTGGGTGGCCCCCGTCTCCCGAGCCGAGCGCATGGCTTCCTCGTAGGCGCGTATCGCCTCATCCAGCCGCCCCTGGAGGCGGGCCAGCTCCGCGGCCACCATCCGCTCGAGCGCGTGGAAGTTCTCGGGGCAATTCTCCGCCCACTCCGCGAGCTGTTGCTGGTGACGCTGGATGTCCTCGAGGAACTGGCGCTGCTCCTCCGCGGAGACGCTCTCGAAACACGCGGCCAGGGCCAGGGCGCGGTAGAGGTTGAATTCGCGGAAGTAGAGGATGCCATTGTTGACCTTCAGGAGCTCGGCCGCCTTGTCCGCTGCTCTGCGGGCTCCCGCGTAGTCGCCGCACATGAATCGCGACTGGAGCCGGGTGACCCAGAAGGTGCGCGTGCTCCTCCTGGCGACTGGCGGCAGCCGGGCCTCGAAGGCCCGCTCATCGAAGCCGTCCCCATCGAGCGTGCCGAACGAGAGGGTGCATCCGCGCAGCTGCTGCACATAGCGCTGCGTCACCAGGAGCGACTCCTGGGGATCCAGGAAGCCCGACTTGAGCAGGAACTCGCCGCGGACGAGCGACTCCTGGTGGACATCCTCCAGGTTGTGTCCCATGGCCAGGCGGTTCAGGACGATATCGAGGCCGCAGTAGGCAGCGGTCGCCGTGACCCCCACTTGAAGCGCGTGTTGGAAGCCGCTGACGACGAACTCATGCGCTTGGGCGAGCGGCTGGCTCCAATAGCTGCTGAACTGCATGCTGAGGTAGACCTCGCCCCGGATGGAGGACAGGTCGTTGCGCTCGACGAGCTCGCGGGCAAGCCTCGCGAAGGCAAGGCCCTCCCGGTACCGCTTGAAGACCGAGCCGGTGATGACGCCAAACCAGCCGAAGCCGGGCACCGCGGCCTCCATGTAGCCGTGGCGCAGGGAGAGGGAGACCACCCGGCTCAAGAGGATGACGAGCAGGGGGGGGTTGGTGGAGTACGCGGAATTGAAGAGCTTGAAGAGGGCACCGATGAGCAGCCTCATGTCCGGATCGGTCATGAGCGGCAGGTCGATGAGGCTCTCGATGGGACGCTCCCCCAGCAGGGCCCAGACCTCCTCATGCGCGGCCCTCGCCTCCTCCCAGGTGGGGTGCTGCGAGAGTGGACTGTCCAGCAACGCCAGGCATTCCAACATGCAGGAGACGCCCTCCTGACGCTCACCCGCGGCGAAGTGGACGTCCTGCTTCAGGCCGTAGGCGGCCGCGATGTCCGAACGGGAGCGTGCCCGGGGGAGGAGTGTCTCGGCCAGGCGGCGAGCCTCGGCGATGTTGCCGCTCTTGAGCTCACAGAGCGCCTGTTCGAGTCGCAGATGGAAGGCCAGCGCATGGTCCGTCTCCCAGGGGTCTCCGGGAATGAGCGAGAAGGCCGTCGAGAAGTAGGTGCTGGCGGGGCGGAGCGCGACCGCGGCCCTGGCCTTGTCACCCGCCTCGGCGTTCAGCCGCGCGAGGTGATGCCGCTCGGTGGCGTCCTCCATGAGCCCGGTCCCGGCGTTGAGATGGCCCACCACGTCGAAGAGAGACTCGCGCAGCTGCTCCTGGGACAAGCTCCCGAGCAGCAGCCGGCCGATGCGCAGGTGGACGGCCTGGAGCTCCGACTCGGAGCAGAGGCTATGGGCCGCCTGTTGGATGCGGTCGTGCAGGAACCGGTAGTGCGCCGGGCCGGAGCGCACCAACATGCCTTCCAGGAGCGCGGGCTCGAGCCCCTGTTCCACGTCTCCCTCCTCTTCGAGGTCGGCGAGGATGCCCAGCATCTGGAGTGAGAAGACCTTGCCCACGCACGCCGCCAGGCGCAGCAGGTGCTGCGTGCCAGCGGGGAACTGGCGCAGCTTGCCCACCATGAAGTCGACGATGTTCTCCGAGTAGTCGCGCGTCCGCACCGCCTCGGCATCCCACTGCCAGCCGCCTCCGGGCACCCGCACCAGCAGGCCATCCTGGTGGAGCGCCACCAGCAATTGCAGCAGGAAGAAGGGGTTGCCACCCGTCTTCCCATGCACCAGCGCCGAGAGGGGAGCGACCACCTCCCGCGTCGAGCCCGGCAGCGTGTCGGCCACCAGTTGCTCCACCTGCGCCACGCTCAGCGGCTCCAGGCGGAGCTCCCTCAGATTCCCACCCTCCTTGCGCACCCCCTCCAACATCCGCATGAGCGGGTGCGAGGCGCTCACCTCGTTGTCCCGGTAGGCGCCCAGCCACAACATCGGTGGGATGTCCTTCTCGGAGAGCAGATGGGCGAGCATCTGGATGCTGGCGGGGTCCGCCCACTGCAGGTCATCCAGGAACACCACCAGGGGGTGCTCCGGGGTGGCGAAGACCGAGTAGAACTGGCGGATCACCCAATAGAAGCGGCGCCGGACCTCCTCTCCCGGGGGCACCGGCTGGAGCGCGGGCTGTGGGCCCACCAGCGCTTCCATCTGGGGCACCAGGTCCACGAGCAGCTGGCCCTGGCCCTCCCAGGCCTGGTTCACCTGCTGGCGCCACTTCGCTATCTCCTCCTCGCTCCTCGCGAGCGCCTGCTGCACCAGCTCCCGGACGGTCTGTTCCAGGATGTCGTAGGGGATGTCCCGCTGGAACTGGTCGAACTTGCCGCTCAGGAAGAAGCCACGGCGCTCCACCACGGGCTTGTGCAGCTCGTTCACCACCGAGGACTTGCCGATGCCCGGGTACCCGCTGACAAGGAACAGCTCCGGCCGTCCCGTTCGCGACACCCGCTCGAAGGCCTCCAGCAGGGTGGACACCTGGGCCTCACGCCCGTAGAGCCGTTGCGGCAATTGGAACCGGATGGGCGTGTCCTGTGTGCCCAGCGCGAATACCTCTCGCACGTCCTGGCCCACTACCTCGCGGCACCGCTCCAGGTCCGCCCGGAGTCCCTCGGCGCTCTGGTAGCGCTCCTCGGCCGTCTTCGCCATCAGCTTGAGGACGACCGCGGACAAGGCCGGGGGTACCTGCGGGTTCAGCTCGTGCGGAGGCCTGGGCGTCCGCGCCAGATGGGCGTGGAACCACTCGAGCGCGTCCTTCCCCTGGAAGGGCCGCCGTCCCGTCAACAACTCGTAGAACATGACGCCCAGCGAGTAGAAGTCCGTGCGGTAGTCCACCGCCCGGTTCATCCGTCCCGTCTGCTCCGGCGACATGTACGCCAGCGTCCCTTCGACCAGGTGCATCGGAGCCGCGTCCAGGTACTCCACCGTCTGCAGCGTGGCCACGCCGAAGTCGATGAGCCGCGCGTCTCCCGAGGGCTCCAGGATGATGTTGGAGGGTTTGATGTCCTTGTGGATGACGTTGCGACAGTGGACCTCCCCCAGGGTGGCCACCAGCGAGAGGGCCAGAGTCAGGAACCGGGACAGCTCCAGGGGCTGGCCCGCTGGCGTGGACTCGGACAGGGGCTCGCCCTGCACCCGCTCCAGCAACAGCAAGGGCCGCTCGCCGATCCACTCGCAGGAGTACGGCTTCGCCACCCCCCGCACGTCCCGCAGCCGCTGCAGGATTGAAAACTCGCGCCGGTACCGCTCGCTCTCCGCGCGGCCCGGAGAGGCCACCAGGGGCGTCTTGATGATGACAGGCAGGCTGTCGGCCTTACGCACTGCATGGAAGAGCGCGTTCGAGCCCGTGCCCCGAATGAGGTCAAGAACCCTGTACCCTGGAATATCGAGCATCGATGAGCACACCCGCAGGCGAGAACCCGTCCCCGTGACGTTGTCGCGCCCGCACGCTGGATCATAGGCGTTCGGGCGCGAACAAAGTGCTCGCCCCGGTTATTCAGCGCTCCCCTCCTGGGTGGCCCTCCTGGACGCACCGAAATTCCAGACACGCTGGGGGCCTCGCTCGCCTGGCTGATGGGCGACGTTACGTTCCGTGCTCGGCCGCCAGGACTTCAGGTGGTGCTTCGCATCCGTGCAACGCGTGTCCCCCGTGTGCACCCGCCGTACAACCGGCTGCACACCACGCGGTGCAACTCCCTGTATCCAAGTGCTGGCGTGGACCCTGCAAGGCGGCGCGCCCATGAAAAAGCTCATGCCGTTGCTGGCCCTGGCTGTCACCGCTTGCGGACGCGAGCCCCTCCACCGGGAGCTGCGAGACATTCCGAACCTGAGGCTCTACGTCCCGCAGACGAGTACAGAAGAGACGGCCGTGCTCCATTTCGACTGGAGCATGGGCGGAGACTGCTACCGAGTCCCCGCTGACACCCGCCTCACCATCAACGGGGAGGCCACCGAGGTGTGGAGCCGGGGAGATACACACCTGAGCTTCGATGGCGCCTTCAGCTGCGAGTACCCCAGCTTCGATGGCACGCTGCGCCCGGTCGACGAGCCGCGCACCGAGTTTCTCCTCACGGAGGGCCGCACGAAGATGCGCGCTGTCTTCCAGGCGCTCCGCGCGCCCCGGCGCATCCGTGTGAATGGCCAGGAGCAGGCGACCCTTCGCAGTGGGGCCATGTTCGACATCGAGTGGCTGCCGGCGACCGACCGGCTCTCGCAGGTGGACGTGGATGTGAAGGGCGGAACGGACTCGCAGCAGGTGGAGGCCTTCCTGATGGATGGCAACCACGTCCGCATCACCCTGCCCGCGCTGAAGGCCGGCAGCTATGTCCTGAGGGTGTATGGCAAGGGGGGCGCCGGCGTGGAGGCGTGCGAAGGCTTCAGCTCCTGCCTCGCCGAGTTCTATGAGTGGATCGAAGTGCCCATCGTCATCGAGTAGCCAGCAGCCCGGGGCCTGACAGTGAAGACCCCGGGCGCTGTGGAGCAACCCGCTACACGGGACTAATGACAGTCCGCCGGGCAGAAATAACTGGTCTCAACACTCTGGTCACAGTAGCCATCGCCACAGTAGAGCGTTGCAAAGCAGAGGTTGAGAAAGGAGTAGCACTGCTGAAGGCTGTAGTCCCGAATCCAGTCCTCCGGCTCCTGGTTTGCCCGCTCGACGCAGTAATTGTACTCCTCGTAGCAGGCACTAAAATCACCCGTCTCGGCCGCCACGGCCGGCGCGGCCCACAGTGCCGCCACGGCGAGGGTGGACATCACGAACCGCGAACCCGTCTTCATAGACATTGCGATGACCCTTTCGCTTCCTATCCGTCAGGAAGAGTAGGGAATCTAACACGAGACTCCAGCTTGCCCATTCAATTCGGAGGCTTCCGGCGTCTCGCCCGAGACCCTTCCCTCCTGCTTCGGGGTGATTCCAGCCCCTGAGCGGCACCGCTATGGAACCGTATCCACGGGGGCGATTGCCATGTCGGAACGTGTTGCCACGCTCGTACTGTCCGGAGGTGGGGCCAAGGGAGCATTCCAGATCGGCGCCGAGCGCGTCCTTCGCGAGGAGTTCGGATTCCGCTGGGAGCGCATCCTCGGAGTGTCCGTGGGGGCCCTCAACGCCACACTCCTCGCCCAGCAGGAGTACGCGAGGTTGATGAACCTCTGGCTGAACATCCGCGAGGAAGACATCTACCGGAAGTTCTCCTGGCCCGTCGTGGCCTACCGGCTCGCCGTCCAGCGCAAGCTCGGGTTCTACGATGATTCACCGTTGCGAGCCCTCATCCAGAAGCACGCCTCGGGGAGGCCCTTCCGCATCCCCGCCCACGTGGGCCGGGTCTCGCTCGTGTCGGGAGAGTACGAGCAGGTCGACAGCGATGCCCCCGACTTCCTGGACGCGGTGTGGCACAGCGCGACGATGCCCGTCATCTGGGAGGCGATCGGCGAGCAGGCGTTCGTGGACGGAGGCCTGCGCAACGTCACCCCGCTCGGGGATGCACTGGCCTTCCACCCGACCGAGATCGTGGTCATCCCGTGCAGCTCGGGAGCGTCGGAGCAGGTGGTCCGCCCCGCCAACATCATCGACGTCGCCAAGCGCAGCCTCACGGACATCACCATCAATGAAATCCTGCTCAACGACGTGCAGGAGTTCATCCGCATCAACGACCTGGTGCGGCAGGCCCACGAGATGGGGCTGGAGCTGAAGAGGGAGGATGGCAGCGCCTACCGCTACTGCCCCATCACCGTGCTCAATCCCCAGAGGCCGCTGGGGGACGTCCTCGACTTCACGCCCGCCACCATCCGCCTGCGCATGCGTCACGGCGAGGACATCGCGCGAGCAGCCATGATGCAGCAGGCCGTGATGAACCCGCCTCCGCTGTCACCAGCGCCCGCGCTCTAGACGACAAGGGAGTGGAGCGTCGTGTTCCGCCCAGCGCCTTGCCGCCCGGGTTGCTCAATCACCCGTGCTGACCTCCTTGAACTGGGATTTGTCCCAGTAGAAGCTGCGTTGAGAGGACTCCGGCTTGAAGAGATGAATCACCGCCCCGTTGGTCTTGTGGACCTTCCCAGGTTCATCCGCCGAGGCCGTGGGAGCCTCCTTGATTTTGAACTGGGCGAACTCACACCTCAGGTGCATTCCATTGGAAGCCGGTCCCGTCCAGATCGAGAAGGCCTTGAGCCCTTTCTTCTCCTTGAGAATGGCGATGAGCTCACGGCCCTGGATCGTTTCGGCCAGGATGACCATATCGGGCAGGCCATTCTTGTCGAGATCGAGCTCGCAGCTCGAGATGTACTTGAAGGGCTGCCCATCACCGGTCCACTCTTCTCCAAATGAGGGAGTGGAGGTTCCGAGCAGAAGGAGGGAAGACAGGCCGGAAATGAGCTTCTTGTTCATGGATGGCATCCTCTGGAGTCGATTCGAGAACCAAGTCAACCCGGCTGCTCCGTCCGCGACGAGTCCCGCGAGGACTGCGAGTCGAAAGAGCCGCGCGGCCACAGCGGGAGCAGACGCGACGTCGTCCGCTGGTACTCGCGGTAGGCCGGGTACTTGCGGACGGAGAGTGCCTCCGTCAGCGCTGTCGAGCCCTGGAAGAGCAGCGTCAACAGGACCGGCCCCACCCAGGTCCAGTTGAGCACCTCCGCTCCCGCCAGCAACGTGAAGCAGCCAATGACCCACCAGAGGCTGATCTCACAGAAGAAGTTCAGGTGGCGCGAGTAGCGAAACACCCCCGTCGTGAGAAAGCCGCGCGCGAAGTCACCACCGGCCCGTGCGCGCTCCTCGGGAGACAGACGCGCCTTGCGTTGCTGGAAGCGCCACTGCTGCTCATCGGCCACGGTCTCACCCACGAGGAACGCGAGGAAGGCGATGGCGGCGAGGATGTCTCCGGCGCCAGGCGCGACGCCACTCCCCAGCCCGTGCACGACGAACGCTGCGGGGATGATGAGCAGGCCGATGAGGACGTGCTGATAGACCGCGATGAAGAGCAGGCTGAAGAGCTCGCGTCCGAGCGGATGCAGCGGATCGTGCTTCGCCAGCCAGTCACGCACGAAGGCCCAGCGGTAGTCCTCCTCGGTCGGGATGTAGCCGCCCTTGCGCGCGAAGTTGAACGTGAGCCGCGCGCCCCAGGCGGTCGCGAGCACGGCCATCAGCACGAGCCGGGGGTTGGGGCTACCACCCCACAGGGCGAAGACCCAAGCATACACGGGCGGCATCACGGACCAGAGCCGGTCGACCCAGGAGTAGTTGCCAGTGACGACCTGCAACACCCAGCTCAGCAGCGTCACCGCCCCAAGCAGGGCGACCGCCGCGGTGAGGGGCGTCGCGGTCAGGCTCGACCAGGACGGGCCGAGCACCGAGAGTTGTTGCCATGCGGCTTGGATGGAGACCTCGGTCAGGACGGACGGCATGGGTGTGGACATGGTTGCGCACACTCATAACCCGAGGAGGCTCCATTCACCGAGCCCCGCACAGTTCGCTTACTTCCAGAAGCCCTCGTGCACCTCACGGGCCTCCGGCAGCGCCACCGGCCCCACCACTTCGGTGGGCTCGGAGCCGCGGGCGAAGACGTCGCGGCAGGACATGCGCAGGGTGGGCGCGGAGGGGTTGACGAAGTGGCTCAGTTGCTCGGAGGAGAGCGCGAAGACGACCCTCCGCACGCCGCCCCAGAAGATGGCACCCGCGCACATGGCGCACGGCTCGGTGCTGGCGTAGAGGGTGGAGCCCACGAGCTCCTCGGGACGGTATCGCTGGGTGGCCTCGCTCATGAGGTTGGACTCCGCGTGGCCGGTACAGTCCCCCGTCGTCCCCTGGCTGTTCTTTCCCTCAAGCAGGACGCGCCCCTTCGCGTCCACCAGCACCGAGCCGAAGGGGTTGTCCCCCCGAGCTCGGGCCTGTCGTGCCAGGTCGATGGCATGCATCAGGTGCTGCGTGTCCTCCGGTCTCATGTGTCCCTCGTAGTCGTCTGGATGCATGCGCAGGGTAGCGCACCCCTTGAGTCGAGGGAGCCCCTGCACCCGCTTCACCCATGAGGGAGGTATGGGAGAGGGGAGAGGTGAACGATCATGGACAGTCAGCTCGCGCTTCTCGGTGACGTGCTGCAGCGCATCGAGGAGTTCCACTGGCAGGACTTCCTCTTCGCGGAGACAAGACCACCGTGGACGGCTGAAACGCGGTGTGCGGTCTTGGAGCGCGATCCCTACTCAGATGAGCTTCCTGACGAAGCGAAGAGGCTCTCCCTCGTCCCTGTACTTGATATCCAGGTTGTACAGTCGGTCGTGAGGAATGCGATGCTACAAAGACCCGACCTTCAGGCGGCGGATCTGGTGCGTGCTCTTGAGTTCTATTTCAAAAGGGATGCCTTCATTGAATTTTGAAGTGCACCTTGCAGGCGTTGCGCTGTTGAGCTGGAGCGGCGAGAGAACGACTGAAACCATGGGCCGGCTGCGTGACACCCTGGCCCATGGGTGAAACGTGAATGTTGAACCAAAGCAACACGCTGCTCGTCGTGAAGTCAGCCGGCTTTGTATAGACATCGCCCGTGGACCCGAGTCCCGCTACTTCTTGAAAACGACTCCCTGTTTCGCGAGCTCGGCTTCGATGAAGGGGGCCAGCTCGGAGCTCGGGGAGTAGAAACCGACGAACAGGGATTTGTAATAGCTTGGGGCCTCGCAGAAAACGCTGAGCTGCGTGCCGGGCTCGGTAGTCATGGGCTTACGGCCATCGAGCCACTCCAGGACCTTCTCCCGGTTGTCCACATAGAGGAAATCAGCGAGGGCCTCATCCTTCACACACAGGACCCGCCGGATGGCACCCGGCTCGCCGGCGTTCAGAGCGCGCAACTCCGTCAACAACTGACACTCCATGACGGTGTTGTAGCTACGCCGGACACTCGTGCTTCCGAGCTCGCCGAGGACGGAGTCCATGGTCGTGGGGAAAAGCCCGTTGTCCTGGAAGGTATAGATTGTGCGCGACACCTCCTTCCCGCGCACCTGAAGGACATCCACGTCCACCAGAAAGACCATTCCAGACCCGGGACCCGCCGTTATCGCATGGTAGAGGCAGGTGGCGCGCTCCACCCGAGCCTCCAACGACTTCACGACTTCATCGAACCCCGAGACAGAAACCCTCTCGGTGTGCGTGACGAAGGCCCACAAGGCGCCTGGTGTTGAAAGGACGCTCCTCAGTTCGGATTCCATCGAGCGATCGTAGAAGCGACCCACTCACCGTCAAGACTCCGGCTCCCGAGGTGCCAATGCGGCCTTACGGCACCTGCTGCGCGGAGCTCCGCTGCTGCCTGGCCTCCAGCACGAGCGCCTCCTCGCCGCGGCCGAGCGCGCGCAGGGCTCCGGCGTACGTCTCGAGCAGGTCGAGCAACTCCGGGTGTGCTTCTCCGTGGAGCCGCTCCCCCAGCGCGAGCGCACGCCTGGCGACCTTCACCGCCTCCTCATGCTGGTTCGCGAACCGATGCGCGAGGGCCAGCGCCTCCAGGCGGAGGTAGCGCTCAGGACTCTCCTCCGCCGACCCGGGGATGGCGCGGAGCTCTTCCTCCAGGGCCGAGACCGCGAGCACGGGCCGCTCCCACTCCAGGAGCACGGCCGCCAGTTGGAGGGAAGCCGCCTGCCGTTCGGAGGCGGCGAACCGCTGCCGATAGAGGGCGATGGCCTTTCGAAGGTGGAGCTCCGCCTCGCCGTACCGCCGCAGATGGCGGAGGACCTCACCTAGGAACAGATGGTCATCGGCGAACGAGGGGACCTCGGTGCGCCGGCTGGAGGCGTCCTGCTCGAACAACCGGATCAGGAATGGCACGAACGGGAAGATGAGCACCGCCCAGGCCAGCCGCTTGCGCCGGCGAGCACGCCGGGTATCCGGCGCCTCCAGCTTCGCCGGGCCGGGCGCCGGAGCAATGGTGGACCCGGCACTCGGAGGAGGGGAGGCCGGCTCCTCGTCCGGTACGGAGGAGGCATCGAGCACCGCCTGGGCCTCGGCGAGGTGCTTCCTCTTGACGAGGATCCGCACCTCCTGCAGCTCGCTCATCATTCCCTGCATGGCGTGGTGGTGCTCGCCCTGGACGAGCGCGGTGAGGCCGTGCGCCTCCAGCAGGCTGCGCACCAGCGAGGCCTCGGCCGTGTCGGCACAGCTCGTCAGCAGGACAAGCTCTTCGTCCGACTCCAGGAAGGTGGTCATGGTGGGGCGGCTCCAGGCCCCGAAACAGGGAGTCCCGTGTGCGTGGGGACCGGGGCGAGGAGGCTGAGCCTAGCATCGTCTCCGCGAGACCCGGAGCGGGCGCTCTCGAGCAGCCCGCGGCGGTTGGGGCATGAATCCACGAGCCAGGCGATGAGGGAGTTGCGTGAGCGTACGAAGTATCTGACACCTTCCCAGGGTGGGCCGACAGTTGCGTCGACCCGGAGATCAGGTCAATGCTGCGGGTCTTGAGGAGAGGGCATGGCCAAGGTACATGAGAGCGTGGTGCTCCCTACGCTCTTTGGTGACCGTATTGAGCGCGTGGCATCCGTTGTGGATGACCACACCGTGCCCATTGATAATTCGAGTGATGCGTCTTACGCACTCAGCAGTGACGGACGCAGGTGGGTGCGTAAGTCGGTGATGAATACTGGCTGCCAACCCCTCCTGGCAGAAGCTTTGGGATTGCTCCTAGGGCGAGAGTTGAAGGCGCCTGTGCCGGAAGGCGCGATCTCAGGTGAAGGCAATGACGCTTCGTGGCTGAGCCGCGTCGTCCAGCCGGTTACGCACTGGAACTCGAGTCGCGTTCATTTTATTGTGAACATGGACGCCCTCGGGCGCCTGATGACCCTCGACGCGATTCTGCACAATGGGGACAGGCACGCAGGCAACATCCTCCTGCAGCCCGACCCTACCCACCTGGAACTCAGGGCTTGGGGAATCGATATGGGCAATGCGCTGGTGGGTCATCCGAAGGACTTCGCGCAAGCGGCGCTCTCGACTCCTGATGTGCGGAACCTCGCGCGGGGGCTTCCTGTTGACCTCCTCCAAGAAGGAGCCCTCTTGGCGGCTGAGGCTGCGCGTAACTTATCGAGCACATTCGCTCATATGATCGTGCAGGAGGCATGCCGCCTAGCTCTTGAGCCTGAGGAGGCCCTGCTAGCGGGAGCATTGTGGATGCGCCTTCAACGTGCATCGTCGATTGTAGAAGAGTATCTTGATAAAATCAGGACTACCTCGTTATGAGCGCGCACTTTCGCATCGTACATTTTGTGCCTGACCCCTTCTCTGGCATGCGCGTGCCACTCGCTGCTCTTGTTGCAGATGAGAGGCGTCGGGTGCATGTCGTGCGCGCGCCATTTGTACCAGGAGTAAACTGCGTTGGGGGCATGGCTGCATGGAGCACCATGCAGATGGTGCTAGAAGATCTTGGTGCAACAACCCGCTTCGATGCACTCCCGGCCAGCATAGGCCCCCATGTGGAACTCGCATCACAGAAAGAGATCCCTGTTGGGGTGGTGGATCCTGTTGCGTGGGTGGAGCAAGTTGTCTTGCCGCACCGGCCCATCGGCCCAGATGATCAGCGCGAGGGAGCACCCTATGCACCTCGGCGAGAGGCCGTAGGTAACCGTTTCTTCCAGACGTGGAAGGTCGCTCACTATGTTCGCAGGCATTTTAGGGGTGAAACCCTAAGTCTTTCCGCTGACTACGCAGGACAAATAACCCACTTTGTTCCTGGTAGCCGAGAACTGCTCCTGATGGAGCCTGTTGTTGGTACCCGCGTAGATGTGAGGAAGGATCTGCGCGAGATCAGCCAAACGTTCCTCGCTTGGAGCAAGATTTTCGACCGCAGTACTCTCAAGCGGACCCCGCGATTCTGTGCCTACATCATATCCGGTTCCCCCTCTACCGTAAGTGAGGCGCATGAGCTTCTCACCATGGCGCAGGCCGAGGTGATCAATGTCGAAACACCGAACGAGCGGGACCGGTTTCTAAACGAGATCCGCCGAGTGGGCCGGACGAACCCAGAACAGGGTGGCCTCCCCATAAATTGACCTCGGGCTCCTCATGCTGGGCGGTACCTCTGGACCTATGGGGCGAGGGTATCCAAACCTTCCGAAGATGGGCTGTAAATGGCTTTGGAGTTTCCGGGAGGATTTGCTCACCGACGCAGTTTGCTCCCTAGCCACAATACTTAGGCCCGGGCGTGGGGACGTCTCAACGCCTCTTCCGCTTCTCTCCTTCCCGCTGCGTGTTGTGCCGGGTCACGTCGCTCGAGTTCTTCGACTCCCTCTCCGGGACCTGGGCCGCGATGCAGTCGCGGAACCAGCGCTGCGCAGGATGCGCATCGTTGCGCCGGTGCCAGGACAGGACGAAGACCGCGGGCGCCAACTCCACCGGCGGCGGCAGGACGCGAAGCGCGTGCGCCATCCCCGAGGCCTCGATCACCCCCTCCATCAGGGTCGCGATCATGTCCGAAGAGGCCACCAGCTTCGGCGCCGCGTACATCTGAGGGAGCGTCAGCCCGAGCCGGCGCTTCAGGCCACGCTTCGCGAGCTCCGCGTCCACGTGACCGAAGCGATCATTCTCGGGTGACACCAGCAGGTGTGACAGCGCGAGGAAGCCGTCGAGGTCGAGCGGTTCGCGGACCGCCGGATGCTCCTTACGCAGCACGCAGACGAAGCGCTCCTCGAACAAGGGGCGCGTGAGGATCCGATCGGTCGATGCCGGAGGCACCCCGACAGCCACGTCCGCCTCACCCGCATCCAACATGCCGATCGCTTCGTCCCGTGCCGTGAAGCCGCGCACGTGCAACGTGATGTGGGGCGCCACGGTGCGCAGGGCCAGGACCAGGCGCGGGAGCAGGACGAAGGCAGGATGCTCCTGCAAGGCAATCGTGAACGTCCCCGTCGAGGAGGCTGGCTCGAACACCTGCGTGAACTCCAGCGTGCGCTGGATTTGCGCCAGCGCGCGCGAGAGCGGCTCTGCCAACTCGAGCGCCCGGGGCGTCGGCTGGAGCCCACTCGGACCCCGCACGAAGAGTTCGTCGCGCAGGAGCGCGCGCAGCCGTGCCAGGGCGGCGCTCATCGCCGGCTGCGTCCTTCCGATCCGCGTCCCGGCCCGAGTGACGCTGCGCTCCGCCATGAGCGCGTCGAAGGCGACGAGCAGATTGAGATCGATGCCGTGCAAATCCATGCCGTGGATGATCACACATACCATCAATCGATTTCAATAATGGTCCCAGCCCACCTATCTTGTCCTCGTCGGGCACGTCCCAAACCCAACCACGAGGCGAAGACACGCATGAAAGAGAAAGACACGGCGCCATCCCAGGTGACAGGGCTGACAGCCACCGAGCAGCGCTCCATCGAGACATTCTACCGCGCGTTCAACGAGCAGAATCCCAATCTTCTCGATGAAGCGCTGTCCACGGATTGGAAGGACATTCCGCTGGCACCCGCTCAGGGCCCGGGGCCCGAGGGGCTCAAACCCGTCATCAAGGGCTTCATCGCGGCGTTTCCCGACGTCCGGATCTCCATCCAGGAAATCATTGGAGCGCCCGGCCGGGCCGGCGTGCGCGCCCTCATCACCGGCACGCACCAGGGGGAATGGTTCGGCATCGCTCCCACCGGGAAGGCCATCCACGTCCCCATCCACGAGTTCCACCACCTCGAGAACGGCCGGATCACCCACACCTGGCACCTCGAGGACTGGTTCGGGATGCTCCACCAGGTCGGAGCCTGGCCCGCCCACTCCACCATCCCCTCGGAGGCCGTGTCATGAAGGCCGCTCGTATTCAGGGCTATGGCGACCTCGGGAACGTGGTCATCGAGGACATCCCCACGCCGCAGCCCGGACCCGACGAGGTGCTGATCCGCGTCGAGGCGGCCAGCCTCAACCCGCTCGATCTCCTGCTCCTGGGGGGCAAGCGGCGCGAGGTCTTTCCGCTGTCCTTCCCCTACACGCTCGGCATCGATCTGGCCGGTACCGTCGAGGGCGCTGGCCCGCTCGCGGCGCGCTGGCGCAAGGGAGACCGGGTCATCGCGCGTCCGGATCCCATGCGCGGGGGCGCCTTCGCCCGATACGCCGTCGTTCCCGCGACGCATGTGGCCGCCGCTCCGGCCCACCTGTCGTTGGATGAAGCGGCCGGGCTGCCCACCGCGGCCGGTACCGCCTGGCAGGCCCTGTTCGAGACAGCCCACCTGACACGCGGTCAGACCGTGCTGATCCACGCGGGCGCGGGCGGCGTTGGCAGCTTCGCGGTGCAGCTCGCGAGGCTCGCGGGCGCCCGGACTATCGCCACGGCCTCGGGCTCAAATGTGGAGCTCGTGCGGCGGCTCGGCGCGGACGAGGTGCTCGACTACCGGACGGAGGACTTCTCCACGAAGCTGTCCGGCATCGACGTCGTGCTCGACACGGTCGGCGGGGAGACGCAGCAGCGCTCCTTCCCGGTCCTCCGCGCGGGCGGCGTTCTCGTCAGCATCACCTCACCGCCGGATGAGGCTCTGGCGAAGGCGCACGCGGTGTCGGCCTCCCGCATGAGCCACAAGACCGATGCCACGCGCCTCGGCCTGATCTCCGGACTCTGCGACGCTGGCTCGCTCCAGGTCCTCGTGGACCGGAAACACTCGCTCGCGGAGCTGGAGCTCGCGCTTCGCCATCAGGCCTCGGGCCGAGCGCACGGAAAGATCATCCTGAAGCCAGACTGAGGGCACGGAGCGCAACGCCCCCGTTGCGCCCCCGCCCGGAGTTCAACCCTGGCGGGCTCGGAACTCGAGGATGGCCTCGGCGGCACGGTGGTAGCCCCCCGAGCCGCGAACATCCTGCTGCATGGCCCGCACCTTCGTCCGGAACTCCGGCTCGCTCGAGACCCGGGCCACCGCCTGCTGGAGTTGCTCCACGGTCACGGTGTCCTTGTCCAGCGCGAGCCCCAGCCCCAGCTCGACGACCCGATGCGCGTTCAGGGGTTGCTCCGCCATCTGCGGAATCACGACCACCGGCACGCCGTAGGAGAGCGCCTCCATCAGGCTGTTCGCACCACCGTGGGTGAGGAAGACGTCCGTGCGCTCCAGGACCTCCAACTGTGGCACGGAGGGGCGTACCAGGAAGTTGTCGGGGATGGGCCCCAGCTCCGCCGGGTTCACCGCGTGCCCCGTGGCGAGCACCACGCGCCAACGCGTCCCACCGAAGGCCGTGAAGCACATCCGGTAGAACTCCGGCCAGTTGTTGAAGATCGTCCCCAGCGAGATGTAGAGCGTCGGGCCTTCCGCGAGATGCGCGAAGGGGAAGTCACCGGCGTCCCCGCGCGGCCGGATGGAGGGGCCCACGAAGACGAAGCTCTCATCGAACGTGTCGCCTCCCGGCTGGAACGAGCGCGGCACGCAGACCAGGTTCAGCGGCTCCACCTGACCGAGCATGCCCATGAGGTCGGTCGGAGGCAGGCCGTATTCCCGAGTCAGCTCCCCCAACTCCTTGGCCGCCTGCTCGAACACTCCTGGAAACGCGGACACCCTGCTCTTGAGGAACGCCGCGAACGGGCCTGCCTGGGGATTGATGGCCATGGTGGGCCGAAACGTGATGGCGGGGATTCGCAGGAGTTGCCCGATCATCCGCGCCCACAGGCACATGGGATCATAGACCAGGTAGTCGGGGCGCTCCGCGCGCACGGCCTCCAACAGCTGGGAGAGCACATGGCGGCTCTCCCCAGGCATCCGGGCTGGGAGAAAACCTATCTCCCTCTCCAACGTGCTCTCGTAGCGATGGAACCGCGCACCTGCCCGCTCGACCTGGGGCCGGAACGCGTCGGTGAGGTAGTACGTGATGTCTTCCCCTCGGTCGACGAGCTCCCGCACCACGGGCAGCGTGGCATTGACGTGCCCGTGGAGTGGAACATTGAAGAAGGCGCCTCTAGCCATGTCTGCTCTCCGTGTCTGGCCCAGAGCAGTAACAGGTCCGGTAGCCGCTCGCCCAACAAAGAGAGGGAGACGCCTTCCTCGTGGCGCCTGCATGGAAAATCCGCTATGGCGCAACGGCTACATGCACCCCACGCCGGTGCAAGTCATGTCGTTGAAATCATAGACGGAGGAATGGCCGGGATTGCCACGCGGACGTTCCACGCCTTTCGGAATGAAGAACACCACCGAACGCGAGCCGTAGAGTCGTGACGGGAACGTCATGGGTTTCAGCACGACGTAGGCCCTGTCCAAGGTGCCCGACGAATTCGCGCGGAGGGACCGCATCTGGACCTCGGTGGGTGACAACCCGCGGCTGGGCGCCACGCGCGCCATTTCCGCTTCCCACTGCTTCTTGTCACCGAGGGTCGCGCGCCGGAGCTGGCCCTTACGCAGGGCCTCGTCGAGCTCTTCCTCGGGTGAGGGCGGCACCGTCTTTTCGATGTACGACTCCACCGGTGCGTTTCCCCGGCCCACCCACGGGGAGAGCGGAGCTGGAGATTCGCTCAGGGTGAGCACACCGTTGTATGCCGGGTAGACCTTGTCGACATCGCGCCCGAAGAACCGCTGGGCCATGGGGTTGAGCTTCTCGAGGTTGCGCTTGTCCACGTAGAAGAAACCGCACGGGCTCTTGTTGTCGTACGTATGGATTGCGACCGGCGTGGTGGCATCCAGTCCCGTGACGACCTGCCGATGGTAACCGCTGGCCAGCACGGCGAGGAGCGTCGTGCCCGCTGCGCGTTTGATCGTCCAGATGGTGGGCTCGTAGGCACCGAGCATCAGCACCACGGGCTTCTGGGGGTTGTCGACGAGCACCGTCATGGTCGTGGCGGTGTTCCCACTCTGGTCGATATGCACCGAGCTCTCCTTGCCTGCGTAGGCGCCGCCGGCCAGTACGGAGAAGTCGGAGGGCAAGGTCAGGCCCGGGAAGCGGCAGACCGACTCGACGGGAGGAACTTTGGAGGGTTGCTCTCCCGCGTCGGCGGTGGGGCGGGCCGAGGGGTCTCCCGCGATGTTCGACAAATCGAGCGACGGGGCCGAGACCTGCCATGGTGCGAACGCGAACGACACTTCGCCCAGCAGGATCCTGTCCGTAGGCGCTCCCCGCGAATCGATGACCAGCAGGGAGTTCGACATCCAGGCCATGCGCGGTGGGTCGCTGGAGGTCAGCGTCTCTTCCTGTAGGGACGGGGCCTCGCAGGTCGTCGGTTCACCTGCGCGGACCACCTTGAGCACGGTGGATCGCTCGTTCGCGCCCTTGGGGCACACCAGCGCGACGGCCCGGTAGGCCCCATTCGGCGATGGGAGGAGTTGCAAGACCTCTCCACCCTGGCGGCTACAGCCGGACAACGCGATTGCTTCCAACGCGCACAGCACGAGGGTTCGCTTCATCACCGTTCTTGTCATCAGCCAGGACCTCCGTTCGCGCCATACTCCAACAACGGTGTCTTCAGGGCACTGCGTGCCGTCCCTTTCGATGGGGTTGTGTCCATTGCTTCGCGATAAGGGGCAGTTCGGACGCGCGGGTGTGTCGATATACCCAAGGGCCTCATGCGAGCCGCTGGCAAAATCGTATCTCCGCACCGAACGGACACGTCTTGCTTCGTGAGGGCCTGAACCTCTGTTTCTACATCCGCCGCCCCCATCAGGAGATAGCACGAGGGGTCCTCCACTCCTTGGATGCCTACGTGCACGCGATAGGCCCGGGGGCACTCGGCTGGTACGTGGATGAGGAGGGGAGTGCACAAGAGCTCGATGACACCGGGTGGAAGCGCATCCAGCGTGAACTGCTCGAGGAGCAATGGCCCCTCATCCGGCTGCTCGATGCAGCCCCCGGTGAGCAGCGGTACTGCTTCGACTACTCCGGCAAACCGTTGGGCGACCCATCCCTGGAGGACGAGCCGGACGCTTCATGCGCGGTAAGCTTCTGGCTTCCCGCCGAGTACCTGGAGGAGCACGGCCCGGACCGGGTGCATGAGCTGGCACTGGAGTTGGCCGCCCCCCTGCCCTTCTACTTCGGACAGGCGGGTCTCTCCTTCAACGGTGAGACGGACGTGATCGGCGTCCTGCGGGAAATCCGAGAGCGCTGCTTCCGCTACCCGGGCCTGGACATCCCCCATCCGAGCTGGCTGTCGTGGCATCTTGGCACGCGGGTGCGCGGACCCTCCTGGCTCACCTTCTTGGGCCAGCCCCTGCTCGGCGAATTGGGCGGCACGGCCGGCCTGCGCTCGCGCCTGTCCTCACCTGGCACCACCGTCCAGCAGATGGAAGGGGAGCGCGTCGTCGTCACTCTCGCCCCTTGCCCAGAAGCGGGAGACACCGAACAGGGCCATACGCTTCCCGCCTACCGGGAGCTGGCGCGCGTCCTGGAGCCCTGGCTCTACCATGAGGAGAGCAACTCCGGACTCGACTTCCCTCCCGAAGCCATGCGTCGCTGGGAGCGACGCTTCCTCGATTAGCAGGCCCCACGAGTCTCTGCTCCCCTGGGAACTCCCAAGCCGGAGAAGAGCGCGAAGGCAACCCTCCGCACGCCGCCCCAGAAGATGGCGCCCGTGCACATGGCGCACGGCACGGTGCTGGCGTACAGGGTGGAGCCCGCGAGTTCCTCGGGACGGTATCGCCGGGTGGCCTCCCTTCGCCGGCGACCCCAGCATCCGCTTCACCCAGGAGAGTGGTATGGGTAAGTGGGGAGATGAACGGTCATGGATGGGGAGTCGTGCTTCTCGGTGACGTGCTGCAATCGCTGATGGGGCCCCTGCTGGCGCCGAGCCGCCGTGCCGCTCCCCCTCGATGACCCTCTGGCTCGCCGGAAGCCGCGCGGCCCAAACTGCGGCATGGGAGGAAGTCCATGGTCGTGAACGAACAGGCCACCAAGATTGCCGCTTCGGCCGAGCGGATTTGGACGCTTTTTTCGACCCACGATGGGCAGCGCATCGCCGGTAGGGGCTACGTCTCGTCGATGGAATTCGAAGGTCAAGGGCTCGGCATGGTGCGCACCATGCGCACGGAAGGCCATCTGGGCGTGGCCTTTGTGAAGGAGCGCTGCGACCACTACGACGACGCGAACATGGAAATCATGTATCGGATCATCGACACGGGCGGCCTCGTGCCCTTCGCCGATTATCGTGGTTTCGCGAAGGTGATTCGTGCCGGACCCGAGGCCTGCATCCTGATGCTGCGTTCGACCTTCATCCCCGTGGACATGCCCGAGGCGGACGCGAAGAAGATCTCGGAGAAGAACTTCGAGCTCTTCTTCCAAAATGTGAAGGCCGCGGTCGCTGCGGGCGAAGTCTGAAGCCGGTCACCGCCCCGACAGGGCTCAACCCGACTTTCGCCAGTTCGAGGCGAGCAGGCGAGCCTGGGAATCGCCTGGCGCCCGATGGAACCGGGGTTGGCTATCCCCCGACGACAAGGGTGAGGCCGTAGGCGTTCAGGATCTCATTGACCGGCTGGAAGTAGGTGGTGCCGCCCGAGGTGCAGTTGCCCGAGCCGCCGGATGTCACCCCTTGCGCCTGGGTGCCGGAAAGCCACGGGCCGCCCGAGTCGCCAATCCCCGCGCAGACATTGGTCCGGGTGAGACCGGTGATGACTCCCTCAGCGTAGTTGATGGTGGCGTTCCGGCTCTGAATGGTTCCACACCTCCAGCCCGTCGAGGGGCTGGGTCGGCAGACCGAGGCGCCGACCGGAGCAACCGTGGAGCCGGTGACCGCGATGGTGCCGCCACTGGAGTTGTTGATCACCCCTCGGGGAGTCCAGTTGGAGTTGACCTTGACCCAGGCATAGTCATTGCCTGGGAAGGACGAGCCCTGGAAGACGCCCTGGTCGACCATGTTGTACCCCTTGGTGGTGGTGCCAACGGTGCCGCAGTGGCCCGCCGTGATGAATCCTCCGACGACGGAGAAGCCAATCAAGCAGCGTCCGCCCGTCTGTGTATAGAAGGGATCCGCCCCCCGCACGTCGTAGAAGGGGCGAGGTGCGTCCTCTGAAGGCACGACCTGGATCGCGCTGTCCTTGTCCTCGGCCAGAGCGACGAAAAAGTCTACCTGCTGTTTCGCCGTGCCAGATTTCTCGGCAAGCACCACGATGCTGTTGGTGGTGACGTCGATATACCAGGCATGGATGGACTTGCTGGCACTCTGCGCATTGCGGTCCAGCGCCGCCTTCACCTGCTCCAGCTGTTCCAGGCTCCGGGAGACCCGCTGGGGTTCGGCCCCGGCGCTGCGCACGAGGTCGGCGTCGGCTTCATGGGTGACGCCGACGATGAGCTGGGTGCCGTCCTTGTTCAGCCAGGCGCCGCCAAAGCGGTTGCCCAGCTCGGCCTTCAGCGTGCTCTCGATGTGTGGGGCCGCCGCTTCGAAGGTCAGCCGGCGCTGGACCTGCGCTTCCGTGAGGCCGAAGTCGTGCTGCATCTGTGACATGAGCTCCGGCGAGGCGGAAGCCGCCTTGGGCGCCGCCCATCCTTGGGTCACAGCCAGTCCGGCAAGCACTGCAGTCACGGTGGAGAGCGTGTGAAGCTTTCGAGGCATGGATGGCGTCCTTCCTTGAGAGGGGGCGCCGAGTAAAGCATGAGAGGCGAACCCGCTTCCTCTCTATACCCTCACCCCGTCCCTCTCCCAGAGGGAGAGGGGTGGGTCTTCAATTGCCCATCCAACGGTTCGGTGAGCCCGGTGGCTCCGTGCGTGTCGAAGCCGGTCTCTTGGGTTCTAGCTCGTCCTTGATTCCGTTCGGTCTCGCCATCCGCACCCGCGTCATCGCCTCCAGCAGCGTCACTCCCAATAGCAAGCACAGGAATACCGCTGAGACCGGCAGCACCACTCGTCTCGCCCCTCGTTGCTCCACCAGGTGCATGAAGAACATCGCCACCAGCACCGTCTTCGCCACCGCGATTATCATCGCCACCGGCAGGCCCAACGGTCCTAGTTTCAGTTTCGTCCCCAGTACCCACGTCGCCACCGTCAGCACCGACAGCACCGCCCACACTGCTACGTACCCCCATGCGGACTTCTTCTTCTCCTCCGCCATGGTGCTCCCCCCTTCACTCCACCAGGTACAGCAGTGGGAAGATGAACAGCCAGAAGATGTCCACGAGGTGCCAGTACAGCCCTCCTACCTCCACCGGGATGTGGTACTCGGCTGTGTATTTTCCTGCCACCGCCCCGAACGTCAGCCACCCCAGCAGCCCCAATGCCACCAGCATGTGGATGGCGTGCAATCCCGTGAGCAGGAAATACAGCGTGTAGAAGAGCGCCCCTCCCGGCTCCGGGATTTCCTCGAAGTGGTAGTACTCCCCTGGCAGCGCTCCCTCCTTCCAGTGCTCCCAGTACTCCCAGCCCTTGATGCCTAGGAAGCCCACTCCCATAACGATTGCTAGCAGCAGCACCAGCGCTGTCAGGAACTGCCGTCCCTGCCGGATGTAGTGCACCGCCAGCACCACCATCAGGCTGCTCGTCACCAGCAGCAGCGTCTGCACCATCGCCCAGTCCGCCTTCAGGTGCTTGCTCGCCTCCGCGAATACCTCCGGGTAGTAGTACCGGTACACCCCGTACCCCACGAACAGGTTCGTGAAGAGCAGCACCTCCGACCCCAGGAAGATCCACATTCCCAGCTGCGCGGCCTTGCTCTGGTTCTCCCGGCTTCCGAAGTGCTCCTCCCACGGCGATGTTTCAGTAGACACGGGGCGCCTCGGGAACGGTGTAGTCGTGCACCTCGCGCTCGAAGCTCGGTGCTCGGGTGAAGTTGTGCGGCGCCGGCGGCGAGCCGCTGAACCACTCGTACCCTCTCGAGCCCCATGGGTTCGGCGTGCTCACCGGGCCGTATCTCAGTGACCACAGCAGGTACACCGCGATCAGCGTGAAGCCGAACGCCAGCAGCGACGCCCCCGCTGTGCTCAACACGTGCAGCCACTGCATCTCCCGCGGGTACTCGTAGTAGCGCCGCGGCATCCCCATGTTCCCCAACAGGAACTGCGGCAGGAATGTCACGATGAACCCGAAGATGATGGTGATCGCCGCCAGGAAGGACCACCGCTCCGGGTACGTCCGCCCGAACATCTTCGGCCACCAGTAGTGCAACGCCGCCAGGAACGCCATCAGCACCGCCCCCACCATGATGTAGTGGAAGTGCGCCACGATGAAGTACGTGTCGTGCCAGTGCACGTCCAGCGACGTCGTCGCCACCGCTACCCCCGTCATTCCTCCAAACATCAGCAGGAAGATGAACCCCAGCACGTACAGCAGCGGCACCCTCAGGTCGATGCTGCCCCCGTACATCGTCGCCACCCAGTTGAAGATCTTGATGGCCGTGAAGATGGCCACCAGCATGCTCAACACCCCGAAAACCCCCGAGCCAAACGTCGATTGGCCCGAGACGAACATGTGGTGCCCCCACGAGAAGAACCCCACGAAGGAAATTCCAAACGTGGATGCGGCGATCATCTTGTAGCCGAAGATGTTCTTCCGGCTGAAGGCACACACCACCTCGCTGATCACCCCCATCGCCGGCAGCACCATGATGTAGACCGCCGGGTGTGAGTAGAACCAGAACATGTGCTGGAAGAGCACCGGGTCTCCTCCTCGCGATGGGTCGAAGATGCCCGAGCCCAACACCCGCTCGATGAACACCAGCAGCAGCACCATGCCCAGCACCGGCGTCGCCACCACCTGGATGACCGACGTGCCGTAGATCGTCCACACGAAGAGCGGAATCCGCGTCCAGTGCATCCCCGGTGCCCTCAGCGTGTGCACCGTCGTGATGAAGTTCAGCCCCGTGATGATGGTCGAGAAGCCGATGATGAAGACGCCCAGCAGAATCGGTGTCAGCGCCGTGGGCGACGTCGTGCTGTACGGCGTGTAGAACGTCCACCCCGTGTCCGCCCCGCTCCACAGCATCCCGAACACCGTCAGCAGCGCTCCCGCCAGGTAGATGTAGAACGAGGCCAGGTTCAGCCGCGGGAACGCCACGTCCTTCGCCCCCAGCATGATCGGCAGCACGAAGTTCCCGAACGCCGACGGAATCGCCGGAATCATGAACAGCCACACCATGACCACCCCGTGCAGGGTGAACATGCGGTTGTACGTCATCGGGCTGATCACCGTCGGCCCCGGCGTCAGCAGCTCGATTCGAATCACCATCGCGAAGATGCCGCCCAGCAGCAGTGATAGAATCACCCCCACCAGGAACATCACCCCGATTCGCTTGTGGTCGCGCGTCAGCAGCCACGACAGCACCGTCGTCTCGTGGTTCAGATAGGTGATGCCCGGCTGACTACTTTCCGCCGATGGGTTCATACACGGGCCCCTTCGACTCGACGTCGTTCAGCCGCGCACTGCGCAGCGTCTTGATGTACTCGAGCAGCGCCGCCACCTCCGCCGCTTCCAACTGTCCCTGGAACGACGGCATCACCGGCTCGTACCCCGCTACCAGCTTCACCAGCGGCTTCATCATCGACTCGGTCAGGTACGCCTCGTCCGCGACCACCGTCTCGCCTGTCGTCAGCCGCTCGCGCCGCATGTACAGGTCCACCCACGTGGGCCCGATGTGCTCCGTCCCATCCACCGTGTGGCACTTCAGGCACCCCTTCTCCGCGGCTACTCGCTCGCCCCGCTCCGCCAGTGAGCCCCGCTCCGCGTACATGACCTCTCCGTGCGCCTCCTGTGGGTCGTAGAGCGCCGCCTGTCTCGCTGGCAGCAGAGACCTCTCCCTCTCGGGCCCGCTCGGCGTCGCGTCCCTCCTCGTCACCAGGTCCCCCTCGCGCTGCTGCCTCATCCAGGACTCGTAGTCCTGCTCCGAGAGCGCCACGACCTCGGCCCACATCTCCGAGTGCTTCAGCCCGCAGTACTCCGCGCACATCACCCGGTAGTTGCCTGGCTTCGTCACCTCGAACCATGTCTGCGTATACGCGCCCGGAACCGCGTCCTGCTTGATGCGGAACGCCGGCACGTAGAACGAGTGGATGACGTCTCGGCTCGTCAGCAGCAGCCGCACCGGCTTGCCCACCGGCACTCGGAGGACTCCGATGGAGCTGGGGCCCTCGGGATAGGTGAACTTCCACATCCACTGCTTGCCCACCACGTAGACGTCCATTGCCTCCGGCGGCGGTGTCTGCATGCGCACGAAGTCGTGGTAGCCCATGAAGAACCACACCAGGAACGTCGTGAGCGGCAGCCCCACGAACAGCGCCTCCCACCCGAACGTCCCCGTCACCTTCGGAGTGATCTCTGTCTCCGAGCGTCTTCTGAAGCGGATGATGAAGTACGCCGCCGTCCCGAAGATGAGGGTGGCCGCCACCATCGTCGTCGTGATGATGATGTAGTGCAGGTGGTCCACGTCCTTCGCGATCGTGGACGCTTGCTCCGGCAGGAAGAGAAGCTTGCGGAAGAGCTCGTTCATCGTCCGCCTCCCCCTCGCCTCTGCTGCTGCTCGCGCACTACCCGGTCGATGCCCTGCTCGATGGGCACGTGCACCACGCCCGCGTCCCGGTCCACCCAGCCGTAGCCGTGCAGTCGCTCGAGCTGCTCGTTCTTCTCGTCGTACGCCCGGGTGTCGAGCTGCATGAGCCCCGTGTTGACGATGTTGATCTCCGCCTTCTCCAGCTCCGGTGGTTCGAACGGGCCCGCGGGGTTGAGGTTCCTCAGGCGCTGCTGGAGCTGCGCCCACGTGCCCACCACGAAGAAGGTGAAGACGATGAGCGCTCCCGCGATGACCGCGCTGACGAACCAGCCGTTCACCGGCCGCTTTTCCCGCTCGGGCGTCCTCCACTCCACCTTGGACTCGTCGCCGCTCATTTGTCGTACCCCAGGGACTCGTGCAGGTACGGGTCTCGCACCGGCAGGGTCGCGTGGCCCCTCAGCCTCCACAACGTGAAGGCCACCGCCGCTCCTCCCACTCCCAGGAACGCCGACACGTCCGCCCAGTGCACCCTCACCGCGTCCGGGCTCACCACCGGCACCACCAGCCACCACGTGTCCACCGTGTGCGCCGCCAACAGCCACACCGCCATCCCCGCCAGCGTCCGGCGGTGTTGTTTGAAGGGCCTCGACAACAGCACCAGGAACGGGAACAGGAAGCGTGCCCCCACGATGAACAGCGCCACCGGCTCCCACGCGCCCTTCGCTCGCAGGATGTACCAAGGCACCTCGTGCGGCAGGTCCGCGATCCAGATGAGGAAGAACTGGCTGTAGGCCATGTAGGCCCAGAAGATGCTGAAGGCGAACAGGAACTTGCCCAGGCTCGCTCGGTGCGAGTCATTGACGAACTCGCCAAACAGGTTCGGTCCTCGCGCCAGCGTCGTCGAAAGCGTCAGCATCGCCAGCGCCCCCACGAACGCCCCCGAGAACCAATACAACCCGTACACCGTGGACACGAAGAGCGGCTCCAGCGACATCAGCCAGTCCAGTGACGCGAAGGACATGGCCAGCGCTACCGCCGGCAGTGCGCCCGCTCCTAGCGCCCACTGCCACTTCGTGAGCTTCAGCTCGCCCGTCTCGTCCTGCCGGCGCGACCAGCGCAGCAACAGCTCGCCCACCACGCTCCACACCGCGAAGTAGACGGCTGAGCGCACCACCCAGAAGGGCAGGTTGAGGAAGGGCCGCTTGTGGTCGAGCTTCTTCAGGTCCTTCTCCGCCAGCGACGGATGTGGATCCATCCACAGGTACAGGTGACTCGCCCCCGCGAGGATGGGAATGAAGAGGACGGCAAAGAGTGGCAGCGTGGCCGCCATTGTCTCCAGCATGCGGCGCAGCACCACCGGCCAGCGCGCCTTCGACGCGTGCCACGCTCCCAGCAGCACCAGCGATGCCACCGCGAGTCCCGCCCAGTACGCGAAGGCGAACAGGTACGAGAAGAGCGCGCGCCTCGTGTCCAGCGCGAAGCCGAGCCCCGTCACCCCGAGCCCCACCGCTCCCACCGCCGCGGAGGCCAGCAGGGGCAGGCGCCCTCCCGTGAAGCGCTCCATCACCTTCACGGAGTGCCTCCCTTCAACAGCAACGGCCGAGCCTCGGGCGGGACGTCCTCCAGCCTCACTCGCTGGCTCGCCTGCAGCGCTCGCACGTAGGCCACCACCGCCCAGCGCTGCTCGGGTGAGAGCTTCTCCGAGTACGCTGGCATCAGCCCGTAGCCCTCGCTGATCACCGCGAAGTAGTAGCCATCCGGGTACGGCGGCAGGTCCAGCAGCGACGGCGGCTCCCGCAGCCCCATGTTCCGCGCGACCTGGCTCGCCCCATCCCCGAGGATTCCGTGGCAGGTGGCGCAGTAGATTTCATAGGACTTCCCTCCCCTCTCCACGGTTTCCCGCGTGAGCGTGAGAGGGATTTCGTCCAGGTAGCCCGCATCCGGAGAGCCGGCATCCGGTCCCTCCCGGCCCGTGAGGAAGAGCCGGCTCTGACCCCTGCGGCTCCTCGGCACCGTTCCCGGCGGCGGCTGGCGCATCGCCCGCTCGTCCTCGAAGAACCCGCTCTCCCGATAGGGCAGCGCCTTGGGCTGCTGCTTCATCCCCGCCCAGCCCTGGAAGTCCACCGGACAGCCCGTCAGCACCGCCACCAGAGGCACACAGAGGAGCAGGCGCCTCATGACTCCTCCTCCACCACTGACGTCGTCTTCGCCGCCAGCTCGCGCAGGTGGCGCAGCACTGGCTCCGTCTCCTCTCGCCGCTCCGTGGTGACGCTCACCCAGAAGCCTCCCGTGGAGGCCGTGCGAAAGGACTCGAGCTCGAAGAGCGGGTGGTGTGGTCTCGGGAAGCGAAAGAGCCACATCAGCCCGAAGAAGATGGTCAGCGCGGCGAACAGCACCATCGTCTCGAAGGTGATGGGCACGAAGGCCGGCCCCGCGTGCGGTGGACGGTTGCCCACGTTGAGTGGGTAGTCGACCGCGTTGGTCCACCACTGCAACAGGTACGCGCCCGCCGCCCCGCCCAGCCCCGCCAACAAGGCGAAGCCACGCAGCGGCGAGGGCTTCAGCTCCAGCACCTCCTCGATTCCCTCTACCGGGTACGGCGAGAAGGCATCCAGCGTGTCCTTCGCGTAGCCCAGCTCGCGCAGCCGCCTCAGCGCCTTCTTCGCCTCGTCCCCCGAGCCGAACTCTCCCACCACCCAGTAGCGCATGGCTCAGGCCTCCTTCTCCCGGAGGGGACTCTCCGTGCGCTCGCGCCGCTCCTTCTCCTCCAGCTCCTCCTTCAGCTCGTGGTGCAGCTCCTTCACCTCGCTGATGGGCACCGGCGGGATGAACTTCAGGAAGAGCAGGAACAGGAAGCCGAAGAACCCCATCGAACCGAACAGCAGCCCGAAGTCCACCCACGTGGGCGAGTAGTGCTCCCAGCTCCTCGGCAGGTAGTCATGCGCCAGCGACGGGACGATGATGGTGAAGCGCTCCAGCCACATGCCCACGTCCACCGCCAGCGCGGCGAACCACACCACCACCAGGTTGGTGCGCAGCTTCGCGAACCAGAAGAGCTGCGGCACCAGCACGTTGGTCGTCATCTGCAGCCAGAAGAGCCAACCCCATGTCCCCGTGCGCTTGAAGGCGTACGCGGCCATCTCGTACTCGTCCCCGCTGTACCAGGCGAAGAAGTGCTCCTGCAGGTAGCCGTAGGAGACCATCATCCCCGTGGCCAAGAGCAGCTTCGTCAGGATGTCCACGTGCTTGTCTGTAATCACGTGGTGCAGGCCCAAGGGCTTGCGCACCGGCAAGAGCAGCGTCAGCACCAGCGCGATGCCCGAGAAGATGGCTCCCGCCACGAAGTACGGCGGGAAGATGGTCGAGTGCCACCCCGGCACCTGCGAGATGGCGAAGTCGAAGCTCACGATGGTGTGCACGCTGAGCACCAGCGGCGTGGCCAGCCCCGCCAGCAGCAGGTAGCCCGTACGCCAGTGGTGCCAGTGTCTCGCCGAGCCCGTCCACCCCAGAGAGAACAGCCCGTACCAGAACTGCCTCCGCGGCGTGGTGGCCCTGTCCCTCGCCGCCGCCAGGTCCGGCAGCAGGCCCAGGTACCAGAACATCAGCGACACCAGGAAGTAGGTGGTGATGGCCACCATGTCCCACGGCAGTGCGCTCTTGAACTGGGGCCATATCTTCATCGTGTTCGGGTAGGGCACCAGCCAGTAGAAGACCCACGGCCTCCCCAGGTGCAGCATCGGGAAGAGCGCCGCCTGCATCACCGCGAAGAGCGTCATCGCCTCCGCGAAGCGGTTCACCGACGCGCGCCACTTCTGCTGGAAGAGCACCAGGATGGCCGAGATGAGTGTCCCCGCGTGGCCAAACCCAATCCACCACACGAAGTCGATGATGCCGAACGCCCACGCCACCGGGATGTTGTTGCCCCACGCCCCAATGCCTTGCACCAGCGTCACCGTGACGGACAAGGCGAAGAGCCCCGTCCCTCCCAGCGTCAGGAGGAACAGCGCCCACCACACCCGGCCCGGCCTGCGCTCAATGGGACTCAGCAGCGAGCCCGTCAGGCTCTCCGCGCTCTGCGCCCCCTCGATGAGCGGCAGCGGCTGGAGCACGTCTCTCGTGGGCGTCTCCGACGCCTGCCCCTCAGCCATGCTCGAGCTCCGGGTTCGGGTTCTTGATGCGCGCCAGGTAGGCCGTGCGCGGGCGCGTCCCCAATTCGTGCAGCACCGCGTAGTGCCGCGCGTCCCGGTGGCGCCTCGCTACCTCCGACTCCTGCGCGTGCAGCGAACCGAAGACAATCGCCTCCGTGGGGCACACCTGCGCGCACGCTGACTGGAGCGCCTCCGTGTCGATGGGCTTGCGCTCCCTGCGCGCCTCGATGCGGGCTCGCTCAATCCGTTGCACGCAGTATGTGCACTTCTCCATCACCCCGCGCGAGCGCACCGTGACGTCCGGGTTCGCCCGCAGCTTCTCCAGCTCGCTTACCTTCGGGCGGTAGTCCAGGTAGTTGAACCGCCGGACCTTGTACGGGCAGTTGTTGCTGCAATACCGCGTGCCGATGCAGCGGTTGTAGACCATCTCGTTGAGGCCCTCGTCCGAGTGGACGGTGGCGTTCACCGGGCACACGTACTCGCACGGCGCCGCCTCGCAGTGCTGGCACATCATCGGCTGTGGAATCGCGTGCGGCTCGTCCGGCGAGCCCTCGAAGTACCGGTCCACCCGCAGCCAGTGCATCTCCCTCCCGCGCTCCACCTGCTCGCGCCCCACCACCGGGATGTTGTTCTCCGCCTGGCACGCCACCGTGCACGCCCCACACCCGATGCAACGGTTCAGGTCCACCGCCATCGCCCACTGGTACGGCTCGCCGTACTTGAACGGCTCGTACAGCTTCTCCACCGGGCCCTTGAGGTGTTTCAGGTAGTCAGACTTCTTCTTCTCGAAGGTCTCCAGTCCGTCCTGGATGGCGATCTCTCGCCCGTGCATCGACCAGTGGTCCTGTGACGTCGCGTAGCGTCCGCGGCCCTCCGCCTTCTCCACCTGGAGCCCCTCCGCGAACCACGGCGCATCCACGTGCCGCAGCAGGTAGGCGTTGACGCCCAGCGTGACGGGCTCGTCTCCGTCGTCGAGCCACTCGCGTCCCCACCCGAGCTCCAGCGTCACCGTGTCGTCCGCGTGCCCGGGCAGCACGTACACCGGGGCCTCCACCCACCTCCCCCGGAGCGTCAGCTTCACCTTGTCCCGAGCCTCTAGCTTCAGGCGCTCGGCCGTCCGCGGGCTCATCAGCGCCGCGTTCCCCCACGCGAGCATCGTCAGCGGGTCCGGCAGCTCCTGCAGCCACGCGTTGTGGAAGTACCTCCCGTCGTGGACCTTGTAGCCAGGCACCAGGTTGAGCTCGAGCCCCTGCGAGGGTTTGTGCGTGAAGCCGCGGATGCTCGCCTCCACGGCTCCCATGTCCACCGTGGCCGCGAAGGGCGGTGTCTCCGAGCCTGGAAGCGTTCCCACCGCCAGCCACTGCTCCCACGTGTCCTCGAACGCCAGGCCCGCTCCGCCCCGCTGCCTCGCCCAGAAGTTCTTCACAAGTTGATAGGGGGTCTGGTCCGCCACGCCCGCGAACGGGGACAGCACGTCCAGCTCCGTCAGCCCCTGGAAGAGCGGTTGGATGAGCGGCTGGAGGATGCTCACCGTCCCGTCCAGTGCTCGTGCGTCGCCCCACGTCTCCAGCACGTGCGCCGCCGGCAGCACCCACGCGCTCTTCTTCGCCGTGCCGTCCTCGCGGAACGCCAGGTACACCGAGTTCGGTACCTTGCTCAGCGCAGCCTCCAGCGTCACTCCCACCGGCGCCGTGGAGAGGGGGTCGAACGCCGTCACCACCAGCGTGTCCACCCGGCCCGCGCTCGCTGCCTCAGCCAGCTCGCGCAGCACCTCCGGCCCGCTGCGCACCCCGTCCACTCCGGGCTCGTGGTGCGTCGTGAGTTTCCCCTGGCTTCCCAGCGCCGCGTTGAGCACGTGCGCCACCGCGTGCACCCTCGGCGGCTGCCGCTCGCCCGCCACCACCACCGAGCGCGCTCCGTTCCTCGCCAGGTCCGCCGCCACCGCGCGCACCTCTCGCGCCCTCTCCGGCCAGCCGAGCTCCAGCTCCCGGTAGCGCTCCAGCCCCGCCAGCCCGTGCGTGCGCGCCAGCTCGCCCAGCACCGCCCGTGCGAAGCGCTCCACCTCCGAGGGCCTCATCCTCAGCCGGTGGTCCGCGTTCATCCCCGTCACGCTGAAGTGGCTCTCCGCCACGTACAGCCGGCTCATGCGCTCGCGCTCGGGCACGCGCGAGCGGATGAACTCACGTGCCTCGCGCACGGCGAACGGGCCCCGGGTGAGGAAGTCCGCGTCCAGCGAGAGCACCACCCGCGCCTCGTCGTAGCGCACTCGCGTCTCCAGCGGCCGGCCGAACGCGAGCCTCGCGCCCTCGTACACGTTGTCCCGTGACACCGCGGCGTATGTCTCCACCCGCGCCCTCGGGAAGCGCTGGCGGATGCGCTCGAGCAGCTCGCGCCTCGTGGGTGACGAGGAGGGTTCCAGGAGAAACCACAGCCCCTCGCCCCCGTTCGCCTCCAGTCGGCGCGCGTGCGTTACCTGCTCCTCCAGGTACGTCTTGAAGGCGCGCAGCGTGCCGCGCAGCTTCACCCCTCGCACCCGCGTGGTGTCGTAGAGGTCCACCGCCAGCGCCTGCGCGAGGTGGTTCGTCGCCCCGAGGCTCGCCGGGTGGTCCGGGTTGCCCTCCACCTTCGTGGGCCGGCCCTCCCAGCTCGTCACCACCAGCCCCATCGCGTACCCCTCGGGCGTCCAGGCCGTGGCGTAGGCGTTGGGCACCCCGGGCGTCACGTCCGGCGGCTGGTACGTGTACGGCATCACCTTCTCCGCCGGCTGCTTGCACGCGGCCAGCCCCGCCAGCGCCGCCGTGGTGCCCGCGAGCTGGAGGAAGCGACGCCGATCCAAGCCCCGCGGTGGCTCGGCGGCCCCGGGAGGAAATTCGCGCTCGGCGGCTCGGGCCAGCTCGGGCGAGCCGTGCCATTCCTCCAGGCTGCGCCACGCGCGCGGGCGTTCGTCATCACCCCCGGCCCCGGAGGCTCCGGCCCCGGGCGAGTCCTTCAGGACGGGCAGCGGATAGTGGTCGGTCAGCGGTGGCATGTCGTGCAGTTCGTTCGGGGGTGGACGTCGTAGCGGCGCACCAGCTCCTCGGGCGTCGGGTCACCCGGGCGCGGCTGCCAGCGCA
This sequence comes from Archangium minus, assembly GCF_044360475.1. Taxonomy (NCBI): domain Bacteria; kingdom Pseudomonadati; phylum Myxococcota; class Myxococcia; order Myxococcales; family Archangiaceae; genus Archangium; species Archangium minus. The sequence continues at coordinate 13,060,674 of NZ_CP043494.1, forward strand.
TGGAGGTAATGGCCTCCAGCGGGCGCAGGTTCGGCGCTGGGTCGCGGTGGCAGTCCAGGCACCAGCCCATGGACAGCGGCTGCGCCTGCGTCACCTCGGGCATCAGGTCCACTCGCCCGTGGCAGGTGACGCACCCCACTCCCTTGCTCACGTGGATGGAGTGGTTGAAGTAGACGAAGTCCGGCAGGTTGTGGACGCGGTTCCAGGGAATCGGCCGGTCCGCGAAGTAGGACTGGCGCACCGGCTCCAGCAGCGGGCTCTGCGTCCAGATTTGCGAGTGGCAGTTGAGGCAGGTGGACACCGAGGGGTAGCCCGCGCTCGAGGACACCTCGACGGTGTTGTGGCAGTAGCGGCAGTCGATGGCCTCGTCCCCCGCGTGGTGGCGGTGGTCGAACTGCACCGGCTGCGCAACCGGGTGGCGCATGTTCTGCGCCAGCGGGCTCCAGGCGTAGGCCCAGAGCGTGAACACAACGAGCACCGGAGTGCCCAGCACCCCCGCGGCGGCGACCCGGGCCGCCGTGTTCGCGCGTCGTGTGAAGATCCAGGCCATAGAGCGCCTCGGAGGACTCGCGCGCGCACGCGCGGCTCCGAGGGCTCTCGACCCTAGAGAGGGCCTTCAGGTGCAACAATCACCACATTCCGTGCGCTTCCAGTTGTGAACCGAGGCTGCACGGAAAGTGTCGGGAATCGCGCGCTCAGCCCCGGATGAAGGAGAGCAGGTCCGCGTTCATCCGGTCCTTGTGGGTGAAGTACAGCGCGTGCGGTGCGCCCGGATAGACCTCGAGGCGCGCACCCGGAATCATCTCCGCCGCCAGCTTGCCGCTGAAATCGAGCGGGACGATTTGATCATCATCCCCGTGGATGACGAGCGTGGGCAGGGTGAAGGCCGCCAGGTCCTTGCGGAAGTCCGTCTCGCTGAAGGCGGCGACGCAGTCATGGGTGCCCTTCAACGACGCCATCAGCGCCATGGACAGGGTCCAGTTGAGGAGCCCCTGCGAGACCTTCGCGTTCGGGCGGTTGGCCCCGGTGAAGAGCTTGCCGAAGTCGGTGAAGAACTGCGGGCGGTCGGCGAGGATGCCCGCGCGAAGCCCGTCGAACAGGTCCTTCGGCGCGCCGACGGGATGCGCGTCCGTCTTCAGCAGGTAGGGTGTCACGGCGCCGACCAGCACCGCCTTGGCGACGCGGCTCTTGCCGTGGCGGGCCAGATAGCGCGCGATCTCACCGCCGCCCATCGAGAAGCCCACGAGGACGATGTCGCGCAGGTCGAGCGCGTTGATCAGCTCCGCCAGGTCGTCGGCGAAGTGGTCGTAGTCATAACCCTCCCACGGCTGGCTCGAGCGGCCGAAGCCCCGACGGTCATGGGCGATGACGCGATAACCCCGCTCGGCGAGGAACATCATCTGGTATTCCCACATGTCCGAGTTCAGCGGCCAGCCATGGCTGAACACCACGGGCTGACCCTTGCCCCAATCCTTGTAATAGAGCTCCACTCCGGACTTCGTCTTCAGCGTGGCCACTTCCCTCTCCTCTGTTCAAACGTGGGGAACACGGATGAAGAGCCGGTGGACCTCCTTTTTCAAGGGCCGCGTGGCGGCAGCGGTCGTCAGTGAACGATGATGCGCCGGAGGTGCGCTCCCGGCGGCTCCTGCACAGCGAGTACGGTCTCTCCTCACGTTCAGGGAGGGAAAGCGCCTGGGCCGGCCCGCCTTCGCGCCCTGCTCGGGATGGTGATAGACAAGCCCATGGATAGAGCCAGTCACCGAGACCACCGACTCCATGGGTCCGCCAGACGCGAATGAAAAGGGAGCGGGTGCGCACGGTGGCCCGGGGCGCCCGGAGGACCGAACCCAAACCATCGCCGGGCCCGCCCCGAAGGCCGCTCCCACCCCCGCCTCGCACGCGAAGCCGGAGCCCGCCTGGACTCCCCCTACCGAGTTCAACGAGTTCCGTCTGGAGCGCCTGCTCGGCCGCGGCGGCATGGGCGTCATCTATCTCGCCCACGACACCTCCCTGGGCCGCCCCGTCGCGGTGAAGTTCATCGCACCCGGCAAGTCCAATCCCCTGGTGCGCGCCTACTTCGAGACGGAGGCGCGCGCCATCGCTCGCCTGCAGCACCCCAACGTCGTCACCGTGTTCCGCGTCGGCACGGTCGAAGAGCACCCGTACATCGTCTCCGAGTACGTCGTCGGCCGAAACCTCTCGGAGCTCTCCCTCCCCGTCCCCTGGCGGCGCGCCCTCACGCTCGGCGTGGGGCTCGCCCGGGGGCTCGCCGCGGCCCACCGTCAGGGCGTGCTCCACCGGGACATCAAGCCCGCCAACGCCCTCGTCACCGATGACGGTGAGGTGAAGCTGCTCGACTTCGGACTGGCCGAGCAATTCAATCCGCGCGAGTCCTCGCGCCCCTCCGGGACACACGAGCCGGCGGGCACGCCGAACTACATGGCCCCCGAGCTCCTCCTCGGCGTGCCGGCGAGCCCCCAGAGCGACCTCTATTCGCTCGGCCTGACCCTCTACAAGCTGTGCACGGGCAAGCTCCCGTCCCGTGTGCCCACGAAGGGGGAGGCCGTCAGTGCTCCGGAGCTGGAGAGGGAGCTCTTGCTCGGGCTCGATAGGGACATTGATCCGGACTTCGCCGCGCTCATCCTGCGGTGCCTCGCGCCCGACCCCGCTGAGCGCTTCGCCTCGGCCGACCAGCTCCGCGAGGCACTGGAGCGGCTCGAACAGCTCCACGCCTCCACGCCGCTCGCCGCGGGCAATCCCTACCGGGGCCTGGCCCCCTTCGAGGCCGAGCACCGCGCGCTCTTCTTCGGACGTGACACCGATATCCGCGCCGTGCTCGAGCGCCTGCGCCACCAATCCCTGGCACTCGTGGCGGGGGACTCCGGTGTGGGCAAATCCTCGCTGTGCCGCGCCGGTGTGATTCCCCGCGTGGCCGCCCACGCCGTGGACGAAGGCCGTGAAATCTACACGGTCACGCTCTACCCCGGTCACCGGCCGCTCCAGGCGCTCGCCGCCGCGCTCGCGCCCCTGCTCGGCAGGAGGGAGTCGGAGGTTGTCACCGCGTTCACGGACACCCCGGCCTGGCTCGGTCAGGCCCTGCGTGAGGCGTACTCGGGGAAGCGCGGACTGCTCCTCTTCGTCGATCAGCTCGAGGAGCTCATCACGCTCTCCGAGCCCGTCCAGGCGCTGCGCTTCGCCGCTGTGCTCGGAGAGCTCGCCCTGCCCTCGACAGGGGTGCGCGTGCTGCTGACGGTACGCGGCGACTTCCTCACGCGCGTGTGCGCGCTGCCCGGCCTGGGCGACGAGGCCGAGCGCGCGCTCTACATCCTCCGGCCCATGTCACCCGAGGGCGTGCGCGAGGCCATCGTCGGCCCGGCTCGCAGCCGCGGCGTGGTCTTCGAGTCCAAGGAGCTCATCCAGACGCTCGTCGAGTCCACGGCGCAGGGCGTGGGCAGCCTGCCCCTGCTCCAGTTCGCGCTCGCCGAGCTGTGGGAGCGGCGCAACCCGGCGCAGGGCCGCATCACCCGGGCGGCGCTCGATGAGATGGGCGGCGTGGCCGGAGCGCTGTCGCGGCATGCCGATGGGGTGCTCGCGAGGTTGAGCCCGGCCGAGCAACAAGCGGCGCGGCGGCTCCTGCTCCAGCTCGTGACGGCCGAGGGCACGCGCAGTGAGCGCAGTGAAGAAGAGCTCGTCGCCGCCTCGGATGCCGCCTCCCGCGCCGCCCTCCACGCGCTCATCGAGGGACGGATCCTCCACGCGAGAACCACGGGCGGCAAGGCCCGGTACAGCATCGCCCATGACTCGCTCATCACGAGCTGGGGCACGTTGCGCAACTGGCTGGATGATGACATCGGCCACCGCGCGGTGCGCCAGCGCGTCGAGGTGGCGAGCGCCGAGTGGGAGCGCCTGGGCCGCGCCCGGGAGGCCCTGTGGGGGCAGCGTCAGCTCGATGAGACGCGTCCGTTGGATCCCTCGACCCTGGGGATCCGTGAGCACGCCTTCCTCCAGGCCTCGCACCGGGCCCTGCGCTTCCGACGGCGGGGACGGTCCCTGGCCGTGCTCCTCGCGGTGCTCGCCCTCGCCTCCGTCTATGGAGGGCTGCGCCTGCAGGCGTACCTCAAGGATGTGCGCTTCATCACCGCCGCGGTGGGCTCCGCGCGGGCAGCACTCGCCGAGGGCCGCGCCCTGGGACAGGAAGCCCGGACCCGGCGCGAGGAGGCGCTCGCGCTGTTCGACGGCCGGTCTCCTCCGTCCTCCGGGCCGGGCGACTCACCCGGCCCCCATGACCTCCGGCCAGCCGCCGAGCGGCGCTGGGCCACGGCGCTCGGATTGTTCGAGAAGAGCGATGCGGCCCATCTCCGCGCCACTCTGTTCATCGAGAGAGCGCTGGATCGTGGGCGTGGCCACGAGGAGGCGCGGCGACTCCTCCTCGAGGTGACCCATGAGCGCATGCTCCTGGCCGAGCTCTTCCACCAGCAGCGCAAGCACGACGAGCTGAGACAGCGCCTGGAGCAGTTGCTCGAAGACGCGGACGAGCCCTCCGAGTGGCGGCAGCGGCTCTCGGCACAGGCCGAGCTCGAACTCGTCACCTCCCCTCCCGGAGCGCACGTCCGGCTCAAGCGCTACCTCCGCGACGAGAGCGGTGTGCTGCGCCTCCAGCCCGCCCGTGAGCTCGGCCAGACGCCCATCCTCCGCACGAGGCTGCCCGCCGGCTCCTATCTCCTCCACATCACCGTGCCCGGCCACGCGCCTGTCGACCTGCCCCTGCTCCTCACGCGGGGCGAAACCGAGAAGATCCACCTCGAGCTGCCCATCAACGTGCCTCGCGGCTACGTCTACATCCCGCCCGGTTGCTTCCTCCAGGGCACCGCCGAGCCGGAGAAGATCCGGACATTCATGGGCAGCGCACCCCTCCACCGGCTCTGCCTCAACGAGCCCTATCTCATCGGCCAGACAGAGGTGACGTTCGGCGACTGGGTGACCTACCTCAACACCCTCCCCCCGAACGCGGCGGCCCGACGCATCCTCGAGCAGCCGCACTTCGGCAGCTTCGGGGCGGTCACGCTCAGACATCAGCCCGGCGCTGGCTGGGTCTTCTCCTTCCATCGCTCGCCTGAAGACGTACTCAAGGCGCGGGAGGGAGAGACGTTTCGCTACCCAGAGCGGACCCAGCGCGACATCGCCGACTGGCGCCGGTTTCCTCTGTCTGGTGTCTCCGCCGAGGATCTCGCGGGTTATTTCTTCTGGCTGGACAGCACGGGGCGTCTGCCTGGAGCGCGCCTGTGCAGCGAGCTCGAGTGGGAGCGCGCCGCCCGGGGCGCCGACGGCCGCGAGTACCCGCATGGGGAACGGCTCCTGCCCGATGAGGCCAACATCGACGCGACCTACAATCGGCAGCCCACGACCTTCGGGCCCGACATGGTCGGCTCCCACCCCGTGTCGACAAGCCCCTTCGGGCTCTTCGACATGGCCGGCAACGCGTACGAGCTCACGCGGCCCGTGACACCGGACCTCGGGCGTATCTCCCTGCGAGGCGGGGGCTGGTACTACGACAGCACCATGGCGCTCGCCGCCAACCGCTCGGCTGGCGACCCCACCCTCCGCAGCCCCGTGATTGGCGTGCGCGTCTGCGCTTCCGTCTCCTCCCGGTAGTGTGCCCAGAGTGGTCGCTCGACCTGGCGCTGTGACCTCTGAGAGACTGTGACCCTCGAATCCATGGGTCCGCCAGACGCAAATGAGAAGGGAGCGGGTGCGCCCGGCGGTCCGGACCGTCCGGAGGACCGGACGCAGACAATCGCCGGGCCTACTCCGAAGAACACACCCGCTCCCGCTCAATCTCCCGAGCCCGCCGCGCCCCCGAAGCCCGGTGGCTCCGGTGCCGCCTGGACTCCTCCCACCGAGTTCAACGAGTTCCGTCTGGAGCGCCTGCTCGGCCGCGGCGGCATGGGCGTCATCTATCTCGCCCACGACACCTCCCTGGGCCGCCCCGTCGCGGTGAAGTTCATCGCACCCGGTAAATCCAATCCCCGGGTGCGCGCGTATTTCGAGACGGAGGCGCGCGCCATCGCCCGCCTGCAACACCCCAACGTCGTCACCGTGTTCCGCGTCGGCACGGTCGAAGAGCACCCGTACATCGTCTCTGAGTACGTCGTCGGCCGAAATCTCTCGGAGCTCTCCCTCCCCATCCCCTGGCGGCGCGCCCTCACGCTCGGCGTGGGGCTCGCTCGGGGGCTCGCCGCGGCCCACCGGCAGGGCGTGCTCCACCGGGACATCAAGCCCGCCAACGCCCTCGTCACCGATGACGATGAGGTGAAGCTGCTCGACTTCGGACTGGCCGAGCAGTTCAATCCGCGTGAGTCCTCGCGCCCCTCCGGGACACACGAACCGGCAGGTACGCCACGCTACATGGCGCCCGAGGTCCTCCTCGGCGCGCCAGCGAGCCCCCAGAGCGACATCTATTCGCTCGGCCTCACCCTCTACAAGCTGTGCACAGGCAAGCTCCCATCCCGCCCCCCCTCGAAGGGGGAAGCCGTCAACGCCGTGGAACTGGAGACGGAACTCTCGTGCAGGCTCGAGGGGGACATCGATCCGGACTTCGCCGCGCTCATCCTGCAGTGCCTCGCGCCCAACCCCGCCGAGCGCTTCGCCTCGGCCGATCAGCTTCGCGAGGCCCTGGAGCGGCTCGAACAGCTCCACGCCTCCACGCCGCTCGCGGAGGGCAATCCCTACCGGGGCCTGGCCCCCTTCGAGGCCGAGCACCGGGCGATCTTCTTCGGACGCGACGCCGACATCCGCGCCGTGCTCGAGCGCCTGCGCCACCAGTCCCTGGCCCTCGTCGCGGGGGACTCCGGCGTGGGCAAATCCTCGCTGTGCCGCGCCGGTGTGATGCCCCGGGTGGCCGCCAACGCCGTGGACGAAGGCCGTGAAGTCTACACGGTGACGATGTACCCCAGTCACCGGCCGCTCCAGGCGCTCGCCGCCGCACTCGCGCCCCTGCTCGGCAGGAGGGAGTCGGAGGTTATCACCGCGTTCACGAACAACCCGGCCTGGCTCGGTCAGGCCCTGCGCGAAGCGTACTCGGGTAAGCGCGGCCTGCTCCTCTTCGTGGATCAACTCGAGGAGCTCATCACACTCTCCGAGCCCGTCCAGGCGCTGCGCTTCGCCGCTGTGCTCGGAGAGCTCGCCCTGCCCTCGACGGGCGTGCGCGTGCTGATGACGGTACGCGGCGACTTCCTCATGCGCGTGTGCGCACTGCCCGGCCTGGGCGACGAGGCGGAACGCGCGCTCTACATCCTCCGGCCCATGTCGCCCGAGGGCGTGCGCGAGGCCATCGTCGGCCCGGCACGCAGCCGAGGCGTGGTCTTCGAGTCCAAGGAACTCATCCGGACGCTCGTGGAGTCCACGGCGCAGGGCGTGGGCAGCCTGCCCCTGCTCCAGTTCGCGCTCGCCGAGCTGTGGGAGCGACGCAACCCCGCGCACGGCCGCATCACCCGAGCGGCACTCGACGAAATGGGCGGCGTGGCCGGAGCGTTGTCACGACACGCCGACGGGGTGCTCGCGAGGCTGAGCCTAGCCGGGCAGCAGGCGGCGCGGCGGCTCCTGCTCCAGCTCGTGACGGCAGAGGGCACGCGCAGTGAGCGCAGTGAAGAAGAGCTCGTCGCCGCCTCGGATGCGGCCTCCCGCGCCGCCCTCCAAGCGCTCATCGAGGGGCGGCTCCTCCACGCGAGGACCACGGGCGGCAAGGCTCGCTACAGCATCGCCCATGACTCGCTCATCACGAGCTGGGGCACGTTGCGCAACTGGCTGGATGACGACATCGGCCACCGTGCGGTGCGCCAGCGCATCGAGGTGGCGAGCGCCGAGTGGGAGCGCCTGGGCCGCGCCCGGGAGGCCCTGTGGGGTCAGCGTCAGCTCGATGAGACGCGCCCGCTCGCGCCCTCGACCCTGGGTCCCAGCGAGCACGCCTTCCTCCAGGCCTCGCACCGGGCCCTGCGCTTCCGACGGCGGGGACGGTCCCTCGCTGTGTTCGCCCTCGCCGCCGTCTTCTTCTATGGAGGGCTGCGCCTGCAGGCGCACCTCGCGGATGTAAGCTTCGTCACCGCCGCAGTGGGCACCGCATGGGAAGCGCTCGCCGAGGGCCGCGCCCTGGGACAGGAAGCTCGGGCCCGGCGCGAGGAGGCGCTCGCGCTGTTCGACGGCCGGGCTCCTCCGGCCTCCAGCCCGGCCATCCCACTCGGCCACCATGACCTCCGGCCTGCCGCCGAATGGCGCTGGGCCGAAGCACTCGGCCTGATTGAGAAGAGCGATGCGGCCCACGCCCGCGCAACCCAGTTCCTTGAGAAAGCGCTGGATCGTGAGCACGGCCACAGGGAGGCGAGGCGGCTCCTCCTCGAGGTCACCCATGAACGTATGCTCCTGGCCGAGCACTTCCACCAGCAGCGCAAGCACGACGAGCTGAAACAACGCCTGGAGCAGTTGCTCGAAGACGCGGACGACCAATCCGCGTGGCAGCAGCGGCTCTCGGCCCAGGCCGAGCTCGAGCTCGTGACCTACCCACCCGGGGCGCACGTCTTGATCAAGCGCTACGTCCCCGACAAGAGAGGTGTGCTACGCCTCCTGCTCGGCAGAGAGCTCGTCTCGACGCCCATCCTCCGCACGAGGCTGCGCGCCGGCTCCTATCTCCTCCACATCACCGCGCCCAACCGCGCGCCGCTCGACCTGCCCCTGCTCCTCACTCGGGGCGAACTCGAGCGGCTCCACCTCGAGCTGCCCATCAACGTGCCTCGCGGCTATGTCTACATCCCGCCCGGTTGCTTCCTCCAGGGCACCGCCGAGCCGGAGAAGATCCGGGCATTCATGAACAGCGCGCCCCTCCACCGGATGTGCCTCAACGAGGCCTATCTCATCGGCCAGACAGAGGTGACGTTCGGCGACTGGATAACCTACCTCAACACCCTCCCCCCGAACGCGGCGGCCCGACGCATCCTCGAGCAGCCGCGCTTCAGCGGCTTCGGGGCAGTCACGCTCAGACATCAGCCCGGCGCTGGCTGGGTCTTCTCCTTCCATCGCTCGCATGAAGACGTGCTCACAGCGCGGGAGGGGGAGACCTTCCGCTACCCGGAGCGGACCCAGCGCGACACCGCCGACTGGCGCCGGTTTCCCCTGTCCGGCGTCTCCGCCGAGGATCTCTCGGGCTATTTCTACTGGCTGGACAGCTCGGGGCGTCTGCCTGGAGCGCGCCTGTGCAGCGAGCTCGAGTGGGAGCGCGCCGCCCGGGGCGCCGACGGCCGCGAGTACCCGCATGGGGAACAGCTCCTGCCCGATGAGGCCAACATCAACCCGACCTACAATCGGCAGCCCACGACCTTCGGGCCCGACATGGTCGGCTCCCATCCCGTTTCGACGAGCCCCTTCGGGCTCTTCGACATGGCCGGCAACGCGTACGAGCTCACGCGGCCCGTGACACCGGACCTCGGGCGTATCTCCCTGCGAGGCGGGGGCTGGTACTACGACAGCGCCATGGCGCTCGCCGCCAACCGCTCGGCTGGCGACCCCACCCTCCGCAGCCCCGTGATTGGCGTGCGCGTCTGCGCTTCCGTCTCCCCCCGCTAGGGTCCGCGGCAAGCGTGACCCCTGTCACACGAAGCGTGTGAGCGCGCGCACATCCTCAGCTGAAGCCCGTTGGTAATTCTTTATCCACGGTGCAGCCATTCACGGTCCAACGAACCGAGGAGGGATGCGCCGGGCATGTCGTCCCACCCAACCCACGGAGAGGTGTGTCCATGAAGACCTGGAACAAGTCCCTGATTGCCTCGGTGTGTCTGCTGTTCACCGCGCCCGCGTTCTCCGCGAGCCCCAACGCCTCGAGGACCCAGCGCCCGGTGAGGCCGGGGAGCGTAACGGCCCCGGAGTCCGAGGCCGAGCGGTACGCGCGCCGCTGCCAGAGCCACGCGCCTGACCGCGGCGAGAAGCCTCAGGGCACGCTCCTGTGGGGCACCCGGCAGGCGTGGAGAGCCAAGCACCAGGGCGACGAGCGACGCAGCGTGCTCGTCTCGGTCGACTTGAACGCGCCGCTGCGCACCCATGATGCGCAGGTGCGGAGTCTGCGATTGGAGAAGGGACGCCTGGTGGCCTTCCCCCAGGCCGCCACCAGCCTGGTGGGCACCGTGCTCCAGGGCACCTCCAGTCAGGGCAAGTCCGTAGAGGTCGCCCTGTGCGGAGCCGAGCCCTCCCCCACGGATCCCGACATGGTCTGGTACCGCATCGAGGCCTGGAACCCCGTGGCCCAGGAGTGGGAGAACCCGTGCGCGGCCAGCGCCACCGTGTCTGATCCACGAGCGCTACCAGTGAGCGGCGTCTGGGATGCCAGCGGGGCGCACCACGACGTGCCGGGCAAACTCACCCTGGCGTGCGAGACCGGCGTCATCTCCAAGTGCATCAGCTGGGGTTACAAGCCCTGGGCTCGCAGGAACGGGCTCTCCCTGGCGGAGCTGCATCAGGCCTGCACCCGCATGGCCCGCGCCGACTACTGCGGCAATGGCAAGAGCCACACCCGCGAGGGCACCGTCATCGACATCTACGACGAGCTGGGCGTGCTCTCACGGACGACGGAGGCCTCGCCGGGCTGGGAGCCCGCGCGCGCCTCCTTCGAGGCGGCCTGGGCGCCTGATGGAGCCACCTGCCTGTCGCGCACGCGGAATGGGCAGGCGCTGGAGAAGCTCCTCGAGGAATGCCCGGGGCGCTTCCGCGTTGATGCGTCAGTGGAGCTGGGACAGGGGGACCGCTGCACCGTGCAGCGCGCGGACATGAGCGAGGGGAAGGCGCTGCTGCGCAACCAGTCGTACGACCACCAGAAGAGCGCCGCCCCCAGGGCGGAGGACCCGTAGTCTCAATCACAACTCAACTCGAGGGGGAGGCCATGTGGCGAGTGTTTGGGTGGATGACGCTGGTCATCCTGTGCTGCGCGGCTGGAGAGAATGCCAGCAGGGAGCCCACGGACACACGGCTGATGCAAGAGGTAGGCAAGCGTCTCGCCCAACACCGCCTCGCCGGCGCGCTGTCACTGCTGACACGCGCCTTCTCCCTCTCCGAGCTGAGCCTGCGCCAGGAGGTCCTCGATGCCTCCGAGGCGCGTCTGGCCGCCACCCTCCAGCACCTCCGCGCCGAGGAGGAGTACCTCTATGCCCTGCTGCGCGCCTACCCGGGCAACCCCGAGGTCCGGCGCCTGGCCCTCTCCTCCGTGCTTCTGCGCAAGGGCCGCTCCATCGAGGAGAACGCCAACACCTGGCGCACCCTCCTGCGCGACCTCGGTCCCCGGGACCGCGACACCTTCGAGCGCCTGCGCGCCCTGCGCACCGAGCTCACCGCCCTCTCCTTGCAGGGCCCCGGCTCGCTCGCTCCCGCCGATTACCAGAAGCGTCTCGCGGAGCTCGCGGAGCAGGGCGATGCACTCGAAGCCGAGCTCGCCAGGCGCTCGGCGCCCCTGCGCGCCCTGTCCACGCTTCCCCCTCCCGCGGAAATCGTCGACCGCGTCGCCGCCGTGCTCCCCAAGGACGGCGCGCTCGTCGAGTTCGTCGCCTACACGGACCGGCCTCTCGTTTCCGAGCCCGGCACACCCAGAGCGCAGCTCCCCTCCCAGCAGCGCTACCTGGCCCTGGTGCTCTTCCCGGATGCACGCATCCGCGTCCTGGACCTCGGCCCCGCCGCCCCCATCGACTCCGCCGTCTCCGACCTGCGCGATGCGCTCGCCGAACGCGACGCCGCCTACCTTCCCGCCGCCCAGGCGCTCTACACCCTCGCCTTCAAACCTCTGCGGCCCGTCCTGGGCACCACCCGCCGCGTGACCCTCGCGCCGGATGGCCAGCTGGCGCTGGTTCCCTTCTACGTGCTCCACGACGGCACCTCCTTCCTCCTCGACGTCTTCGACTTCTCCCTCGTCACCTCTGGCAAGGACTTGTTGTCTCGCCCCCGGGACACCGCCTCCCCAGGCTCCGTCGTCGTCTTCGCGGATCCCACCTTCGGCACGCCGCCGGACACCCAACATGACTCCTCCCCGGAGCGGTTGTTCTCCACCCTCCCGGCGGGCCCAGCCCATCGGGCCTGGCGGCAGCTGCCCGGCACTCGCCAGGAGGCCCAGGCCATCCAGCGGCTGCTGCCCCAGGCCAGGCTCTTCCTCGGCACGGAGGCCACCAAGCAGCGCCTGCTCGGCCTGCGCGCGCCCGCGGTTCTCCACATCGCCACCCACGGCTTCTTCCTGGATAACACCGCCGCGCCCACCGGCTCTCGTGCCCTCGGCCACGTGGGAACCAGCGGAGGCAGTGGCCACGTGCCGCCTCCACTGAATCCCCTGCTGCGCTCCGGCCTCGTCCTCTCCGGCGCACCCTCCGGCGCGCCCGATGCCGCCCTGCCCCACTCCGGCACCGCCGCGGTGACGGCCCTGGAGCTCGAGGGCCTCGACCTGTGGGGCACCCAGCTCGTCGTCCTGTCCGCCTGTGAGACGGGCCGCGGCGACGTCAAACCAGGCCAGGGTGTCTATGGCCTGCGCCGCGCCCTCGTCATCGCCGGCGCGGAGACCGTCGTCATGAGCCTGTGGAAGGTCAACGACCACTCCACCCACCTGCTCATGGAGGCCTACTACCGCCACCTGCTGGCCGGCATGGGCCGCGCGATGGCGCTGCGCCAGGCCATGCGCTCCATGCGCCAGTCCCATCCTCATCCCCACCACTGGGCCCCCTTCATCGCCCTGGGGAGCAACGCCCCGCTGCGCCTGCCCCAAAGCCCGCTCACGCCCAGAGCGTGATGGACGAGGCAGCGGCGGATACCGCTTCGTCACAGCCGACGCGCACGGACTCCCTCCAGGAGCCAGCGCTCTTCTTCGGGGCTGGCCTTCACCCAGGAGGTTGTCATGAAGAAGGAACGGATCATCAGAGCCTGGAAGGATGCAGCGTTCCGCGCGAGCCTCACCCTCGAGGAACGCGCGGAGCTCCCCGAGAACCCCTCCGGCGAAGCCCTGGCCGAGCTCGATGAGGACGGGCTGCGCCAGGCCCTCGGTGGGCACTGGCGGGATGTAGAAACCGCATATCACCCGTGCACCTTGCCGGCCGTGGCCTGCGGTCCTGATTTTTGATGCGCCGGCATGAATCGACCGAGCGCGTGATGGCCTTCACATCCCGGCCGTGAGTCCGCGCACAGTTCCGAAGAGGCGTCGCTGGCACCTTGGTGCAAGTCAGGGAGACGGAAGTTCGGAGCCCTGACTCACCACCTTCCCGCGAGCGACTCATGAGCACACATCCCTCCTCCACCTCGCGGCAGTGGTTCTCGCTGGTGTCTTGGGCGATGACCCTGCTGCTCTCGCTGTTCCTGCTGTTGAGGACGGGCTCCGCCCAGGCCCAGGTCCCCCAGCGCTCGGACTTCCAGGAGACGTACAAGTCGGTGGAGAACCTCTCGCGCGCCTCTGGCATGGCGTGGCCGGGCGATCGACTCCGCTACACCCTCACGACCACCAACAAGGGCGGCGACGTCTCCCGGACCACGCAGCTCACGGACCCGCTGCCCGCCCAGCTCCAGTACGTCTCCGGCACCATGACGTTGAACGACCGGAGCGTGACCGACCGGCAGGGGGATGACGTGGCCTGGTTTGACAACGACACGCGCACCCTCACCGTCTACCTGGGGAAGGGCGCCACGCCGGCCCAGGGCGGGGAAATGGCCATCGGTGAGTCGGCCACTTTCACGTTCGAGGCCATCGTCGTCGAAGGAGCCACTGGCATCATCGAGAACCAGGCCTTCGTCAGGGCGGGCAGCAAGCTGGACCCGAATCAGCGGGTCGAGCGCTCGCGTCCTTCCATCGGACAGCCCCCTGGCCCCACCACGACGCCCGTCGGCGGCACGGAGCCGGATGGCGGCTCGGGGCCGAACGGCGGCACGGACCCAGATGGCGGCACGGAGCCGGACGGCGACACGGAGCCGGACGGCGGCTCGGAGCCGGATGGCGGCTCGGAGCCGGACGGCGGCTCGGAGCCGGACGCCGGCTCGGACCATCGGGAGCCCGAGTACAACCTCGCTGGCCGCGGCTGCAGCACCTCGGATGACGCGCCCCTGATGTGGCTGGCGGCGCTGTTGCTCACCGTGCCGCTGCTCCGCTCTCGGCGCATGGGCTCCTCCACCCGCCGAGCGTCCTCCTCCGCGCTGGCGGCCCTGGGCGTGCTGTCCGCTCCCTTGGCCCAGGCCCAGCCCTCGCTGACGCAGGCCATCGACGTGCAGCGCTACAAGCCCGGCCCCGGCGCCACGGACATCCTTGGCGTGCACGGTGCGCGGGTGGATGGACACCTCGGCTGGCACCTGGGCGCCTCGCTCGACTACGCGAGCAACCCGCTGGGCTTCCTCGACGTGCAGCAGGATGACTTCGTCTACCAGGTGGTGGCCCACCAGGTGACGGTGGACCTGATGGGCTCGCTGTCGTTGTGGAACCGCTTCGAGCTGGGCGTGGCGCTGCCCGTCACCTACCAGGCCTCAGAGCGAGGTGCCGCCATCACTCCGGCCTTCGCGGAGGGCGTGAGCGGCGCGGGCGTGGGGGACCTGCGGCTGGTGCCCAAGGCGCACCTGTACTCGCGGGGCGCGCTGCACCTGGGCCTCGCCGTCCCCGTGCTACTGCCCACCGCCGGCGGCCAGGGGTTCCGTGGCGGCGCGGGCGTGGCCGTGCGTCCCCAGGTGATGGGCGAGTGGGCCCCCGCGAGCGGCCTGCGCGTAGTGGCCAACCTGGGCGCCCAGGTGCGCGACGAGCGACAGCTCTTCAACCTGCGCACCGGCACCGAGCTGACCCTGTCCATCGGAGCCCGGGTGCCCGTGGGCGAGCGGCTCGCCGTGCAGGCCCAGGTCGCCGGCGCGCTCGGGCTGACGCGCGGTTCCGCGGACGCGCCGCTGGAGGTGCTCGCCTCGGTGCAGTACCGCGTGCGTGACGGACTGCTGGCACACGTGGGCGGAGGCCCCGGCCTCACGCGCGGTTACGGCACTCCCGGCTTCCGCCTCTTCGCGGGCTTCGACTGGACCTGGCCCGGCAAGCGCGCTCCGGTGTCCCGGCCGCGGCCTCCCCCCGCGCCCCTCGCCGTGACGCCCGCGCCCGTGGCGCCCCTCGCTCCCTCCCCGCGGCCCGCGGACCTCCTCGTGGCGAAGGTCGAGAACGACTCCCGCGACGAGGCCGGAAGCAAGGTGCGCCTGGATGGCACGAGCATCCTCGTGGACGAGGTCTACTTCGACACGGCGAAGGACTTCCTCCTGCCCGAGTCCTTCGACACGCTGAAGCAGGTGGCGACGGTGCTGAAGGCCCACCCGGACATCGAGCTGCTGCGCGTGGAGGGCCACACGGATGACCAAGGCGACGCAGCCACCAACATGGCGCTGTCGCAGCGCAGGGCGGACAACGTGCGCGCCTTCCTCATCCACCAGGGCATCGCCGCGAAGCGGCTGGAGTCGGTGGGCTACGGCGAGACACGGCCCGTGGACACCAACACGACGGCCGAGGGCCGGGAGAACAACCGCCGCGTCGAGTTCAACATCCTGAAGCTCGCTGGGACCGCCAAGGCCCGTCAGAACCCATGACCGACGCGCCCGGAGCGGGTGAACGCGCCTCAAGGGGAATGACTGTTGTCACAGGGTAGTGACTGTTATCACCTTAGCATTTAGACCGTCCAACCGCCCATCTCCTGAAACCAAGCTATTCCAGAAGAAGCGGTGCCTGGCATATCGATCGCTCCGGCGAAGAGAGGGGTGGCCCCCACCACCTCTCAGCCAATCGCAAGGAGAGCATCATGACACACAGGAGTGTGTACCGCTGTCTGTCGTTGTTGGGTGTTCTGGGTGGACTGACTGGATGTGGTGTCATCGAGCTGGAGAGCGCCGAGGAGCGCGGGCAACTCCAGCGCGAGGCCATCGTGTCGAGCATCTCGGAGGGTGACTACGTCATCCGCTCCGTCGCGACCAACAAGTGCATCGACATCGCCTCGGGCAGCACGGCGGACGGAGCCAAGGTGCAGCAGTATGACTGCAACGGCACCAACGCGCAGAAGTTCCACATCTCCCCAACGTCGGACGGGTACTGGAAGATCATCAACGTCAACAGCAACAAGGCGCTCGATATCTCCGAGAACAGCACCGCGCAGAACGCCAAGGTGCACCAGTGGTCGTACGTGGGCGGGAACAACCAGCAGTTCAAGTTCGTGGCCCGGGGCAACAACCAGTTCAGCATCCACGCGCGCCACACGGACATGGTCATCGACCTGTACTGGGGCTCGGCGGACAACGGCACGGAGTACGTCCAGTACCCGTACACCGGCACCACCAACCAGCTCTACACGCTCGACAAGGTGAGCGGCGGCGGCACGGACAACCCGGGCGGCCGCGGGTGCGCCGTCGCCGATGGGCAGACCACCCTGCGCTTCATCAACAGGTGCTCCTTCGAGGTCGAGTTCGCCGGTAACAACATCACCGGAGGCACCCTGGGCTCGGGCCAGGAAGCGTGCCGCACCATCGGCTCCGTCACGGCGTACATGCCGACCAAGCGCTACTGGGGCTTCCGCAAGGGCGAGGACCCAGGCTTCGAGAAGCACTCCCTGGCGGAGTTCGGCTTCAACGAGGTGTTCTACTCCTATACGAGCTGGGACTGGTTCAACCTCAGCCACGTGGATGCCCACAACCTCCCCCTGAAGATTGTCCCCTATGAGCTGGGTGGGGGGACGACCTGCTCGGGACAAATCCGGAGCTGCCCGATGGACCTGCTCCCGGGCTGCCCCGCCGAGGGCCAGTTCCGCAACGCCGCCGGCAAGGTCATCTCCTGCGTGAGCCGCGACCGCGACAACCCCAACAGCGTCGTGGCCCGGTACTTCGACGCGGCCTGCAACCAGTCCTACTCGTGGTCCGGCGATGACTCGGTGATGGCGGCCTGCAACGCCGAGGACTTCGACATCGTCTTCTGCCCGCCGAATTAAGTGGCGGACTGGCGGGCACGGGGGGGCCCGCCGCTCAATCACACACGGGTTCATGGCGGAGGCGCCGGTGTCACACGGCTGCGTTTCCTCCTCCATCCAGGGGGGGTCGAAATCACTTCCACCCTCCCTTTTTGGAGAAGCCCATGAAACAGGAAGCCAGGCCGTCCGCCAAGGCTCGCCGCATGGAGCCTGGCCAGGCCCGACTCGTGAAGGACATCTTTCCCCCGAGCGACATGCCGCCCCGGCTCGCCTCCGGCCCGGAGGGCCTGGTGGCTTTTCGCGGTCGGCTCTACTTCGCCGTCAACCTCGACGATGGGCGCAAGGCGCTGTGGAAGAGCGACGGCACCGCGGCGGGCACCGTCCCGGTGAAGGAGTTCCCCGCCTCCCCGACGTTCACCCTCTTCTCCTCTCTGAGGGAGCTGACGGTGGCGGGCTCCCGGCTCTTCTTCTTCGTGCGGGACGAGGCCCACGGCTTCGAGCTGTGGTCGAGCGATGGGACAACGGCGGGTACAGCGCTGCTCAAGGACATCACCCCTGGAAGCGAGGACTCGTTCCTGTCCGGCCTCACGGTGGTGCGGCGCGGTGTCTACTTCTTCCGCTCCGTCCCCGAGACGGCCACGGCTCCCGCGCGCACGGAGCTGTGGAAGAGCCATGGCACCCCGGCGGGCACGGTGAGGGTGCGGGACCTGGGACCGGGCAGCTCCGCGTTCCAGGCGCAGGCCACCTTGGGCGACACGCTCCTGTTCGTCGTGGACAACCCGGCCAGTGGCGCCGAGCTGTGGAGGAGCGACGGCACCGAGGCTGGCACCTTCCTGGTGAGGGACATCCACCCGGGCCCCGAGGGCTCGTTCCCGTCCCATCTGCGCGCCGTGGCCGGGCGGGTCTTCTTCACGGCCAATGATGCGGTGCACGGTCCTGGCGTGTGGAGGACGGATGGTACGTCCGCGGGCACGGTGCGCGTCGAGGTGCTCGGGGCCGGGACGTCCCATGAGGGCCTGCGGCTGCTCGCCGCGGTGGGCCCCTACCTGTACCTCACCACCGCTGACTCCTCCGACCGGTTGCTGCGCTTGTACTGGCTGAACGTGCGAGTCTCCAGCCCGAGGGCCGCCGAGCTCGTCGCCACCCTGCCCAACCCAGCCGCCGCCGACCCGAGCGCGGGGCCCTACATCACCACCTTCACGGTCGCCGGTGGCAAGCTCTTCTTCGCCATGGCCATCGGCACCGCGGGCCCGGCCCCGCGCGACGTGCAGCTCTGGGTGATGGACGGGGGGTCCGCCGGCCCGAGGCGGCCGCTGATCCTCTCGGACGAGTTCGAGTCGGAGCTCTTCTCCCTGGATCATCGCATCCTCTTCAGCGCCTACGAGGAGGATTCGGCGGGCCTGGGGCCGTGGATCAGTGACGGTACGCCAACGGGGACACGCCGGCTGCAGGACATCTCACCGGGTGGCGAGTCCTCGTACCCGCACAGCTACACGAAGGTGGGCTCGTCCGTTTTCTTCGTCGCCAACGATGGGACGCACGGCAACGAGCTCTGGGTAATTCCAGGGCTCTAATAGAGGAAGGGAAGCAGCCGCCAGGTGTGTGAGCTGTATTCCCGGTAGGGCGCTCCCAGCACTCTCTCCAGCGCCGCCTCTTCGATGGGCATGCGATGGAGGTGGGCCGCGAGCCAGGGCACGACGAAGAGGAGGGGCGAGAGCCAGTTGCCGCACGAAAGGCCCAGCCCGAGCAGGGCCAACTCCCCCCCCGCGTAGCTCGGGTGGCGCACGAGGCGATACGGCCCGTGCTGGATGACGGGTTGCTCGGGCCGGACCTGGAGGGTGAGCGTGAAGAGCTCCCCCAGTGTTCTCATGGCCCACACCCGGAGGGCTGTCCCGAGCAGCGTCACGGGGACACCCGCCCAGGTCACCCAGGCCGGCAGGGAGAGGGTGGGTCGCCCGCGCGCCAGGAGGGCCGCCCCAGCCCCCGCGACGAGGGCACTCCAGCCCAGTAGGTTGTTCACCTGGAGCGTCCCGGCGTCCTCCTGAGAGGGCTGTATCCGCTGCTTATAACCGGGCCACGTGGGGGCCTCTCCCAGGAAGAGCACTCCCCCCATCACGAGGGGCAGGTATCCAGGCGGACTCGACATCCCCATCACCTCCATCTCTCCCAAATGGATAACGCGCTCACCGCCGGTCCGGCGTGGCCCCCACCAGAGACGGCGAGCGAGCGCCTCCGAGAGGGGCGGCTGGGACCAGCTCAGGCCTCGCGCTCACAATTCTTCATCTACTTTGTTGCAGTTGCAATTCCGTATCACCTCCGGCACAGATGACGGCCGTGGGCGCAAGGTCACGTTGGGAGGAGGCGCGTTGAACAGTCGAAGGACATTTCTGGAGATGGTCGGCGGCATGACGTTGGGCGTGAGCTTCGGCGGCGGCGCGGCTGCCGCGCGGGGCGTAGACGGGTCCGACGCCTTCGTCTGCCGCTATGATGTCGAGCGGAGCATCGCCCACTTCGACGCGGCCTATTATGGCGCGATGACGCGCCGCACCACGGCTGCCTATCGCGCGAAGAGCGAGTGGGTGAACCGCAACAACGCGCTCTTCCTACGGAGCGCACTGCCGGGCCCGACGCGCGACGAGCGCCTCCAGCGCTCGGTCGAGGCCGTGGCCGGGCTGATCGGCGCCAATGCGGACGAGGTGGCGCTGTGCGGCGGCGGCACCGAGGCGCTGTACGGGCTGATCGTCAACTACCGCCCGCTCAAGCCCGGCGATGCGATCATCATGGCCGATATCGACTATGACGAGATGCAGCACGCCATGGCCTATCTGGAGGCCAGCCGGGGCGCGACGCTTACCCGCATCGTCATTCCCGAGCCATCGACCACGGCCAACATCCTCGCCGCCTATGAAAAGGCGCTGCGCGACACGCCGCGCGCGCGCCTCCTGCTGCTGACGCACATCTCCAACCGCAACGGGCTGGTCCTACCCGTGCGGGAGATCGCGGCCATGGCGAAGGCGCGGGGCGTCGACGTCATCCTCGACAGCGCGCAGTCAGTCGGCCTGCTCCCCGTCGATGTTGACGCGCTCGGCGTCGACTTCATGGGGTTCAGCCTCCACAAATGGGTGGCGGCCCCGCTCGGCACCGGCGGCATCTATATCCGCAAGGGCCGGCAGCAGGACATCGCGCCCTGGCTGGGTAATCACATCCATCCGGACACCGACATCCGGGCACGCATGCCGACCGGCACCGTCGATTTCGCCGCGCGCCTCACCCTCCCCGATGCGATTGCGGAGTATCGCGAGCTCGGTCCAGAGCGGAAGCTTCAGCGACTCCTCGCTCACCGGAACCGGTGGGTCGAAGGGGCGCGCGAAATCCGCGGGGTGGAGATCGTCCAGCCGGAGGAGCCAGGCCGCTACGCGGCGATCGGCGCCTTCCGCCTGCCGGGCCAGAAGAGCTGGGAGGATGCGCAGCGCGTCCAGCGCGAGTTCATCCAGAAGCACCGCATCCTCGTCGTCGCCAAACGCGGACTCGCCTCGGGGCCGGTCGTGCGCGTGACGCCGGCCTTGTTCAACACGTCCGCGGAGCTGGACCGGCTCGTCACCGCCATCCATGCCGAGCGAAGCCTGTTCGGTTGAACGGGGTGGCGGCCAGGCGGGCGTGGGGAGCCCGCCGGTCTTTTTTTTGACCAACCGATGATTTTCGTCGGTCGTGGCGGTCCAACCGTCGAAGCACTCCACGGAGGACCCATGACCGCGACGACCCACACCGAACCCCAGCACTCCGCCCCGGCGAGCCGCACGCAGACGGGCGCCCAGCCCTCGAACAAGGCGCTGTGGACGGGACGCATCCTCAGCGGCCTCGCCGTCCTCTTCCTGCTGTTCGATGCCACTGGAAAGTTGCTCCAGATTCCCGAGGCGCAGCAGGGGACGACGGAGCTCGGCTACCCCGTGAGCGTGCTCTTCGGCCTCGGGCTCGTTCAGTTGGCGTGCCTGGCCGTGTACCTCGTTCCGCGGCTCTCGGTGCTGGGAGCCGTCCTGTGGACCGGCTACCTCGGGGGCGCGGTCGCCACCCACGTCCGGGTCGGCAACCCGCTCTTCAGCCACACCCTCTTCCCCGTCTACATCGCGACGCTGCTCTGGCTGGGGCTCTGGTTGCGGGATGAGCGGCTCCGCGCCGTCCTTCCGGTCCACCGATGATTTCAGGCCGCTCGTGCCGTCAATAGTGCAGAACCTCTTTTCGAAGCAGCAACCCGCTCAAGGAGAAGAACATGGCAGCCACTCAGTCCCGGATGCTCTTCGTCAACCTGGCCGTGCGTGACCTGAAGAAGTCGATGGAGTTCTTCTCGAAGCTCGGCTTCGAGTTCAACCCCAAGTTCACGGACGACAAGGCGGCCTGTATGGTCATCAGCGAGCAGGCTTTCGTGATGCTCCTGATGGAGCCCTTCTTCAAGACGTTCACCAAGCGCGAGCTGTGCGATACGAGCCGGCAGACGGAAGGTCTGTTCGCGCTGTCGTGTAGCAGCCGGGCCGAGGTGGACGAGCTGGTGAAGAAGGCCATCGCCGCGGGCGGCAAGCACGCCATGGACGCGCAGGACCATGGCTTCATGTACGCCTGGAGCTTCTACGACATCGACGGCCACCACTGGGAAGTCATGTGGATGGACCCCAAGGCGGCCCAGTAGTCAGGGCGCTGTCCGAGCTTCGGCGCGCTACCGGGACGGAGAGGGCCGGTAGGTGCCGAGCTCCAGACGCTGCGCGACCTCCGTCCGCCCCGTCAGTAGACGATGCAGTCGAACTTCTCGATGACGGCCCGGAGCTCCTCGGGGGTTGTCTCGAAGCGCTCGGCAGCGGAGGGCGCGTAATAGGTCAAGGCCTTGGTGGACGCCGGGTGGGTATGCAGGTTGTCCACGACGATATCGCCAAAGCTCCCCGGCCATTTGACACGGCGTAGTTCGGGGGCTCGGCCAATGGGGTCCAGGAAGGTAAAGCAGGGCCACTTGGGGAAGCGCAGGGTGTTGATGTCGCAGCCGTGAAACCGACACCCTGCCAGCCGGGCCTCAGTGAAGTCGCAGTCCTCAATGGAGCCAACTTGAAACCAGGGGTCACTGCCGTACTCGGGCCAGTGGCCGAAGTCGCACCCCGAGAAGCGACCCTTGAACCGACATCCCTTGAGGGAGGCACTTATCCACTGCTGGTGGTTCTTCAACTCCTGCTTCACCTCGAAGGTGCAGTCAATGAACGTGGCCTGCTTGATGATCAGACGACTGGCGGGAACCTTCAGGACGACGGTGCAGTTGCGCAGCGTCAAGCCCGTGCTGAGGAAGTAGAGGGAATTTTTGTCCGTCAGTTCCAGTCGCTCGTTGGAAAGCTCCTGGTTCTTGAAGATGACGTTCTCCAGCCACCCCATGGCCGCCCCTTTCAGAAGGTGAGCATCCGGAAGAACTCGCCCGCCAAACGCCTGCCGTGCCGTGCCAGGTTCGACACCGAAGTCGATGATCAGCACCACCTGCGCCGAGGGGAACTCACGCCGCCGCATGGGCCCCGGGGAGCTCTCCACGAAGCCGCAATACTCGCGCACATAGGGAGCCAGCCGCGGGTCCGGGTCGCCATTCACCATCTCCCAGCTCCCCAGGTCCGACGCATGCCGAACGACACAGACCCGAGGGACATGCATCGCCATGAGGGATCTCCCGGACTCCTCCGAGGTGTAGCACGCGCCCCCGAGCGGGACATGCCCCCACCCGTCACCCCGACGTGGGTCGCAAACCGTCCAGCAGGATGGTCAGGTAGCGCTCGGAGACGACCCGCCGCTCGCCCCCCCCGATGCGTACCGCGTGCTCGATGCCGCACATCAGCCTTTGGATGTCCTCTGCGCCTACCTCCGGCCGCACGACTCCGGCCCGCTGGGCCCGCGCCAGCAACCGGCCGGACGTCGCGAAGAGCTCGGCCTTCAGCTGCGACGTCCGGGCGTGCGCGTCCCGGGGCGCGTTGAGGATCTCCGCCAGGCCAATGTCGGCCAGCTGCAGGTCCAGCGCCGCACGCAGGAAGCGCCGCAAGCTGCTCCACGGCTCCTCGGACGCCTCGGCCGCGTGCGCCTTGTCGAGCAGGGCCTCGAGGTGCTCGTTCACCAGCGCCTCCAGCAAGTCCTGCCGGGCGGGGAAGTGACGGTACACCGTCCCCACGCCCACGCCCGCCTCGCGAGCAATCTGGTTCATCTGCAGTGACGAGTCGCCACGAGCCAGCAGCTCGCGAGCCACGGCCAACACCCGCTCCCGGTTGCGTGCGGCATCCGCGCGCAGCGGGCCGTCCTCCGGCGGCGCCTCTCGTTTCTTCATGCATCCATCCTAACCATTCGGACGCGCCATCCGAACGGATTGCTTATCCGTTTACCGGTCTATATACAGTTCGCAAGCGGATGGGTCATCCGCTTTCCGGACCGGTGTGCCCGGAGTCCGCCCCCTGGGAGAGGAGGCAGAGGAGATGGCCATGGGAACACGAGGAGAAGGTCGTACCGCGCTCATCACGGGTGCGAGCTCGGGAATCGGGCTCGAGCTGACCCGCCGGATGCTCTCCGAGGGCTGGCAGGTCGCCGCGCTGATCCGCTCCGGCTTCCCCGAGGGGGATGCCTTGATTCAAGAGAGCCTGAGCAGGAAGCAGCTTCGCATCTACAAGGCGGACCTCACTGATTTCGACAGCCTGCGGCGCGCCCTGGGGCAGCTCAAAGCCGCGGAAGAGAAGCTTGACCTGCTGTTCAACAACGCGGGCGGCAGCTTCCCGGACCTGCGCTTCTCCAAGCAGGGCCGTGAGCTGCATTTCGAGGTACAGACGGTCGCGCCCTACATCCTCCTCATGGAGCTGCGGGAGCTGCTGCGGAAGGGGACGCTGAAGCGCGTCATCAACACCTCCACCAACGCCTTCGCGTCCCTGAAGCAATTCGATCCCGACACGCTCGAGAGGCCAACGGCTTTCAAGAAGCTCTTCGGCCCGTATGCGACGACCAAGCTGGCGCTTTCCCTGTGGACCCGGGAGGTCGCTCCAGGGGTCGCCGCCGAGGGAATCAAGCTCTGGAGCGTGGACCCGGGACCCAACAACACCCTCAGGAAGGGAAAGGACTCAGGGCTTCCCTTCTACATCACGCCCTTGATGAAGCTGTTCTTCGCGCATCCAAGCCAAGGAGCCTCGCGGCTGTACGACGCGGCCGTGGCCGAGCACGGGGAAGCGTCGGGTGCCTACGTGACGAAGGGCGTGGCGAAGAAGCTCGGGTTCGAGGAGCAGGGCCGGAAGGTCCTGGAGAAGGTGCGCGCCATCTACGAGCGGGAGTACGTGGCGGGCGCCAAGGCGGCCTGAGGCGCGCGGCCCGGCGAGGGAGGAAACCGTGCGTGCTGGCACCTGTGGAGTAAATGACTCATCTCACCGCTCGCCGACCTCTCTGAGCAATCCCCGCTCCGCGAGCAGCGCCTGAACGCGGCGACCAAGTGCGAGGTGCTCTGGGTTTCCTCCACTGAGACGCTCGGGAGTCAGAAGAACAAGCATGCCCTTGTCCTCCACCGGCTCCACCCGCACTGGCAGACCCGGCAGTTCGCCACGCTCGCGCGAGAAGTACGTCACCCAACCCATGAAGGAACCGGCGGACCCCTCTTCGGAAATGTTGTCCCGAAAGTCCCCCGAGACGATGACCCCCCACTCCGGCTCCCATGCCAGCGCCATCGCCCGCATCACTCCCGTGAGCACTGGCAACGTGAGCATCCGCTCACTGCCAGGCGACTCCTCCGGGAAGTAGAGAACAAGGTGATTCGAGGCTCCTTCAGCGTGTGCTCCACAGAAGATCAGGACCATGCCGCCCTGGTCCTGCGCCTCGTGACCCGTCCAGGCGCCGAAACGGAAGCCACCACCGTCGCTCCGGTACTCCTCCTTCTCAAAAAGGCGCACGAAGAACTCGCGCGTAGGAGCCAACTGGAGCGGGACCTCCGCCGCCTCCGAGTCTTGCTGCTCGTACCAGCGCGCATAGCTCGGATGACACTCCGCAAGGAGACGGAAGAAAAGCTCCGCGCGACGAGCGCAGTCCTCGGCTGACTCCTGTCGGCGACCCCAGTAAACGCCTGCGTAGTAGGTCTCCGTCATTTCTCGTTGGCCTCATGGCGGCAGCGGCGCTGTGTGCACAACCTCTATCCCCTTGATGTTGTTCTCTTTGAACAGCTTCTTGAGGATGGCCACCATCCGGGACTCCGCCACATACCATCGCACCCGGAGCCCTCCCGCCAGCCGGCTCTGCCGCTTCGCCTGGTCGATGAGGCTCTGTGCACCCTTGTACTTCCATTTCACCTTGAGGGCATCGTCCCACCACTTCTCATATTTCTTCGGCCTTGAAGGAATCAGTGTGTTGGTCGAAGACCTGGATGAGGACACATTACAGGCCGGACTCACTCGGGAACGACTGGAGACCGTCGTTGCTTTGCGTTTACGCAAGGCCGGGATCCCCATCTTGAAACCATCCGCTGAACAGGAGGGACAGCCGTTTCTCTACGTTCGGGTCACCACGATAAGAATCGCAGACGAGATGCTCTTTGCATACACCGTGCAGGTGGAACTCCGACAGCATGTCCGGATTGAACGAGAATCGCCCTTCATCAAGGGAGGTCACGCCAGGGTTGCATCGGCAACGACAGGTTCGGATGGAGCTATGGGTTACGCCGGGCGAGGGGTCTTCGCCAGATCAGTGACCGGGCGGATTGAGGAGTTCATCGATAATTTCGCACTCGCGTACCTGAAGAGTAAGGACATAGAGAGAGCCGAGGGACCAGGAGAGCCCAAGGCTCAAGAGCCCAAGGGTTCGACGAAGTCCATGCATCAGTCGGTGCAGCTGTAGCACCCTGGAAGAAGCCCCCGTATCGCCATCCGCGCCACCCACTTCGCACATGAAAACCGAATAGCCCTCATGAGCGGTGGCGCTCGGCCACGCGGTAGAGCTGCGTGAGGGAGTAGTCCAGCAGTGACTGGCGGGAGCGCATGTAGCGGTGAGCCCGGACGAAAGGAAACCAGACGCGGTTGCCCACGCGGACCTGTGCCTCTTCGCGCTTCTTGCGCGGTATCCACTGCCCTCCCAGGTTCCGCACCAACACCTCGCCCAAATACGCGCCCACGGCCGGCACCGCATGCGCGTCGATGACTTCTCGCAGGCGGGTCTTCGGAAAGTCCTCGGACCAGAAGTAGACGTCGGTGTCCGTGAGCGACTCGGGGGTCACCTTGAAAACCGAGGGCACGCTGGAGTGAAGGAGCGCCACGAGGCGTTCAGCGAGGTAGCCGTAGTTCTCGAGGACGCCGTCCGGCTCCTCCACATCGGAGGGCAGCGCGGCATCGGCAGGGAGCCACTCCTCCGGCTCGGGCGGCTGCCAGGCGTTGAGCTCGGCGATCGTGCGCTGGCGTTCACCGATGGCGAAGCCATCCACCGCGCGTGTGAGGAGAGGCTCCACGTCCGGGTGGTAGCGGGGCGTCACGGGGGCGAGCGTGGCGCTGCGCTCGCGCAGGGTCCGCATGACGGTATCGAAGTCCAGCTCCGGACGGAGATGGACGAGCGCCCGGGCCTGGGCCTGGCGTGCCTCTTCGGAGGCAATGTCCGCGGCGGTGGGCCAGGTCACCAGGAGAATGGAGCCGTTGGGGAGCGCCTCCACCCGGTGGGCCGGGGTGGAAAGCATGCGCTCGCGACCAACCGTCTCCACCAACCTCGGGCCGAAGACATTGAGCCAGTACACCTCGTAGACCTTGTCGAATCCATCCCGCCGCGTGGTCTCATCGTCGCGGCCAAAATTGGGAGCTCCCGACAACTGATCATCCGCCATGCTGTGGGCCCAGGCATGCGTGACCAGGTAACGTGAGGCCCAGGCACGGACCATGTCCACGAATCCGCCGCAACGCTTCGTCTCCGCGAAGAAGGAGAGGGGTTGCACGTCCAGGCTGATGTCCAATGCGGGAGGCTCTCGCGAAGACCGGAGCGCGAGCGTCAGCAACAGGGCAGGCCATTCGGTGCGACGAAACTCGATGATTGAACCGAATGCGTCGCGCTCCTCCTCCAGGGCCCTCCAGACAGCCGCGCGGGAGTACTTGCGTCGCCGCTTGCCCTCGACGATGTCCGGCATCCAATGGTCCGCGCACCCCTCCAGTGACTGGAGGAAGGATTCCAGTTCGCGTTCGAGCGCGGGCTGACGGTCGAGAGCACCCTCAAAAAAGAGCCTGAGACGGTCCTCCGCGTTCAAGTCCCGGAACTTCAGCGCCTTCATTCGAACAGCACCTCTACGCCCTTGAGATTCTCTTCAACCGCGTTCGCGGCCTTCTTCAATACGCGTGGGTCCGGGGTGAGCACGCCGCCTTCATAGATGAGAAGGACCCTTTGGACCTGCACCTGCGCACCGCGAAGACCCAGGGAAGGCCGGCGGATGTCCAACATCCCGCCGTAGTACTGCAAGGCTTCGTTCGCATCCCCCCTCATCTGAGTCTCCAGCGCCCTGCCCTCGAGCTGATTGAGCTCGCGGCTCTTGAAGCTGAATGTCTCCACGCGGGACGGCTGACCGGCAGGCGGCTGCTTCTCCATGACGAGCACGTCCGCGAAGCGGACACCCGGAGTGCCTGGCTTCGCAACCCCCACGTACGTTTCGATGCGGGGCTGGTTGAACTCCTTGAGGAAACGGCGTTGCGCTCGTGGAAGGTCCGCATCGGCGCGAAGCAGGTCTATCATAGCTCGCTCGAAGGCGAGCCCTCGGGCGAACAGCCCGCGCATCTGCTCGTAGCCCGCCCATGTGAGGGGGGGTTTGGCTGCCTTGTGTTGATGGAGCTCCGCAAGGCGGTTTTCCCAATAGGTGACGTACTCGCTCCAAAGCAGCTGTCCCTGGGCTCCTGGCGGCGGTGTGTCGCGAGAGGGACGCTGCTTCTCCAACATGGCCACGTTCCCAGGCAGACGAGGGCCCGCCGAGTCGAGCTCCACCTGCACGAGCCTGGCTTCCACCACCTCCCGGGGGAGGCCCACCGCCTCATCCACCAGCGAAGCCGCGCCACCGAGACGCCTCCCAGCCGCGGCCCTCGTCGACGTGGGGGCCGAGCGCCCGGACTTCGCTTCTGACAGCCAGGCCTGGGCCCGCGCTACATCACCCCTCGCCTCGTAGAGGGCCAAGGCACCCGTCTCTCCCCCCTCGTACACCAGCAGGGCCGCCTCCCGGTTGGCCCGCATGTACCTGGCCAGCTGGCGGATGCCCTCCCCGCCCAACCGGTTCAGCAGACGCTCCGCCACCTGCGCCAGTCCCTGGAAGCCCAACTCCGGTACCTGGAGTTGCCCTATCCGAACCCAACGGGTGCCCGTGGCGCCCCTCGCCTCGGAGAAGCCACGCAGGCCCTTGCCTCCTGCGTACAAGGACACCAGCACCACCGCGGCCGATAGCTCGCGCGTGGCCTGCTCGTAGTGACCCTCCGACAGCGAGTACACCCCATGGCATGTGCCTGCCACCAGGTTGTAGAAGCCCACCGGCACTCCGAACGTCAGCCTGTCGAAGCCGCCCAGCAACACGTTGCCCGGCGAAAAAGCCGCCTCCATCTCCGCCCGCTCCACCTCGTCGAGCAACTCCTGGTAGGGCGGAGGCAGTTGTCCGCGCTGCGCGGAGTACTTCATGGCCAGGGCCCCCCGAACCAGCTCGCTGGTGGAAAGGGCCTCGTCGACGGCGCTCACCAGTCCGCGGCCGACGTCACCCAGGCGCTCGGGCCGGTCCTTGTAGTCCGAAAAACTCAATCCTCGCTGCCGCAGCACCTCGCGGACAGCGCCCATGCGTCCCAGCGTGTCTCCGAGTTGCTTGTCTCGGGCCAACAGGAAAAGAACCTGCTGCAGGTCGTCGTCGAAGGCCGAGTGGATGAGGAAGAGGGCGAACAGCTCAGCTCGGGCGGCGCCATACTCCCGAGTGACAGTGACGAGGAAGGCGGCGCGCTTGCGGTTGAGGACGTCGGCACCCGCACGCACAGGACCCAGCGCTCCGAGCCGCACAGCGGACCAGTCATCCAGCCCCTCCACCAGCCGGGCCATGTCCACTCCGCGCTGAAGCTCGATGAACTCCGCAGGCGAGGCGCACGCCAGAAAGGGAGCAAGCACCCCCTGGAACCTGCCTTGTGATGCGTCTACACCCTGCCCGGGAAAGCCACCCCCGCTTCCCGCCATATCCACCCGCGCAAGAGGAGACGCCGACGGCTGCAGCCCGGCACCAGAGCGGAGCGCAGGGGACCGCGAGTGCATGCCAAAGCCGCTCAGCAGATTCCCCCGTGGATAGCCCGTAGCGCACCCTCCCAGCAGCACCAGTACGCCGAGGGCCAGGAGGACAGGGCCAAGGTACGCCCCTGGTCCACGAAGCGCCGAAGTCCCGTGTCGCATCACGCCTTCCGCATGCAGCCGCCGCGCTTCCCTTCTCCTCAAAGGAACCCATGCCCCCACTCGGAGGCGGTGCCACGCGCCTTTCGAGCGCGAATCAATAAGACGGCTGGACATGCCCCACCTCCCCAGCAAACCACCGGGGCTGAAAATCCTAGCCCTGGAATCACACGGAAGTACGGGGGCTCACAGCACGACACGCCCCCCCACCCACCAGCCCATCGCGTCGTCCTCGCCCGAGCGTTCCACCACCAGGCGGCACGGCCGTCCCATGTCTTCGCCTTGAGAGATTGTCAGGCGATTGAGTCTGGGATGTCCCCCGACCCGCCTGAGCCACAAGGCCGGTGCGGCGGCGGAACCTCCCGTGGCTGGATCCTCGACGATGCCGATGCCGGCCGGGAACTGACGCGCGGCAAGGTGCGCACCGGTCGCGTCCGCGCGTTCGACGCAGAAGGCGTAGACGCCGGTGCAGCCCAGTTGGGCGGCGATACGGTCGATAGCCCCGGGCTCAACGTGCATCGCCGCCAATCGCTCACGTGTCTCCAGCGGAATCAGCGTCTTCAGGCGCGCTCCACCCGCGTTCCACAGTCGCTCGGGCAGATCCTCCTGCGTGAGCCCGAGCGCCGCGGCCAGTGTCGCTCGCAGCTCCTGCCCTGCGTCCACCGGGACCAGGAGTTGGCGTCCCAGTTCTACCGAAACCTCGAAGGTGCCGGCGTCCACTGCGTTGACCCGCGCTGTGAGCACTCCGGAGGGGGTCGTTACCTCCACGGTCCGATCCTCTCCCGCGATGCGCCCCTCGCGTCGAGCGAGTGCCAGGCCCCCCAACAGGCCGTGGAGGCACAGGCTTAGCTCGCCCTCCGGCGCGATGAACCGGAAGTCCCGGCCTGCCTCCTCGAGCGTCACCTCCACACCACTCTCGCGCGCCAGCATCCGGGCCTTGTCGAGCGCCGCCTCAGCGGCACCCGGCGCAGTCCCCACCGGCAACACCCAGGTGGCGTTGCCGCCGCTCGTATCCGCGGAAATGAAGGCTCGCGCATAGCGGGCCTCGGCTGGCACAACTGTGGTCATGTTGGTGCTCCCCGCAGCAGCGTCGTTTGCTCCAGTGCGGTGCTTTGCTCGTCACTGTCGCGGCAACTCACTTCGGCCGGCTCTTTGAGGCCCGCGGGACTCGCTCCTGGTGGAACCCGGGGAGGGACATACCCTCACCCTCGCCCTCTCCCAGAGGGAGAGGGGAGTTCCGCGGGTCCTTGGGCTTCTTCAGCTCAGCGTTACGTCCAGCCTCGCCATCGCCCTCATGATCGGGTGCGCCTTGATCTCCGGCTCCCTCTCCAGCTTCATCTTCGGGAACCGCTGCACCAGCGTCCCCACCACAATGTCCAGCTCCTGCCTCGCCAACGCCGCTCCCAGGCAGAAGTGCTGCCCCGCACTGAACGCAATCGTCTGGCTCACGTCCCTCTTGATGTCGAAGCGCTCCGGCTCCGGGAACACCTCCGGGTCGTGCAGCGCCGCCGGGATGAACGGAATCACCATCTGCCCCTTGCGCAGCTTCACTCCCCCGAACTCCATCTCCTCCTTCGCGAACTTCGGCACGCCCCCCTTCCCGAACAGGTCGTAGCGCAGGCTCTCCTCGATCGCGTTGCGGATCAGCCCCGGCTCCGCTCGCAGCTGCTCGAGCTGCTCCGGGTGCCTCAGCAGGCTGTACAGCGCCCAGTTCGCCGCGTGCACCGTCGTGTCCGACCCCGCGGTGATCAGCGCCTGCACCAGGGAGATCATCTCGTCCTCGGTCAGCTTGCTCCCACCCTCCTGCGCCGTGATCAGCGCGCTCAGCAGGTCATCCTCTTGCAGGTTCGCCCGGCGCTCCGCGATGACCTCGCGCAGCATCTTCAGCCACCTCGGCATCGGAGCGATCAGCGCGAACACCTCCTCCTGCTTGTTGAACAGGATGGAGCTGCGGATCAGCGCCAGTCCGAACGCTCGGAACTCGGCCCGCAGGTGCTCCGGAATCTTCAGCATGTCGCTGATCACCCGCATCGGCAGCGGCTCCGTGATGGTCGTGAGATCCACCCGGTCTCCCTTCACGTTCGCCGCGATGATCTCATCCACCGCTCGCTGGATTTCCCCCTTCATCCGCTCCGCCGCCCTCGGCGAGAACGCTCCACTCACCAGCCGCCTCACCCGCGTGTGGTCCGCGTCCGGCAAGCTGAAGAGCCCCGCGTCCTGGATCTTCTTGTACTCCGCATGCTCGGGCGGCCACTCCTCCTCCCGTGGCGCGAACTCCCACAGCCGGTAGTCGTTGCTGAACCGGCGATCCACCACCAGCGCCCTCACGTCCTTGTGCCGGCTGAAGACGTACGCCCCTCCCCTCGGCTTCCACAGGTACGCCGGCGCCTTCTCTCGCAGCCACTTGTAGGTGGGATACGGATTCTGGGCGAACGCGGGGTCCTCCAGGTCCAAGACGAACTCGGGGCCAAACTCTCGGGTCGGTGTGTTCTGGAGCATCCCCCCAAAATGCACGGGCACCCCTCGGACCGCGAGTGACAAGTTCCGCCGCCTGCCCGCCTGTCCACAGTCCCTCCAGTGTCTTTTATCGGACATTCCATGCACGTGAGATGTCGGGACTCTCGGGACTGTCCCGTGGGTCCGGGGTAGGTTTGTTCGGACCATGAACAAACTGGTCGGGACACAGCACGCGCCGGAGGGAGAGCTCATACCGCTCGTCCGCGTCGAGGAGCTGACCAAGCTCTTCCCCGGTGTGCAGGCGCTCGGCGGCGTCACCTTGTCCCTCATGGCCGGCGAGGTTCATGGGCTCGTGGGAGAGAACGGGGCCGGCAAGAGCACCCTCATGAAGATCCTCTCGGGCGTGTACCAGCCCACCTCGGGACGGGTGCTCATCCAGGGGCGCGAAGTGGCCCTCCGCGGCCCGAGCGAGGCCCAGCGCCACGGCATCGCGATGATCCACCAGGAGCTCAACCTCGTGGAGGAGCTCAGCGTCGCCGACAACATCTTCCTCGGCCGCGAGCACGTGCGGCGCGGGCTCATCGACCGGAAGGCCACGAACGCGCGCGCGGTCGAGTTGCTCAAGGCGCTCGACTGTCCGCTCGAGCCAGAGCGGAAGGTGCGCACCCTCTCGCTCGCCCAGAAGCAGATGGTGGAGATCGCCAAGGCGCTGTCCACCGACGCGCGGGTGCTCATCATGGACGAGCCCACCGCCGTGCTCACTCAACGCGAGACGCGCGCCCTGCTCGCCCTCATCCAGCGGCTCAAGCAGCAGGGCGTGGCCATCGTCTACATCTCGCACCTGCTGCCCGAGGTCCTCCAGGTCTGCGATCGCATCACCGTCCTGCGTGACGGGCGCGCGGTGGCCTCGGTGGACGGGCCGCGCATCAAGACGCTCGGAGAGCGCGAGCTGGCGAGCATGATGGTCGGCCGGCCCATGAGCGAGCACTTCCCCCCGCGTCAGCCCCATGGCTCGCAGGTGCGGCTCGCGGTGCGCGGCCTGAGTGTCCCCGGGCTCGTGCACGACGTGAGCTTCGAGGTCCGCCAGGGTGAAATCCTCGGCTTCGCCGGCTTGATTGGCGCGGGCCGGACCGAGCTGGCCGAGGCCATCATGGGGCTCCGGCCGAGACGTGGCGAGCTGCTCATCGATGGTGTCCCCCTGTCCATCCGCGACGTCCGGGAGGCCGCCACCGCGGGGCTCGCCTACGTGTCGGAAGACCGCAAGGGCACCGGCCTCGTCCTGGGCATGGGTGTCGCCGAGAACACCACCCTGGTGTCACTCCGGAAGTACTGCCGCACGCCGCTCTCGTTGATTGATCTCCCGGCGGAAGACCAGGCGACGCGCGGACATATCGAGAAGCTTCGCATCAAGGTCGCCAGCTCCCGGCGCGCGGTCGAGACCCTCTCGGGTGGCAATCAACAGAAGGTCGCACTGGCCAAGTGGCTCGAGATGGCCCCCAAGGTGCTGATCGTCGATGAGCCCACGCGCGGCGTGGACATCGGGGCGAAGGAGGAAATCTACCGGCTGCTCCAGGCGCTCGCCGCGCAGGGCATGGCCTGCATCATGATCTCCTCCGAGATGAACGAGTTGTTGGGGATGTGTCATCGGATCGCCGTGCTCCACAAGGGGAGGCTGGTGGCCACCCAGGACGGCGCGACCGCGACCGAAGAGGCACTCATGCATGCCGCCGCCGGCGTCGCCTGAGTCGAGCAGCCAGCACGCACGCAACAGAAGGCTGAGACAAAACACCATGAGCGAGACGAACGACACCGGAGCGCTGGTTCAGGGACAGGCGAGGCCCACGCCTCGGGAGTGGATGGGAGCGCTGCCGTCGTGGTGGGTGCCGGCGGTGGCGCTGCTCGTCCTCATCGTGGGCACCATCCTCATCGAGTGGTCCACCAAGGGCTCGAGCACCTTCATCAGCCCCGAGAACCTGCTCAACATCCTGCGGCAGTGGTCCTTCGTGGGCATCATCGCCGTCGGGATGACCTTCGTCATCATCCTCGGGGGCATCGACTTGTCCGTGGGCTCGCTCGTGGCGTTCCTCGGCGGGCTCGGCATCCTGCTGATGAACCACCTGATGGGCCAGGGGTGGGGTGAGCTCTCCGCTGCCTCCGTGGCCTTCGCCGTGATGATCTCCCTGGGCGCCGTGGCCGGTGTGCTCAATGGCACCCTCATCACCCGCGGCAAGCTGGCGCCCTTCATCGCCACGCTCGGAGGCCTGGCTGCCTATCGCTCCCTGGCACTCGCCCTGGCGGATGGCGGTGAGTTCCGCTCCGCCAGCGCCGAGTGGTTCAAGGCGCTCGGCACGGGCGGACTCGCCATCCCGGGCACCAACATCGCCCCCCGCGCCCCCGAGCCCATTCCCCTGCTGTTCCCCTGGCCCGTCGTCATCTTCTTCCTGCTCGCTGCCTCCGCCTGGGTGCTGCTCAACCTCACCCGCTACGGCCGGTATGTGATTGCCATTGGCAGCAACGAGCGCGCGGCCGTCTACTCCGCCATCCCCGTCAACCGCGTCAAGCTGCTCACCTACTCGCTGCTGGGACTGTGCGTCGGCATCTCCGGCGCCCTGCTGTCGTCCCGCATGAACTCGGTGAGCAGCTCGGGCACGGGGCTCCTCTATGAGCTGGACGTCATCGCCGCCGTCGTCATCGGTGGCACGCGGATGCGCGGCGGCGCTGGGACCATCGCCGGCACCGTGATTGGCGTGCTCATCCTCGGCGTGGTGGGGAACATGCTCAACCTCTTGCAGGTCTCCGTGTACCTGCAAGGTCTGGTCAAGGGCGTCATCATCATCGGCGCGGTCCTGCTCCAGCGCGCCGAGCGGCTGTAACGAAAGAACTCAACGGAGGAGTCCACGCATGAAGCGGCTGTTCACGATGCTCGCGGCGCTGTCCCTCGTCCTGGTGTTGCCGGGCTGTAAGAAGAGTGAGGAGAAGAGCGAAACGGCGCAGGCGCCCGCGGCGGCAAAGAAGCTGAAGATCGGCATCTCCATTCCAGCCGCGGACCACGGCTGGGCGGCGGGCGTCGGCTGGTGGGCCAAGAAGAAGATGTCGGAGTACCCGGACGTCGAGTGGGTGCTCGCCACCGCCAACGAGCCCGGCAAGCAGACGTCCGACATCGAGGACATGATGGCGCAGCAGGTGGATGGGCTGGTGGTGCTCGCCACCGAGTCCGCGCCCATCACCCCCGTGGCCGAGAAGGCCAAGGCGCGCGGCATCTTCATCGTCAACGTGGACCGCGGCTTCCTCAAGCCCGTGGCCGATGTCTTCCTCGAGGGCGACAACAAGGCCTTCGGCCGCAAGAGCGCCGAGTTCATCGTCCAGAAGCTCGGCGGCAAGGGCAACGTCGTCATCCTCCGCGGCATCCCCTCCACCGTGGACACCGACCGCTATGAGGCCGCCATGGAGGTGTTCAAGCAGAACCCTGGCATCCAGGTGCTCGCGGCCCAGCCCGGCATGTGGAACCAGCAGAAGTCGCTCGAGGTCATGCAGAGCTACCTCTCCCAGTTCCCGAAGATTGACGCCGTCTGGGCCAGCGATGACGACATGGCCCTGGGCGCGGAGAAGGCCATCAAGGAGGCCGGGCGTCAGAACGAGATGTGGCTCTTCGGCGGCGGCGGCATGAAGGACATCGTCAAGCGCGTCATGGACAAGGATCCCCTCTACCCGGCCGACATCACCTACCCACCCGCGATGATCGCCGCCAGCATCGACCTCGCCGTGGCCAACCTGCGCGATGGCAACGAGAAGGCCATCGCCGACAAGATTCCCGCCCACCTGCGCATCGACAAGAGTCAGCTCCAGGAGAAGCGCGCCGCCGGCCAGACGCAGCGGCTCCTCAAGCTCGACGTGCACCTCATCACGCCGGAGAACGCCAAGGAGTTCTACTTCCCCGACTCCGTGTACTGAGCCAGGGACGCGTCGATGGCCGACGGCGCGAGCACCTCGTCCAACACCCCGAGCGCGCACCCCATGATGCCCGCTCGGTCGTCCAGGCTGCTCGCCACCAGTCGCAGGTTGCGCGCGGCCAGCGGGGTGGAGCGCCGGTGCACCACCTCGAGCACCCCCGCGAAGAGGTGCTCGTGCGCGTGCGCCATGTCGCCGCCAATCACTATCACCGCGGGGTTGAAGAGATTGACCGCCCCCGCCAACACCTCACCCAGCCGGCGCCCCGCGGCCCGTATCAACCGCACGGCGTCGCGCTGTCCCGCTCGGGCCAGCTCCACCACGTCCCGGCTGTGAGCCGCGCTCAGGCCGAGCGCCCGCAGCTGCCCCGCCAGCGCCGAGCCCGACGCCAGCGCCTCCACGCAGCCCACGTTGCCGCAATGGCAGACCTCGCCCGAGTGATCGCTCACCTGGATGTGGCCCACGTCCCCCGCCGTGCCCTGCGCCCCCCGGTGGACCCGCCCGCTCGCGATGATGCCGCAGCCAATCCCCGTCCCCACCTTCACGAACAGCAGATCCTCCACCTGGTCGCGCCACACCGCCCCGTACTCGCCCAGCGCCATCAGGTTCACGTCGTTGTCCACCAGCACCGGCACCGGGAACCGCGGGTGCACCCGCTCGGGAATCCGGATGCCGTCCCACCCCGGCATGATGGGCGGACTCACGGCTCGCCCTTCGTCGAACTCGACGGGACCCGGCACCCCGATTCCCACGCCCCGCACCTCCGCCCTCGTGCAGCCCGCGCCCTGGAGCAGCTCGTCGAACCGGTCCAGCATCCACGGGAGCACCTCGTCAGGCCCTCGCGCGATGGCGAGCTCGGCCCCCTGCTCGGCCAACACCTCGCCCGCCAGGTCCGTCACCGCCAGCCGGCAGTGCGTGGCCCCCAGGTCCGCCGCCAACACCACGCCCCCTCGCGCGTTGAACGCCAGCCGCATCGGCGGACGCCCGCCCGTGCTCGGCCCCTCCCCAGACTCGGTGAGCAACTTGTGGGCAATGAGCGCCTCGACGCGCTGCGAAATGGTCGAGCGCGCCAGCCCCGTCGCTCGCGCCAGGTCGGCTCGGGACATCGCCCGGCCTTCGCGCACCAACTGGAGCAGCTCCCCCGTCGTGGCGGGGCTCGGCGATGAGACATGACGCGTGGAAGTCTTCACCCTCGGCAGAATAGAGACCCCAGGCTTCATTTGAAAAGCGATGAAAGTCCACGGTTTCTCATACACTGAGCAGGACAGGAGCGCCCGGATGATAGGGACTTCTGCTTGTTCGCCGAGCAAAGTCCCCCTACCATCCGGCGTATGTCCAAGCAGCTACGGGTAGCGATCGCGGGGACCGGGTTCATCGGGCGAGTGCACGCCCGGTCGGCCCGGCTGGCCGGAGCCCACCTCGTGGGAGTGGCGTCCTCAAGCCCAGAGTCGGCCCGGAAGGCGGCCCAGGAGCTGGGCGCTGAGCGGCACTTCGAGTCAGCCGAGGCGCTCGTCACCGCGCCGGACGTGGATGTCGTGCACATCTGCACGCCCAATGCGCTCCACGAGCCGTTGGCGCTCACGGCCTTGAAGGCGGGCAAGCACGTGGTGTGCGAGAAGCCCCTCGCCATGGGCCTCGCCGGCGCCCAACGCCTGCTCGACGCCGCTCGGACCCACGGCCGCGTGGCCACCGTGCCCTTCGTGTACCGCTTCTACCCGACCGTCCGCGAGGCCCGCACCCAGGTGCAGTCCGGCGCCACCGGGCCCCTCCGCCTCCTGCACGGAACCTATTTGCAGG
The DNA here is from genome assembly GCF_044360475.1 of Archangium minus. Lineage (NCBI taxonomy): Bacteria > Pseudomonadati > Myxococcota > Myxococcia > Myxococcales > Archangiaceae > Archangium > Archangium minus. Next base: position 13,098,233 of record NZ_CP043494.1, read on the forward strand.
ACTGGCTGGCCTCGCCCGATGACTGGAACTGGCGGGTGGACCCCGAGCGCGGCGGCGACTCGCGCGCCTTCGCCGACATCGGCTCCCACTGGTGCGACCTGGTCGAGTTCGTCTCCGGCCATCGCATCACCCGCGTCTCCGCTCGGCTGTCCACGACGGTGGCCCAGCGGCTCGCCCGCCAGGCCATCAACGCGTTCGCCGCCGGCCAGGGCCCCGGGCGTCCCGTCACCGTCAGCACCGAGGACGTGGCGCTCGTGCACTTCGAGACGCACCTGGGCGCGGTGGGCTCGCTCGTCATCAGCCAGGTGTCCCCCGGCCGGAAGAACCGGCTGTGGTTCGAGCTGGATGGTGCCGACGCCGCCCTGGCCTTTGACCAGGAGCAGCCCGAGTCGCTGTGGGTTGGCCGCCGCTCCGGCCCGTCGCTCGTCCTGCGTGACCCGAGCCACCTGGCCGCGCCCGCCGCTCGCCTGTCGCCACTGCCCGCCGGCCATCCGCAGGGCTACCATGACTGCTTCGACCTGTTCGTCGCCGATACCTACGCCGCCATCGCGGGCGGTGAGCCCGACGGCCTCCCCCGTTTCGAGGACGGAGTCCGGGCCGCCCGCATCACCGACGCCGTCCTGGCGTCCGCTCGCACCCAGTCCTGGGTAGAGGTGCCCGCATGAAGCTCGGTTTCCTGACCGCGTGTCTGCCGCAGAGGTCCCTCGAGGACATCGTCACCTGGGCGAAGTCCAAGGGCTACGAGGCGCTGGAAGTGGCCGCCTGGCCCGCCCTCGGCAACCGGCCCTTCACCGCCACCCACCTCAAGGCCGAGTCCTTCGGCTCCGGTGACGTGGAGCGCGTCCAGACGCTGTTCCGTCAGCACGGCCTCACGCTGTCGTCGCTCGCCTACTACGACAACAACCTCCACCCGGACCCGGTCCTGCGGCGGGACATCAACCAGCACGTGCTGCGCTGCATCGACGCCGCTGGACTCCTGGGCTGCCCCACCGTGGGGACGTTCGTCGGGAGGGACCCCACCAAGTCGGTGAAGGAGAACCTCCGGGTGGCCGAGGAGGTGTTCAAGCCCATCGTCGACCGGGCCGGCGAGAAGGGCGTCAAGGTCATCATCGAGAACTGCGTGATGGAGGGCTGGCACCCGGATGGCTACCCGGGGAACCTGGCCTACTCCCCCGAGCTCTGGGAGTGGATGTTCTCCATCGGCCTGTACCTGAACTTCGACCCATCCCACCTGATGTGGATTGGCATCGACCCCGTGGAGGCCGTGCGGCCGTACCTGCACCGCATCCCCCACGCGCAGGCCAAGGACGTGCAGCTCTTCCCCGAGCGCCGCAACCGCTACGGCTTCTTCGGCAAGACGCGCGAGCGCGACAACCCCTGGGACGTGGGCTGGTGGCGCTACCGCGTCCCCGGGCTCGGGCAGGTGGACTGGGTGCGCCTCATCGACGCCATGTACGAGGGCGGCTTCGACGGCGTCCTCTCCGTCGAGCACGAGGACCCCGTCTGGGGTGGCACCGAGGACAAGGTGAAGACGGGCCTGGAGATCGCCCATCGCACCCTCCGTCCGCTGCTCGTGCGCTGAGCGCTGTCGCTGAGCGCTAGCTGAGCGCTATCGGGAAGGGGGTGGCTCAGCTCAGGTTCTCCTTGAGCACCGCCGCCCCCTCCTTCAGCGCCTGTTTCGTCTGGGACAGCGGCTCCTCCGGCAGCGCCCGCAGCCCCACCAGCCCCAGCGCCACCGAGCCTCCGAGCAACCCCAGTCCCGCCAGCAGCACACCCCGCACCGGGTTCCTCGGCATCGCCATCGCCGCCGCCAGCACCAGCGCGCTCAAGCCTGTCATCCCCATCCACGCGCTCGCCCCGAGCAGCAGGCTGCCCTTCCCCACGTCGCGCGCGTCCTGCTTCATCTCCCCCCGCGCCCGCGTCAGGCCCGCCCGCGCCACCCGCCGGCCCTGCACCATCAGCTCCGACAGGATGGAGCTGCTCGCTCCCCGCTCGTTCCGCTCGTCCATGCTCGCCTCCGTGCGCTCCTCACCGTAGGAACGCCCGCGCGCTCCTGGCCACCCGGGGAACGCCCGTGCCCGCCCGGCAGCCCGGCAGAGGTGGCGGCGAGTGGATGCCAGGGGGCGCTCGCATGGGCAGCTTCCCTCCATGAAACCCATCGACTGGCACGCCATGTGGGTTCCGGAGATGAACCCCCTGGAGGTCATCCTCCGCGTCTCCCTGGTGTTCCTCTTCTCCCAGCTCGTCCTGCGGCTGCTCGGGCGCAAGGAGCTGGGGCGCTACTCCACCTTCGACCTGGCGCTCATCTTCCTCCTCACCGTGTGTCTGCGCAGGACGCTCGTGGGCGACGACGACAGCCTCACCACGGGCTTCATCGCCCTGTCCACGCTGGGCGCCTGGGACCGGCTCTTCTCCTGGTTGTCCTTCCGGGACCGCCACGCCGCTCGCCTCCTGGAGGGCCGCCCACTCGAGCTGGTTCACGAGGGCGAGCTGGTCCACGACAACCTGCGCAAGACGCACATCTCCCAGAAGGAGCTGCTCAGCCAACTGCGCGGCCAGGGCCGGGATGACCTGCGCACCGTGCGCAAGGCCTTCCTCGAGCCCAACGGTCGCATCACCTTCCTCTTCCGCGAGAGCGAGGGCGCCTCGTCACACTGAAGGCGTCCCCTCCGGGCGCAAGGTTCCGCGACTTGTCCGACTGTTGGACAGGTCGGCGCCAGGTGCGTCCGGAGGCCAGCGGAGGACTCAGGCCATCGCGCTCATCTTCCGGCAGGACTCCGCGCAGCGTCGGCACGCCTCGGCGCACGCCTTCATCACCGCGTCATCCCCCATCTTCTCGCACTCGGTCGCGCACCGGTCACACACCTCGGCGCAGACGCCACAGGTGCGGGTGTGCAGCGGCGAGCCGCGCAGCATGAAGTCCGCGCTCGTCTTGCAGATCTGCACACAGTCCTGGAGCAGGCGGATGTGGTCGGACGCCGCGTGCCGGCCCCCCTTCTGGAGGCAGTACGTCACCGTCTGCAAACACACCGCCGAGCACGACAAACAATTGTTGATGCAGCCCTTCATCTCCTCCGTGAGCTGGCCCGTGTCGGTGGGAAGAAAGGGCTGGAGCACGCCTCGCTGCGTCTCTACCTGTGCCATGGTGGCTCTCCTCTCGAGGGGTTCCAGGTCAACCTGGGCATCTCGCTGGAGGCATGGACGTTGGAGCGCACGGAGCCCTCGCCCCACCCGCCCTGGTACGAGCAGGAAGGGGGGCCGGATATGTCAGCCACAAGAAACGTCGCGCGCGTTCTCCCAGGCGGCCCCTCGGGCTGGAGGTATGGCAAGGCGGATGATGCTCTCGAAACGGCTCTTCCCCCTCGCCCTCTGCGTGCTCGCGGCCGGCGGGTGCGCGCGCCAGGGTGTAGAGGCGACGCGTCCCTCGACGTCCTCGCTCACCCGGTGCACCAACCCCGCGGGCCAGTACGCGATTGCCCATCCCTCCGCGTGGAAGACGAACACCGGCAATGGCGTGGAGCCCTGCCGCTTCTTCCACCCCACGCCCTTCGAGGTGCAGGCCGGCACCGAGGAGCCCCTCGTGGCCGTCTCCGTGAAGCGCGAGCCCGTGCCGCTCGAGACGTTCGTCGAGGGAAGCACCGGCTCCAGCGCCGAGGTCCTCCTCCAGGAGCGGCTCACCCTCGCTGGCCACCCCGCCGTGCGCCTGGAGCTGCGCGCCACCGCGGACTCCCCGCTGCTCCCCCCGGGCACTCGCGAGTACCTCTACGCCGTCGGCGATGGGGACACCGTCGTCCGAGCCAGCACCCTCGCGGTGCGCGGGCTCGACTACGAGGCCAACAAGGCCGTCCTCGACGAGATGGTGCGAACGCTCGAGCTGCGCTGAGCCCTCAAGGAAGCATCAAGAGAACCCGGAGGAACTCCCTCAGGGCTGCGATGCGTGGTAGCTCCAGCGCCGCGCCCTCCAACCACCGGTTGTCCTGGATGGACACCTGGATGGCCTTTCCCGGCCTCAAGATGCCCGCCATACAGGCCACCATGGCCTTGTGTGCCCCGGCGGGCTTGTTGAAGTCCTTCAAGTCATCGGGAGTCAGCGAATACGCGCCCGTCTGCACCCTGGACACCAACGCGCGAACATCCGAGAGGAGGGCCGGATAGGGAATGTCCGCGCATTCCAACAGCAGAGACTCCAGGGTCCCGGGATTCACGTTGTCCGGCAGGACGAAGATTCCACACCGGGGAGAGGCGGTGGACACCTGCCCAGGCTGCTCGGGCACGACGAGGTTCACTTTGGCCTGCAATGCCTGGCGGACCTCGCCGAAACGCTCCACCGGTGGCTTGTCCCGATCGGCATCCAGCAATACTCCGACAGCATCTGGAGGAGCGACGAGGGCGGCTTGAAGTGTCTCTTCCACCCGGTTCGCAATCTCCGAGTCACCGCCGGAGGCATGCACCGCGACCGAGACTGTATCGGACACGAAGAACGTCGGCACCGGGACACGCCGGCTCAGGTCTCCGCCATAGGGGAATTTCGTGGGGACCAGTGGCCTCCAGTATGGGTCCAAGCGTGACTCGTTGTTCTCACGCTTGAAGCGATGAGGCTTCAGCAGGCGCCCGACGAATTCGACATCGTGAGGGCCCTCGACCACGAGATAGGCATACCGCATGCTCACCTCACGTCGAGCCCGCGCTCGTAACGCATGCGCTTGAGCAGATCCTCGCCAAAGCGCCGGGCCGACGTACGACCCTCTCCACGTTCCAGCCGGAAGCCGACGATGTCCTCTTCCCGGGTGTCATCAGCGCCGAGGATGGCATCCACCACCTCCAGGCTGTGGGTCGTGGCGAAGAGCTGGACGTCATGTTGCTTGCAGGCCTCGAGCATCCAACGGAACACCTTGCCGAGCGCCGAGACGTGGATGGCCGTCTCCAGCTCGTCGATCAAGAGCACACCGCCCTTGACCTGCGGCAGAACGAGCGCCAGGAGGAGCGTGCGGCGAATCCCATCTCCGAACATGCTCAAGGGGATGAGCCCAGCGGCCGTGTCCCTCACATACAAGACCGCCTCGCCGCTGGGTGCCAGAACCTCCAGGCCGTCGATGCGTGGGTCGATGGCCTTCAGGAGCACGCGAACGGACTCCTCGAGCCCGCTCAGGCGCAGTTCGGAGAAGCTCCTGACCGACAAGGACCCCAGCCAATGGTCTGGAGGACTCACGAGCCTGACAGGCACACGCCAGTACGCGGCATCCGCGCCGCCCAGTGGCGACACCTCTCCATCATCCCAGAGGGTGAAAGAATAATTGCGGGACTCCGCATCCCTCGTCCCGATGCGAATCTGGAGCCTGGCCCCGTGGCGATCCCCGGCCGGCTCCAGCTCCTGCTCTCCCACGCCAACCCCCAGCCGCATGACGCGTCGGGACTCCACTCGTCTGGACTGAATCCCCGTCAATCCGAGATAACTCGCCTGAACGCTGCGAACGGAAATCTTCCCGGTTGCCGCCAACTTTATGGGGTTCTCACCCAGCTTGTGGGTACCCGGAGCCGGATGTTGTGGAAACAACCACCTCGTGACCTCCGAAACCGAAAAGGGGTCCGAGAGGGACATCAGGGGATCGCGCCCATGTGCCACGTGAACCCACTGCATTGGATCCAGCGGATTGCAGTAGAGCGACAGGGCCTCCAACACCGACGTCTTGCCCGAATCATTGCCGCCCACGAGCAGATTCACCCGCCCGAGTCCCGCCAGTTCCACATCCTGGAGACCTCGCAAGCGTTGAATCGTCAACGTGTCGAACGGCAGGGCCATCGCGCTCTCCAGCTCCCTCATCTGGGAGGCTCATCCAAGCGCCGCCAGCACGAGGGCGCTCATACGTCCCGCCGAGCATATACACGCTTACATCGGACGGTGCCCCGACTTCCGTGCGCCTGTCCGGCACCAGCACCACAGCGTGCCCCTCAGCCCAACGAGGGCAGCCGCCCCATGTACGCCTCGGAAGTGGGTAGTGACACGGCCCCCCGTGGACCTGGCGACCAGCCGAGCGGTGGGCCGGTAGGGGATAGAGTCCTGAGTTCCTCCTGCCCCGCCCATATTGCTCGGAGGTCATGGGCGAGCTCCCGGACATGGGGGCTCCCAGGAGGAATCATCCACGGTGGGAAACACGACTGGAGAGAAGGGCGTCCGCCTGACAACGGGCGTGGTCGGGCTGGATGCGGTGCTCCACGGCGGGCTGTTGCGAGGTGCCATCTACCTCGTCACGGGCGGACCGGGCACGGGCAAGACAGTCCTCTGCTCCCAGCTGGCCTTCCACCGCGCCATCGCGGGCGAGAACATCCTCTATGTTACCTCCTTCTCCGAATCCCACGGTCGATTGCTGTCCAACCTCGAGGGCTTCTCCTTCTTCGACCGCTCGCTCATCCAGAGCCGCATCACCCTGCTGAGCGGGGTGTCAGCACTCGAGGAGGGCGGGCTCGAGCGGTTCCACTCCATGCTCAGCCAGGCCGTGCGCACCCACCGCCCCTCCCTGCTCATCATCGATTCGATGACGGCCATCTCCGAGCTGGCCCCGTCGCCCTTCGCCTACCGCAAGTTCCTGCGGGAGCTCGGCGCCCTCTTCACCCTCCTGGGCTGCACGGCGCTGCTCATCTCCTCCAAGCAACAAGGCATAGGGAGCTTCGAGGAGTTCATCGCCGACGGCATCCTCGAGCTCGACCAGCGCGCGGTGGGCATGCGGCAGGCGCGCGAGCTGGTGGTCCACAAGTACCGGGGCAGCGCACACCTGAGCGGCCGGCACCTCTTTGACATCACCACCTCGGGCCTCACCGTCCACCCGCGCCGCGAGTCGCTCCCGCTCACGAAGGAGCAGCTCCCCCCCGTCCCCTTGCACAAGAGTCGCTTCGGCATCCCCGCCCTCGACGACATGCTGGAGGGAGGTGTGCCCCCGGCCACCGTGACGGCGCTGATGGGACCGCCCGGCAGTGGGAAGACGCTGCTCGGACTGCACCTGCTGGAAGAGGGGCTGAGGGCCGGGCAGAACTGTCTCTACTTCGGCTTCTACGAAACACCTCACCGGCTCATCTCCAAGGCCGAGGGCGTGGGCCTGCGACTGCGCCAGCACGTCGAGGCCGGCCGGCTGGAGGTGCAGTGGCATGAGCCCACGGAGCAGTTCCTCGACGTACTCGCCGAGCAGCTCCTGGAGGCAATCCGTCGCCAGCAGGTCCAGCGGCTGTTCATCGACGGTGCCAACGGACTGCGGCAGGCCGTGGCGCACCCCGAGCGCTTCACCACCTTCTTCGCCGCGCTCAGCAACGAGCTGCGCGCGCTGGGGGTGACCACCGCCCTCACCCTGGAGACGTCCATGGGAGGGCTCGAGCGCGGCATTCCCCCCGTGAGCCTGTCCGCGTCCGTGGAGAACATCCTCTTCGTCCGTTATGTGGAGCTCCGCTCGCAGTTCCACCGCCTCATTTCCATCCTCAAGGTGCGCGAGAGCGGCTATGACCCGTCCATCCGCGAGTTCCACATCTCCGCACGGGGTCTCGAAGTGGCGAGGACGTTCGAGAGCGCCGAGGCAGTGCTCGACCAGATGACCCAGTGGAAGGAGGGAGCCTCCGCGCGCGGCTCCAGCCCGCCACGCCCGCCCCAGCGACCTCCCTCGGAAGGCTCCGGAGAAGACGTATGAGTCACGTGCTCATCGTCGACGACGAGCCGGATATCGCGAATGTGCTGGCGGAAATCCTCAGCGACGAGGGTTTCGACGTGCGCGTCGTGCACGACGGCCGGCAGGCCCTGGCCGCCATGGCGGAGAAGCTCCCGGACCTGCTCATCACCGACCTGATGATGCCCCGGATGGACGGGCACGCGCTCATTCGCGAGGTGCGTGGCAACGAGGCCTTCCGGCACATCCCCATCGTGGTGATGAGCGCCGGCATCCTCGACAAGAGCCTCCTCACGCCGGACCTCCGCTTCGTGCCCAAGCCCTTTGAAATCGAGCAGATGCTCGAGGCCGTCTCCAAGCTGCTGCGCGAACGGGACCGCACCCGCTGAGGTGCGCCTCCCGGGGCCTCAGAGCAGGATGAAGGTGCTCAGCAGCGCCAGGCAGTACCAGTAGGTGAACAGCAGGTACGTGCGGTGGTCCGCGGCCGGCGTCCGCCAGCCCACCACGCGCGCGGCGATGACCCAGCTCAGCAGCGCCAGGCCCGCGTCGAACGCCACCACCGCCGGCGTCAGCCCCAGCGGCATCATCAGCACCTGGTGGATGACCGCCGGCAGCAGCCCGAAGAGCCCCGCCAGCACGTAGCGCGTCCGCTGCTCCCCGAACACGAGGGGGAACGTCTTGCGCCCGCTTGCCCTGTCCCCCTCCAAGTCCCGCAAGTCTTGGAGTGACACGAGGCAGAACACCACGCACGCGAGCACGCCAATCCACCGCCACACCGCCGGCGTCAGCGGCGCCGCCAGCTCCCACGCCGCCGCGAGCTGCGACACCACCCCCACCGCGATGGACAGGTTCTTCGCCCACCACCGCCGCGCCCCTCCGCCCTCGTTGTGCAGCACGGTGATGAGCAGCCACAAGAGCGCCCACCGCCACACGCCGAACCCCCACCCCACCAGCGCGAAAAGCCCCGCGCACGCCACCAACCGCCAGCGCGTCCCGCGCACCGACGCCTCTCCGCTCACCAGCGGCCGGTGCGGCTTGTTCAGCCTGTCCTCCTCCAGCCCCACCAGTTGATTAGACAGACAGAACACATAGGCGAACAGCCAGAAGTACAGCGCGCCCTGGCCCAACGTGCCGAGCAGCTCGCCCACCGGCAGCCGCGCATGCGCGCACGCCGCGCCGAGGAACAGCATCGCCGGCACCACCGCGGACGTGGAATCCCCCCCGGTGAACCTCCAGCTCAGCTTGAGCTCCCGCAGAACGAGCCGTGGCCAGGCCCCTGCCTCTCCGGAGTGCGCCCCTTCCAGCGAGGACCCCATCATCCCTCTGGGCTGCATCATCACCACCCCCCGGCCCGCTCCATGCGCGCCAAGCTCAAATCCTAACGCCAACCGGTGACAACGGAACTTCCCGATTGCTCGGAATCGCTCATGGAATGCAGCCGTGCAGAGACTTTACAGGCATTTTGTGCCAGCCCACGAAACGCGTCCTGCCTCACCGGAAACTGACACAATGGCGCCATGTCCCCCTCCCAGCTCGGACTTGAGTTCACCCCGCTCGAGCCCCACTTCCTGAAGGATCCGTTCCCCTTCTACGCACGGCTGCGCCGCGAGGCGCCCGTCACCTTCGCCCCCGCCTTCCACCTGTGGCTCGTCAGCCGCTACGCGGACGTGGTGACCGTCCTCAAGGACGCGCGCACCTTCAGCTCGCGCGACACGCTCCGCCCTCCCGTGGCGCTGCCTCGCGAGGTGATGGCCCTCCTCGAGCCCGCCGGCTACACGTCCGACTACCCCCTGCTCGGAGATGATCCGCCCGCCCATACGCGCCTGCGGGCCCTGGTGGGCAAGGCCTTCAACCAGGCGCGCGTGAATGCCCTCGAGCCGCGCATCCGGCAGCTCGTGAGCGACCACCTCGACACGCTCCTGGGCGGAGAGCCCCGCGCCGAGCTCATCTCCGAGCTGATCTCCCCCCTGTCCATGTCCGTCATGACGGAGCTGCTCGGCCTGCCCGCCTCGAGCGCCGAGCGCATCAAGCAGTGGTGCGATGACGAGAAGCTCTTCTTCGTGCCCATTCCCCTGGAGCAGCACCTGCGCGCCGCCCGCGGCGTGGCCGACTTCCGCCGCTACCTGCGCGAGCTCGTCGAGGATCGCCGCAAGTCGCCTCGCGATGACCTCATCTCCTCCCTGCTCCAGGCACGCACCGAGGGAGACAGACCGCTGGACACGGATGAGCTCGTGGCGCTCACGTGCGTGCTCGTGTTCGCCGGCCACGAGACGTCCACCAACCTGATAGCCACCGCGCTCCACCACCTGCTGCGCCACCCCGGCGTCTGGGGCGAGCTGCGCAAGGACACGTACCTGGTGCGCAACGCCATCGAGGAGACGCTGCGCTACGACTCGCCCGTGGTGGGCATGATGCGCACGACCACGGCGCCCGTGCAGCTCGGAGGCACCGCGCTGCCCGAGGGCGCACGCTTGTTTCTGCTCTTCGCCTCGGGCAACCGGGACGAGTCCGTCTTCGAGCAGGGCGAGCGCTTCGACATCCACCGCGCCAGCGCCGTGCGGCACCTGGGCTTTGGCCACGGCATCCACTACTGCGTGGGCGCGTCGCTCGGGAGGCTCGAGGCGCAGCTCACCCTGGAGGCCCTGCTGGAGCGCCTGCCCGGGATGCGGCTCGCGCCCGGCGAGGCCGTCTCCCACCTGCCCAACCTCGTGCACCGCGTGCCCCGCCATCTCCTGGTGGAGTGGGACGCGTAGACGGTGAGGACACCGGCAGGCCTCTCCGTGTGGCTGCTGGTGGCCGCCGTCACGGGATGCCGGAGCGACGGGGACAGCGGCTCGCGACCGGCGCTCGCGCTGGAGTCACCGCGAGAGGCGGGCCTGGGCTCGCCGCCCTCGGCACGACCTGGGGAACTGGAGGGCACGCGGGAGGTACTCGCCCAGGCGTGGGCGGCGGCGCGCAGGCTGAGGCACAAGGGCGCGTGGCTGGCGCTGGCGTTGCGCGTGGAGGACGGACGGGTGCGGCTGCTCGGCCTCCGTCAGCATGAGGGGACGGGCGCAGAGGTCGAAGCCGTCGGCGCGGAGCACTTCCGCCAGTTGCTGGAGTGGGCGCTGTACCGGTACGTGAGAGGCCAGCGGGGCGAGGTGGTGCTGACACTGCGGCGCGGTGAGGGCATGTGGCGCGAGGAGGTGGAGTCCACGGGTCCAGCGCTCTCGGCCGCGTTGCCCCAGGCCCCCTATGAAGTCTTCCTGCGCCACCAGCGGGAGATGCTGCGGACCCCCGGCGTGTCCGAGGCGGCGCGCCGGGAGGGGGAGTGGGCGCTGAAGAAGCTGGAAGCGTGGGTGCTGCTGCAACCGGAAGCGGCGCTGGAGAGGGCTCCCTCACCCCTGGCGCGGTATGTGGAGCTGCTGGAGGAGGAGCGGCAGCACGAGGTGCGCTGGCGGGCCGTGCAGCGCAAGCTGGCGGAGTACGAGGCCTGGGGCCGCAAGTTGCTGGAGACACACCTGGCACCTCCGCACCGAGTGGCGCCGGGATACCTGCTCACGGAGTCGCCCCTTCGCGAGCAGTCGCTGCGAGCGCTGGGCAACGCCACGCTCGCCTGGGCGTATGCCCATACGGAGGATCCAGACTTCTTGAAGCGCACGCCCGAGGAGGTAGCGCTCTACCTGCTCGCGAGCCGCTCCGCCCTGGCCAGCGCGGTGCAACTGGGCCGACTGGCGCCCGTGCACCTGGACTACAGCGAAGCCCTGGACCCGGAGGTGTACACCCCCGAGGAGCTGGTGCTGGAGCTGCTGGTGGGCCTGACACCCGGCGTGGGCGAGGTGACGGACGCGCGGGCCGCGGTGACCGGCCAGAGCGTCACCGGCCATTCGCTCACGCGCACCGAGCGCGTGGTGTGCGCGCTGGGCGTGCTGCTGCCCTTCGTCACGGGTGCCGTGCTGATGAAGGGTGGAGAGGAGGGCGCCGAGCGGCTGGCGCTGCTCACGGGCCGGGGATTGAACGAGGTGGAGGTGCTCTCGCGCGTGGCCTCACACCTGTCCCCCCGGGACGCGAAGGAGATTGAGCGCTTGATGATGGCGGCCTCCCGAGGCCACAGCTTCACCGAGGAGGAGCTGCAATTCCTCAACCGGGTGGCGCATGGGCTGGAGGCGCCGCTGCGCGAGGCCGCTGGAGCGCTGCGGGCCGGCCAGACGGTGCCGCTGCTGGGCGTGCGGACATTGCCGGATGGCAGCCGGCTGCTGCCCGGTACACGGGCGCACAAGGCGCAGCGCTGGGTGGACTACCAGTTCCGCCATCCGGAGAAATACCCGCGATTCTCCTTCCAGCCGGATGCGGACTGGGAGCGCATGTATGAAACCATTCTCAAGAACCGGCCTGCGGGCAACGCCTTCGAGGACACCATCCTTCAGAAACACAAGTATGAGCGGAACAGCGCCATGATGATGCCGCCGCCGGGCAACAACAAACGGGGCTTCATCCCCGACTCGGTGAAGGGCAATCCGACGGAGCTGGTATGGGGCCAGCCCTACGCCTTCGTCGAGGCCAAGGCACGCAAGGAGCTGTCCGTCACCGGCAACCTCGAAGCCATGCTCGATTATGTGCAAAAGTACGGCGGGCATATCGAACTGTGGGTCCGATCCGCCAGTCATCCCGACGGCCCCACACGTCTCTCAAGACCACTCATGGGCCGATTGAGCGACCTCGAAGGTCTTGGCAGGGCAAGCTTGCAGCACCATCCTTGATGCAACAATATTCGACTTCCTAAATCCACGATGGGTATGCCCGCCAAATACATCAATACGCGAATAGGACTTCCGCCGGGCCACCTCTCGGGCGAACTTGTGAGGGAATTTCTGGATATCGTCCTTCGCAGGTATCAGTGGTTCAAGGCCAGACGCTATGGCTCTGCCTCTCTAGCCGAACCGATCGACCCGGAACGTCTCGACCTCAATCCACTGGTCGCCTATTTCGAGGAGCACCGCAGCCTGTGCGTCGCGGCCAGAACAGACCGGGATTTCATCTGGTTCTCGCCCACGCTCCCGGGCTCTTCGCCCTACGCAGGTGCCATCTCATGGGCGACGTCCGCCAGTTCCCCCTCGAAATCCTCCTGGCGCACGGCCCATACCCAACAGCTCGCCGAGCTCATGCGTCTCGTCCAATCGCCCCTGGCGCAAACCGGACTGGAGGAAGATCTCGAGCGTAAGACACGGCGTTGGGTACGTGCGGAGGTCGGAGAGAGGCGCGTCATCACCGTGCGCGATTACAGCGAGGGATTGGCGGGCCTCGTCTGGCGCAACTTCTTCGGGCCTCCCTTCCTCCGCATGTTCGGCGAGCGCCTCGACGCTCTTCCCTCAGACTGTCTTCAACGACTCGGCGAGGACCTCGTCCTCGTCCAGCCCTACCCGCTGCCCACCGAGGCCGGCACCGAGGCCGGCATCGCCCGCGAACGCGAGCTCATCTCCTTGCTCGGCCCTGAGTGCTTCTACGACCACTCCCTCCACACCCTCCCCACCCGCCGCCCCTTCCTCGACACCCTCGGGCATTCCCTCCATTGAAACGGCTCAGCGCACGATGAAGTCGAACCGCTCCACGGCCGCCTTGAACTCCTCCAGCGTCGCCCCCGAGCGCTTCGCCTCCGCCGGCGCGTAGAACGACAGTGCGACCGTCGTGGGCAGTTCCTTGAGCGGCCCCTCGAGAATGACCGGGGTGAAGTCCCCCGGCCACGGCACGCTCAGCAGCTCCGGCCCATACTTGAGCGGGTCCACGATGGTGAAGCACGGCCACTTCGGCAAGCGAACCGTTCCCATGTCGCAGCCGTGAAATCGACACAGATCCAGCCGGGCCTCGGAGAAGTCGCAGTCCTCCACGCCTCCGAGCTGCCAGTTGTCCATGTGCCCACGACGGTGCCCAAACTCGTTGCCGCTGAACCGGCCCTTGAAACGGCAGCCCTTCAACCCCATCGTTGTCCAGCGGGCGTCAACGAACTCACGCTTCGCATGGATGGAGCAGTCGATCAGCCGTCCCGACACGAGGCTCAGCCAGCGTCCCGGAACACCGATGACGACTGTGCACCGTCGTAATGTGATGTTCGGCCCGAGCCAGTAGATGGCGGTGCTATCCGTCAGCTCCAGCCGCTCCCCCTCTAATTCTCGATTCTCGTAATGGATGTTCGGACTCACTCGGACTCCCGATTTAAAACAATCCTACGCAACCCCCTGCGCTCTGGGCCTACTCTCCTGGAGATGACGACGCCCAAACCCGTGGTCCTCTGGACCTACGCCCCTCTTGAGGAGCGCTCCGACTCCGGGCCCTCCCCCGCTCCGCCCACGCGCTACCTCCCTCGCGAGCTGCTCCCCGACCCTCGCCAGGAGCTGCACCTCGAGGACGAGGGCGTTGAGTTCGGCCCCGGCGATGACGTGCGCTACCCCCCTCTTCCCGAGCGTCTTCAACGCCTCTCCTCCTGCGCCAAGGAGGGCCCCAGCTTCCAGGCCGAACGCTGCCTCGCACACCTCGCCGCCCTCGACAGAGCCGCCGCCGTGGAGATCGCCCGCGAGTGGAGTCAGACCGAGCTCCCAGAAGCGGCCCAGCCCCTCGTTACCGCCCTCCTCGCCTTCCCCTCTCCTGGCGCCCTGGAGTCATACCTGGACAGCCTCGGCTTGACGGATCAGCTCTCCCTGGACCTGGCTGAAACCGAGGAGCGCCCTGTCTCCCTCCAGGAGCTGCTCCTCCACCGCGGCCGCGCGCACGTCTTCTCCCTTCTTCGCGAAGAGGAGTCTGTTCGCCTCGACTCGCTGCTTCGGGAGCTCGCCTCGCTCGCTCCCGGCGTCCTCGACGGCCTTGTCTTTGAGCTGATTCCTCCGGACCTCGATGCCGAGGACGACGAGGAGGATGACTTCCGCGAAGACCCGCCCGCCGAGCGCCTCGTCGCCCGCGGTGCCGGCAAGCGCTACGAGGCCTCCTCCCGGGGTGAGTTCGCCCTCGACGAGGATGACTTCATTGACGCCGTGGCCGTGCTCGACTTCCTGAATGCCCTGGCTCGCGCTCGCGGCAGTGACGTGCGCTGGGTGCTCTTTGACACGGATGGAGAGGCCTGTGTCGCCGCCGCGGGACCGGCTCCTGCACTCGAGGCACTTCAGGCCCGGGGTCTTATTCCTGCGACTTCTCCCGAGCGGATCCGCTCTCTTGAAGCTCGGTACGGCGGCACGCCCCACGGAGACTGAGTGCGTCACATTGCTCGAGAGTTCACGTGGGGTGACGCGGGGTGGGGAACACGGAGGGGTATACCCTCACCCCCCGCCCTCTCCCGGAGGGAGAGGGGGCCGTAACCCCTCGGATATCAGTAGCTCGTCCAGTCCATCCAACAGCTCGTGGAGGGTGGGCAATAGCTCCTGCTCCGGCTGACCCACCGCTCGGATGACGCGGAGGAACATCCGAATTTGGGTCAGTCATACGCGGCGCTCAACGCAGGGAGCGAATGACGCGGCAGGGGTTCCCCGCAGCGAAGACGTAGGGAGGAATGTCCTTCACCACCACGCTGCCCGCACCAATCGTGGAGCCCTCTCCGATGGTCACCCCCGGGCAGATGATGGACCCGCCGCCAATCCACACCTTGGAGCCAATGGTGACAGGGCGTCCCAGCTCCGGCCCCTTGATTCGCTCGTCCGCGTCCAGGGGGTGCGTGGCCGCGTAGATGTGCACGCCAGGGCCTAGGAACACGTCATCTCCCAACGTCACCTTGTTGCAGTCGAGGATGACGCACTGGAAGTTCATGTACACGCGCGCCCCCAGCCGGATGTGCTCGCCGTAGTCACAGAAGAACGGCGGCTCAATCCACGTCCCCGCCCCCACCTCCCCCAGGAGCTGCGAGAGCAGGCGCTCGCGCTGCTGCAACTCGTCCTCCGTCGACTGGTTATAGGCGCGCAGCAGCTTGCGCGCTCGGGCTCGCTCCGCCACCAGCTCCGGGTCCGCCGCGACGTACAGCTCGCCCGCCAGCATCTTCTCCTTCTCCGTCCGTGCCATGCCCGGCAAGGTGGCACGGCTCCGCAACGCGCCCCACCGCGGTTTCGGGCGAGTACCCACTGGCGAACAGCGTCTCGCGCTCCCGTCGCGCCGTCACTTCAGCGGCAGGAACACGTCCGTGAGCGCTTCGTGCTCCGGCACGTCCGGGAAGAAGCGGACGCGCTGAACGAACAGCGGAAAGTCTCGCAGCTCCTCGCCACTCGCCGGCAGCCACTCCGCGTACAGGTACCGGATGCTCGCCCCAAGCGTATCGTCCGAGCCCACGTGCCTCAGCACCGCACACCGTCCTCCGGGAATGCTCTTTCCCACCACCCCGAACGGGTTCTCCTTCACCTCGCGCTCCGTGGCCGCGCAGATGTCGAAGCGGTAGTCCTCCGGTGCCACCTCCTCGGGGTTGTCGTGGAGGATGTTGAACGTCGCGCTGAGCCTCGGCGCCAGCCCGTTCTGCTTGCGCCAGGCAATGAACGTCCGCACCGAGTCGCCCACGCGCCGGGGATCTCCCCGATGCTCGAGCGCCGCCACCTTCGTGTCTGGAAAGACGACAACCTTCACCTGCTCTGCCTGATGCGTGGGTTTCATGTGGTGGTTCCTCAGCTCACTCAACCGTTGGTACGTCGTGCGCCAAGGCTCCCACCGCGGCTGCTTCCTGAACCCCGAAGGCGTCTGCCCTACCCGCCTCTTGAAGGCCCGTGCGAACGCCTCCGGGCCTTCGTACCCGCTCGCCAGTGCCACCTCGATGATGGAGTGCTGCTCTCGAAAGGCGAGCTGGTACGAGGCTCTCTTCAGGCGCTGCAGTTGGACGTACTCGTATACGCCCACCCCAAAGAGCTCGGAGAACTGCCGGTGGAAGTGGAACTTCGAGAAGGCAGCCACGCGGCTCAGTCGCTCCACGCTCAGCTCCTCTTCCAGGTGCGCGTCGATGAACTCGAGCACCCTTCTGAACCTGGCGAGGTAGTCGTCCGCGTCCGCTGCACTCAACGAAGTGTCCTCCTTGGACGGTTCACAAGGTACGGGCCCGGCTGACCGCTGACCTGACCGATCTTGCGAGGGTTGAACTCCAGGTGGGAAATACCCTCACCCTCGCCCTCTCCCAGAGGGAGAGGGGACTTCCACGGAACCTAAGGGGTGGAACCCGAGTCCTGCCTCGCCCACTCCGCGCTCAGCAGCATCGGCAGGAACACCGGATAGCGGTGCTCCGGGTAGCTCCCCCTCACCTTGTCCGTCACCCGCGCGAGCGCCTCTCGCTCCGGCAGCCCACTGTCTCGCTCCGCCTTCACCGCTTCACGCACCGTCCGGAGGTATTGCGTCTGCTCCTCCAACAACTCCGGCCCTCCGGTGCGTCCTCGCCCCGGGTGGATCCACCTCGGCTTCAACGCGCGCAGCTCCTCCAACCGGTGGAGCCACTCGTCCACATGGCCATTCTCGAACCAGCTGTGTGTGCCATTCGCAACCAGGTCTCCCACGAACAGGTGTCCCTCCCACTCGATGACCACATGCGCCGGGCTGCACCCGCTGCCGAGCACGTGCGCCTTCACCGTCAGGCCCCCCGCGCTCAGCTCCGTCGTGCTGCTTCCAAAGCTCTCGGGCAACGCGAGCGTCCGCGGGTACCCCCCGTTCGAATACTTGTCAAAGAAGACCGGAGACCACTTGTAGTGAACATCGGGGATGCGCTCTCGGACCTGCTCCGAGGTGACCACTCGCACCCCTCGCTGCTCGAGCCAGCCCGTCCCGTTGAAGCGGTCGGGATTCGGGTGCAGGACAATGGCCAGCTTGACCTCCTTGCCCGTCACCCGCTCCGCGTACGCCACCTCTTTTCTCAACGCCGACGGAAGGAATTGTGTGTCGATGAGAATGAGCCCCTCGGGCCCCTCGAGCCAGAACGAGGACGTCTCGAACGACCAGTCGGACGAGATGCACTGGCCTACCCGCGCGTCTCCCTGCTCCTGTGCGGAGTTCGAGTACAGCGTCGGCTGGTGGAGGCGGGTACAGCCGAGCAACACAACAAGCGGCGCCACGAGCAGGAGTCTCATGGACCTCGACTGTACTCCGTCCTCGGCCCCCCAATGTCAGACACCCCGCGTAGGGTGTCTTTCAGAAGCTGCTGGAGCACGAGGTGTCGCATGAGCTGGATCATCTATTTGATGGGCGCCGCGGGTTTTGACTCGGTGAGGGACTTCCCCGAGGGTTGGTCTCCTCCGCCGCTCGGTCCGCGCGAGGTCGTCATCCGCAAGCTGCGCGAGGCCCTCCCCACCATCGTCTTCCCAACACCCGCCGAGGGGTTCTTCCACGGTGACGGCTTCTCCATCACCTTCGAGCTCGGCCCCTGGGAGCCAACGCCCCGGGTGAAGCTCTTCGTGCACGGTGAGGGAGAGGAAGTGCTCGCCCTCATCGGCCAGGTGGCCGAGGTGCTCGACGCGCGCGCGCTCGACACCGGGCTGGGAGACTTCATGCGCTTCCACAAGGACCCCGACACCGGCCGCCACGTCTGGCGCGACGCACCCAAGCCGGGGCAGTGGATGGCTCCCGCCTGAGCCCTGAAGCGCTCGAGCCTCCGGGCAGGCGCGGAGCGCGCTCCTGTTCACTCTGGCCGTCCTGGTGCCGGACGAATCCCCCGGCCGCTCGGATGCTCTCCGGGAGGACGGCCCCCGCCCGCGTTGCCCCCCGCCGGGATGCTCCCCACGGTTTGACGGAGAGGGAGCCCGGCACCCCGCGGCCCCCCACCAAGGAGCGGCCATGGCCAAGATGATTCGTGAAGTGATGACGCGCGACGTGGAGGTCATCAACCCCAGCGACACCCTCCGCGACGCAGCCGAGAAGATGCGCAGCCTCAACGTGGGTCCTCTCCCCGTCTGCGACGGCCAGCGCGTGCTGGGCATGATTACCGACCGCGACATCGTCGTGCGGGGAATCGCCCTGGGGAAGGACCCCAACAGCACCCAGGTGTCCGACGTGATGAGCTCCGGCATCGAGTACTGCTTCGACGACGATAACGCCGACGACATCCTCAACCGGATGAAGGAGAAGCAGATCCGCCGCTTCATCGTGGTGGACCGCAACAAGAAGCTGGTGGGCATTGTCGCGCTGGGAGACCTGTCCGGCGAGGTGAGCGAGCAGAAGGTGGGCGAGGCCCTCGAGGGCATCTCCGAGCCCTCTGGCCCTGTCATCTGACAGCGCACACAGAAGTGACCTGGGGAGCCGGTGCTCGCGCGGGGCACCTGGGCTCCCGGCCACCGCACCCTGCCCCTCTGGTGGGAAGCGCCCTCTGGGTGCCTGCTCGCCGAGGGGCTTCGTCCGTTTCCCAGCGCCTGCCCGCCCTCCAGTCAGGGGCCCTCCCAGCGTCCTCCCGCTGGATGGTTCTGTTCGCCACGAACACCACCTTTCCCACAGCGAGGTGTCACGTGCGCGGAGCCTTCAGAATCGCCACCCTGCGGGGCATTCCCATCCGGGTGCACTACTCCTTCCTGCTGGTGCTGCCCTTCCTGGCCTGGCTCTTCGGACAGGCCTTCCGCAGCGCGGCCCAGGCAGCCGAGGTGCCTCCCGAGCGGCTCATGGGCAGCCCCCTGGCCTGGGGCCTGGGGCTCGCCGTGGCGCTCTTCCTCGCCGTGCTCGTGCATGAGCTGGCCCACTCCCTCTATGCCCTGCGCAAGGGCGGCGAGGTCTCCGACATCACCCTGTTGATGATTGGAGGCGTGTCGCGCATCACCCGGATGCC
This sequence comes from Archangium minus, assembly GCF_044360475.1. Lineage (NCBI taxonomy): Bacteria > Pseudomonadati > Myxococcota > Myxococcia > Myxococcales > Archangiaceae > Archangium > Archangium minus. The sequence continues at coordinate 13,117,607 of NZ_CP043494.1, forward strand.
CCAGGGCTCGCGGCACGAGGCCCTCATGGCGCTGGCGGGCCCCGTCACCAGCCTGGTGCTGGGGGGCCTCTTCCTGGGCAGCTATGTGCTGCTGGAGGGCGCGCGCTCCTTCAACCTGCGCTTCGCTGTCTTCTACCTGGGCTACCTCAACATCTTCCTCGGCGTCTTCAACCTGCTGCCCGCCTTTCCCATGGACGGAGGCCGCATCCTGCGCGCGCTGCTCACGGGTCGGCTCGGCCGCGTGCGCGCCACGCGCGTGGCGGGGGCGGTGGGCAAGGGCTTCGCCGTGCTCTTCGGCCTGGTGGGCCTGCTCGGCGGCAACTTCATCCTCATCATCATCGCCTTCTTTGTCTTCATGGGCGCGGAGGGCGAGTCGCGCGAGGTGCTCATGCAATCCCTGCTCAACCGGGTACACGTGCGCGAGCTGATGGTGGCGCGCACGGCGGCGGTGGAGGCGGGGGCGTCGCTGGAGGAGGTGGCCGAGCGCATGCGGGCGGAGCGGCGGCGTGCCCTGCCCGTGGTGGAGGAGGGGCGCGTGGTGGGGCTGGTCATGCTGGCGAACGTGCGTCAGGTGCCCGCGTCGCAGCGCGCCCTGGTGCGCGTGCGCGAGCTGGCCGTGCCCGTGCCTGAGCTCACTCCCGAGGCCACCGCCTGGGAGGCATTGAAGGAGATGGGCCAGCGTCGGCTGCCGCAGTTGCCCGTGGTGCGCGACGGCGTGCTGGTGGGCACCGTCACCCAGGAAGACGTCATGCGGGGCCTGGAGCTGCGCGAGCTGGAGGACAGCAACACCCACGGCCCGTGGGGGCTCGGCCCACGCGAGCGCGAGTCGCCCACCTGAGCGCGGCGCCCGCCCTCAGCCGCCCCCGTCCTGCGGCCCCAGCGCCTCCTCCAGCGAGAGGAGTGCCTGGCGCTCCTCCCGGCGCACGCACCCCACGAGGCCGAGCAATCCGTTGGAGGCCCGCGCCACGCGCCAGCCCACGTCCAGGAGGAAGTGCTGGAGACGCGCGGCCTCGCCGAGCCCCAGCCGATCCGCCACGCGCAGGCACAGGGGGCGCAGGGGCTCCAAGTCCGGCGCCTCGCCCAGACGCTCGGGCCCGAGCATGTCGAGCTGGCGCAGGGCCTCACTGGAGATGCGGCCCACCAGCGGGCTGAGGGAGAAGCGCCCTGCCCCGAGCACCCGCCGGCAAGCCTCGCGCTCACGCGGGCGCACCGAGCCATCCGCGGTGGCCACCCAGAGGAAGGCCCGCAGGGGCGCATCGTGGAGCGTCCGCCACTCCTCCGCGGAGAAGCCGCACCGGGAGAAGGCGCGCGCCACCGCTCGGGACGTCTCGCGCTCCTCGTCCAGGACAAGCGGCGCCAGGTCTTGAAGTCTGTCGCGGACAGTCCAGAGCGAAGGGTTCATGCATCCTCCCGGCGTGTCTGGGTTACCCCCAGGCGCCCCGGTTCTCGGCGACCTTCCCGCCAATGCCTACATGGCCCTGCATGGTAGGAAGCCACCTCCCTCCGAGGCATCCGCCCCCCCAGGCGTCCCGCCCAAAATCCAACACTCGGGAGGGGCACGTGTGCGGCGGTGTGCATCCTCCTCAGACACCACTAGCCTTCGCCCCCATGCGAAGGCTCTTCTTCTCCGTCAGTGCATCGCTGTGTCTGGGACTGGGCACCGGCTGCGCCACCGCTCCGGCGCCTGTATCCGACGCTCGGCCGCTCGTCTCTCCTCCCCACAGCAGTGTCATGAGCATCGACATGACGCGGCTGTCGCAGGAGCTCGCGGACAATTGCCGGGAGGGGAGGCCCTTCTTCGCGGAGCCGGGGCTCATCATCCTCGAAGAGGTGACACGGTCGCGCATGGAAGCCGCGGTCCGGACGCTCGCGGCCGAGGGCTTCTTCGACGCACCGGGCTGACCGGCTCACGAGCGGGGCTCAGACGAGGTGGGCCACCTCGAGCTCGAAGCCCTTGCTCTTCAATTCGCCGAGCAGCCGGCGCAGCTTCTGGGAGATGAGCAGCAGGGGATAGGGGCGGAACGCGCCTCCGTTGCGGCTGCGGTATCCAATCCACTGTGCCGCCACGCACAGGTCCGAGCCATCCCAATCCTCTCGCCGCACGGAGAGCTCCGAGAGAGGGCGGAGGCCCGCCACGTGGCCCAGCGGGCAGCGGTACTCGCCTCGCGAGTCCGGGTCGAACGGGCTCACCCCGAAACGCGTCACCGGAGCCACACCTAAGGGGCGGGACGTCACCTCGAGTTGGTACCAGGAATCGATAGTTCCCCGCCCGTCCTTGCGCAGCACCGGGAGGAAGCGCGCGCCTGAAATACCGTGCGCACGCAGGGCCTCGACGAGCCGGGACGAGACGATGAGCTCGCTGTACGCGATGCTCCTCGTGATGTCCTTGCCGCGGGGAAGGGAGTCCGGTTCGAGCCGCAGCTCATTGAGCTGACGTGCCCCCATGCCACAGTGAGGACAGGCCACCGATTCATCGTATTTCGTGCCGCACTGCTCGCCTTCCGGCTCGAACGCGGAACACAGCCGCAGGTAGAACAGCTCCGCCGCCTCCAACTCCTTCTTCGTATAGGTGCGCCGGATGTCCCAGTAGGTGAAGAAACACGAGCCTTGTTTCAGGAACTCATGCTCGAGCCTTCCTATCAGCGCATAGCGGATGTCGTTCGTGCCCAGCAACAGTTTGCGCGTGCTACGCCCCAACAGCTTCCCGTCCTCAGGCTTCAGGAAGCGCCGCGCCTTCTGCTCCGAAATTCTGAATTCGACGATCTCTCTCATGGCTCACGGGTCCGGGATACCGATCAACTGGGGAATCGGGAACTCGGAATAGACCTCCATCATGATTTCCTTCACCCGAGCCTCGTTGGGAGACTCTCGACCGTAGGGGTGCTTCTCCCGAAATGCATTGGTAATGAGCTGGTGGTAGGGCGCCGGTAGCTTGTACGTCGGCCCATTCTTGCGTCCCCCCAGATACCTGGGCCAGAAGTGGTGCTCCTCGTACCGTCCCACTTTGTCCGGGTACAGCCGCTCGGCCTCCGCCTTCAGCCGCCAGTATTGCGCCCGCAGCGTCTGCTCGAGGGCCGCGTTCTCGGTCCTCCGTCGCGCCGCTTCCCGCTGTTCCGGCGTTGGCTCCGTGTTGAACACGCGCTCCCGCGGTTCGAACGGGTTGCGGTTGCGATTACGCCCTCCTCGCCCCGGACGCGGTGGAGGTGTTCGCAGAGGGGGTCCTCTCGGCGCGCCCGGAGGTCTCATCTCCAGAGCGTCCGCCCCATCGCACGAGACATCCGTCCCGAGCGACCCTTCGGGAGAGAGTGCTCCCGGCGCGGCACACGAGAGCGTCAGGAGCCAGACGGCCAGACAGCGCAGCCACGTGCGTAAGGGCCTCATGCCGGGCCTCCGAAGCGGGCCGCCCCCCACCAGCGCGGCGCTCTTCTCAGTGTCGCCCGTTCGTCCGCTCGATTCGCGCCCCCCTGGCCTGGACGTCACGCGCCAAACACCACCTCCACCGCCCGGTCAGCTCGCCCGGCCCTCGGTGGGCGTGCCACGCCGCCACACAGACCGGAGCTCACGGCCCAAGAAAGCAACGAGCACCGGCTCACGAGCGGGGCTCAGACGAGGTGGGCCACCTCGAGCTCGAAGCCCTTGCTCTTCAATTCGCCGAGCAGCCGGCGCAGCTTCTGGGAGATGAGCAGCAGGGGATAGGGGCGGAACGCGCCTCCGTTGCGGCTGCGGTATCCAATCCACTGCGCCGCCACGCACAGGTCCGAGCCATCCCAATCCTCTCGCCGCACGGAGAGCTCCGAGAGCGGGCAGAGGCCCGCCACGTGGCCCAGCGGGCAGCGGTATTCGCCTCGCGAGTCCGGGTCGAACGGGCTCACCCCGAAACGCGTCACCGGAGCCACCCCCAGGGGGCGGGACGTCACCTCGAGTTGGTACCAGGAATCAATGGTTCCCCGCCCGTCCTTGCGCAGCACCGGGAGGAAGCGCGCGCCTGAAATACCGTGCGCACGCAGGGCCTCGACGAGCCGGGACGAGACGATGATTTCGCTGTACGCGATGCTCCTCGTGATGTCCTTGCCTCGGGGAAGGGAGCCCGGTTCGAGCCGCAGCTCGTTGAGCTGACGTGCCCCCCTGCCACAGTGAGGACAGGCCACCGATTCATCGTATTTCGTGCCGCACTGCTCGCCTTCCGGCTCGAACGCGGAACGCAACCGCAGGTGGAACAGCTCCGCCGCCTCCAACTCCTTCTTCGTATAGGTGCGCCGGATATCCCAGTAGGTGAAGAAGCTCGAACCTTGCTTCAAAAACTCGAGATGCAACTGGCGAATCATCCCCACTCGAATGTCATGGGTCTCCAGGAGGACCTTGCGCACACTGCCCAGCTGCCCGATGACCTTGCCATCCTCGGGCTGCAGGAACCGCTGGGCGTCCTTTTCCTCGATCCTGAATTCGACAGTCTCGCGCATGGTTACGGATCCGGAATGCCTATCAACTGAGGAATGGGGAGCTCAGCGTAGACCTTCATCATGATCTGCCTTGCCTCCTCGGGAGTAGGCGTATGCCGACCGTACGCCCACCTCGCCCTGAAGGCATTGGTGAGGAGCTGATGATAGGGCGCTGGCAGCCTGTACGTCGGCCCATCCGCGCCTCCCCCCAGATACCGAGGCCAGAAGTGATGCTCCTCGTACCGTCCCGCCAGTCGCCCATTCTTCCGCTCGATTCGCACCACCACCCGGCCTGACGTCACGCGCCCGACAGCGCCTCCGCGTCCAACACCCCAGCCGGCGTACGGTGGAGCACGGACGACTCGCGCGCCGGGACGAGGCACTCCCCCGTGCGCTGGCCGCTTCCTAGCTTGGTGGGCACCATGCGCAGCCCCCTCGAGGCCCGCCGGGACGCGGGTCAGCAGGAGACTCGTCCCTGGAAGGTTCACGCCGTCACGGAGCTGTCCGCCGCGCGCTCGCGCATGCTGCGGATGCTGGAGGGCCTCCCCGAGGACGCGCTCACCCGCCAGCACTCGCCCCTCATGTCCCCCATCGTCTGGGACGTGGCCCACGTGGCCAACTACGAGGAGCAGTGGCTGCTGCGCGCGCTCGGCGCCCCGGCCTTCACCGACGCGGCCTTCGACGCCGTCTACGACGCCTTCCGCCACCCGCGTGCCACGCGCTCGCACCTGCCGCTGCTCTCCCCCGAGCAGGCCCTGGCCTACGCCGCCCGCGTGCGTGAGGCCTCGCTCGACTGGTTGAGCCGCCTCCCCGAGGACTCGGACGCACCGCTGCTGCGCGGCGGCTTCGTCTTCGGCATGGTGGCCCAGCACGAGCAGCAGCACCTGGAGACGCTCGCCGCCACGCTGCAGCTCATGACGAGCCACGTGTACCGGCCCGCGGCGAGCCCCCGCCCTCGCCCCGCGCGCACCGCCCAACACGAGCTCTTCATCCCCAGTGGCCCCGTGCGCCTGGGCAGCGACGCCGCCTGGGCCTACGACAACGAGCGCCCCGCGCACACCGTGGACGTGCCGCCCTTCCTCCTCGACGCGCACCCCGTCACCAACGGGGACTTCGTCGTCTTCGTCGAGTCCGGGGGCTACGAGGATCCGCGCTGGTGGGACCCCCAGGGCTTCGCGTGGATTCAGTCGCAGGGGATTCGCCACCCGCTCTTCTGGGAGCCCCAGGAGAATGGCACCTGGCTGCGGCGGCGCTTCGGGTGGTGGGAGCCCATCGCCCGCGACGAGCCCGTGCAGCACGTGTGCTGGTACGAGGCGGATGCCTATGCGCGCTGGGCCGGCAAGCGCCTACCCACGGAGGCCGAGTGGGAGAAGGCCGCAGCGGGCTCGGACATACGGCCCCGCACCTTTCCCTGGGGCCACACACCCCCCACCGCGAGCCACGCCAACCTCAGCGGTGACACCTGGGGCCCCTCGCCCATTGGTAGCTACCCGACGGGACAAAGCGCTGACGGTGTTTGGGGACTGCTCGGGGATGTCTGGGAATGGACCTCTAGCACTTTCAATGGCTACCCGGGGTTCAAACCCTACCCCTACCGTGAATATTCGGAGGTGTTCTTTGGGACGGAATACCGCGTCCTGAGGGGCGGAGCCTGGGCGAGTGCCCCCGTGGCAGTGCGCAACAGCTTCCGCAATTGGGACTACCCCATCCGCCGGCACATTTTCGCCGGCTTCAGATGCGCGCGCGACGCGAGGTGACCATGGGACGAACTGCGGGGTGGATGGGGAGCGTGGGGCTGGGGCGGCGCGACGGGTCCTCGGTGACAATGGAGGTGCACGTGCGGCCGGGGGATGCGCAGCGGACACTGCGCGCGGAGGTGCTGGCCGGACTGTGCGGCGAGCGCAAACCCCGGGAGCTGTCGCCCAGGTGGCTGTATGACGAGCGCGGCAGCCAGCTCTTCGAGGAAATCACGCGGCTGCCGGAGTACTACCCCACGCGCTGTGAGCGGGAGATTCTGCTGGCGCACGCAGGAGACATGGCGCGAGCGAGCGGGGCGGACACGCTGATTGAGCTAGGCAGTGGGAGCAGCGAGAAGACGCGGCTGCTGCTGGACGCGCTCCGGGAAACGGGGCGGCTCATGCGCTTCGTGCCCTTCGACGTGAGCGAGGCCTTCCTGCGCCAGTCCGCGGAGGCCGTGGCGAGCGAGTACCCGGAGCTGCACGTGCACGCCGTCGTTGGGGACTTCGGGCGGCACCTGGGGCGGCTGCCCCGGGGAGGCCGAAGGCTGGTGGCCTTCCTGGGGGGCACCATCGGCAACCTGAAGCCACCCGAGCGCGCACGCTTCTACGCGGAGCTGGCTGCGGGGCTGTCCCCGGGCGATGGGCTGCTGTTGGGAACGGACCTGCTCAAGTGTCGGAAGCGGCTCTTCGCGGCGTACAACGACAGGGCCGGGGTGACGGCGCTCTTCAACCGCAACGTGCTGAACGTGCTCAACCGCGAGCTGGGTGCGGACTTCAACCCTGAGGCTTTCGAGCACCTGGCGCCCTTCGACGAGGAGAACGAGTGGGTGGAGATGCAGCTCATCTCCACGAGGCCGCAGACGGTGCTGCTGCGCGCGCTGGAGCGCTACGTGAACTTCGCGGAGGGCGAGGTGTTGCGCACGGAGGTGAGCTGCAAGTTCCGCGTGGAGCAGGTGGAGGCGGAGCTGGCGGCGGCGGGGCTGCACCTGGTGGAGCGCTGGACGGACGCTGCCGGTGACTTCGCGCTCTCGCTGGCTCGCAAGCGCTGACGCCCCAACAACTCCCGAACCGGCACACCGGTGACAGCTCGAGGCCTGCTCAACGCCCATGCGGTCCATCACGGGTCGGAGCGGACACGGGGTTGGCTGTTCGACGGGGACGTGGAGGCATTGAGGCGGGAGCTGCCCCCGCTGCTCCGCGCGTGCGATGAGCACATCCCCAGGAGCCTCGGGCCCGTCTCCCAGAAGACAGACAGCGCCGACTCTTCTCTCCGGGTGAGAGCCGTGACACCGCGGGCCTGAGCCCGTCACGGCGCTCCGCACGGAAATACGCTCGCTCGTCTGGCGTTGCGCAACTCAGGGAACGAAGAGATTCTGCGCGAAAAACCCGCGCATCGCTCCGGACGTTCACGCCTCTGTGAGGGAGCGGGGCAGTAAAGACTTTCACATATCCACCAGAGCGCCGGCCGTCCGGGGGGAAGGGCCGACTCCCTGGTGTGCAGGGGGGATTCATCGGGCGCGCGACCGGAGGGCATGGGGCTCTTGGTCGCAGCGCCCGATGTCTTTGGGACGTGCCCTGCTCAGCGAGGCTGCTGGAACTCGATGCCGCGGCAGGCCTCGGCGGCCAGTTGCACCTCGTCCGCGGTGACGCCGGGGAAGGTGGCACACAAGAAGAGGTCATCTTCCACGCGCCGAGCACCGAAGAGCGCCGGGTACTGCGTGCCCATGCCCCCGTCCGAGAGCTTCGACGAGAGCGACACCCGGACGAGCGAGAAGTCCGAGCCGCCCTCCTGCTGCTCCACTGCGCGCTCGAAGCCCTGGAAGGACTTGCCCATCAGCTCGACGAGCGCCTCGGGAGAGGGCAGTGCCTCCCCCTGGCCGGTACGCACGTCCACTCGCAGCACGGGGTGGCCCGAAGGACCGAATTGGAAGCTGCCATCCTGCGCCACCTGGGCGGTCCACCCGGTGGGCATGGGGACCTTCACCCCCACGCGGCGAGGCGTCGCGGGCCGAGCCTCGGGAGCCTCGGCTTCAACGGGCGGCGCCTCCTGCTGCGGCTCCTTGCACCCACCACAGCCGGTCGCCAGCACGGCGAGCGCCACCAGGGCGGCGCGGACATGCTGGCGCACGGCGGGGCGCATTACTTCTTGCCCTCACCACCCGGAGGCGGCGGGGTGCTGCCACCCTTGCCGAGGTTCTCCATCTTGCTGGTGCCCTCGAAGATGACGCCGCGGTCCATGGTGAGCGCGGGCGACTCGAGGTTGCCCTTCACGCGCGCGGGGGCGTGCAGCTCGATGAGCTGAGACGCGCGCACGTTGCCCTCCACGGTGCCGTTGATGATGACGGTGCCGGCGTTGATCTCCGCCTGGACGCGAGCGCCATCACCGATGACGAGCACGTCCTTGGTGACGATCTGCCCGTTGAACTTGCCGTCGATGCGAACCTGCCCCTCGAAGGTGAGCTTCCCCTCGAACTCACTGCCCTTACCGAGCAGCGTGTGAACCTCACCCGGACGCGTTGCCACGGATTCATCCTCCCGTCTGCCACCTAGAAGCGGTACGTTGGTTTTCTCTTCTTTTTTGCCGAGGAGCGCCACGCGCTACTCCTTCCTGAGTACCTTCAGGATGCGGTCAAGGTCATCGTACGAGAAGTAATCGACCTCGATGGTGCCTTTTCCGCTGCCCTTCTCCACCAACCGCACTTTTGTGCCAAGTAGCCGCTGAAGCTCCTCCACCAGGGACTTCACCTGGGGGCTCGGCTTCTTCGAGGCGGCGGACTCCTTGCTCGACTTGGCGCTGCCCTTGGCCTGCTGAACGAGCTTCTCGGTGTCACGCACGCTGAGCTTGCGAGCGGCGACCTGGGCGGCCAGCTCCGTCATCTCCGGGATGCGGGGCACACCGAGCAGCGCGCGCGCATGGCCCGCGCTGAGGTTGCCCTCGGCCACCATGCGCTTCACCTCGTCCGGCAGGCCGAGCAGCCGCAGGGCGTTGGCCACCGTGGAGCGCTCCTTGCCCACGCGCTGGGCCACCTGGTCCTGCGTGAGGCCGAACTCCTCGACGAGCCGGTGGTAGCCCTCGGCCTCTTCCATGGGGTTGAGGTCCGCGCGCTGGAGGTTCTCCACCAGGGCGAGCTCAAAGGCCTCGACCTCGGTCACCTCGCGGACGATGGCGGGAATCTCATGCAGGCCCGCGAGCTGCGAGGCGCGCCACCGCCGCTCACCGGCGATGAGCTTGTAGCCCTCGGCGTCCTTGCGCACGAGCACCGGCTGCAGGACGCCCTGCGCCTTGATGGACTCGGTGAGCTCGCGCAGCTTCTCCTCATCGAAGTGGCGGCGCGGCTGGAGCGTGTCGCGCTTGATGGCCTCGATGGGAAGCTTGAGCACACTGCCCTTGGGAGGAGCAGCGGGCTCGGCCGGGAGCACCACGGCCGCGGCGGCCGCGGCGGCGGGGGGAGCTGCCTGAGGGATGAGGGCGGAGAGGCCACGGCCCAACGCCCGCTTCTGCTTGTCACCGTTCAGCACTGCGTCGTCTCCGCCGGGCGAGCCCGGCACCACCAGCTCGGGGAGCACCCGAGCGGCCAGGTCCTTCACGACAACCGCGGGTGGACCTGGGGAACCCGCGGGCCCGGCCGGCCCGCGCCTATATAAGGATGCGGGCTGCGGCCGGGCCGAGGGCTACGCCACCTTGCGAGCAGGGGGCGGGTTGGGCTCGCGCTGCATGATTTCGCGGCCGAGCGCCAGGTAGCTCTCACAACCCTTGGACTTGATGTCGTAGAGCAGGATGGGCTTGCCGAAGGACGGGCACTCGGACAGGCGCACGTTGCGCGGGACGACGGACGTGAAGACCTGCTCCTTGAAGAACTCGCGCACGTCCGCGACGACCTGGTTGGCGATGTTGGCGCGCGAATCGAACATGGTGAGGAGGATGCCCTCCATCTTCAGGCCGGGATTGAAGGCCTGCTTCACCAGGTCGATGGTGTGGTTGAGCTGCGAGAGACCCTCGAGCGCGTAGTACTCGCACTGCAGCGGGATGAGGACGGAGTCCGCGGCGATGAGCGAGTTGAGCGTGAGCAGGCCGAGCGACGGCGGGCAGTCGATGAGGATGTAGTCGTACTGCTCGGCGAGCGGACGGAGCGCGTCGCGAAGGCGGTACTCGCGCCGCTCCTGGTTGACGAGCTCGACCTCAGCGCCCGTGAGGTCCGGGGTGGCGGGGACCACCTGGAGGAAGCGCAGCTCGGTGGGGTGGAGCAGCTCGCTCATGGGGCGCCCTCCGAGGAGGGCGTCATAAACGGTGCCCTGGAGCTGGTCGCGCTTGAGCCCGAGCCCACTGCCGGCATTGCCCTGAGGGTCCATGTCGACGAGGAGCACCTTGCGCTCGGCGGCGGCGAGGCTCGCGGCGAGGTTGATGGCGGTGGTCGTCTTGCCGACGCCGCCCTTCTGGTTGGAGATACAGATGATTCGACCCACGTGGCCCATCCTTGCGACGCCCCGGGAAGTACCCGGGGGCTCTGCGGGGGAGGCATGTACCGGACCCGCATTGATCCACCAAATCGTCGGCTGATCCAGTCCGCGACCGGATCAGCTTTCTAGCCTGCCTGCCTGACATCCCCGCGGGGCCCCGGGGAGCTCGAGGTCCCCGCGAAAAACTCCCTCTCCCCCTGGGAGAGGGTCGGGGTGAGGGTATCGAGGACCCCAACCTGAACCCCCTGGAGCGACCCTGTTCCACGTGGAACGCGCCCGAGCCGGGGGAACACCTATCCTGCACCGCGCATGAAGCGACTCGCAGGAAGACAGGTGGTCGTGGCGGGACTCTTCTCCGCGAAGGCTCCGGACCCGGCGGCCCAACTCGAGCACCTCGCCGGGCGCGTTCGCGCCGGACAGGGCACCGTGGTCGGACAGGTCCTCCAACGGCGTGGAGTCTCCCGCTCCAGGAGGCCGGGGGGCGCCCAGCACCTGGAGCACCCCTTGTCGGAGAAGACGCTGCTCGGCGCGGGGAAGGCGGAGGAGCTCGCGGCGCTCTGCCGAACGACCGGGGCCGACCTGGTCCTCTTCTGGAATCCGCTCACCGCGCCCCAACGCGAGACCCTCGAAGCGCTCACAGGCGTGGAGGTCCGGGATGCGGCCTCGCTCGGGCTCGACTGAGAGACACCGCGCGTCCCTGGGGCGATGTTCCACGTGGAACGCGCTTCCGCGGCGAGGGACCTCCAGAACCAGGGATGCGGAGCGGCGGGCGCTCCAAACACTTCGGATGGTGAACCCGGACTGACGTTCCACGTGGAACGCGGACGCAGGGAGCCCCAGCGCCCGAAACCGAAGTGGTGGAGCAACGCCTCCGGCTCAAGGCGCCTCCACGCCCCAAGGTGAACGGCTCGCTGGCAGATGCGCGGCATCGCTTCTGGCGTTCCACGTGGAACACACCCTGCCCGAAGCCCCTCCCCTTCTGCCTTGTTCCACGTGGAACACGTGTTCGCAGGGAGCCCAAGAACCCGAGACCCGAGTGGTGGGCTCCCCCCCCCGGCTTCCTCCCCGGGTGTAGACGACCCGCTGGCAGATGCGCGGCATCGCTTCCGGCGTTCCACGTGGAACACGCCCTGACCCAAAAGACGCCCTCCCTGGCCCCCTCCACCTTGTTCCACGTGGAACAGGCCTCTGCCCGGAGGCGCCCTCCCCTTCTGCCTTGTTCCACGTGGAACATGCTGCTGCGGCGAGCGGCTTCCAGAACCAGGGAGGCAGAGCGACGCCCCGGACGCTTTGGACGGCTCGCTCGGGCTGCCGTTCCACGTGGAACAGGCCTCTGCCCGGAGGCGCCCTCCCCTTCTGCCTTGCCCCAGGTGGAACACGCTTCCGCAGTGGGGTCCTCAGCGGCGCCCCGAAGACCCGGTCGGTACGTTCTGCCAACGATCCATGCGGAACACCCCCTGCGCGAATGTGCCCTCCCCTTCCGCCTTGTTCCACGTGAAACGGGCGCTCGCGCGGGAGCCCAGTTCCGGAGAACGAACCTGAGAGGCTATTCCTGCGGATGAGCGTTCCACGTGGAACATGCCTCCAGCCTGGAGCTACCGCGCCCCCGGGCGTGGAGGACGGCTCGGACATCCGAGGCCTCGCATCCAACGTTCCACGTGGAACACGCCCCTGCCCGAAGCCCCTCCCCTTCTGCCTTGTTCCACGTGGAACAGGCTTCGGCTGTGGTGCCCCTCCTGGCGCTGGGGGTGGTTGGTGCTGCGCCCCGGAAGACCCGAGGGGTTCGAGGCGGCGTTCCACGTGGAACAGGCTTCGGCTGTGATGCCCCTCCTGGCGCAGGGGGGTGCTGCGCTCCGGAAGACCCAGGCGACAGGTCGCGTCGGAGTTCCACGTGGAACACCCCCTGGCAGGGTGCCGACCCCACCGTTCCACGTGGAACACGTGCTGGCGGGTGAAGGACCCCGTTCCCTTTCACGGAGCAGGGGCTGCTCTCGGTCGCGTTCCGTTTCCGGTCCAATGCGGGCGTCCCCGGCAGAGCCCCCTTGTGCCAGGCTTCGGCGAAGCGGACCTGCGCAGAGGACCCCATCCCCTCCCCCTGGACTCCCGTTCCACGTGGAACACGCCTGGACTCGGAGGGGCCCCTCCCTCCCAGCGCAGCGGGCCAGCCTTGTCCGTGGAGATGGGTGCCTTCGTCCCAACGAGGAGCCTTGCCGCTTCGTGCCCCGCTCTGCTCAGGAGGACTCGGATGGCGACCCTGTCGTCGGTGTCTGTGAGGTGCACGACTGGGCCGACCTGTGAGTGATGGCAACGGCGTCACCTGCCCCGGTTGCCGTGGGCTCTCTCCTCACCGGGTCCGTGACAGTGGCGAACATCGGCACGCGCGAAGCCTCTGGGCGCTCGCTCTTCTTCGCGCTTCTCGCGAGCGTCTCGTACGTCTCCGCGAGCACCCCGACGGGGTCGTCACCGGCCACAGCGTCGTGTGCCCTGGAGGTTTCGTGCAGGAGTTGGCCACCACCGCACCACGCTGTCCGCGGTGGCGGAGCACGGGTCCCAACCAGGAGCCATGCTCGGCCTGCCGCTCGTCTCGGAGCTCTACGAGCAGGGACTCCGAGGTGGCCGGCGACGCGTTGCACCTGCTGGAGCGCGAGCTGGAGGTGCTCGAGCGTTCCTGGGCGCCCCTCGCCCAGGTGGGACCGGATTCGAGCAATGCTCCGAGCGAAGCCCGCTCGCTCTCGCTCCATGAGCACCTGCTCGAAAGAGTCGGCTTCCTTCGTGCGGCCATCCGCGTCGCGCGCGAGGCCGGCGGCTTCGTGCGCATCGGCTGAGTCCAGCCACCGCATCACGGTCCGCGCCCCAGTGCAAAGCCCCATGCCATGAGGGGATTCCCCCCACAGGTTCTCGCCCCGAGCCTCGTGCCTAACTTCCCGTCTCTCGGAGCTCGACACCGAGCACCCTCTCGGACCTACAGGGTCCGCCCAGGTGCTCCTTCACCTCGTGAGGGGGGATGAAGATGGAAGCCATCCTGCGACTCGCCGAAGTGGCCTCGAGTATCGCGCGCACCGCCGAGTCCGCTCAGGTCGTCAACTTCATCGCCGTGTCGCTGGTCATGTTCCTCATGGCCGTCGTCTGGCTCCTGCTCAGCCGCAGGCGCGCTCCCCCCAGGCCTCGGCGTCGTCGCCGGTAGGTGGGCGTAGACCCTCACCCCCACCCTCTCCCAGAGGGAGAGGGAGCCGCCCTCCCCTCCCCCAAGTGCACACCGCGAATACCGTGGAGGGGTGGAGCCCCCGCGTCTCGCATCCACGGTGCCGCAGCGGGTAATGGACCCGGGCCATTCGCCCACCGCGCCAGCTCGCGCTCACCAGACCCGGTCACCCGACCGACGCTGGGCAGCTGTCTTCATGGCACAATGGTGGACAGGGGGTTCTCCGTGTCCTTCAGCACGTCGTCCACGAGCGTGAGCCTTTCATGAGGTCCGTGATTCCGGTCCTCCTGCTCTCAGTTGGTTGCGCCACTCCCACGTCGCCCTCGCCCTCCGCTTCCGACGCCACACTCGCCCGAGGGCCGTGGTCAGAGGTGCCCGCTGTGGAGATGCCGACGGGAGATACCTCCATTCCCATCAGCCTGCTCCAGGACGTGGCCAACGCGATCCTCAGGCGCCCGGGAGCCAAGGTGTGTGACCCCGTGTCGAAGCGGCCCATTCCCGGCCTGTCCACCGAGTACTGCTCGACGGTGTATGTCGCCGGCTCCTCCGACGCCCTCTCCTGGCGCGTCACCGAGCCCCTCAAGGGAACCCACAACCGCTGCAACCCGTTCTTCGTCGTGAAGGATGAGGACTACCCGGCCTCGCAGGTGTGGGTCGTGGGCTATATCCACAACCATCCGTGCGGCACGGTGCCCTCTTCACTCGATCTCAGAGCGTGGCCCACGGACGCGTTCAAACCTTATGTGGCCATGGCGGAAGTTCGCCTGGTTCCGGGCAACCCGATTCCGGCCCTCCACAAGAACACGGCCATCGAAATGGCCTCGGCGCTGGTGGCCGAGCAACAGGACGGCACACGCATCTACCTGCGCTATTTTCCCACGGGCGAAATCCAGCAGTGGAGCGCTGTGAAGACGGACTGGATCACTCTCGGCCGCTGCACCCCACGCAGGGACAGCCGCGCGCCTCAATGCGATGAACCTCTCAGATTGTTGCGCGAGTAGGTGCCAACCATGTGGCGACAACCCGGGAGAACAGACTCAGCCCCTCACAAGCACCCGTGGGGTGAAACGCCGCGCCTAGGACCATCGTATCGGGTGCAATTCTGGAGGCAGGGATGATCAAGGCGTATGCGCTCGCAGGGCTGGCGGCGATGCTTCCGGGATGTGCCGCGCCCGCCAAGGCCTGGAAGGGAAAGGTGGAGTGGCCTGACCATTACGCAGGCAAGGACATCGTCCCGTTCATAGAGGCGAGAGCCGCGATCGCCGCAGCGGCCGCTGTCCGCGAAATGGTGCGCACCAACCCGTTTCCAAATCTGTTCTGGGGATGCGCCACCCCTGAGCAGGGGCTGGACGTCGCCGTCTACACGGGCCCAACCCCGGGCTTGTATTACGTGCTGGTGGACCAACGCTTCGATCGATGCGGAGGCCCGACCGTGCGAGTGCTCGACGGATGGTACGAATACGCCGTCACGCCCCAGGGTGATGTGGTGGCGGAGGCCCCCTACCCGCCCGAGGAAGACACCTCCGCCGCTCCCAGCCCTACTCCTCCGCCCGGGCAAACACCGCCACCTGCCGCTCCGCCCCCAAGTACAGGAGCCGATACGCCCGCGCCCGCAGCTCCGCCTCCAGCTGAGCCTTCCCCCACATCACCACCACCCGCCCCTCCGGAGCCAGGTCCAGCCGGTCCGACAGTTCCATGAAGGCGCGTCCGTGGCCGTGGAGCCGCCACCGTAACGCCCGCAGCGCAAGCGAGAGGGTGCGGAAAAGGTGAGAGGCGCCCGCCGCCAAGCGAGCGCCTCTCTGGGTCGTGACCGCCTGAGCGGACACGCGTCGAAAGTTCATCCATCCACAGAACGAGCAGGCTGCTTCACCTTCGCGGCAGTCCGCTCTGAGTCCTGTTTCTTGTTTCTCCTGGAGTCCGCTCCGATTCCTGTTTCCTGTTTCGCTTGGAGTCTGCTCCGATTCCCGATTCCGATACGGAATGGATGCGCACCACGCGCGCTGTAGTCAATTGGGTGCATGCGTTTGAGCGCCCCTCCTCCATCCCGTCGAACGCAAGCTCCACGCAACAGTACGCGGCGGTTGAACGTCCTGACCAGGGCCCACCTCGCGCGTGGCCACCACTGAACAGGAGGCTTCCCCGGGGTGCGCCGCCCCTCCAGGTTCTTCGCTTCGGACCGCATGCCTACCTTCCGGCAACTCCCCACCGCCAAGGGGAGCCAACCCAAGGAGCGCCTGCGCGGACACGCGTCGAAAACCCTCGCGTGCGCTCCTTCAACCCAGGAGTCGTTTACGCAATGGAACCCTCTTCAATCATCACCGTGGCGACCGAGCTCGCGACGTCCGAGCTCGAGCCCGTCGATGTGCTCGTCTTCCTCTCCGTGGTGCTCGTGCTGTTCATGCTCGCCATCACGTGGCGCGTCCTGAACGTGATGGAGCGCTCGACGCAGCTGCGTCGGCGGCGGTGAGCGGATTCGCCGAGCAGGGAGTCACCGGGCTCCTCCTGTCCGAGCCCGGCACTCCCTCCGCCCTCCTCCCCCTCCCTGTGAGCGGGGAGGAGGCCCGGCTCACTCCCGCTTCGCGAACGCCGCCACCTGCCGCTCCGCTCCCGAGAACGGCAGCCGGTACGCCCTCGCGGAAACCACCGTGAGGCCCCGCTTCTCCGCCTGCGCTCGCAGCTCGTCCTCGCCCAGCGCCTTGCCCAGCATCGCCACCACGTGCCCTCCCGGCGCCAGGTATGCCGGCGCCAGGTCCAGCCAGTCCGGGAGGTCCATGAAGGCGCGGGCGATCACCCGATCCGCCCTCGGCAGCCCTTCCGCGTCCGGCTTGCCCTCCGCGCGCGAGTGCACCGCCTTCGTCCCCGTCAGCCCCAGCCCCGCCACCGCCACCACCGCCTTCAGGTACCCCACCTTCTTCCCCACCGCGTCCACCATCGTCACCGCCAACGACGGCCTCGCCATCTTCAGCGGCAGCCCCGGGAAGCCCGCTCCCGCGCCCACGTCCAGCACGCTCCCCGCCCCCTCCACCTCCGGCAGCACCGCCAGCGAGTCCAGGAAGTGCTTCTCCAGCACCTCCTCCTCCGCCGTAATCGCCGTCAGGTTCACCTTCGCGTTCCACTTCAACAGCTCGCCCATCAGCCGGTGCAGCTTCGCCGGCACGTCCTCCCCCACCGTCACCCCCAACGCCCGGCACCCCTGCTGAATCTGATCGGCGAAGCGCGCGTTATCCACAGCCGGCCCTCCCTGCTTGGGGTCTCAACCCCTTGAAATGATTCACACCTTGGGCTTCCACAAACTTGCCCACACCTTGTCCACACCCCCCTGTGCGATCAGACACCGCACGCGCGAGGGCCTCCGGAGCCCCCTACCCCGCTCCGCTTGAGCGCCACGAGCAGCAGGGAGAATGCCGCCGGCGTCAGCCCCGGTATCCGCCTCGCCTGCCCCACCGTCGCCGGCCTCACCTTCTCCAGCTTCTCCACCGCCTCCGCCGACAGTCCTCTCACCCCTCCGTAGGAGAAGTCCCCCGGAATCCTCCACCCGTCCCACGCCTCCGCCTCCCTCGCCGCCGTCCGCTCCGCCATGACGATGTAGCCCTCGTACTTCACCTCCACCTCCACCTCCTCCACCACGTCCAGCGCCAGCGCGGGCCACCCCTCCGGCTTCTCCGCCGCCAGCGCCGCGTACGTCACCTCGGGCCGCTTCAGCCGCGCCGCCAGTCCCGTGCGCTTGAGCCGCGCCACCTCCTCCGCCACCGCCCTCCCCCGCGCCTCCACTCGCTCCAGCACCTCGCGCGACACCAGCCCCACCCTCGCCCCGTGCTTCGCCAGCCGCAGATCCGCGTTCCCCTCGCGCAGCTTCAGCCGGTGCTCCGAGCGGCTCGTGAACATGCGGAAGGGCTCGTCCACCCCCTTCGTCACCAGCTCGTCCACCAGCACCGCTCCGTGCGCCTCGTCTCGACCGAGCAGCAGCGCTGGCTCGCCCTTCACCTTCAGCCCGGCGTTGATGCCCGCGTACAGCCCCTGGAACGCCGCCTCCTCGTAGCCGCTCGTCCCGTTGAGCTGTCCGGCGAAGTAGAGGCCCTCAATCGCCTTCGTCTCCAGCGTCTCCTTGAGCTGCGTGGGCGGCGCGTAGTCGTACTCCACCGCGTAGCCAAAGCGCGCCACCTCCACCTTCTCCAACCCCGGCAGCGTGCGCAGGAACTCGAGCTGCACCTCCGCCGGCATGCTCGTGGACAGGCCCGCCGGGTACACCAGCGGCGAGTCCGGGCCCTCGGGCTCGAGGAAGACCAGGTGCCGCTCGCGCGCGGAGAAGCGCACCACCTTGTCCTCCAGTGACGGGCAGTAGCGCGGGCCCCTGCCCACAATCTCCCCCTGGAACAGCGGCGAGCGGTGGATGTTGTCGCGCAGAATCCGATGCGTCTCCGCCGTGGTGTACGTGAGCGCGCAGGTGACGGCGGGCTGGCACGGGAAGGCCGCGTCACCGAGCGTCCACTTCGTGCGCAGTGACAGCGGGCGCGGAGGGAAGTCACCCGGCTGGGGCTCGAGCGCGGCCCAGTCGATGCTGTCGCGCAAGAGGCGCGCGGGCGTGCCCGTCTTGAAGCGGCCCAGCGTGAAGCCGAGCGAGCGCAGCGAGTCCGACAGCCCCTTCGCCGCCTCGTCGCCGAGCCGTCCGCCCACCTCCTTCTTCTCGCCCACGTGCATGAGCGCCTGGAGGAAGGTGCCCGTGGTGAGCAGCACCGCGCGCGCCGCCACCTGTGTGCCGTCCCCGAGCACCACGCCCGCCACGCGTCCGCCCTCGGCCACCACGGAGGACACCTCGGCCTCGTGCACGGTGAGGTTCGGCTGCGCCCACAGCACCGACTGCAGGGTGCGCGCGTAGGCCTCGCGATCGCACAGCACGCGGGTGGCCTGCACGGCCGGACCCTTCGAGGCGTTGAGCGTCTTGAAGTGCGTGCCCGCCAGGTCCGCCGCGCGGCCCATCTCTCCACCGAGCGCGTCCAGCTCGCGCACCAGGTGGCCCTTGGCGGTGCCGCCCACGGCGGGGTTGCAGCTCATGACGGCGGCGCGCTCGCGCTTGAGGGTGAGGCCCAGGGTGGACAGGCCCATGCGCGCGCAGGCCAGGGCGGCCTCGCAGCCTGCGTGGCCGAGGCCCACCACGATGACGTCGTACCGGAGATTCATTGTCGGCAGGAAGGGAAGCGAGCGGGCGACTCAGGCGTCCCCGCGTGGTGCCTCACTTCTCACGCGGAGCACCCGGGAAGGCAAGCCGCGTGGTGCGCCGGAGCGCTCCTCAGGCGGCCTCGCTCGACACCTCGCCCGCCGGCAGCTCGACGGTGAACGTGGCCCCCTCCCCCGGACGGCTCTCCACGGAGATGGAGCCGCCGTGGGCCCGCACCACCTGGAGCGTGAGGTAGAGGCCGATCCCCAGCCCTCCGAAGTGCTGCTCCGGCACCCCGCGGTTGAACGGATCGAAGAGGTGCTCCTGCTCGCTCTCCGACATGCCCATGCCCCGGTCCTTCACCACGAAGCGCACCCAGCCGTCCCGCGGCGTCACGCGCACGTCGATGGGCTTGCCCTCGCCGAACTTCACCGCGTTCTGCAGCAGGCCCGTCACCACCAGCTCCAGCCGGCGTGGGTCCCACTCGCCGACCGCCGGGCCCCGCAGCTCGCGCACCACCTCGGAGCCGCTGGCCACAATCTGCCGCTGCAGCCCCTCGAGTACGCCCGCCACCACCTCACGCAGGTCCACCCGCTTGCGCCGCAGCATCAGCGCGTGGCCCGCGAGGAGGTGCGACACGTCCAGCAGCTGATCCACCAGCAGCCCGAGCCGCCGCGTCTGCCACTCAATGGAGGAGAGCTCCGCGAGCAGCATCTCCGGCGCCAACGGGGCCCCGCTCCGGCCGCGGCGCAGCAGGCTCTGCAACCGCAGCTGGAGCGGCAACAAGGGCGTGCGCAGCTCGTGCCCGGCCACGGACAGGAACGTCTCCCGGAGCCGAAGCGCCTGCTCCGCCTGGCGGTAGAGCCGCGCGTTGTCGATGGCAATGGCCGCGCGCCGCGCCAGCTCCTCGGCCAGCGCGAGCTCGGCGGGCCCGTAGCGCCCCGGCTCGACGGCGGCGAACGTGATGGCGCCCAGCGCATGCCCTCGAGCCACCAGCGGCACCGTCAGCAGGCTCTGCAGGCCCAGCTTCCACGCAATCCGAAAGTGCTCGTCGTCCACGCACACCGCGCGCAGCGAGTCCTGCGTGACGTGCGGCTCTAGCACCCACCGGCCGGTGCGCATGGCCACCGCCGCCGGCACCTTCGAGCCCGGGCCGGGCGGGTAGCGCCGCTGGAGCTCCTCCAACAGCGGCATCTTCGCCGCGTCCACGTGCGCCCCACTCACCCGACGCAGCTCCCCCTCCTCCACCAGGTCGATGACGCACCAGTCCGCCAGGGTGCCCACGCACACGGAGGCGATGCGCGGGAGCACCTTCTCCAAATCCAGCGACTCCAGCAGCACCCCACCGGCCTGGGCGAGGAAGGCGGAGGCCATCTCCGAGCGCTGGCGCTCCTCCAGCTCCTTGCGCAGCGACTCGCGCATCTCGTTGATGGCGGCGCTCACCTCGTCCAGCTCGTCCTGGCGCACCCCGCCCGTCGCCGCGCGCTGCAGCACCAGGGGCGCGTCCAGGTGCTCGGTGTCCAGGCCTCGCGTGTAGGCCGCCATGGTGGCCAGGTGCTGCGTCACCAGGCGCTGGAAGAGGAAGAAGGCGAAGAGGGCGAAGACGAACGTCTTGCCCGCCTCCGTCGCGAGCGTCACGAGCACCCGGCTGCCGAGCTGGGCGTGGATGTCCTCCAGGGTGGCGCCCACCCGGAGCGTCCCGAGGAAGAGCGAGCCGCGGTACAGCGGGAAGTCGCGGGTGAGCTCGCGTTGCGCGCCGTCACCCGCCACGTAGTGGGTGCCCAACGCGCTGTCCACCTCCGCGAGCGCGATGCCCGGCAGCGTGGTGATGCCCTCGAGCTGCATCTGCAAGAGGGCCTCGTCGAGCGACCAGAGGCTCTCGGCGATGCTCTGGGCGTAACCGGAGCGAATCTGCTCCACGCGCTCCTCGAGCCCCCGCACCTCGCGCCGGTAGTCGGTGACGAGCTGCACCAGCGTCCCCAACAAGCTGACGGCCACGCTGAAGAGCAGGATGTAGAGGAGCAGCCGTCGGCCGAGCCGATTGCCCGAGTGCAGCCACCGCGAGCCCCAGGGGAAGCCCGGCCCGCGCGTCTGCTCGTGCGGCTCAGGGTCGGGGCTTGTGCGGTGGAGGGCGGGGGGTTGCATTCGAGTCCAAGCGTCCGCCCGGCAAGCGGCCATCCCGCTGTGCGAACAAGGTCTGGAGGGAGAAATCGTAGTGCGTCAGGCGGGGGTTGGCTGCTTTCGAGAAGGCCCGGAAGTCGAATGCTTCCCAATCCGGCTGAGCGAGCGCGTCCTGGTAGCCCGCGACGTTGGCGCGCGTGAGGGGGAGGAAGGACGTGTGCCACTCGAGCCGCTCCGAGGCGAAGTCGCGCCCCTGGGCATGGTCGTAGAGGAGCACCAGGGCCCAGGCCCCCTCGAGGAAGTGCCCCCCGAGGCTCGTCACCAGCTTGCCCTCGCGCACGGCCTGGAGCGCCTGGGGTGTCCAGTCGATGCCCCCCACCCACACGTCCTCGCCCGGGCGGCGGCCCACGTCCTCCATTCCCCGCACGGCCCCCAGCGCCATGTCATCGTTGGCGGCCCAGACGACCTGAGCCCCCGGGTAGCGGCGCAGCAGGAGGAACGTCTTGCGCCGGGCCTCGTCCCCCAACCACGAGGCGGAGACGCTCTGGAGGAGCTCGGCCCCCATCCTCCCGGCCAGGGCATGATGCAGCCCCTCGTTGCGCAGGATTGCGGAGGTATCGCGCCGAGGCCCCTCGAGCGCGACGAGCCGGACCGGTGTGTCCGGGGAGCTCCCGTGCGCCCGGGCCGCCTCGAGCAGGAGCAAGGCCAGCCGCTCCCCTGCCCCCGCGTCGTCCGGCAGCATCTGGCCGAGCCAGTGGAGGAAGTGCTCGCGCGGCCCTCCAACGCGTTGCCGGTCCTCGGGCCTCAGCCCGGAGTTGATGACGAACACCGGGACGCCGGCCTGCTCGGCTACCTCGAGAATCCGGGTGCCGATGCCGCGGTGAATGGAGGTGATGAGGTAGTCGGGCCGCTCGGGCCCGCTCACCAGCCGGCGCGTCTGCTCGAGGATTTCCCCCGGCCAGTGGCTGAGGACGTAGTCGACGAAGTCGATGCCGAGATCATTCGCGGCGGCCCGCATGGCGCCCACGACGTTGCGCCGGAAGGGTCTGTCCGGCAGCGCATCGAGGAACACCACGCGCATGCGCCTGGGCGCCGGAGCGGCGGGGGTGGACGGTGGGGGCGCTGGAGCCCCGGGCGGCGCGGCCCCCACGAGGAGCAGGAGTGACGCGAGGATGACGCCGAGACGCCATGGGAAAGCGGACCTGGGCAAACAGCGCCCCCTTCTGCGCGCGGACGGGAACCCCACGGGACGAGCGTAGCGTTGGATGGGAGCCGGCGGGAAACCGACCCCCCTCCCGAAACGCTCACCCGTGAGCGCTCCGCGGCGGGTTGTCGGACGCCTGACGCACCCTGCCTTGACGCAGCGTGAACCTCGGGAGAGACAGGGGCCTCCCTGCTGGGGGGACTCCTATGAAAAAGACCTTGTTGCTCCTGTCGTGCTTGCTGTCCGCCAGCTGCGTCACCAAGAAGGCCACGCAGTTCGCGGTGCCGAAGGAGCGCGCCAGCGAGTGCGCGACCCACTGCAACGACCTGGACATGAAGCTCGCCGCGGTGGTCATCATCAGCAGCTCGGCCGGGTGCGTGTGCGAGCCGAAGGAAGCGCAGGCGCACACGGGCAACGGCGCGGCGGCGGTGGTGGGCGGAGCGATGATCGCCGAGGAGGAGGCCCGGCAGCAGGAACAGCAGGAGCGGCAGCGGCAGCACCAGTCCCCCTCCATCCCCCGAAGCCAGTAGAGCGGCCTACTTCCCCTCGGGGAGGGTGAAGGACTCTACCGTGTCGAGCGGGCAGAGGGAGACAGTGCTCCCGACGCGGACCATGCGCTTGTTGTGGCGGGGGAAGTCGGCGACCTCCATCTCGCGCCGCTCGCCACCGGAGAGGTAGACGAGGTCCTCGGAGAAGGTGTTGCGCAGGTGGTGCCCGACGGACGGGGTGGGGAAGCCGAGGAAGTCACCCGGGCCCACCTCGTGCAGCTCGTCGCCAATCTCCGCGATGCCGCGGCCGGAGAGCACATACATCCACTCCTCCTCGAGCTGGTGCGAGTGGAAGACGAAGGACTCCTTGCCGGGAGGGATGCGGAGCAGGTGCACGCCGAGGCGGCGCAGGCCCACGAGCTCGCTGAGCGAGTGGCCGTGAATCTCCGACTGAGGGTTGAGCGGGTGCTGCTGAGACTCGGTGGGGATGAGGGCGCGATCGGCGGCACGGGAGAGAGGAGACTTGGGCGCGGCGGGGCTCTTCTCGAGCTTCTCGGACATGAATCGCTCCAGGAGGGAGAGGGACCCGGGTTCTAATCCCTTCAGGGAAGAGATCGAAGGGGATGGATGCTCCCTCTCCCTCCGGGAGAGGGTTGGGGTGAGGGTATCCGAGCCCGTTCTTTCAACCCGTGGCTCGCTGGGGAGACAACCGTCCGCGCGCATGCCCGGGCCCCGACAACGAGGCGGAGAGGTGACCTTCAATATCAGGTAGGTATACTTGATGTCACGGGTAGGATGTAGCCTTCGGGGATGAACCCAGAAACCAGCGAAGCACCCTGGACGCCCCTTGAAGAGACACGCCCGGCTGCCCATGCTCCAGACATGGGCGGCGACCCGAGACGCAAGAGGACCTACGCGGACCTGGAGGCGGTGCCGCCCCACCTCGTGGCAGAGCTGGTGGACGGCGAGCTGTACACGAGTCCCCGGCCGGCTTCGCCCCATGCACGCGCACAGAGCGCACTACTGGGTGAGCTCCACGGCCCGTTCAACCGGGGGAGGGGAGGACCGGGAGGCTGGCTGCTCCTTTTCGAGCCCGAGCTGCACCTGGGAGAGGACGTGCTGGTGCCAGAGCTGGCCGGCTGGCGCCGCGAGCGCATGCCGGAGCTGCCGCAGGTGGTGGGCTTCACGCTCGCGCCGGACTGGGTGTGCGAGGTGCTCTCTCCGTCCACGGCGGCACTGGACCGGGAGAAGAAGATGAAGGTCTACGCCCGCGAGGGCGTGCGCCACCTGTGGATGGTGGACCCGTTGAAACAGACGCTGGAGGTCTACGGACGTGAAGGCGAGCGATGGGAGCCCATGGGCACGCACACAGGCCAGAGCCGGGTGCGCGCCGAGCCCTTCGCATCCCTGCAACTGGAACTGGGCGAGCTCTGGGCGCGCTGACGCGGATGCCCGCTTGAGTCCACCTCAGGGCGAGGAAGGGCCAGCCGGGAGGGCATTGAGTTCGCGCAGGCCCTCAATGACTTCCTTGTACATCTCCTCGTGGGGGCGTCGGGCCTGCGGGTGGCTCGTCCAGACGAGCAGGGTGTCGAGCACCTTGGGACGAAGCCAATACATGGACGGAGTCGTCGAGGTCTTTGAGGTCTTTTCCCAGGTGCTCCAATGCTCGTCGAAGAGGATGGACTTGGCGATGTCCCCGACACCACAGGCGATGATGATGTGAGGGGCGTAGAGGCGGATCTGCCGGATGAGGAATCGCCGGTCCCGATAGGCGGCGGCCCACAGGTGCGAGTCGACGCTGGTCTCCTTGCCGCCGCATTTGTTGAGATTGACGACGGCGATCTTCGAGATGGCCTCGCGCCGGGACTCGACGGTTGCGCCCCGAACCGCCTCCCAGGGAGGACCCCCCTCGAGGATGCCACGCGTCCAATAGGAGATGACGGTCCACGTCCGCCCGATGCCGCCATCACCCACCACGTCGAAGAGGTTCCAGGCCTCCGCGTTCTCGTCCGCGTTGACCTCCTTGAGGAGGAAGAGCACCCGAAGAGGGGCGTTCCAGTACGACGAGCCCTGGGCCATCCCGTCCGGGTAGAAGCGGCGGTTGCCCTGCGCGAGGTGTTGCTTCCACTCCGAGAACAGCGCCGCCTCTTCCTGCTCGATGCTTGGGTTCATGGGTTCCCCCTCTGAGTTCCGAGAGGCTTGCACCCCGTCACCGAGCGCACAACCCGGGTGGGGCGAGTTCAACCTTCGTGATACACCGCCCGCGTCTGGCGCCGAGGTGGGCACCCTTCGAGGAGCGACATGGCCACGAAAAGCCGGGGAAGAGCACAGCAAGCGAAGCGGAGTCGAGCTGGCTCGCGCAAGCCGGTGCCCGCGCAGCCGCAGCCCGTGTACTTCCTTTCATTGAGCCTCGAGAACGTGCGCTGCTTCGGGCCCGAGCAGACCTTGAATCTGTCTGATGGTCAGGGGCGCCCGGCAAGATGGACGGTCATTCTCGGCAACAACGGCATGGGCAAGACGACCCTGTTGCAGGCCCTCACCTCCTTCGAGCCTGTTCGGACAGCGCTATCGCCCACGACCCCCCTCTACATTCCCAGAGGGCACATTCAAAGCAGGCGCTTGTCTTGGTATCCCCTCCGCCACCAACGGGATATCGCCCAATTCTCCGCCAGCCTCACGCTCGGACGATTGCTGACCGCGGGTAGTGCCGGGGGGCGTGACATCAAGATGCATTATGATTTGACGCACGAAGGGCCCTTCAGCGCCATTGGTACCTACGAGACCATCCAATCCCTCGTATGTTATGGCTATGGTGCGACCCGCCGGATGGGGACCGGCTCGTTGTCCACTCCCAAGGACTCCCATCCCAGCGATAGCCTCTTCCTGGAGGATGTGCCGCTGAGGAACGCGGAAGAGTGGCTCTTGCAAGCCGATTACGCAGCCAGCAAGGAGTCACACAACCAAGGTTCGCCAGGCGAGGCCACGAAGCAGCGGGATCGCATCAAACAACTCTTGCTGGAGCTGCTTCCAGAAGTGAGCGACATGCGCTTTGCGCCTCCCGATATGCGCAACCCAGCTGCCCGGGTGGAGGTGCAGACCCCTTACGGTTGGGTCGCAATGCGGAGTTTGAGCCTGGGCTACCGGACGCTCATCGCTTGGATGGTGGACCTCGCGAGCCGCCTGTTCGAGCGTTACCCCGACAGCCCCAACCCGCTGGCCGAACCGGCGGTGGTGCTCGTGGATGAAATCGACCTCCACTTGCATCCGACGTGGCAGCGCCAGCTCATCAACTACCTGACCGGACATTTCCCCAATACCCAGTTCATCGTGACTGCACACAGCCCACTCGTGGTCCAGAGCGCCACGGACGCGAACATCGTGGTCCTCAAGCAGGAGGGTGACCATGTCGTCATCGACAACGACGTGGAATCCATCCGGGGCTGGCGCGTGGACCAGATTCTCACGAGCGATCTGTTCGGGCTGGAGACGGCCCGGCCGCCGCAGATTCAGGAGTTCCTCAAGGAGCGGACCGCACTCCTCTCAAAGTCCCGGCTGACGAAGAAAGACGAAGCCAGACTGCGGGAATTGGAATCCGCCATCGGCCCACTGCCCACGGGAGAGACGAAGACCGAGCGCGACGCCCTCGACCTCATCCAACGCGCCGCCGAGCGCCTGCGGGGAGGCCGGAAGTGATTCGCGTCCGCAAACCCGCCGAGCCGCCCGAGGTCCTCCGGACGAAAGGTGCGCGCGTTCAACGGTCCCAGTGCGCGGCGTACTCGCGCGCGCCCCGGAGCTACGAGAATGGAAAGCGCTCTTTCGAGTTCGACCCGAACATCTACGGCCATGAGACCGTCAAACGGGCGCTCCGGGAAGCACAGCACGGCAAGTGCGCCTTCTGTGAATCGAAGTTCGCCCACATCTCTTACGGCGACGTCGAGCACTTCCGCCCCAAGGCGGGATGGCGGCAGGAGGAAGGAGAGCCACTCGGCCGGCCCGGCTATTACTGGCTCGCCTACGAGTGGGCGAACCTGTTTCTGTCCTGCACGCTCTGCAATCAGCAGTTCAAGAGGAACCTCTTTCCTTTACGCACGCCGGAGCGCCGGGCTCGAAACCACAAGGTTGATGTGACGGCGGAGGACCCGCTGCTGCTCGATCCGGCGGTGGATGACCCCGAGGAATTCATCTCGTTCCGGGAAGAGGTGCCCTACGCAGTGAAGGGCAACGCGCGCGGGAAGGCGACGATTCGCACCCTGGGGCTACAGCGAGAGGAGTTGGCCGAGCAACGCAGGAAGCACCTGCGTCTGGTGAAAGCACTCCAGCAGATCATCGAACTCCGCATCCCAGAGGCAGAGGAGGCCCGGAACCAACTCCTGAGCATGCAACAGGACTCAGAGGAATACGCCTCGATGACCCGCGCTTTCCTGCGCTGAGTTCCGCAGCCACGAAAACACGATGGGCGAGGGCCCTCGCAACCCGCAGCGTGAAGTCAGTCGAGGACGCGGCGCCACCACCGCCGGGTTTCCTCGGGGTTGGAGCCGTGGAAGAGAAGACATGACCGCTCACGCCCGAGTCACCGCTCGACAGCTCGACGGTCCGCTGGAACTGCGCCATCACCCATCGATGAACGTACTCCTCGCCCTGCTCGTACCTTCCTCTGACGCATGGCGCTCCGGCGCTTGTCAGCCCCACCGGGTACTCCCTCGAATTGGCAACCCATCAGGGGGTGGCCCTCACCACGGGGAATTCCCATGAAGCTGGCCGGAGCGGTGGTGCTGTTGATGGTCCTCACCGGAAGCGAGACAACCCAGGGAACGGGAGGATCTGGCCCTTCGCCCTCACCGGGGGCCAGGCCCGCCGTGAAGAAGGAACTGCCCTGGCTGAACGTGCCGGGCGGGCGCATGAAGACGACCCTCTTCTACGGCCCCTGGCAGTGCCGCCGGGAGTTCATGAACGGGTGCCAGCAGGAGTGCGCCAGTGAGGGTTACAAGCTCATGGGCTGCATGTGGCTGGCCGACTTCAAGTTCGATTGGGAGGGAAGCCTCGTCGTCCTACCCGCTCCCGTCAAAGCCGGGAGCCGCTACGGCATCTATCACTGCTGCTGCAAATTCCCCACGCGGACGAAGGCGGAGAATGAGGCTGCGCGCAATGAGTGGCGCAATGGTATGAGAGCCTTTCGAAATGCGTGGACCGAAAAATTCGGAGAGTGGCCCGTCGAGAGCGGAAAGGCTTGGCCAGGGCACCACATCCGAGACCTCTGGCACTGGGGTGCTCCGCTCGACGGGAACAACATCATCCCGGCGGAGCCAACAGTCCACGATGTATTCAACCGAGAGTATCCGAAGTGCTACGATGGACAGGCCCCTTGGAATTCGGTGGGTCCCAACCTGCCCTACACAGACAACTGACGATGACTACCCCGATGAGCAGCCTGCTCGAAGAGGTCTCCCGCGACCACTTCCCGCATCCTCCCGCAACTCCCGAGGAGATCGAGGAGTTCGAGCGACGGGTGGGCTGGAAGCTGGACCCGGACCTGCGGGCCTTCTACCTGCACTGCAATGGGGCACGGTTGTTCGAGCCGCCTCCCTTCTCCCCATTCAGAATCCTCCCCCTGTCCGAAATCGAGAGAGGAAGGACGGCGATCTTCGGTGAGGATGACGACCAGTGGGGTCCTGCATCCATCTACGCGATCTGCGACGTGCAGGATGGCGATTACGTCATGGTGGACGTGAGCCGACAGGTTGATAGCCGCTACCCCCTCCTGGACGGTTGGAAGGAGGCATGGCGTAACAAGGAATACATTTGGCCGCTCGCCTCCTCCTTCTCCGCGTTCCTGGCCAAAGCGCTGCGGAGCAACGGACGCCAGTTCTGGTTGGACTCGCACGAAAAATGAGTGGCCCTGCTAACGCAGAGCCACACCGGAGGGCGGGAACCAAGAGTACCCAAAGTGCTACGACGGACAGGCGCCCTGGAAGTCGGTGGGTTCCGACGAGCTGCGAGGAAAGGGGTCGTTACCCCCTCTTCGACGGCGACCATGAAGCGTGGCCGGAGCCGGCCTACTGCAAGCAGATCGCCAGTTCGTTCTCGGAGTTCCTGGAGCAGGTGCTGCGCACCCGGCGCGGCCTCTACTGGCTGGGGGAATGAGACCATGTGGCCATGCTCATGAGTCACCCGAGGTCCCCCGAACGAAAGGTGCGCACGCTCGGCACTCCCAGTGCACGGTGTACTCGCGTGCGCCCCGATGAGAAGACGCCCTCCTCAGCTCATCCGCCTCGCGTCCGAAGAGGTCTCGTACCTCGAAAACTGCGGCGGCGCATAGGAGGTGTAGAGCGACAGCAGAAACGAACCCCCTCGCGCCACCAACGTTGACCCCCCTGGTTCGGTGCGCAGCGCCCTACCTCGCGAGCCCCGAGCCTGCGGTGCTGTCCAGGTCAGGCTCGCTTTCGCGAGTCGCTACGCGCCCCTGGACAGCGTCCTCGTCGCGGGGCGGTGGGCTGACTGCGTGAGGCCAGGGGCCTCACCGCAGGTGGGGTGGGGGTCAGAGTTCCTGTCGCCTGACACCTGCACCACCCGCCGCAATGACGACACGAACGGAGCGGGAATCCCTCGCGGCGCGACTGGCGAGAGCAGATGCGGAGTTACAGCGGGCGCAGCGCGGGTTGGACAGCACGCCGCACTCCAGTCCGCGCCCCAGCGCGCCTGCCTCCGCCAGCAGCGTGGCGAGGCTCTCCTCACCACCTCGTACAGCACCGTCCACTCCGGCGGCCTTCGCCGGTACTGGTCTGGACCCGTCTCAAGATGCACGAGTGGGTAGAGCGGCACATCTCCTGACTATGTCCAAAAACTTCGCGGACACTCCACTAGATGCTCATGGAACCCCGGAAACACGATGGGTGAAGGGCTCTCGCGACCCGCAAGTGATGTCAGTCGAGGAAGCGGCGCCACCACCGCCGGGTTTCCTCGGGGTTGGAGCCGTGGAAGGAGTAATGACTGGGACACGCGTACAACCAGGGCCCCAGCACACGTGCGAGCTCGCGGTACGCGGGGAGGATGTCACCCCGCTCCAGGTCTCCGGCCTCTGGCCACAGACCCAGCGTCACCACCGCGCGCTCGCGCTCCATCTCCTGGACAGTGACTCCGGGAGAATGCAACCGGGCGCGTAGACCCGCGACGCCGCCCACTGCCTCCAGCACCGGCGAACCCAGGAAGTTGAGCCAGTGCACCCCGTCCACGCGGGGCCCCTGAAACCTGCATCCATGAGTCACATCCAGCCCCGGGTAGCGGAAGGCCTCCGTGTGAATTCCCTCCAAGGAGGCACCGGAGTGGTTGGGAGAGAAGAAAGCGAGACCGGCGTGCCCGGAGGAGAAGGGCAGCAGCGAGGCCAGTTCCAAGGCAAGCTCGCGCATCCTCACGGGGCCGTGCGCCTCGAGGTACTCCGTGGGCCAGGAGAAGCTCACCAGGCTGACCTCATCCTCCACGGGCGTACGCCAGGGCAAGCCGGCCCAGTAGAAGAAACCGTAGCCGCTGACGCCCATATCGCCACTCGACAGCTCGACGGTTCGTTGAAACTGCGCCTTCACCCGTCGGTGAACGTACTCCTCGTCCTGCTCGTCATCGAGGAAGCGTTCCCCGAGAGGAGGGGAGAGTGCGGCACGGATTCGCTCCCAACTGTCTTCGCGCAGCGGGTTGGGCTCATAGCCCAAGGAGTACTCGGAGAAGAGTTCCTGCCCCGTACCCACGGCGCGCAGGTACACCTCAAGCGCGCGGCTCACCCGGTCCGCGAGGTCATGGTGGTCGAACGGCAGGTGCAGCACGAGCCTGACCACGTCCCGCTGGGAGTGACGGATTCGGGGAAGGAGTCGAGTGGCGCTCACCGGAACGACTCGACCACGAATACCGACACCGCGCCGTGTTCGAGGAGGGCACTCCCCGGCATGGACTCGGGCTTCTTCCGCATCTGGCCGCGACCGAGCCGAGCGACCGCGCAGATGGGCACCTTGTCGCCATCTGTCGGGTGCGCCTCATAGTACCGGACGACGACCTGAAACCCTCCGGTCCACACCTGCCCGTAAAGTCGCGTTCCGGGTTCCAGCGTCCCCAGCGATTCGGTCAAATAGCTTTCGAGCGGGCCGTCGTAAACGATGACGGGACTTGCATCGATCTGATTCGCGTCCAGGTGCGCGTCAGCGGCATCACCCACATGCATCCGCAGAATGCGCATCACCTCCAACGCCTTCTCGGAGCATTTCTCCGGTCCAGGACTGCCATCAGGACGCAGAGCCACTCCAGCAGACGTGCAGCCCGCGATGACAGGCAGCAGGATGACGACAGGGAGCGCAAGGGGCTTTTTCACAGACATGGTCAATGCGTTCCCTTCTCCTCTACAATCCGATGATCCAGGAGGACAACGGCCTGCTGAAGGCCGTCATGCCGGAACAGCTCGAGAACGAGATGAACAGGTCCATCCTCTGAAGTAAAAGCACTCTTGTCCGCAACGACAGCAACATAACCTGATTCGCCGCGCCGGATTTCTGCGTGACTCGCACGTAAGGCAAACGCCTTCCTCTCGCCTGTTCGTACTGGAGCCTCGTAGGATTGCCTGCTGAGCATGGCTGATAGCTGGACCTCCTTCAGCTTCCAAGGCACGTCCAGTTCGCGATTGGTCACATGAAACAGGACAGCCGCTCTCTGCATCTTCCTGGCGGAGTAGATGTAGATATCGACGACAGCACCCCCAAGTTCGACTCGCCACTTGCTCTCGCGACGAAATGGGGTGTTCTTCGATTCACCGCCAGCCAAGAGTGAGGCGTAGGCGTGATTGGTGGAGGCCTGCTCTTTTCGGAGTCGCTCGTTCTCCTCTTCGAGCGTGCGCTCCCGAAGGTAGGCATCTGCCAGTCGCCTGCGCGTGGCCTCCGGGGTCTCGAGGTCCAGGAACACGTCCACCTGATGATCAAACCGCCCTTCACGGGCCGTCACAGTGAAGGGCTGTTCCTTCCCGTCCTCAAGCGTCACCAGCAGGAGGAAGCGATCCTCGGGTTCGAGGTCTCGGAGTGGCTCGATGAGCACCCTCTTTCCATCACACCCCACAGGCTCGAATCGGCCCTCCCAGCCCAGCATCTTCGTTCCTGCCTCAATGCAAGGCTGCTGGAACCGGAGAACGGTGACCCTCCCCCCCTCGACATACACCGGGCGAACTTCGTCCCTCGGGCTGTCCGAAAGGTAGAGGTTCCGAGAGACGGGCTCGCGGTCCTTCGCTAGGGCCACAGACGTCACGAGGACGAGCAACAAGGCAGACCGGAGAAGTAAGAAGTTCCGCATGGAGCGAGCCAACCTATCCGATCATGTGAACGAACGTCCAGACGCCTGAGCCGTGGCCCGCCGGAGCACGGTTCCCGGGTGAGGTGGTCCGAGAATTCCGGTCCGAGTGCCCGCTTCACCCGCGCGAACGACTCGCGAGCAGGGCCTCCGCCGCATCCCAGGCCCGCTGGTTCTCGGAGGTTCGCGGCGGCAGGTGCTCCCGTGCGGTCCGCCGGTCCAGGTCGAGCACCTCCGGATCCGCTCCGGCCTGAAGCAGGAACTCGATCATCGGCACGTCGAGCCGACTCGCCGCGAGCCCAAGGGCCGTCATGCAACGCAACCCACCCGCCTCGTTGATGCTCCGGGTGGCGCCGCAGCGCAAGAGCAGGGAGGCCATCGCGTGCTCTCCCTGCTCCGCGCAGGCGCGCAGGGGTGAATCCCCCTCGCTGCCTCTGAAGTTGGGCTCCGCGCCAGAGGCAAGGAGTATTCGCACCGCCTCGGGTTGCCGTCGGAAGACAGCCATGAGCAACGGTGTCGCATTCCGGTCAGCGACCAATCCATCGACACGCGCACCGTGCCTGAGGAGCAGAACGAGCGCCTCGACCGGGCCCCCATACTCCAGCTCCTCGACAGCCGCATGTAGAGGCATCCACCTGGGCCAGTCCTCTTTGACGGCATTCGGGTCGGCACCTCCTTCCAGAAGGGTGGCCAATCGATCCAGGTCGTGCTTCTCGATGGCCTCGAAGAGCTCTATCGGCATGACTCAGAGTTCCGCCATGAGATGACCCGGAGCGCAGTCAACAGCCCCCCGCTCCGCCTGATGGTCGGAAATCGCCATGGCCTGACGCTAGACCGTCTCCGGGCATCCTGCAGCGGGCCAGGTATGCCTCGTGGGCCATATACAACACAGGGTGAGAGCCGTCGCGAACCCGTGGTCCGCGCGACCCTCACCCCGTCCCTCTCCCAGGGGGAGAGGGAATGTGGCTACGGCGTGGGCACTGGCGTCTGGGTCTTCTTCTCCGCTCCCGCGAAGTCGCCGGCCTTGACCACCGTCACCTTCTTCCAATCCAGGTACTTCGAGAGCGCCGTGCGTACATCGTCTGGCTTGAGCGCGCTCATGCGCTTCTCGAAGGCCGCGTCGAAGTCCAGTGTGCGCCCGTAGTACAGGTACGCCGCCAGCGTGCGCGCCAGCCCACCGTCATCCGAGCGATTCGTCCGCCGGTACTCCAGCAGGCCCGCGCGCGCCTTCTCCAGCTCGTCCGCGCTGAAGCCCTTCTGCAGCACCTTCTCCAACTCCTCGCGTACCGCCGACTCCAGCTTGCCCGCGTTCTGCGGCGCGTAGATGGCGTACGTGGAGAACGAGCCCACTGCATCCATCGCGCCCGCGGACAGCGAGCTGCTCACGCCGTAGGACAGGCCCTCCTGCTGGCGCACGCGCGTGGCCAGGCGCGAGTTGAGGAAGCCTCCGCCCAGCAGGAAGTTGCCGAGCACCAGCGCCGGGTAGTCCGGGTTGTCATCGCGCAGGCTCAGCCCCTGGCCCGCGAGGAACAGGGCATTGGCCTTGTCCGGCGTCTCGAGCACCAGCGCCTGCGTGCCCGTCTTGTACGGCTGCGCGGGGATGCGCGCGTACGGCGCGGGGCTCTTCCAGTCGCCGAAGAGCTCGGCCACCTGCTTCTTCAGCACCTCGGGGTCGAAGTCGCCCACCGCGGCGAGCTCGCCCTGCGAGGCCCCGTAGAACTCGCGGTAGAAGGTCCGAGCCTGCTCCAGGGTGGTCTCCTTCACTCCCTGAATCGCCTCCTCCAGCGAGTCCGCGTAGTACGGGTGCCCCTTGGGGTAGGGCGAGAGCGCGCGCGAGTAGGCGATGCGGCCCTGCGTGTTGGGCTCACTGCGCTGGGACTCGAGCGAGGCCAGCCGCTCCTCCTGCAGGAGCGCGAACTCCTTGGCGTCGAAGGCCGGCTCGCGCAGCACCTCGGCCACGAGCTTCATCACCTCGGCGAGGTTCTGGCGCGGCACCTCGAGCGAGACACTGGCCCCCGTGGCGCCACCATCCACGCCCACGCGCGCCTTGAGCTTGTCAAAGGCATCACGCAACTCCTGACGGCTGTGCTTCGTCGTGCCGCGCATGAGCATCATCCCGGCGTAGTCGGCCGCGTCACTCCTGTTCCACACGGCCTTCTCGGTGCCCCAGCGCAGGTTGAAGGTGACACTGACCATCTCGCCGCGCGTCTTCTTGGGCAGCAGCGCGAGCTTGAGGCCGCCCGTCTGCGAGCGCTGCACGCGCTTCTCGATGTTGGCGGGGGAGGGGTCGAAGGCCTCGCCCTGGACCACCTCGCCGCGGCCCTTGTAGCCCTCGAGCATGGAGGCCACGTCGACGCTCGCGGGCATCTCCGAGCGGTCCGGCTTCGCGGTGGGGATGAACTGGCCGAGCGTGCGATTGGAAGACTTGAGGTACTGCTCGGCCACGCGGGTGACGTCGGCGGGGGTGACGGCCTCGATCCGGTCACGGTGGAGGAAGAGCAGACGCCAGTCGCCGATGGCGGCCCACTCGGAGAGCTGGATGGCGGCGTTCTCCGAGTCATTGAGCATCAGCTCGATGTACTTGAGCAGGGCCGTCTTGGCGCGGTCCACCTCGTCCTGGGTGAAGGGGGTGCGAGCGGCGTCCTCGACTGTCTTCAGCAGGGTGTCGCGAGCGGCGTCGAGCGACTGGCCCTCGCGGACCTCGGCGGAGAAGGCGAGCACGCCAGGGTCGTGGAGCTGGAAGTTGTAGGCGCTGGCGCTCGCGGCCTTCTTGGGCTCGACGAGGGCCTTGTAGAGACGGCCGGAGGGGGCGTTGCCGAGCGCATGCGTGAGCACGTCGATGGCGGCGAAGTCGGGGTGGGCGCCCTGGGGCACGTGGTAGACGGCGGCGAGCGCGCTCACGTCGCCCACGCGGCGCAGGGTGACGTGGCGCTCGCCATCCTGGGTGGGCTCCTCGGTGTACGTGACGGGGAGGGGCTCGGCGGGCTTGCGCAGCCGGCCGAACGTCTTCTGCACCTCGGCGAGCGCCTTCTGGGGCTCGAAGGCGCCGGCGATGACGAGCATGGCGTTATCGGGCCGGTAGTACTTGCGGTAGAAGGCCTGGAGCCGCTCGATGGGCACGTGCTCGAGGTCCGCGCGGCTGCCAATGGTGGACTTGCCGTAGTTGTGCCAGAGGAAGGCGGCGCTCATGACGCGCTGGAAGAGGATGCGCGAAGGGTCGTTCTCGCCGCGCTCCAGCTCGTTGCGCACCACGGTCATCTCGCTGTCGAGGTCCTTCTTGGCGATGAAGCTGTTGACCATGCGGTCCGCCTCGAAGGCGAGGGCCCAGCGCAGGTTCTCGTCGGAGGCGGGGAGCGTCTCGTAGTAGTTGGTGCGGTCGAGCCAGGTGGTGCCATTGGGGCGAGCACCGCGCTGCGTGAGCTCCTGGGGGATGTTCTTGTGGGAGGGGGTGCCCTTGAAGAGGAGGTGCTCGAGGAGGTGGGCCATGCCCGTCTCGCCATAGCCCTCGTGGCGGGAGCCGACGAAGTAGGTGACGTTGACGGTGACGGTGGGCTTGGTGGGGTCGGGGAAGAGGAGGACGCGCAGCCCATTGTCGAGCCGGTACTCGGTGATGCCCTCGACGCTCGTGAAGGGAGCGGGCGAGGTGGCCTTCGACCTGTCACGGGGCTGGGAGGCGACCTTCGCGGGAGCCGAGGCAGGGGTAGGCCCCTTGGCGAGCGCGGGAGCGGAGGCGACAAGGAGGGCCGCGACGAGGAGGCGGAAGCGCGAGGGGAGGGACATGCGAGGAGGCCTGCTTTCGCGAGGGAATTCCAGAAGTGCGTCTGGAGGCTACCAACCGGACAAGCCGGGGCCGTGTTCCCGAGGAGGGAAGGAAGAACCAACGCCCAGGGGTGAACGGAGCGGGGGAGGGGAGTGCTCAAAATCCCCTCTCCCTCTGGGAGAGGGTCAGGGTGAGGGTCTTCACCCGGTGCACCGGTGCTCGCAGACCCTCTTCACAGGGTTCACGAGCGTGGAGGCCCCGGTATCGAGCAGGCTACCAGGGTATGACGAGCGTTCTCTCCATGCCGCGCCTGGCGCTGGCACTGAGCTTCATCGTGTTCGCCACGAGCACTCCGTCCCGGGCGGCAGCACCTCACGAAGAGCCGTCCCGGGCGAGACCCAAGACGGTACGAGTGGACGCACTGCAGGGTGGCCAGCTGCGGCTCTCCTTCGAGCCGTTACCATCCGACCCGCGCCTGGAGTCCCTGCGGCTGGGGGAAGCACACGAGGTGCTCGACAAGTCCTCACAGTGGGAATCGCGAATGCAGGAGGAATTCCTGTCCCGATACGGTCCGCCCCTGCTGCCTCTGCCGCAGTCACTGGAGACGAGCCGCCTCTACCTGGCCTTGAAGCTCTCCCCCCGCTACATGGGAGCGGGCGTGCGAGAAGCGGCGCGGGAGCTGTTCTCCTCGTCCCTCTTCCTCTCCAGCGTGGCCCTCTCGGTGTTCGTCTACTTCGCGGCGTGGCTGGCACCCGAACCCGTCTTCACCAAGGCCTTCGTGACGGCGCTGACGCTCCGGCTGGCGCTAGCGGTGGGCGTCCTGGAGCTCTCTCGGGTGGCTCGAGCATGCGTCCAGCTCTACCAGGAGGCGGAAGCGGCCAAGACAGTGGAGCAGTTGGAGGCCGTAGCCGAGCGCTTCGGCAAGGCGATGGGTGGCACGGGGCTCCGGGTGTTGATGCTGGTGGCCAGCATGGGAGTGGCCCGGGGTTTGCCCCATGTGCCACAGGGAGGACTCGGCGCGCTGCTGCGCTCGCCCCGGTTCTCGCTCCCCGAGGGCTTGACCCTGGAAGGTGCGACCACGGTCCAGATGGTGGCCGATGGCACCGTCCTCGTCGCGGGGGTAGCGGCGGGCACCGCCGCGGCCACCGGCAGCGCCTGCTCCGATGGCGCCCAGCCGAAGGACGGCCACCATTGGCATCACCTCGCCACGAACAAGAACGAAATCTCCACGAGCCAAGGGGGGCCATGGACTCCTTTGTTCAAGACTCTCTTCGCGAAGGCAGGGATGAGCCTGGATGCAAAAGAGAATCTCGTCTACCTCGCGGGCCACAAGGGTCCTCATTCAGAGGAGTATCATGAGGAAATCCATGAGCGGCTCAGGGTGGCTGTCGCACGATGCCGAACCCAGGAGCAATGTCGCGACGCATTGATGAGAGAGCTCAAGAGAATCGCGGACGAAGTATGCACTCCCGGGTCACGACTTCATCGGTTGGCGACGAAGCAGTAAAGCCATATCGAGGACAATGCGTATGACCCAATATTTCAAGCTGATGGACGACAGGCGATCCCACGATCGTTGGCATCTGGGACCTCCAGTCGACGAGCAGGGGAAGGAGCTCGACCCCTGGCAATTCGACGAGGGGCGGGTGATCGAGCTGGGATGCGTGCCACGCTTTCCGCTCGACATCCCCGGACGCCCACTGGACTTCTGCTGGGCCGCCTTCAGCATCCTCGTGGTCCACGAGCGCTTCGTCCGGCTCTTCGAGCGGCTGGGCGTCCAGGAAGTCCAGTTCATCCCCTCCCAAGTGGAGGGTCACGCCGGGCCCTGGTTCATCCTCAACCCCTTGCGCATCATCCGCTGCATCGACGACGCCCGGTGCGAGGAGGTGCAGTACTTCACTCCCGAGGACGGCCAACCCGAGAAGGTGGGGCAGTACCGGGTGGTCGCGGGCATGCGCATCGACCCCACGAAACCAGGCGACGCCCGCATCTTCCGCCCCTGGGGGTGGACAGGCGCGCTCATCATCTCCGAGGACCTCAAGCAGGCCCTCGAGCGCGAGCACATCACCGGCACGCGCTTCACCGAGGTCTGACGCCCCCGCCTACCAGCAGCGTGCGGCGAACGCGGCCAGCTCGCGGTTGAAGCGCCGGGCGTCCTCCCAGAAGGGCGAGTGGCCGGCGTTCGAGTACAGGGACACCAGCGCGCCGGGCACCACGGAGGGGCGGCGCGAAGGCGGCGCGAGTGCGAGGACCGGGACAGGTGGGGATGTCTGACTTCGTGAGAGCCAGGGCCAAGACGAAGTCTGGGAGCTACGCACCAGACACCAACACCCCGAGCTGAGCGCGGCGCACTCCGAAGAGGTTGAGTGTGAGGCGCGGCTCAGGGGAATCCGCGGCGCGCAGGACACGGATGGCATCGGGCCGCAAGGCCCAATCACTCCCGACCCGGTCCCGCTCCCTCTGAACGGAAAACCAGAAAGACGGCCTGCTGTCATCCGCAACCGACTCACACGGCCTGCGGTTCACAAGCACGGTTGACACGACAACCGGGGCATCAAAATGCTCCCGTGTTGTGCGGTTACCGCAACTCTTCCTCATGAAATAACCAACGCCAGACATGCTGGATTGTGCAGCCCCGCTTCCCATGGAGGTGGCACGAAAGTAGTGAGAGAGGTCGAGGACATAGTCTGGAGCCTTCCCAATGCCGAGTGGCACCCCTTCAACAACCCCCTTCGATCGAGTAGCACCAATCTCTCCGCAGTATGCGACGTAGATATTGGGATTGCCGTGCAGGAAGCGCGTGTTGTGGAACTTCTGGGGGACCACACCCCAGTCGGCTCTCCGGGCCAATGCATGGCAATGAGGCTTTCGACCTTCAAAACCCAAGACAACGGGGACTTGGAGGTGCAGAGCGCCGCGGCCTCGCCCGTCAACACCGAGCACAATCGAGGTGAGCCCCGCATCATGGAGGGTCGTGAATCGCCTTACGAACTCCGTAGCACCCAACAAACACTTCCGGACGACCTCGACGGCATCACTCTCCGCGGATTGCTCTCGAAGGTCTCCAACCAGAATCCCCGCTGGAAATCCAAGGCACCGCGGCACCGAGTTGCTTTCCTCGACCAGCTTCAATCCCGAGTTCGCCAATCGGACTCCATGAGTGTTGAAGTCCCCAATCGAACAATTACCGCGGAGACGAAAGTCGGACTCCTCGTAGGGGATGAGGGTTCCGATGTCGAAGCGCCCGGGTTTGCCCGGCTCCACGAAGCAATCGAGCAACCACTCCGCAGGTGGTGGCTGATGCCGACTTCGACCCTTGGAGTACTTCGCTCGCACGTCTCTGAGCATCATGAGGACTCCCTTCTTCCATGAATGCGAGCGCCCCACGTTCAATCAAGGCATATCCTCGCATCTGCCCTGTGGCTGACGGAGTGCCCCCTGACTGCGGCACGCACTCGCCATCGCCTGTTAATTGTGAAGTTCGTCGCAGCAACCTCTCCAGCATCACGCCCCTGGGTGCACATGCGGCGTACACGGCACACGGCGTTCGGAAGGGCATGGAGTCGCCTGCTCTCAGCGGCACTGACTCTTTCTGGATGCGCGCCGGGCATCCACGTGCGAGGAGCGGGCCTTCATGCCTCGCCGCGAAGCAATGAGTGTGACAGGACGCCCATGGCGTGCATGCCGCTACGAGACTTCTGCGACCTGCACCCGGGTGAATGCTTCGGCCCGATGCCCGAGCCTCAGCAGGAGCCCGATGCCCCTCCCGAGGAACAGGCGGCGCCTCCGCCCAACCTGAGCCGGTGCCTCGATGCATGCGCAGCAGGCGGGGAAGTCCTGCGAACCTTCTGCCGCTCGATCAAGGACCCCAAGCTCAAGGCAGGATGCTGGGGTCTGGAGTTCGTGAGCGAGACCGCCTGCCGAGGCTGGTGCTTCTGGCACTATGGCAAGAAGTGAGGCCCGGGAACCCATGACCCCTCGAGCGAAGAAACCCACCAGGAAGGAACTGGCCAGACCCCATGCGCTCGGCCCGCTCATCGCGGAACGGACCCTGACGGTCGCCGGGCACGATGATTCGTTCGTCCATGTCCGAGTTGGGAAGCCCAGGAAGGATTCCGCGACGGGCGACTACTTCTGCCCGTTCTCCATCAAGGGACTCCATCCCCAGCGTGTCCACGAAGCCTGGGGGATGGACTCCATGCAGGCGCTCCAGAACGCCCTGCAGGCCATCCGCATCGAGCTCGCTCCCCATGCCGACAGGCTCAGGTGGGAGGGCGGACAGGACGGTTGGCTGGGATTCCCCAAGGTGATTCCCGACCTCTTCGGCCCCGCCTTCATACAGCGTCTCGAAAAACTGGTGGACCGCGAGACGGATCGCTTCGCGCGCTCCCTGGAAGAAGCCAGCCGACGTGCCGAACAACCAGGCCGGGGAAAGAAGAAGCCCCCGCCTACCAGCAGCGCGCGGCGAACGCGGCCAGCTCGCGGTTGAAGCGCCGGGCGTCCTCCCAGAAGGGCGAGTGGCCGGCGTTCGGGTACAGGGACACCAGCGCGCCAGGCACCACGGAGGCGATGTGGTGGCCCGAGGCGGGCAGCACCACGCGGTCCTCCAGGCCGTGGGACACGAGCACGGGAAGGGTCAGCCGGCTCAGCACGTCGTCGTTGTCCGCGATGCGCGCGCACAGGGCCTCGCGCACGTGGGCCGGCGCCAGCTCGTTGTAGGTCAGCACCAGGCGCTGGGTCTCCGGCGACACCGGGCGGTGATGCAAGAGCGAGACGAAGCGCTCCAGGGTGTCGCGGCTCGCGTCCTCGTCCTGCTCGGAGAAGAGCCCGGGGATGAGCGAGCGCAGCTCGGACGAGAGCAGGCTGAAGGCCTCCTCGGAGCCGCACTTCACCATGGAGGACACGAAGTTCACCCCGGCCAGGTGCTCCTGGCCGTAGTGGCGCAGGTAGTCGGAGACGACCATGCCGCCGTAGGACCAGGCGACGAGCAGGGGCCGCTCCAGCTCGAGCGCGGTGATGACGGCGTGCAGGTCATCGGCCCACAGCCGCCCGTCACCGTAGGCGCCGTAGGGCTTGCCCGAGTGCCCGTGCCCTCGCAGGTCCACCGCCACCAACCGGAAGCCCAGGCCCAGGGCGCTGTGGAGCTGGCGCCGCCACGACAGGTAGCACTGGGAGAAGCCGTGCACGAAGAGGATGGGGGGCCCGTAGAGGTCGCCCGCGTCGTACACGCGCAGGCTCACCCCGCCCGCGCCCTCGAGCGTGTGGACGCGGACGGGAATGGGCTCGGAGAAGGAGAAAGCACCCTCGGCGTCCCTCATTCCCGGGCTCGCCTCCAGGAGGCTCATGGACGTAGCGGGTTGGACCCGCGCCGGAGGAGAGGGCGTCTGCACGCAAAGTGAGAGGGTGTCGTCCATGGCGGGGGTTGTCCTGTTCGGGAGCGCACGGCTTCCCAGAAGGAATAGGCATCGGTGCAACCCCCGGAACCCCTCCCTCTAGTCCGCGGCTCGCGTTTTCTCCGGAAACCTTGACTGTTTGGGCTTGCAGGGTCTGCCGGATGACACTCCAGGACGAAGCAGGAGAGGACGCCGGCTGTCCGGGGGAGGGCCGAAACGCTGTGGGGTGGGAGACGTCTGGCCGCTCGTCACACCGGGGGGCATGGAATGGGAAGAGGGCGAGCGTCGTATGAGGAGGCGGTTAGTAGTAAGCCCTGCGCATACACGCAGGTGTCACACACAGGTGTCAGGAGCCTGGCGCATGAAACGCTTCTTCATCGGTTCGCTCGCATTGGTGGGCGCGCTGAGCCTCCTCTTCGTGGGGGCCGTGGTGGGGCTGGTCATCCTTGGGGCGTCGAACAAGCCCGGGGTGCCGGCAGAGGTGGTGCTGGAGTTGGAGCTGAGCGAGCCCTTGGAGGAGTACGTGCCGGAGGACTCGCTGGCGGGGGCCTTCGGAGACGAGAAGCTGACGGTGCGGGACGTGGTGGACGCGCTGGAGAAGGCGGGGGAGGACGCGCGGGTAAAGGCGCTGGTGGTGAAGCTGGACGGGGCGCCGGGGAGCCTGGCGGTGGTGCAGGAGGTGCGCGACGCGGTGAAGGCCTTCCGGGCGAAGGGGAAGAAGGCGGTGGTGTACGCGGACACCTTTGGCGAGGGCGGGGGCGCGACGGGGGCGTACTACCTGGCCACGGCGTTCGACGAAATCTACATCCAGCCCTCGGGGGACGTGTCGGTGGTGGGGGCGGCGGTGGAGACGCCGTTTGGGCGCGACATGCTGGCCAAGCTCGGGGTGAAGCCGAGGATGGGCAAGCGCTACGAGTACAAGGCGGCGGTGAACTCGTACACGGAGCAGACGTACACGGAGGCGCACCGGGAGGAGACGGAGCGCTTTCTGACGAGCCTCTTCGGGCAGGTGGTGAAGGGGGTGGCGGAGGGCCGCGAGCTGAGTGAGGAGCAGGTGAAGGCGGCCATCGACGCGGCGCCGCTGCTGGGGAAGGAGGCGCTGGAGGCGAAGCTGGTGGACGGGCTGCTCTACCGCGACGAGGTGTACGCGAAGGTGAAGGAGGAGGCGGGCAAGGGGGCGCAGCTCCTGTACGTGGAGAAGTACCTGGAGCGAGCGGGGAGGCCGAACACGCACGGCCCGGTGGTGGCGCTCATCTACGGGGCGGGAGGGATTTCACGAGGCCGCAGCCACACCAACCCGATGTCGGGCGAGGTGACGATGGGGAGCGAGACGGTGGCGGCGGCGATCCGCAAGGCAGCGGATGACGAGCGGGTGAAGGCGATTGTCTTCCGGGTGGACAGCCCTGGAGGCAGCTACGTGGCGAGCGACACGGTGCGCCGCGAGGTGCAGCGGGCGAAGGAGAAGGGCAAGCCTGTCATCGTGTCGATGGGGACGTACGCGGCGAGCGGTGGGTACTTCGTGTCGATGGACGCGGACAAGATTGTGGCGCAGCCGGGGACGCTGACGGGGAGCATTGGGGTGTACAGCGGGAAGCTGGTGACGGCGGACTTCTGGGAGAAGCTGGGGGTGAACTGGGAGACGCTGGCGGTGGGGAAGAACGCGGCGATGTACAGCTCGGACCTGGACTTCACGC
This sequence comes from Archangium minus, assembly GCF_044360475.1. Taxonomy (NCBI): domain Bacteria; kingdom Pseudomonadati; phylum Myxococcota; class Myxococcia; order Myxococcales; family Archangiaceae; genus Archangium; species Archangium minus. The sequence continues at coordinate 13,160,572 of NZ_CP043494.1, forward strand.
CGGAGCAGCTGGCGAAGCACGAGTCGTCCTTGGACCGGGTGTACGAGGACTTCACGGCGAAGGCGGCGGCGGGGAGGAAGATGCCGGTGGAGAAGCTGCGGGAGGTGGCGAAGGGGAGGGTGTGGACGGGGGAGGACGCGAAGGAGCGGGGGCTGGTAGACGAGCTGGGAGGCTTCGGGGTGGCGCTGAAGCTGGCGAAGGAGGCGGCGAAGCTGGAGGGCCCGGTGAAGGTGGAGATGTTCCCGAGGAAGAAGGGGACGGCGGAGGTACTGGCGGAGCTGCTGGGGGAGAAGAAGGGGGAGAACAGCGAAGACGAGGAAGCGGGAGCGGAGGTGAGCGCGCCGTGGAGTCCGGTGCTGAAGCAGACGCAAGCGCTGTACCAGCTAGGAGTGAAGCTGGGCATGGTGGAGGAGCGCCGTCAGATGTTGTCCGCCCCAGTCCCGGACACCACCTGGTAACCCAAGCACCAACCCTCCCTCTCCCTTCGGGAGAGGGTCGGGGTGAGGGTATCGAGGACCTCGGGGTGGAAGTCACTTGAGCGCCACCGTGGTTGACACGCGAAAGGCGGGTCAGCGAGGAAGGGGAGCATGATCACACTCCCCGAAGGCGCGACGATGAAGGACTACCAGCGCTACATCCACGAGCTGGAGACGATGCACGGATGGCTGAAGGTAGACCTGGTGCACAACTGTTTCCTCATGGGAGAGGAGATGGGAGAGCTGTTCAAGGCGGTGCGCCGGTACAACAAGCTCTTTGACGAGGGCCAGAGCACGCCGACGGAGGAGGCGAAAGCGCACCTGGCGGAGGAGCTGGTGGATGTCTTCAACTACCTGTTGGCCATCTCGAATCGAGTCGGGGTGGACCTGGAGCAGGCGTTCCGGGACAAGAACGCGCGCAACCAGCAGCGCACGTGGAGCTGAGTCCCTACCGTTGGAGCACGAGCACCTGACGAGCGCGCCCCGGGACGGAGCAATACAGCCGGAGGACGTCCGGGGCCTCCAGGGGCTCTGCCAGGGATTGGCACCAGCGAAGCAGCTCGAGAAGGAAGACGTCGTCCTCGAGCCGCCACCGCTCATCGGTGGAGACGCGGTGGCGGATGCGAGCCAGGGCGGCGGCGGAGACGCCGAGCAGGGTGCTGGAGCGGGTGATGAAGTACAAGCGACGGAGGAACAACTCACCCACAGGCTCGCGCCGGAAGTGCCGGAAGGAGTCGCGAGTGAAGACGAAGCGCTCGCCGTCCTGTTCGTGCACGGCCTCACGGTCGAAGTGCCCGGAGCGGAAGTAACGGGTCCGGTACAACTGGGCGTCATAGTGCCCGGAGTCGCCCTTGAACCAAGACAGGTTCTCCTGACGACGACGGAAGCCGTGGGCCAGGTCATTGAGGTTGCGCTTCACCTCGACGAGCGCGAGCACCTCCACGGGCTGACCGGGGCGGAGCGGCTGACGGATGAGCAACTGATCGAGCTCGGTGCGAGCGGCCCCGAGACCCACACCGGTGAGCACGCGGAGACGCTCCGTGGCCCCGCTCCGCACCAGGTCAGGAACGATGGAGTGCCAGGTCAGGGCGAGGGCCTGCTGTTCAAAGGAGCCACTGGCGTTCCCGGAACGACGCCCCTGGTGCAGCAAGAGCTCGGCGAGCTCGGCCTCCGCGCGCTCCAGCCCGAGGAGCGAGCGAAGCCGCTGCCACTCCGCACGAAGGCGGAGCAACTCCTGACGCGGAGGGCTCGCCTGGATGAGCAGGGCCTGCTCGCGCTGAAGCACCTGCGCTCTGTCCTGAAAGGCGGCGAGCTTCCGCTGTAACCCCGGCTGCCTTTCCGGCTCGGCCCGACTCAGCGCCTCACTCAACCCGGCGATGGCCTTCCCCACCCGAGAAAGCTCCTCTTCCACCTGGAGAAGACGCGGGGCCTGGGGAGAGGCCTCGTCGGCGGCGGTGGCGCGACGAAGTGCCCGCTCCAGCGCGAGGAGCTCGGGATGGGCGCGCCGCAGGTCGCGGATGCGCACGCGCTGAGCGAAGGCGGGGTCCGACTCCCAGAAGGGTAGCTGTTGGGTGAGCCAGCGGCGGAAGCCCTCCAGGTCGAGGGCGCGGAGCTCAACAGCCTGATGAAGCAAGCGGCGCAGCTCGCGCGTCCCTCGGACCACGTGGAGAGCGGAGGAGGAGGGAGAGGAGCGCATGCGCGAATCGGGAGGGTATCAGCCTCGTCGATGCGGAGCCTGTTTCCGAAGGTTCGCGCGGCGAAGCTGTCCTGGAGAGTACGGCCCCGGAGTTGACACGTCAGCGCCGGCTCGCTGACGCGCCGTCTTCGGCTCGCTGACGCGCCACCCGCCCCCAGGCGCCTCACGTCCTTGCGGGCTGGCCGTGGGAGGGGCATGTGCATCCTCCCGTGGTGTAAGGATTGCTATAAGGGAGGGTATGACTCGTAACATACCGACCCTGTCTTTGCTGTCCTTCCTGTTCCTGTTGTCCACGGGCTGCGCGCATATGGACCATGCGCAGGACGAAATGGAAATCCGCCAGCTCGTGGCGGTTCAAACCGAGGCGTGGAACCGAGGGGACGCGACGGCGTGGTCCAAGGACTTCACTCCGGAGGCGGACTTCACCAACATCGTGGGGAGCGTCTTCGACGGCCGCGAGCAGATTGAGCAGCGTCACGCGGCGATCTTCGCCACCATCTTCAAGGGCAGTCAGGCCAAGGTCACGGTGCGAAAGCTGGTGTTCCCCGAGCCAAACATCGCCGTGGTCGACACGGTCCACGAGGTGACGGAGCACGGCGGGCTGCCCCCGGGAGTGCAGAACACCGAGCCCGGGCTGCTGCGAACCCAGATGAAGTACGTGATGAAGAAGACGGACGGGCAGTGGCAGATCCTCGCCGGCCACAACACGGACGTGAAGCCCGCGCGCTGAGCCAGGACCCCCTCCCCGCTGACTGCTCTTTTCGAGCAGCTCACGCGGGGAGAGTCGCCGAGCGATTGTGCCCCAGTCGACACCTGAGCTGGATGGGGGGCACCAGGTCCAGTGGGTATGTGGTGGAGTTCGGCAAGACGCTTTGGGGGGAACCTATGTCTGTCTTTCTATCGGGTGCATCACCGCCGAGAGGCTACGGTGGCAGGGAGAGATGAAGGTACTCCCGCGGCGGCGTAAGGGTTCACGAGCAACCTCGTTCGAGCACCACCCGCCACGCAGCATCCGCATGCGGTGACGCGTCCCTTTCAGCGCTCTGACACGTCAACTTCGCTCGTTCGCCCCATCCCAACAGGAGGTAGCAATGACTGTCGCACGAGAACTCTCGCCGCAGTTCCTCTCCATCCAGCATGATCCGCTGACGGGGCTCTATCACCCCAAGAGTGAGGCGGACATCGTCCAGCTCGTTCAGTATGCCCTCGCGAACAACTGCGCGGTCCGGGTGATCGGCGCAGGCCACTCCGTGAAGGAATCCATCCTGTCGGTGGCGCCGCGGGCCATCAACATGTCGCTGGATGAGTACAGGGAGGTCACCTTCAATAAGGACGGGACGGTCACGGTCCAGGCCGGGTGCTACCTGGGCCAGCACGCCCCCAAGCCCTGGGAGGACACGCTCTTCTACCACCTGGAGCAGAAGGGGCTGGCCGTGCCGGACATGGGAGGAATCACCCACCAGGCCGTGGGGGGATTCACCACCATGGGGTGTTCAGGTGGCTCGACCCAGTACGCCTATACCGAGAGCATTGTCGGACTCACCCTCGTGGATGGGCAGGGGCAGGTGCGTTCGTTCAGCCGAGGGAAGGACCCGGAGTTCGAGGCGGTGCTCGTCTCCATGGGACTGCTGGGCATCTTCTCCACCCTCACCTTCAAACCCAACGAGCGCTTCGACATCATCGGGGACGAGACGTGCTACTCCCTGAGTGACGTCAACTGTCCCATCGACTTCTTCGGGCCGGGGGCGCCGGGCAAACCCTCGCTGGAGCAGTTCATGCGGCAGACGGAGTACACCCGTCTGCTGTGGTGGCCGCAGAAGGGGGCCGAGCGCATCGTCGTCTGGAAGGCCCAGCGCATGAAGGACGAGGATTATACCGGGTTGACGGGAGGCCCTGAGGACTTCAAACCCAAGCAATACCTGGAGTTCCCCGTCATCCTCGGGTCTCAAATTCCGGCGCAGATTGCCGGGTCGTTGTTCTACCAGCTGTCCGCCGGTTGGCCGACGCTGATCCAATACATCCAGCCCGAGGGCTTGCGCCTCCTGGTCAAGGAGCTCATCGAGCTGACCTACGGGCCGTGCATCCTGCCCTTTGTGATCAACCTCTTCGCGCCCGTCTACACGGGGGACGCGCCGCCCCCTGTGACCTCCCTCCCGGAGGCGCCACAGGACATGTTCTCGGAGGAGGTCCGCGTCGTCGAGCTCGAGAGGAACACGGGGCGCACGGCCACGCTGAGTGCGGCGACGCAGGGCTCCGCGGGGCGGCGTGTGGCCGGAGGTCCGCTCCTCCGACTGCGGCACCCGGATGCCGCGAACTCGCTGGACTCGACCCGCGTCACGTCGCGCCCGATCGATCTCTGGAAGGATGTGCTGGCCAGGATGCCGGACGCGAGCACCCACCTGCCCAGACTGCGGTCCCTGCTGAATGAGCATGGCCTGAAGCTGCCTCGCTACTACCACCTCCACGTCCCGAGCGACGCCCTGCGGGGCCTGCCGGCCGTGAATGAGACAGCGCCCCAGGAGCCCACGGGGAAGCAGAAGTTCTGGGACTACTGGTACAGCAGCCTGCCGATGGACAACGACGTCTCCGACTTCTGGATGCCCACCGAGTTCACCGAGCTGTGGATCCCCATCGAGAAGACGCAAGAGGTGATGAACAAGCTGCGTGACTTCTATGAAAAGGGCGGGCTCGGGGCCACGGGCTCCTTTTCCTGCGAAATCTACGCGGCCAAGGCCGATGACCTCTGGCTGAGCCCCGCCTACAAGCAGGACGTGGTCCGCGTGGACGTGTTCTGGTTCCACGACCGCTTCCGGAGCGAGGCGGAGCTCAGGGCCTTCTATCAGCAGTACTGGGACCTGCTGAAGGAGTATGACTTCCGTCCGCACTGGGCCAAGTACCTGCCGAACGGTGACATGGGGCCCGAGTACCTGGCGCAGCGCTACCCCCAGTGGAAGCAGTTCATGGAGCTGCGCGCACGAATGGATCCCCACCAGCTCTTCGTCACCGACTACTGGCGCGGCGCCCTCGGCATTCCCAAGACGTAGGGATAGCTCGAGCCAAGACACACAGCGAAAGCGCCAGTGGAGTGTTGTGCATGCTCCCTCTCCCTCTGGGAGAGGGGACATCCACCGATGGGATGGGACGCGTGAAGCCGCGCCCCCTCACCCAGTGGTCCGCAGGCCTCCGGCAATCGCATTGACCGTGAGCAGGAGCCGCGGAAGCAGGTGATCGCCCTGACCATCCGCCTTGCGCTGCGCGCGCCAGGTGCGCAGCAGCTCAATCTGCTGTCGGTGCAGCACGCGCAGCCACGGCTGACGCAGGCTCAATGCCCGGTGGATGTGAGGCCGGCGCTCCTCCAGGGGCGCGCCCCAGAGGGCCTCCAGCATGCGCCGGGTCCGCGCATACTCGTCCCGAATCATCCCCATCACCTGCTCACGGATGGCGCCATCCTCGACCAGGCCCGCGTACGCCTCCATCACCTCCGCGTCCGCCGAGAGGATCGTCGTACTGACATTGGTGAGCACATACTTGCTCGGGTACCAATCCAGCCCCTGGGACTTCAGCAGGGCGAACGCCTCGGGCTGCTCGCGCTGCAAGGCCTCCAGGGCGCTGCCCACGCCGTACCAGCCGGAGAGGAAGAAGCGCGACTGGCTCCAGCTAAAGACCCACGGAATCGCGCGGAGATCCGCCAGGGTGCGCTGGCCGGTGCGCCGCGCCGGACGAGAGCCAATCTTGCTGGACTCAATCACATCAATGGGCGTCGCCTGGGCGAAGAAGGTGATGAAGCCCGGGTGCCGCACCAGCGCCTCGTAGGCGCGTCGGCTCGTCTCCGCCAGGCCATCCAGGTGCGGCTCAAGGGGGTGGGCACGCTGCTCGCGCTGCCGGGCCAGGAGCGCGGCCTCGGTGGCGCCCGCCAGGAGCAGCTCCAGGTTGTACACGGCGCTGATGAGGTTGGCGTACTTCTGGGAGATCGTCTCTCCCTGCTCCGTCATGCGCAGGTCGCCCTGGAACGAGGAGGGCGGCAGCGCGCTGAGGAAGCGATGGGTGGGGCCGGCGCCACGGCTGATGGTGCCGCCGCGACCATGGAAGAAGCGGATGCGCACCCCGCTGCGCTGGCCCACGGCCGCGAGCGCCTCCTGGGCGCGATACAGCCCCCACTGGCTGGCCAGGATGCCCCCGTCCTTGTTGCTGTCGCTGTAACCAATCATCACCTGCTGCACCGGGTGCGCGGCGCCCGAGGCCTTCTGCTGCCAGGCCAGGCTGCGCTTCGTCATCGGGTGCTCCAGGAAGGCGGAGAGGATGCCCGGGCTGTGCTTCAGGTCGTCGATGGTCTCGAAGAGGGGAACCACGGGCAGGTGACACACCAGCCCCTCGGGGGTCTGCGAGGCCAGCCCCGCCTCGCGCGCCAGCAGGTAGACGACGAGCAGATCCGACAGGCTGCGCGTCATGCTGACAATCAATGCACCCAGCCCGGCGGAGCCATGGGCGCGCAGGTGCTCCGCCACCACGCGGAAGCACCCGAGCACCGCATCCGCCTGGGGGCCGATGGGCACGCCCGTCAGCGCGAACGGGCGGGGCGAGGCCAGCTCGCGCTCGAGGAAGGCCAGACGCCGAGCCTCGTCCCACTCGGCGAAGTCCTTCCCCTCCAGGCCGGCCGCCACGAGCAGCTCGCCCACGGCCAGGTCGTGGAACCGGCTGTTCTGCCGGATGTCCAGGGCCGCCAGGTGGAAGCCAAAGGAGCGCACCATGCGCAGAAGGGGGAGCACCTCGCTCTCGGCCAGCCGGCCCGCGCCGATGGACACCAGCGACGTGTGCAGCAGGTCCAGGTCCGAGGCCAGCTCGGAGGCCTCGCGGTAGCGGCCCGGCGCATCCTCGAGCCGGACGGCCTCCGCGTGGCTCATGTCCACCGGCAGCCGAGCCACCATCAGGTTGAGGAGCTGCCGCCAGGGCTCGTCCGGGTTGCGCCGGACGGCCTGCTGCCCGCGCTCGCCCAGCGGCTCCGCCAGCTCGGAGATACGGGCCTCCAGCGCCGGGGGCACGGGCTGCAACCGGCCGGAGAGGCTCAACCGGGCGCTCAGCCCCGTCAGCCGCTGATGGAGCAGGGTGAGCGCATTCAGGCGCAGCTCGCCGAGCGTGTGGCGAGTCACGTCCGCGGTGACGAACGGGTGCCCGTCCCGGTCTCCGCCCACCCAGTCGCCGAAGACCAGGAGCGGCAGACGCTGGGAGTCGCGCAGCAGCTCGGGCTCGAAGCCCTCCGCGGCCCAGGCCTGGAGCAGCCGTCGATCCAACACGGGGAGCGCTTCAGGGAAGACATTGCGCAGGTAGTGGATGACATTGCGCAGCTCGGAGAGCACGTCTGGCTTCTCGAGGAAGAGCTCCCCGGTGCGCCACACCAGCTCCAGCACGCGCTTGATCTCCTCGCGGATGGCCTGCTGCTCCAGCGGAGTCCACATCTGGTTCTCGCGCTTGACGAGCAGCAGGTAGAGCGCGCGGTGGTGCACGAGCACGCTGGCGCGCTTCACCTCGGTGGGGTGAGCGGTGAGGACGGGCTCGACGCGCACCTGGGCGAGCACCTCGGCGATCTGCCGCGCCCCCAGGCCGCGCTCCTTCAGGTGATGCAGCACGTGGCCCCACAGCCCTGGCTCGGAGGCCACGCCCTCGGCGGCCTCTTTGACCCGGCGCTGCTGGACGGCCGTGTTCTCCTCGGCGATGTTGAGGAGGTGGAAGGCCAGGGAGTAGGCCTGGACCATGCGCTCGGGCAGGCTCCCCGGCGTGGCCTGCCCGCCACCGGGCCGGGACAGGTGCCGCGCGACCTCCCGCTCGCCTAGCTCCTCCAGCACCTCCCGGAAGCAGTCGAGCAGGAAGTCCAGGTCACGCTCCACCCTCTGCGGGAGAGCTATCGATGAGGCGGGAGAAGCATTCACGAGCCGAGTTCTCCTTGTCAGACCCGAACATGCGCACGGCATGCCCGGCGTCTTTCTAACTGGAGGACTCCCAGGCGACCAGGGTGGCGAGCGCCAAATGGGTTGCTACCTTCAAGCCGTGGACACAGCTCAGGCCCTGCGGCCCGAGCCCTCTGCCCGCAGCCACGCCGCGAGACGCTCGGGCTCGGGGACATCCTTCAGAAGCACGCACATGTCACTGGGCATGTCCTGCTCTCGAGGCCTGTACGTCACGACCACGGTCCCCACGCCGCGCCGCTGCTGGGAAGGGGAGACGTGGACCTGCACGTCCACCACGTCCGAGTAGTTCACGTGGAGCCGTTTCCCCAACCACCCACCGCCCTCGAATCGGGCGGCCTTGAAGCTCCACCGGAGCTCTCCGTTCCAGAAGAGCCTCACGCACTGCACCGCCACCACCAGCAGGAGCACGCCGCCCAGGAACATCCGGAAGCGGGGGCCCCGGTCCCACTCCCAGGCGAGGATGAGCGCCGCGAAGAGCGGGGAGGAGAGGAACCCGCTGAGCCGGCGGCGCAGGAGGGCCTGGCCCTGGACCTCGAAGGGAGGCTCCAGGGTCTCGGCCAGCCGAGGCGGCGCGCTCGAGGTCTTCTCTTTCGCCAGTTCCTCCAGCACAAGGCGGAGCCAGACCCGCTCGGCCTGGAGTTGCTCGAGTCGTGCCCGCAGCCTGGCGTTCTCTCCGGAAAGCGGCCCTTGCGCGCGCTGCTCGGTGCGCAGTGCGTCCTGGACCTCGTCCAAGGCCTGGAGGATGGCGGGCTCAACCTGGCGCTCAGCCGGCACGGTCCACCCCCTTCCCGGTGGGGGCCCGAGCCCGGAGCCACTCGGCGAGGCGCTCCGGCTCATCGAGCACGTCTATGTCGACCGTCTGGCTCGGCGCCGCCATCCCCTCGGAGGACGTCATCTCCTCGGAGGACCAGGTCACTCGGATGGAGCCAAAACCAAAGAGCCGCTGGAGCCAGCCCCGCTGCACCTCCACCCTCCTGAGCTCCGAGTAGCGCACCCGGACGCGCGGCGTTCGCGCGTCGCAGTTGATGGACGAAAACCCCTCCGCCCCGAAGCTCCAGGTGGGCGCATCATCATCCTCGGGCCCCTGCAGGAACAGGGCGCTCAAGAGCAGGTGCAGGAGCACGAATCCCCCCAGCACCGTCACGCGCCCGACCCAGCCAGAGAGGCAGAGATAGCCGAGATAGAGCGGGAGCTTCGGCATCGCCAGGAGCGCGAAGCGCAGCCGCCCGTACAGCGTCCGGCGCGAGGGCAACACGAAGAAGGGTGGCACGAGCTGCCCGGGCAGGGAGGAGGCGGGGCGCTCGGCTTCGGCGTGGACCGCATCCATCTGTTGGCGCAACCCCCAGATCTCCTGCTCCAACCGAGCCACCTCGGCGGCCAGCTCGGCGTTCTCGCGAGGCAAGGCCTCGCGCCGCTGACGAACAGCCCGCAGGTCCTCCTGCAACCGCTCCAGCGCATCCCGCTGCGAGCCCCCCTGAACGGCACGTGTCTCAAGCCTCACCGTCCCAGCGTAACAAAGTCTCCACGGTCGAGCAGATATAGATGATCGGGTAGCTCCTGTCGCAGTCATAGACAGACGCCGGGTGATGTTCGGGGGGCACAATCAACCGTTCACAAAAGCAAATCACCCCACAACAAGTACCGAGTTGCAAGAATTTGCAGACTTATCGGAACACAGCTCGAGCAGCGCCCAGGAAGATACACAACCAGGCACATGAGGCACTCGGGTAAGGTGGAGGGCACATGCGCAGCGAGGACATGAAGCAAGCGCTCGAAGACACCGCCCTGCTGTGGCTGTTGCTGCTGGTCATCGCGTTCATCCATGGCGCCGAGGCCGTGGGGCTCGAATTGCCACTCATCGAGCGCACCATCCTCTGGCGGCTCCAGCAGGACCCCGGCATCAGCGCGGGCATCGCCGCGTTCATCGTGGGGATCCTGCTCGTGCTGCGGCCCGGAGGTGGCGAGCACAGGGCGCGCAGAGCGCGTTACGTCCTGGTGGTGCTCGGAGCCGTGGGCCTGGTGAGCCTCCTGGGCTTCGACGTCGCGCTGGGGAACACCTTCCTGCTGACGGCCGTGCACTTGTACCGCCGGTATGCGCGGAAGAAGCGGGAGGGAGAGACGCCCGCGCCTGCCGCGGCGCTCTCGGTCGGGCCGAAGGTGAGCCTCCTGACGATCCTCATCCCCGTCTGCGCGGCGCTCCTCGCCACGCTCATCACGTCCAAGATCCAATCGGGATACTTCCTTCCACCGGCGCCCGAGAAGCGGTTCCTCAGGGCCCGTCACTTCACGAGCGCGACGCCCGTCCTCTCGGAGCCCGCGGGGCAGGCTCCGCGCACCCTGACCGTCCACCCCCGCCTGACGCGCGAGCAGGTGCGCCAGAGCTACTGGAAGGAGGGTGGAGGCTGGTCCGTGGGGAAGGTGCTGTATGACCTGGAGAGGCGCGGCAAGCTCGAGGGGCTCCCCGTGACGGACGAGCGCCGCCTTCAGGCGTTGCTGGAGCCAGCCCTGGCCACGGGCCTCCTGGTGACTCCCGAGGGGCGCTCCGCGGTGGAGCACGGACTCTGGGGCATCGTGGCGGAGGCGGAGGGAAGGGAGGGAGCGCGGCGGCTGTTCCTGTCACTCGGGGCGGGCGAGCCCACCGGCGCCTTCTCTCCGTACTACCACTTCCTCTTCGAGGAGCCGGCGGAGGGTGGACCGTTGCGGCTCCTCGAGGCCCAGCACTACTTCCCGAGCAGCTCGGGCTACGAGGGCATCGAGCCGCCCGGCCTCTTCATCATCTACCTCCTCCTGTTCCTGCTCCTCTCGCTCCTCGTGAGCTTCTGGTGGGTCTCACGCAAGAGGGCGACGTAGCGCTCCGCCGCACGTCCGAAGCGCGCAGCTCAGGGTTTGTCCAAGGCTCTCCAGGACGCATGATTATGCCTCGGTTTAGCTTGTCTGATTGAAAGCCAGACAAGGCAGCTCAATGGCTGGCACACACGCGCATCACCCCTTCGACAAGGAACAGTCGCTTTGCAGTCTTTTGAGAATTTAACACTTCTCTGGTAGGCTGACGACACACGCTTCGACACGCTGGCGTCCTGATTCCGCAGGAGTCCAGGCACACCCTGGCCGCTCCACGTCCCCAGGTGGGCAGGAGCGGTCACCTGCCGCCATCCTCGGGGGGGGGATTCTGGCCTCAACCCCGGCGGTCTTCATGGCGAACATCCCTGGCTACACCCTGCTCGACATGCTCAAGTCGACGGGAGCGAGCATCCTCTACCACGCGCTCCGTGATGACGATCGTCTGCCTGTCGTCGTCAAGATGCCGGTGACGCCGCATACCGGCGCTCGTGAGGTCGAACGCTACCGGCGAGAGCACACCATCCTCAATCGGCTCCGGGACGTGCGCGGCGTCGCGAAGACGCTGGGCTGCGAGCAGAGCCAGGGACGTCCCGTGCTCCTCCTGGAGGGCGCCGCCGGCAAGGCCCTGTCCGAGTGTGTGGGCCGGCCCATGGACGTGGCGCAGTTCCTGGAGCTCGCCATCTCCCTGGCCTCCACCCTGGCCGACATCCACCGCCACGGCGTCATCCACAAGGACCTCAAACCTTCCAACATCGTCCTGCTCCCCTCGGGCGACACCCGCATCATCGACTTCGGCACCGCCCTCCTCCAGACCGTCGAGCACGTGGACGCCGCCTCTACCCCGCTCATCGAGGGGACTCCGGCCTACATGTCTCCAGAGCAGACCGGTCGCATGAATCGCTCCGTGGACCACCGCAGCGACCTCTACTCGCTGGGCGTGACCTTCTACGAGCTCCTCACGGGCACGTTGCCCTTCCACGGCCGCGATGCGCTCGAGTGGTTCCACGCGCACATGGCCCAGCTTCCTCGGCCTCCTCACGAGCGCGTCCCGGGCCTTCTTCCTGTCTTGTCCGCCATCGTGATGAAGCTCCTGGCCAAGGTCGCCGAGGAGCGCTACCAGAGCGCGGACGGCCTGAAGGCGGACCTGACGCGGTGCCGGGACGACCTGCGCCGGGGCGTGTGCGAAGAGTTCCCACTGGGCGCTCACGACATCTCCCCCCACTTCCAGATGCCCCAGCGGCTCTATGGGCGGGACGTACAAGTCGCTACCCTCGTCGGGGCCTTCGAGCGGATCGCGCAGGGAGGAAGTCCGGAGCTCGTCCTCATCAGCGGCTACTCCGGCATCGGGAAATCCTCGGTCGTTCATGAGCTGTACCGGCCGGTCGCGCAGCGGCGCGGCATCTTTCTCCAGGGCAAGTTCGACCAGTTCCAGCGGGGCATCCCCTACGCCACCCTGGCCCAGGCCATCCGCGGGCTGGTGCAGCAACTGCTGGCCGGTACCGACTCGGAGCTCGAGGCCTGGCGCGAGCGTCTGAGGATGGCCTGGGAGGGACATGGGCAACTGCTCGTGGAGCTGGTGCCTCAGCTGGAGCTCGTCGTGGGCAAGCAGCCTCCGCTCCAGGAGCTTCCTCCCTCCGAAGCGCAAACGCGCTTCAACCGCGTCTTCCAGCGCTTCCTCGGCGCCGTCTCCACCTCCGAGCACCCCCTCGTCCTCTTCCTGGATGACCTGCAGTGGGCCGACTCGGCCAGCCTCCGCCTCATCCAGCACCTCATCACCCACCCGGACACCCCACCCCTGTTGCTCGTCGGCGCCTACCGCGACAACGAGGTCTCCCCGTCCCACCCGCTGATGCTCGCACGCCAGGAGATGCTCAAGGAGCATGCCCGGGTGACGGACATCCGGCTCGAGCCGCTGAGCCTGGAGCAGCTCCAGCGGCTCATTGCCGATGCGCTTCCAGGCGCGGGCCGCGAGCTTCTCGAGCCCCTCTCCGCCCAGGTTCACGAGAAGACCGGCGGCAACCCCTTCTTCTTCATCCAGTGGATGCGGACGCTCAACCAAGATGGGCTCCTCACCCGCACACCCGAGGGCTCCTGGCGCTGGGATGCCGAGGGCGTCCGCGCCAAGGGCTACTCCGACAACGTCGTCGACTTCATGGCGGGCAGGCTGCGCCAGCTCCCCGCCCTGACGCAGCACCTCCTCAGCCTGTCGGCGTGCGTGGGCAATGACTTCCCGCTCCCGACCCTGTCCATCATCTCCGACAAGCCCGTGGAGGACGTGGAGCAGGGGCTCGAGCCCGCGCTGCAAGACGGCCTGTTGATGCGCAGCGGCCTGGACCAGTACCGCTTCATCCATGACCGCATCCAGCAGGCCGCCCATGCCCTCATCCCCGAGGAGCAGCGCAGGGCCGTCCACCTGCGCATTGGCCGCCTGCTGCGCGCGAGCCTGTCTCCGGAGGAGATGCGGGAGCGACTCTTCGACGTCGTGAATCAGCTCAACGCCGGCGCGGAGCTGATACAGGCCCCCGAGGAGCGCCATGACCTGGCCTGCATGAACGCGGAGGCGGGCAAGAAGGCGCAGGCCTCGACCGCGCACCGCTCGGCCGTCACCTACTTCACGGCGGCCCTTCAACTGCTCCCGGAGGATGGCTGGGAGCGGGAGCACACCTTCACCTTCGAGCTGCACCTCCAGCGCGCCATCAGCGAGTTCATGAGCGGCAACCCCTCCGAGGCGCGCCACCTCGCACAGACACTTCGCCCCAGGGCTCGCACTTCCGCGGAGATCGCCGCGGTCACCTGTCTACGCAGCGACATCCACGTCGCCGCCAACGAGAGCGCGGCGGCTGTCGGGTGTCTGCTGGAGGGCCTGGCCGCGCTCGGCATGCCCATGTCGCCTCATCCCTCCTGGGACGAGGTGGTCGCGGCCAACGAGGAGGTGTGGGCCCTCATCGGGGAGCGCTCCATCGAGAGCCTCGTTGAGCTGCCCCTCATGACGAATCCGGACACCAAGGCGGCGATGCAAATCCTCTCCGCCCTGTTCGCGCCGGCGCTCTTCACCGACCTCAACCTGCTCATCCTCCACCTCACCCGGATGGTCCTGCTCTGCCTGCGCCATGGCAACACCCAGTCCGCCGTGAACGGGTATGCCTGGTACGGGCTGATGCAGGGCCACTGCTTCAAGAAGTACCGGGAGGGGCATGCCTTCGGGTTGCTCGCCTGTGCGATCGTCGAGCGCCACGACTTCTCCGTCTCCCGAGGCAAGGCGCTCTACGGCATGGAGCTGGTCAATCACTGGACGCGGCCCATGTCCCTCTCGCTGGGACTCATCCGGGAAGCCTTCCTGCACGCGGTCCCGGCCGGTGACTTCCAGACCGCCTGCTATAGCTGCAACCACACCGTCACCGACCTCCTGTTCACAGGGCACTCCCTGGAGGAGGTCTACCAGGAGTCCGTCGCGCGCCTCGACTTCGTGCGCAAGGCTGGCCTCCAGGCCTCGCAGGACACCATCGTCTTCACCCAGCGCTACGTCCAGCAACTGCGCGGACTCGCCCCCTCCTTCGGCTCGCTGAGCGGTGAGGAGTTCGAGGAAGAGGCCTTCGAGGCCCTCATGGCCTCGGCCCCCGTGGCCACCGTGATGTGCTGGTATTTGATTCTCAAGCTGCAGGCGCGCTTCATGAGCGGCGCGTACGAGGAGGCGCGCCAGGCCTCGGCCCGAGCCGAGAAGCTCCTCTGGTCCTCAGCAGGCCATATCCAGCTGTACGACTACCATCTCTACAGCGCCCTGACGCTGGCCGCCTGCTACGAGGCCGCGCCTCCGGAGACGCAGCGCGAGTACCTCGAGGCCATGCAGCGGCACCAGGCGCAGCTCGACGAGTGGGCGAGCCACTGTCCCGAGAACTTCCGCGCGGCCGAACGGCTGGTCTCCGCGGAGCTGGCCCGCTGCAAGGGGCTGCGAGACGAGGCGATGTATGCCTATGACGAGGCGCTCCAGGCCGCCCGGGAGAATGGCTTCCTCCAGAACGCGGGCCTGGCCGCCGAGCTCGCGGCGCGGTTCTGGCGCGAGCGGCGCGTCTCCACCATTGCCCTGCCGTATGCCCGCGAGGCCCGCGACGCGTACCGGAAGTGGGGCGCCCACGGCAAGGTCCAGCACCTGGAGACGTGGTGGCCCTCGCTCGCAACGGTGGTGGAGGACTCAAACACCACCTCTCACGATACGAACTCGACGCAGCTCGACGCGCTCTCCGTCGTGAAGGCCCAGCAGGCCATCTCCGGAGAAATCGTCCTGGAGCGGCTGGTGACCACGTTGATGGAGGTGGCCCTCGAGAACGCTGGTGCCCAGCGCGGGGCCCTGCTGCTCCCGCATGGCAACTCGCTCCGCATCGCCGCCATCTCCAACGACTCACAAGGGGGCTTCCAGGTGTTCCCGGAGGAGGACGCGAACACCAGCGGCCTGCCCTGGACGCTCCTCGCCTACGTCCGGCGCACCTGCGAGCACGTGCTCATCGGCGATGCCTCGCGGCCCCATCCCTTCTCCTCCGATGCCTACCTCGAGTGCGGCCTGGCCCGGTCCGTGCTCTGCCTCCCGCTGCTTCGCAAGGAGGGACTCGCCGGCGTGCTGTACCTGGAGAACCGCCTCGCCGCCGAGGCCTTCACGCCCGCCCGCCTCTCTCTGCTCGGACACATCGCCTCGCAGGCGGCCATCTCCATCGAGAACGCGCGGCTCTATGACGAGGTCCAGCGCACGGAGACCGCGCTGCGCCACGCCAAGGACGAGCTGGAGCGCCGGGTGGACGAGCGTACCCAGGAGCTCAAGCAGACCCAGGTCCGGCTCGTGGAGACGGCGCGTGCGGTGGGCATGACGGAGATTGCCTCCAATGTGTTGCACAACGTGGGCAATGTCCTCACCAGCGCCGTGGTCAACCTGGAGATAACACGCCAGGCGGTGGGCGCCTCTCGTGTCACCCGAGTGAAGCAGGTGGCCGCGCTGCTCGAGGAGCATCGTGGGAAGCTGGGAGACTTCTTCGCGAAGGATCCACGCGGCGAGCAGCTGATCGACTATCTCTCCGCGCTCTCGAAAGAGCTGCTGGATGAGCAGACACATCTGCAGGAGAGCCTGGAGGCGATGAACAGGCACGTCGAGCACATCCGCGCCATCGTCCAGGTGCAGCAGACCTACGCCAAAACCTCGCTGCTCCTCGAGGAGTGTGACCTCGGGCAGCTCGTCGATGACACCCTGCGCATCCAGCAGGCAGCGCTGCAGCGCCATGGCATCACCGTCAACCTCGTGGTGTCGCGCGTCCCCCGGGTGCGGCTGGACAAGCACAAGGTGCTGCAAATCCTCATCAACCTGGTCAGCAACGCCAAGTACGCCCTGGATACGGTGCCCGAGGGACAGCGGCACATGACGGTGCGGCTCACCGCCGAGAAGGGGAAGGCGCGCATCCAGGTGGTGGACAATGGCAGCGGCATCGCGCCGGAGCACCAGGCGAAGCTCTTCTCGCACGGCTTCACCACGCGCAAGGACGGGCACGGCTTCGGTCTGCACTCGAGCGCACTGGCGGCACAGATGCTCGGAGGAAGCCTGACGCTGGAGAGCGCGGGGCCAGGCCAGGGGGCCACGGCCACCCTGGAGATTCCCCTCATGCCCGACAAGGCCTGACCAAACGTCCATGGACCCATCTACCCCGGCCCGAGCTCAAGCATGGGGTGTCTCCTGGATGGGTTGATAGGGCAGCTCCAGGGTGAACGTGGCGCCGCGCCCAGGCCCCTCGCTGTGGACCAACAAGGTGCCGCCCAGCTCCTGCGCCGCCAGCGAGCTGGAGTGCAGGCCGAAGCCGTGCCCCTCCCTACGGGTGGTAAAGCCGTACTGGAAGATGCGCGTGAGCAGCTCCTGGGGGATGCCCATGCCGTTGTCGCGAACCTCGATGCGCACGCGGTCTGCCACGGGGGTGTCCAGCGTCACGGTCAGGATGCGCTGCTCCGCCGGTGTCTCATCCATGGCGTACTTGGCGTTGCTGATGAGGTTGACCAGGATCATCAACACCTTGTGCTTGTCCATCATCACCGGAGGCAGGAAGCGCAGCTGACGCACCTCCTTCACCTGGTGCCGGGTGAGCGCGGCCGAGTTGATGCGCAGCGCGTCGTCCACCAGCGTCGCCAGGGAGACCGGCTCGCTGAACCGGGGGGTCCGGGCATGGTTCTGCTGCACCTTCACGATGTCGCCGATGTGCTCCGTGTACCGGCCCACGTCCTCGAGCAGCGAGAGGATCTCCTTGCGCTCATCCAGCAGGTTGCTCCCCAGCTTGTTCAGGAAGGGCATGACGTTGCGTCCGCGCTCATCCTGGCTGAGGTAGGTGCCGAGCTCCGCCTGGTGCTCCTCGAGCAGGGAGGCCACCTTGCCCACGTGCTCCAGCCGCAGCTCGCGCACCCTGTCCCGCGCCAACTGCGAGGAGGTGTAGACGCTGTTGAGCACATTGCCCACGTTGTGCAGCACGTTGGTGGCGATCTCCGCCATGCCCGCCTGCCGGGCCGTTTGCACGAGCTGCCCGTGGACTGTCTTCAGCTCCCGGGTGCGCTCCTCCACGCGTTGCTCCAGACTGTCGTTGGCCTGCCGCAGCTGCTCTTCGCGCTGCCGCACCTGGTCGGACATGGTCCGGAAGGCCCCTGCCAGTTGCCCCAGCTCATCACGCCGTGAGGAATCCAGCGCCACCTGGAAGTCACCGGACGCCACGTGATGGGCTGCCTGAATGAGGTTCAGCAGCGGCTGGGCAATCTGTCGCTGGAGGACCTGGTACATGATGATCAGCTCCAGCAGCAGCGACACCAGGCCGAAGAGCAGGACATAGCGCGCCGACCGCAAGGCCGCCGCGGTCACCACGCTCCCGGGCAGCACCGTGACGAAGTTCCACTCCGGCCCTTCCAGCCGGTCCACGGCCAGGTACTCGTCATACTCCGGCAGTTGCAGGAGGCTGTCGTCGGAGGTGCGGTTGCGCACCGTCTCGAAGAGGCTGCGCAGATGGGTCTGCTGCGCCTCGGACGTCAGCTTCGGGGAAACCTCCCCCGGCTTCAGGGCCGTCCCCAGGATGTTGTAGCCGACATTGGCTCCCTGCAGGTCCAGGTCGGGATGGGCGATGAGCTGGCCGTCATCGCGCACCAGCAGGTTGTAGGTGTTGGGCAGGTGGTCCTCAATGGAGCGACCCATCAGCTCATCCAGCAGGACGTCATGGGCAATGGACGCGACATGGCGGCCCTCCCTGTCCAGCGGCGTCGTGACCGTGACCATCCAGTGCTGCGTGACGGGATACTGGAAGATGCCGCTCCAGACCGTCTCCCGGCTCGGGTTCTTCTCCGGTGTGCTGATGGTGTAGTACTCGTACTCGAGCGTTGGATCATCCGCCGGGATGTCCTGGGCCCAGTTGGGGATGGAGGGCCAGTAGGAGAGGCACGGCCCCTCCACCAGGGTGATGTAGGTGCTGTTGAAGCGTGTCGAGAAGGCGGGCCCGTACTGAGCGAGGACGTCGTAGGCGGCCAGGATGCGACGGCGCAGCTCCGTATCGAGCTTCACGCCTGGGGGGATGAAGACGCCCACCATCTTCGTCGCGTCGAAGCCCTCCGCGCGCGAGCGGACGGAGCCGTCAGGCTGCTGGGTGAACAGGCTTTCGAAGCGGGGGTTGGGATCCTGCTGGCTCCAAGCCTGAATGCGCTCCTCCAGCGCCTTCTTGAGGAGGGCGTGGTTGTCCTCCGCCAGCACGAAGAGGGTCTGCTCCCGCTGGCTGCGCTCCGCGACGTGCCGCTCCAGCTGTTCGAGCGCGTCCTGACGCAGCGTGTGAAACATGTGCAGGTAGCTGACCAGGGTGGTCAGAAGAATGATGACGCCGATGCGCACGCCCATGTGGATGAGCGTGGTACGGGCCAGGGAGGCAGGCGGCCGGAAGTTCAATGCTGACATGCGAGGACCGGCTTAACCCCCACGCACGTGGAATTTTTCCCGCTCCTCTGTCCTTACCGCGTGAAATTCCTTGGACAAAGGTGGACGCCAACAGCACGCGAGGCTCCCTGCTCGGAGAGCGTTGGGCCGCTGAAGCGCCCCCGATGATTAGCACGCCTGATTGAATCCAGACAAGATGTCTTAATCGCTAGCACGCATGAGCCAACTCTTTGGACGAGGAGTATCAGTTTGAAGATTTTGGGGAATTCAAGATCTTCTCTGGTAGAATCAAGCGCTCGTAATCACTTGGGCCGATCCAAGTTCCTCCGTGGGTAGGTGCGGTCGCTTGCCACCCTCCTCGGGGGGATTCTGGCCTCAACCCCTGACGGTGCGCATGGCAAACATCCCTGGCTACACCCTGCTCGACACGCTCAAGTCGACGGGGGCGAGCATCCTCTACCACGCGCTCCGTGATGACGACCGCCTGCCTGTCGTCGTCAAGATGCCGGTGACGCCGCATACCGGCGCTCGTGAGGTCGAGCGCTACCGGCGCGAGCACGCCATCCTTCACCGGCTCCGAGACGTGCGCGGCGTCGCGAAGACGCTGGGGTGCGAGCAGAGCCAGGGTCGCCCCGTGCTCCTGCTGGAGGGCGCCAGCGGCAAGGCCCTGTCCGATTGCGTCGGCCGTCCCATGGACGTGGCGCAGTTCCTGGAGCTCGCCATCTCCCTGGCCTCCACCCTGGCCGACATCCACCGCCACGGCGTCATCCACAAGGACCTCAAACCTTCCAACATCGTCCTGCTTCCCTCGGGCGACACCCGCATCATCGACTTCGGCACCGCCCTCCTCCAGACCGTCGAGCACGTGGACGCCGCCTCCACCCCCCTCATCGAGGGGACCCCGGCCTACATGTCCCCGGAGCAGACCGGTCGCATGAACCGCTCCGTGGACCACCGCAGCGACCTCTACTCGCTGGGCGTGACCTTCTACGAGCTCCTCACCGGCACGCTGCCCTTCCACGGTCGTGACGCGCTCGAGTGGTTCCACGCGCACATGGCCCAGCTCCCTCGGCCTCCTCACGAGCGCGTCCCGGGCCTTCCCCCTGTCCTATCCGCCATCGTGATGAAGCTCCTGGCCAAGGTCGCCGAGGAGCGCTACCAGAGCGCGGATGGCCTGAAGGCGGACCTGACACGGTGCCGGGACGACCTGCGCCGGGGCGTGAGTGAGGAGTTTCCGCTCGGCGCGCACGACGTTCCTCCCCACTTCCAGATGCCCCAGCGGCTCTATGGGCGAGACGTACAAGTCGCGACCCTGATGAGCGCCTTCGAGCGAATCTCCCAAGGGGGAAGCCCGGAGCTGGTCCTCGTGAGCGGCTACTCGGGCATCGGGAAGTCGGCGGTGGTCCACGAGCTGTACCGGCCGGTTGTGCAGCGGCGCGGCATCTTCATCCAAGGCAAGTTCGACCAGTTCCAGCGAGACATCCCCTACGCCACCCTGGCCCAGGCCATCCGCGGGCTGGTGCAGCAACTGCTGGCCGGCACCGACTCGGAGCTCGAGGCCTGGCGCGAGCGCCTCCACGAGGCGTGGGCGGGGAACGGACAGCTCCTCGTGGAGCTGGTGCCGCAGCTGGAGCTCGTCGTGGGCAAGCAGCCTCCGCTCCAGGAGCTTCCTCCCTCCGAGTCGCAGACGCGTTTCAATCGCGTCTTCCAGCGCTTCCTCGGCGCCGTCTCCACCTCCGAGCACCCCCTCGTCCTCTTCCTGGATGACCTGCAGTGGGCCGACTCGGCCAGCCTCCGCCTCATCCAGCACCTCATCACCCACCCGGACACCCCACCGCTGTTGCTCGTCGGCGCCTACCGCGACAACGAGGTCTCCCCGTCCCACCCGCTGATGCTCGCACGCCAGGAGATGCTCAAGGAGCGCGCCCGGGTGATGGACATCCGGCTCGAACCACTGAGCCTCGAACAGCTCCAGCGACTCATTGCCGACGCGCTCCCAGGCGCGAGCCCAGCGCTCATCGAGCCCCTCTCCGCCCAGGTTCACGAGAAGACTGGCGGCAACCCCTTCTTCTTCATCCAGTGGATGCGGACGCTCAACCAGGATGGGCTCCTCACCCGCACACCCGAGGGCTCCTGGCGCTGGGATGCCGAGGGCGTCCGCGCCAAGGGCTACTCCGACAACGTCGTCGACTTCATGGCGGGCAGGCTGCGCCAGCTCCCCGCCCTGACGCAGCACCTCCTCAGCCTGTCGGCGTGCGTGGGCAATGACTTCCCGCTCCCGACCCTGTCCATCATCTCCGACAAGCCCGTGGAGGAGGTGGAGCAGGGGCTCGAGCCCGCGCTGCAAGATGGCCTGTTGATGCGCAGCGGCCTGGACCAGTACCGCTTCATCCATGACCGCATCCAGCAGGCCGCCTATGCCCTCATTCCCGAGGAGCAGCGCAGGGCCGTCCACCTGCGCATTGGCCGCCTGCTGCGCGCGAGCCTGTCCCCGGAGGAGATGCGGGAGCGGCTCTTCGATGTGGTGAACCAGCTCAACGCTGGCGCGGAGCTGATCTCCAATGCAGAGGAGCGCCACGAGCTGGCACGACTGAACGCCGAGGCGGGCAAGAAGGCACAGGCCTCGACCGCGCACCGCTCGGCCGTCACCTACTTCACGGCGGCCCTCCAGCTGCTTCCGAAGGATGGCTGGGAGCGGAAGCACACCTTCACCTTCGAGCTGCACCTCCAGCGCGCCATCAGCGAGTTCATGAGCGGCAACCCCGCCGAGGCGCGCCACCTCGCGGGGATGCTCCATCCGCGGGCGCGTACCCCCGCGGAGATCGCCGCGGTCGCCTGTCTGCGCAACGACATCCACCTCACCAGCAATGAGAGTCAGGTGGCCGCCGAGTGTCTGCTGGAGGGACTGGCCGCGCTCGGCATGCCCATGCCGCCCCATCCCTCCTGGGACGAGGTGGTCGCGGCCAACGAGGAGGTCTGGGCGCTCATGGGGGGACGCTCCATCGAGAGCCTCGTCGAGCTCCCGCTCATGACGGATCCGAACACGAAGGCGGCGATGCAAATCCTCTCCGCCCTGTTCGCACCGGCGCTCTTCACCGACCTCAACCTGCTCGTCCTGCACCTGTGCCGGATGGTCAGCCTCTGCCTCCGCCATGGCAACGCCGAGTCCGCCGTGAACGGGTACGCCTGGTTCGGGCTGATGCAGGGGCACTGCTTCAAGAAGTACCGGGAGGGACAGGCCTTCGGCTTGCTGGCCCGCGAGCTCGTCGAGCGCCACAACTTCTCCGCCTCTCGGGGCAAGGCGCTCTACGGCATGGAGATGGTCAGCTATTGGGTCCTGCCCATGGCCATCTCGCAGGAGTTCATCCGGGAAGCCTTCCATCACGCGGTCCCCGCCGGTGACTTCCAGACGGCCTGCTATAGCTGCAACCACACCGTCACCAACGCCCTGTTCATGGGGCACTCGCTGGACGAGGTCTACCAGGAGTCGGTCGCGCGCATCGACTTCGTGCGCAAGGTGGGCTACCGGGGCATCGAGGAGATCATCCATCACATCCAGCGCTACATGCAGCAGCTGCGCGGGCTCGCCCCCGTGTTCGGCTCGCTGAGCGGTGAGGAGTTCGAGGAGGAGGCCTTCGAGGCCCACCTGTCCTCGGCTTCCATGATCACCACCGTGTGCTGGTACTGGATTCTCAAGATGCAGGCGCGCTTCATGAGCGGCGCGTACGAGGAGGCGCGCCAGGCGTCGGCCCGGGCCGAGAAGCTCCTCTGGTCCTCAGCCGGCCATATCCAGCTGTATGACTACCATCTCTACAGCGCCCTGACGCTGGCCGCCTGCTACGAGGCCGCGCCTCCAGAGAAACAGCGCGAGTACCTCGAGGCCATGCAGCGGCACCAGGCGCAACTCGCGGAGTGGGCGAGCCACTGTCCCGAAAACTTCCGCGCGGTCGAACGGCTGGTCTCCGCGGAGCTGGCCCGCTGCAAGGGGCTGCGAGACGAGGCGACGTATGCCTATGACGAGGCGCTCCAAGCCGCCCGGGAGAGTGGCTTCCTCCAGAACGTCGGCCTCGCCGCCGAGCATGCGGCGCGGTTCTGGCGCGAGCGGCGCGTCTCCACCATTGCCCTGCCGTATGCCCGCGAGGCCCGCGACGCGTACCGGAAGTGGGGCGCCCACGGCAAGGTTCAGCACCTGGACACGTGGTGGCCCTCGCTCGCGACCGTGGCGGAGAGCGCGGCTGCTCCCTCCCACGACACGAGCTCGACACAGCTCGACGCGCTCTCCGTGGTGAAGGCCCAGCAAGCCATCTCTGGGGAAATCGTCCTGGAGCGGCTGGTGACCACGTTGATGGAGGTGGCCCTCGAAAACGCTGGTGCCCAGCGCGGGGCCCTGCTGCTCCCGCATGGCAACTCGCTCCGCATCGCCGCCATCTCCCATGACTCGCAAGGCGGCTTCCAGGTGTTCCCGGAGGACGCAAGCTCCGATGGCCTGCCCTGGACGCTCCTCGCCTACGTCCGGCGCACCTGCGAGCACGTGCTCATCGGCGATGCCTCGCGGCCCCATCCCTTCTCCTCCGATGCCTACCTCGAGTGCGGCCTGGCCCGGTCCGTGCTCTGCCTGCCGCTCTTGCGCAAGGAGGGACTCGCCGGCGTGCTGTACCTGGAGAACCGCCTCGCCGCCGAGGCCTTCACGCCCGCCCGTATTGCACTGCTCGGACACATCGCCTCGCAGGCGGCCATCTCCATCGAGAACGCGCGGCTCTATGACGAGGTCCAGCGCACGGAGACCGCGCTGCGCCACGCCAAGGACGAGCTGGAGCGCCGGGTGGATGAACGCACCCAGGAGCTCAAGCAGACGCAGGCCCAGCTCGTGGAGACGGCGCGTGCGGTGGGCATGACGGAGATTGCCTCCAATGTGTTGCACAACGTGGGCAATGTCCTCACCAGCGCCGTGGTCAACCTGGAGATGACACGCCAGGCGGTGGGCGCCTCTCGTGTCACCCGAGTGAAGCAGGTGGCCGCGCTGCTCGAGGAGCACCGTGGGAAACTGGGAGACTTCTTCACGAACGATCCACGCGGCGAGCAGCTGATCGACTATCTCTCCGCGCTCTCGAAAGAGCTGCTGGGTGAGCAGACGCATCTGCAGGAGAGCCTGGAGGCGATGAACAGGCACGTCGAGCACATCCGCGCCATCGTCCAGGTGCAGCAGACCTACGCCAAAACCTCGCTGCTCCTCGAGGAGTGTGACCTCGGGCAGCTCGTCGACGAGACCCTGCGCATCCAACATGCGGCGCTCCAGCGCCACGGCATCGCTGTGAACCTCCAGGTGTTGCGCGTCCCCCGGGTGCGGCTGGACAAGCACAAGGTGCTGCAAATCCTCATCAACCTGGTCAGCAACGCCAAGTACGCCCTGGATACGGTGCCCGAGGGACAGCGGCACATGACGGTGCGGCTCACCGCCGGGAATGGGAAGGCGCGCATCCAGGTGGTGGACAATGGCAGCGGCATCGCGCCGGAGAACCAGGCGAAGCTCTTCTCGCACGGCTTCACCACGCGCAAGGACGGGCACGGCTTTGGCCTGCACTCGAGCGCACTGGCGGCACAGATGCTCGGAGGAAGCCTGACGCTGGAGAGCGCGGGGCCAGGCCAGGGCGCCACGGCCACCCTGGAGATTCCCCTCACGCCGGACAGAGGGCCCTCCAGCGGGCCTACTCCGTCCCAATAGCCAGTCTGGGAACGGGTGGGACACGGAGCCGTGATTTGGCGCGTTGCGCTTGTTTTCAAGAGGACGTCTGAAGCCGTCCTCAGGACGGACTGGGGGAATCCGTGGAAGTGGTGTGGGTCGCTGTACTCGGCATGCTGGTGTTTAGCGGTCTCTTCATCCTGATGTGCCCGGAGTGGTGGAGCACGAGCCTGGGCACGCTCAAGGAGAAGAAGAGGCCGGATGCCGAGGAGCGCCCAGGCGTCCAGGTAGGCAAGCCTGAGTCGTCCCACCGTGCATTCGAGGACAGGCGCCCAGCTTCGGCGGAATAGCACCGCGTGGTGGTCCGGTTGCGGCCGGTACTCGACCCACGTATAGGGATGGGCACCGTGTCGCTGGCTCTTCGCATCTTCACGCTCGCGCTTCTCCTCGGTTGGCAGGCCGCTGCCAGCGGAGTGGGGCTCGCGCACTTCTGTCCGAAGAAAGCCGCGACACGCACCGCCTGCGACTGCCCGCACGACGGGAAGAAGGCGGAGAAGGTCTCACACGACGAGACGGCGTTGCGGAAGGACTGCTGCGACGCGTTGGAGCGGGATATCCCCGCCCCTGCCGTCGTGGACGTCTCCAGCCACGCCTCCCCCGTCGCGGTCCCACCGGCCCCGCCGCCGCTGAGGCTCTCCTTCTCGGCTCCCGAGGGGGGAGAGCGCCGCTCTTTCGCTCTCTGGGACACGCCCCACGCCCAGGGGCCACCTGTCTTCCTCCGCGTCCGCTCGCTCCTCATTTGAGCGCTCCCGGCGCACGTCCCGGGTGCCTCGTCTTTCCTCTGCCCTAGCGAGAGGAGGCTCGAGGCCCCGAGCGCTGTGCCGAACGGGAGAGGCGTGGCCTGGCGCATGTGCGCCGCGCTGCCCCTCTGCCGCTGGAGAGCCCTGAGGGGCCGGGCGCGCCGTTCCGCTCCGGCCAGTCATTCCCTTCCGCTTTGGAGCGCGACTCACGTGTTGACACCATCCGGGTGCGCGCGAGCCCTCGTGGCCGCCGCATTCCTCCTCCTCTTTCATTCAGCTTGCCAGTCGGGCGAGAAGAAGCCGCCCCAGGCCGAGCGGGCCCTGCGCGAATTCGAGGGCGCCTATCCGCTGGAAGCCCGTCCGCTCGGCACGGTGCGAACCTTCGACATCGTGGCCGAGCCCACCGAGGTGCCTCTCATCGACGGCCAGGCGCTGCGCGTCTGGGCCTACAACGGCCAGGTGCCGGGGCCACAGTTGCGCATCCGCTTGGGCGAGACGCTGCGGGTTCGCTTCACCAACCGGCTGCCGCAGGAGACCACCATCCACTGGCACGGCGTAAGGCTGCCCAACGCCATGGACGGCGTGCCCCATGCCACGCAGAAGCCCGTGCAACCGGGAGAGACGTTCGTCTACGAGTTCACCCCGAAGGACGCCGGCACCTTCTGGTTCCACCCGCACGTGCGCAGCAGCGAGCAGGTGGAGCGTGGCCTCTACGGCGTGCTCATCGTCGAGGACGCCGAGCCGCCGCCGTACAGCCGCGACGTGGTGTGGGTCATCGACGACTGGCTGCTCGACGAGACGCGGCAGATCTTCCCGCGCTTCAACACGCGGCATGACCTCGCGCATGACGGGCGGTGGGGCAACGTCATCACGGTGAACGGGCGCACCGATGAGGTGTTGCGCGTACGCCCGGGCGAGCGCATCCGCTTGCGGCTGCTCAACGCCTCGAATGGGCGCGTGGTGGCGCCGGACTTCTCGGGCCTCCAGGCCAAGGTCATCGCGGTGGATGGGATGTACCTGCGCGAGCCCATCGACCCCTCGCGCTTCGAGCTCGCTCCCGGCAACCGCGTGGACATTGACCTCACCTTCAACCAGCTCTCGGGGGAGCCCCTGCGCGTCGTGGACCGGTTCTACGCCCGTCAGCCCAACCTCCTCGCGAGCATCCTGCTCGAGGGCGACATGGTGGACACGCCGGCCTTCGCCTCACCGGCCCGCGCCCACGTGCCCGCGTGGAAGGAAGGGCTCCAGGTACCGGAGCACCACACCTTCCGGTTGAACGCGCGCGGAGGAGGCCCGCTCGGCATCGAGTGGACCATCGACGGCAAGGCCTTCGCGGGACACGAGCACGCCCACGAGGCGGGCCTGACGCTGAAGCAGGGCCAGTTCTACCGGCTGCGGTACGTGAACGAGTCGGCGCGCCTGCACCCCATCCACCTGCATGGGATGTTCTTCCGGCTGCTCGCGCGCGATGGCGTGCCGGTGAACGAGCCGTTCTTCCGCGACACCGTTCTCGTCCACGGACGCGAGGAGGTGGACATCGCGCTCGTCCCCACGGACGTTGGCAGCTGGATGATGCACTGCCACATCCTCGAGCATGCCGAGGCCGGCATGATGACAATGATTGACGTCGAGAAGGACTGAGCACCTCGGACGTCTGGATTCAAACCCTTTCCGCTGTTGAAGACCTATGGGCCGTCCTCGAGCCAGGACGGCGTGGAGAATCAAATGGACGAAGTGATTCTTGTCTCCCTGATGGGCCTCGTGGCGTTTGGTGGCCTCTTCCTGCTGCTGTGCCCGGAGTGGTGGAGCACGAGCCTGGGCACGCTCAAGGAGAAGAAGCCGACGGAAGACAAGCCGACGGCGAAGACTTCGACGCAGACGGTGCCAGAGGCCCCCGAGGCCAGCGCGAATCAGAAGACGCGGTAGATCTGCCCGGTCTGGTGGCCCTCCACGCTGCGGCTGTAGCCGAGGGCCACGCGGGCCGCGGGGACCGCCTCGAAGCCGCGGAAGAAGGGGGCGAGCTGGGGCAGCGACTCCTGCACCACGTTCGGGCTGACCAGGTTGATGCGCAGCCCTCGCGGCAGCTCGATGGCGGCCCCGCGCACGAAGCCCTCGAGTGCGCTGTTCACCAGGGAAGCCGAGCTGCCGTTGCGGATGGGCTGCTCGGCGAGGATGCCGCCCGTCAAGGTGATGGAGCCTCCGTCGTTCAACCAGGCGCGGCCGATCATCGCCAGGTTCACCTGGCCCATGAGCTTGTCGCGCAAGCCGATGTCGAAGTGCTGCTCGGTCATGTCCTCGAGCGGGGCGAAGTGCACGTTTCCAGCGGCCGAGACCACCGCGTCCACGCGGCCCACCTGCTCGAACATGCGGCGGATGCTGGCGCTGTCGGTGATGTCCACCTTCACGTCCCCCTTGCTGCGGCCAGCGCTGACGAGGGTGTGACGGGCGCCCAGCTCCCGGGCGACCGCGCTGCCGATGACTCCGTGGGCTCCAACGAGAAGAACCTTCATGACTGCCTCCGTTTTGTTCGATGATGCGAACCAATGCTCAGGTGTCAGGGAGAATGCGCCTGGGGAGGCCTGGGGATAAACGGGTCCCGGGCGGAAACACTGTTCGCGGATGAAGACAATGTTCGGACGGTTCGATCAGTCGCTGGCCTTCGTCACGGTGGCGGAGCGGGGCAGCTTCACGCGAGCGGCGGAGAAGCTCGGCTGCTCGAAGGCGCACGTGAGCGAGCAGGTGGCGGAGCTGGAGAAGGCGCTGGGCGTGCAGTTGCTGCACCGCACGACACGGCGGCTGGCGCTGACGGAGGCGGGGCGGCTCTACCTGGAGTACTGCCGGCAGTTGCGCGAGATGCTGCTGGAAGCGGAGCGCGCGGTCTCGGCGACCACGACGGAGGTGGAGGGACGACTCCGGGTCACCGCGCCGACGACGCTCGGAGAGACCTTCCTGCCCGAGCTGGTGCTGGAGTTCCAAGCCCTCTACCCCCACGTCGAGGTGGAGCTGGATTTGAGCGTGGTGAGGAGGGACCTGGTGGGGGAGGGGTACGACGTGGCCCTGCGCACGACCCGAGCGCTAGAGGAGCACCTGGTGGCCCGCCCGCTGGGGGTGGTGCGAGAGGTGGTGGTGGCGAGCCCGTCGTTCGTAGCGGCGCACGGACCGCTGGACACGCCCGCGGCGCTGGAGCGGGTCCCGTGCATCCACAACCCGCACTTCCGGGATGATGCCCTGTGGCTGTTCGAGCGCGAGGGCCGCACGGAGACGGCCACGGTGGGAGGCCGGCTGCGCATCAGCCTCTACAGTGCCATCCGGCGCGTGGCGCTGGCGGGGGCCGGAGTGGTGCGGCTGCCACTCTTCCTCGTACGAGAGGATCTCGAGTCCGGCGCGCTGGTGCGCCTGTGCCCCGGGTACGAGCTGGTGGCCATGCCGCTGTACCTGCTCTACCCGGCGCGCCGACACCAGCCCCTGCGCACGCGAGTGTTCATCGACTTCCTGCTGCGCTGGTTCGAGGTACCCGAGCGCCGCGCGCTGCTCACCTGAGAAGGCGGCAACACGACGCATTCCGTGCTGATCAGCTAAGCTCTCATTGTATTTCGCGTGAGCGAGGCTTGCACATGGGCAATCAGGACCATGGGGGGAGGGCCGGATTGGGCTTCGATGCCATGGGGGAGACAAGCACTGTGGAGCCGAAAGCTCCCGATTTGCCTTCCGCGATGTCCACGGAGGGTGACTCCCACGCGCTGGCCCCAGGGAGAACCCCGGGGGGACGCTACACCGTGCTCCACCAACTCGGACAGGGAGGCATGGGCGTAGTGCTCGCGGCCTACGACACCCGGCTGGACAGGCGCGTGGCGCTCAAATTGCTGCGCTACACGCGAGACTCCGTGGGAGGCAACAGTGACCGGAAGGCCCGTCAGGTACGCGAAGCGATGGCCATGGCGCGTCTCTCACATCCCAATGTGGTCGCCGTCTATGACGTAGGTCCTCTGGAGGATGGCTCCCTTTTCATCGCCATGGAGTACGTGCAGGGGCAGACGTTGCGGCATTGGTGTGAAAGCACGTCGCCCTCCTGGCGCGCGGTTCTGGATGCGTACCTGGCCGCCGGGAAGGGTCTGGCGGCGGCACACGCGGCCGGGTTGGTCCATCGCGACTTCAAACCAGACAACGTGCTCGTGGATCACAATGGCCGGGTACGAGTGACCGATTTTGGCCTGGCACGCCAAAGTGAAGCAACGACTGACCCTGCGCTGAAGCCGCCCTCCTCTGAAGTTGGAATCGTTGATGAGCCCGATGCGTCCTCCAATCCATTGGGACTGCCGTTGACACGAAAGGGTGCCATTCTCGGGACACCGGCATACATGGCACCCGAGCAGTTCCGCGATACCGCCGTGGATGCCCGCAGCGATCAGTTCTCCTTCGCTGTCGCCCTTTGGGAGGCCCTCTATGGTGAGTTTCCCTTCGAGGGGGACACCTTCGCCGTGCGTGAGGAGAATGTGCTGGCGGCTCGTATCAAATCCCCTCCACCCGATGCCAGGGTCCCCTCCTGGGTACACCACGTCCTGCTGCGCGCGCTCAACCCTCAGCCGGAGGCTCGTTACCACTCCCTGGATGCATTGTTGGCCCTCCTCGCGAGAGATCCCGCCCACGTGCGCCGGTGGTGGCTCACCGCGACCGCGATGCTCATCCTCGCCACCTGTTCGGGTCTGCTGGCCTACGACGCCTGGAACCAGCAGCACACCCACTTGTGCACGAGTGCGCCAGAAAAGCTGACGGGCATCTGGGATAACTCACGCCAACAGGCCATCGAGAAGGCATTCCTCGCTACGGGCCTCCCCTATGCCCGGGATACCTGGGAGCATGTCCGCAAGTCACTGCACGCGTATTCCGAAGCGTGGACGGGCATGCATCGGGAAACGTGTGAGGCCACACGCATCCGCGGCGAGCAGTCCGAAGACGTGATGTCTCTGCGCATGGTCTGCCTGGAGAACCGTCGGCAGGACCTGGCCGCGCTCACCGAGGTCTTCACCGACGCCAACCCCACCGTGGTGGAGAAAGCCATCTCCGCCGCCAGTGCCCTGCGTCCTCTCCAGGGTTGCGCGGACGTGGAGGCCTTGATGGCCGAGGTGAAGCCGCCCGAGGATGCCACCACGCGCCAGGAGGTAGCGACCGCCCGCGCCCAGCTTGCTCGCGTCAAGGCGCTCACCGAGGCTGGCAGGTACGAGGACGCCCTGACGCTAGCCACGGCAGTGACCACGAGCACGGCAAGGCTTGACTACAAGCCCATCCAAGCCGAGGCCCTCTTCATGCAGGCCTGGACGCAGATCATCTCCGGCCAGAACCAGGACGTCCCCCAGATGCTCACCGAGGCGTTCGTGCTCGCACTCGCCTCGCGGCACGACAGCATCCGGACGGCAGCCGCCGTGCGGCTGATGGGCTACTACAGCAAGCACGGGCCCCAGGAGGAAAACGATCGCTGGAAGCACTTCGCG
Source organism: Archangium minus (assembly GCF_044360475.1). Lineage (NCBI taxonomy): Bacteria > Pseudomonadati > Myxococcota > Myxococcia > Myxococcales > Archangiaceae > Archangium > Archangium minus. Next base: position 13,191,441 of record NZ_CP043494.1, read on the forward strand.
GAGGCCTTGCTCGACCGGATGGGAGAGCGCGGAGAGTTGCGCGCCACCTTCTTCAACAACCAGGGCTTGGCCTTCTACCACCAGGGCAGGTTCGCCGAGGCCCACGAGTCCTTCGACAGGGCCTTCGTCCTAGCGCAGCAGACGCTCGGCCCCGCGCACGCGACGACGCTGCGCTACGCCAGCAACTCCCTGGCCGCGCTGGGCAACCTGGACCGTGTCGACGAGTCCCTGCGGGCGCTCGAGACGCTCGTCCGCCTGGGCGAGAACAACCTCGGACCCGGCCACCCGTTCCTCACCCAGCCCCTGATGAACCTGGCGAACATCTATGCCCTCCAGGGGCGCAACGCCGAGGCGCGCCGCCTGCTGGATCGGGTGCGGGAGATCGGCCAGCAGGCGTACAGGAGTGACTCGGAGGAATGGGCCCACTTCCACATCTCCTATGGAGACCTCGAGGCCACGGAGGGTCATGAGGCCGCGGCGCTCAAGCACTACAACGAGGCCGTGCGCCGCTTCCGGGAGCTGATGGGCCCGGAGAGCCCGTACCTGATGCAGGCGCTCGTGAGCGTGGCGGAGGCCCAGACATCACTGGAGCAGCTGTCCGAGGCGCAACGGACCTTCCAGCAGGTGGTGGAGCTGGCGAAGAAGGACCCGAAGAAGCACGAGCACGTGTACACCAGGGCCCTGGTGGGGCTCGCGGATCTGCACGATGCGCGAGGTCAGTACGAGAAGGCGCTCCGGCTGCACCAGCAGGCGCTGGATCTGCGCGAACGAAACCTGGGCCCCGAGCACATCAACACGGCCCTCATCCGCGTAAACATCGGCAGCAGCTACCTCGCGCAAGGCCAGGCCGCCCGCGCGCTCGCCATCTTCGAGAAGGAGCTGGCGCTCTTCGAGAAGATGATGGGAGTGGATTCACCCATCGGCGTGCTGCCCCTGGAGGGCAAGGGCGAGGCGTTGCAGCGGCTGGGACGGGCCACCGAGGCCATCCCCGTCCTCGAGCGCGTGCTGCGAGTCGTCGAAAGCCATCCGGTGCGTCCGGCCTACCGGGCCTCCGCGCAGTTCGCCATGGCGCGAGCCCTGTGGGATGCGGGACAGCAACCGGAACGCTCCCTGAAGCTCGCCCACTCGGCACAGGCCACCTTCTCCCGCGCCCCCATCCTCTACGCCAAGGCCCTGGCCGAGTTGGATGCGCTATTGAAGCAGCATGCACCGGAGGCCACGGTTCCGTGAGGGGCAGCACCTTCTCAGCCTCTTCGGGTTCCTGGAGGCGCATGGACCGCTAGAATCCTCGGCATTGAACGAATTGACCCGCCACGTATGGCATCCCTTCTTGAACTGTTTGACTCGCTCCCTCCGGAACCTGGGCCAGAACGCAGTGAGGCCGAGTATCGCCTCATCGAGCAACTGACCTTCAGTTCGGCGCAGGAGATTTTGGGCTTTCTGGACAGCGCGCTGGGACGGGACCTGCTTCTCGTCCCAGTCTGGATGAGGAATCTGGCGTACAGACTGGCCTGTCTACAGGAGCCCGACAACACAGCGCTGCTCCGCAGGGCTGCTTCGGATCTGCAATTCGTTGGCCCTGATTGGAATGACACAGCCCATCAACTGCTCAGGCGTGCCGAAGCCCTGGAAGCAGCCCGACGAGATGGAGGGCTCGGCCATTGAAGAGCCGAGCCCGCAACTCGCCTCAGTCGGCCGGGCCGCGGAGCAGGCTCTCCAGGCTCATGTCGAGCGACTGGGCCAGTCCGAGCACGCTCTCCACCTGCGAGGTGTTCATCTTCAGGTGGGCCCCGAGCGCTTCGCGGGTGCGCTCGAGCACCTCCTCACGCGCTCGCGCAATCCATCGGGAAATCGTCGAGGCATTCACCCGGTGCATGGCCCCCAGTTTGTCGAGCTTGATTCCCTCGGCGTAATACATCCGCAGGAGGTTGCGTTCGCGCGTCGACAGCGCCGCCATGGCCTCGTGCAGGGCCGACCGGAGCAGCTCCGCGTGGCGCTCGCGCATCAGCCGCGCCTCCGGATCCAACGCGGGATCCATGGCATCCAGCAGCGTCTGCTCATCCGTCCGCACCTCACGCTGGGTGCCCCTGCGCAGGCTGATCCCCGTCCTCATCGCGGCCACTCGGAGCCACGCCGCGAGCGGCCCCAGCCCCGTGTACGTCGCGAGCTTCGGCGCCTCCCCGTCGCTCACCAGCAGCTTGTGGCCGAGCACGGATCTCACCTCGTCAACGAGCTCGGGCTCGGCGCCCAACCCCCGCATCGCGGCGCGCACCTCGATGTCCAGCCGCTGGCTCAACTCCTTCAGCGCGAGGGCGTCGCCCGAGAGGCAGGCGAAGGCGAGCAGGAGATCGCGCACCTGGACGCAGGAGAGCGCCTCGTCGAGCTCCCCTTCATCGGAGAGCCGCTCCGCCATGTGGCCGACGAACGCCGCCTCGTCCACTGTGAGGGCTGGGAGGCTGCGACGGGCTTCATCGAGCAGCGAACGCAATCGGTGCTCCAGTGCACCGATGTCACCGAGCTTCGCCGCCGCCGCGGACGAGAGGCGTTCGCGGAAGGCCTGGGAGAGGGGAGCCTGGGGAAGCACGGGGCCCATGATACACGGCATCCGCAACGGCCATGAAACACCCCAGCTCCCTCTACGAGTGAGGGCGTTCTCTCACCGGGACTTCGCGCGCACGCGGGCCAGATAGCGCCGGGCCCGGGCGAGCGCCTCGCGGCTGTAACCGTTCTCCCGCAGCGTCACGGCGCGCTCCAGCGAAGCGCGGGCCACCTCGAGTTGCCCGAGGTGGAATGCCGCCACCCCCATGGCGCTCAGGGAGGAAGCGAGCATGGGACTCTCGGGCCCCAAATCCTTTTCCTGTGCGGCGAGGGCGCGCTCGGCCGTCGTGAGCGCCTCGGCGTACCGGCGCAGCGCGATCAGCGCCTCGGCGATGTTCAACAGGATGACGGCCTTGTCGGCGCTGTCCGGCTCGAAGCTCGGCTCGTACAGTGCGAGCGCCTTGCGGTGCGTCGCGAGCGCCTCGGCATGGCGGCCTTCCTGGAAGAGGACCTGGCCGAGGTTGTCGAGACACAAGCCGACGGAGAAGTGCTCGGGGCCGAACGCCTGGGCGTAGATGGTCCTGGCCCGCTCCAAGGACTCCTTCGCGGCGGCGTACTGCATCCCGCGGGCCTGGAGCAAGCCGAGATCCAAGAGGATCTGGCCATAATCAGGGTGGTCGGGGCCGAGCGCCTTCTCGGTGATGGCCCGCGCGCGGTGGAGCACGGCGAGCGCCTCGTCGAGCCGACCCCTGTTGGCGAGCAACGGGCCCAGGGGCAGCAGAGCCATCGCGACATCCGGGTGCTCGGGGCCGTGGAGCTTCTCCGCGAGCGCGAGTGCGCGCTCGTGCACCTGGAACGCACGCTCCTCCTCACCCCTGCGGATCTCCAGCCTGCCAATCGCCATCAGCAGCCTGGCGACCAGGGGGTGCTCCCCGAGCGAGGCCTGCTCCATGATCTCCAGGGAACGCCGGTAGCGCGCCTCGGCTTCCTCGGACTTCTCCGTGATTTGAAACACCAGGCCCAGGTTGAACAACGAGATGGCGACCTTCGGGTGCCTGGACCCGAAGGCCTTCTCGCGGATCGCGAGCGCCCGCTCGTGGTACTCGCGAGCCTCGTCGTAGAGGGAGAGACTCGTGCACGTGCTGGCGGCATCGTTGAGGGTCTGCGCCAGGTCGGGATGATCCTCGGGAAGGAGCCGGCGCTGGATCGCGAGCGCCTCCTGCGCGTCCTTCAAGGACGCCTGATAGTCCCCCTTGAACCGCAGCACGCCGCTGCGGCTCGCGAGCAGCCGGGCTCGCTCCAGCTCGGCGTTGCCGAGGCGGACGATGGCGGCACGCGCGTGCGCCTCGAGCGCGAGTGCGTCGTCGAAACGCGACAGCCTGCTGCCCACGACAAAGACGAGCTTCGTCCAGGCCCGCGCCACGGTGACGTCATCGCGCCCGGCCTCCGCCGCGAGCACGGCCTCACGCAGGGACTTCTCGGCGGCCTTCCCATCTCCCAGTTGCTCCTCGGCTTCGCCCTGGAGCACGGCGAGCTGCGCCTCCAGGGGCTGGTACCCGGTGGCACTCGCTTGCGCACGGAGCTCGCGCAACAGCGCGAGGGCCTCCTTGTACCTTCCCGCGTTCACGAGCGTATGGACCTCGGCCGCCTTCACGCCGAGTGCCTCCACCTTCGCGCGGATCGCGGGCTCCGTCGGTGGTGGCACCTTCTCGCTCAGCGCTCGGAGGTCGGCGCAGCGGGAGAGGGGCGGCAGGGCACGCGCCGCCTCCACCGCGCGCTCCACGACGCCCTTGTCGGCCCGGGTGAAGAACGTCCCGAGCGCCTTCACCTCCTCGAGCCGCTCGTCGAGACACATCATCCGGAGTGCCTGATGCGCCTCGAGCTGCTCCTTGCGCACCTGGGTCGCCTCGCACGCGTCCCTGCGGGCCTCAACCCACTCACGCGTGTACCCGTCGAGGATCGCCGCGCTCAGCTGAGCGGCGTCCTCCGCGAAGGAAGCACCGGTGGCGCGGAACGCCTCGAGCATCGTGCGCTTGCGCTCGGCGTCCCAGACGCCGACGAGCTTCTGTTCCCCACCCGAGCACACCTGGCTCGGCGTCCCAAGCGCACGGGCCCCGATCGCACCCAGGCCGAGGAGCGCGAGGAGGCCCATGCCCAGGCCCACCCTGCGCGAGAGCACGGACTCCTTCGGCGCGAGCTCCGCGAGCAACGCGTCCATCGAAGCGAAGCGCTCTTCCTTCCGGGGGCGTAGCGCGCGAAGCACGGCGCGCCGGACACGCTCCGGCACCTCTCCGCTCATGGATGGCTCCACGGGGCCTCGCTCCTTGCTCAACGCGAGCTCCTCGAGGGTCTTCTCCTCGAAGGGCCTGCGCCGGTAGAGCGCCTCATGGAGCGCGACGCCGAAGCTGAATTGATCCGCGAGCGGACCGGCCCGCTCGCCGCGGTGCTGCTCCGGTGCCATGTAATACGGCGTCCCGAGCAGCCCCTCTGTTCGGGTCCCCTCAAAGGCGTGCGCGCCGCCGGTGGCTCCGGCTCCGGAGGACTCCTCGCTCGTCCACCCACCTGCGAGGCCGAAGTCCGTGACCCGGACGCGGCCGTCCTTGCCGACCAGCACATTGGCGGGCTTGAAGTCCCGGTGGACGAGGCCCGCTGCGTGGGCCGCCGCGAGTCCTCGCCCCGCCTGCACGAAGTGCTCCAGGATGGCACGGGTGGGATGGGGGCCCTCGTTGAGCCAGGCGGAGAGCGGCTGGCCGTCGACGTACTCCATGGCGATGAAGATCTGCCCGTCGTGTTTGTCGACGTCGTAGATCGTCACCACGTTCGGATGCGAGAGCCGCGCGGCGATACGCGCCTCGCGCAGGAGCCGGGCCGAGGCGAGGTCCACCCCGATGCGCGCGGCCAGCTCACCTCGCAGGACCTTGAGCGCCACCTTGCGCTCGAGCGCGGAGTCGTGCGCGGCATACACGATGCCCATTCCGCCCCTGCCGAGCACGTCGAGGAGCGTGTAACGACCAAACCGCGCGCCGTGCTCGAGCGGTGCGAGGCCGGAGGCGGGCTCCTGGACGACCTCGTGATCCTTGCTTCCCGTGGCGAGCGACGCCCTGGCGGCCGCGACAACCAGTGAGCGGCACGACTCGCAGGTGTCGATGTGGGCGTCGAGCGCGTTGGCCTCGACGATCGGCAACCGCCCTTCGACGAAGGCAAGGATGGTGTTCTCTCCAGGGTGCCTCATCGCCGTCCCAGGGCCCTCTCCTCGACGACATCGAGGCTATCAGGTTTACCGAGGCTCCACCGACGGCCCTCCCCAACCCGGGGGCAGCCGATTCTTCAGATTTCCGTGCAAGAACCGCGAACCCCGAGCGTCCATGAAGCACGAGGCGGAAATCTCCCCTCTGGAACGCGTTCCATTTGCTTGGAAACGGAGACCCTCATGCGAGTCAAGACAGCGATATTTTGCGGCATCCTGGTCGCGTGTGGTGGAGGAGCAGGCCCTGTTGACATCCATGAACCAGGCGGCGACGAGGGAAGCGGTGCGCCTGAAACACAGACGCCCGTAACGCCCCCTGCGCCTACCGCGCCCACGTCGCCCGAGGTCTCACCCGCGCAGTTGTCGCTGCGGCCCTGCGAGCCCTCCGGGAAGGGAAAGGACTACCAGGTGGGCCCCGGAGCAGGACAGCTCGCCTCGCTGGCGGAGGTTCCGTGGGAGAGCCTGGCCGCGGGCGACACGGTGCGCGTGTTCCACCGCTCCACGCCTTACCGCGGCAAGATTCTGCTGGCAGCCCAGGCGCGGGAGGATGCGCCGGTGCGAGTGTGCGGCGTGCCGGGGCCGAATGGCGAGCGCCCCGTCATCAGCGGTCAGGACGCGGTGGCGCGCCGAGGCCTGGACTACGGGCACGAGCTGCACGAGTCCCGCTCGGTCATCGTCATCAACCGCCTGTACGCCCAGGACTGGACGGCCTTCCCGAAGAACATCCAGATCGACGGGCTGCGGATTCAAGGCGCCCATCCGAAGTACCAGTTCACCGACTCCAAGGGGGTGCGGAAGAACTACGTGGAGTTCGGCGCGTGCGTGTGGGTCGAGCGCGGCAACAACATCGTGATTGCGAACAACGAAATCACCGACTGCACCCACGCCATCTTCAGCCGCTCCACGGACGACGGTGACTTCGCGGTGACGCGCAACCTGCGCATCGCCGGCAACCACATGCACGGCAACGGGGTCGCCGGCAGCTACCTGGTGCACAACACCTATATCCAGAGCGTGGGGGTGACGTACGAGTTCAACCACTACGGGCCGCTGCGCGAGGGGGCGCTGGGCAATGCCCTGAAGGACCGCTCGGTGGGGCCGGTGATTCGCTACAACCGCATCGAGGACGGAGCCCGGGCCTTGGACCTGGTGGAGGCCGAGGACTACTCGCCGGTGGCCACGGCGAATCCCGCGTACCGCACGACGCTCGTGTACGGGAACCAGATTGTGAAGGACGGGCGCAAGGGCACCACCATCCACTACGGCGGAGACCACGCGGGCAACGAGGCCATCTACCGCAAGGGCACGCTCTACTTCTTCAACAACACCGTGCACCTCACGGGTGACGGCTACGCGGTGCTCTTCCAACTGTCCACCACGGAGGAGAAGGCCGAGGTGTGGAACAACATCTTCGTGTTCGACGCGGCCATCCAATACCCGCGCATGCGCGAGAAGCAGGACAACGCCGAGGGGATTCCGTCCGGAGGCATCGTGAACCTGGGGCTCAACTGGATTGACGCGAAGTGGAGCGACGCGGGCCCGTGGCACACGGTGGGGGGAGAGCTCAACGGGGAGGAGAACCTCATCACCGGCACCACGCCGCCCATCGACATGAAGACGCTGGTGCCGCTGGCGGGCAGCGCGGTGCTGGACGTGGCGCAGAGCGGGCCGGCCGCAGCCAGCGGGCACCCCGTCCAGTACCAGCTGGATGCCGCCTACAAGCCGAAGGCTCGAGTGGCCGTGGGCGCGAGGATGGACCTGGGAGCGCTGGAGCGCCCGTAAGCCCCAAACACATCGGGGAGGAGCCGCCCCAGCAGCTCCTCCCCGACGCGTTGCCCAACCCACTTCCCCAGAAGTGCCCTACCCCGACCCGCCCGTCCTGCCCCAACCCGCCCGTCCTACCCCGACCCGCCCGTCCTGCCCCAACCCACCCACTTCCCGGCAGAGGGCTATAGCAGGCTGCGTGCCAGGGTCTCTTCTGGCCTGAGGCGTGTGATTTCAGGGGGTTACGTCGTGGCGGTGGGAGCCCCTGCCCTGGAGGGCAGTAAGCCTTACGGCCCGTGGACAGGAGTTCCCGCTCAGGCGGGCAGGGTGAAGCGGTAGAGGACCTCCTGGTCACCCCGGCTGAAGCCCTTGACCACCTCGTGCGGAATCTCCTTGCCGCTCAGGTAGGTAAGCCCGCCGTACCCGAAGCCCATCACCGAGAGCTCGAAGTAGATGTGGGGCCGGGGCACACCGATGATGCGCAGCTCCACCTCAGTGCCTTGAACCTTCGCCGTCAGATCGCCCTGGGTGAAGTAACCCTTCCAGATGCCTGGGGTGAACAGCGCGAAGCGCCGGTAGTCCCCCTTGCTGAACAGCGCCTTGAGCTGACCCTGGCCCAGTGCGTACTCGGCGGACTTGATGCCGTACTTCCAGAAGGCATGAGGATCCCCCTCGTAGAAGTGCTGGGTCATGGCGTCGTTGAGCCGCAGGAAGGCCTCCACCGGGATGCGCGTCACCGGCAGCACGGGCTGAGCGAAGATGGGATCCCGCTTCGCCTGCTCCGCGAGGAAGGCGAGCCACCGCTCCCTCCCGAAGGACTGCTCCGCCTGGGCCTGCCGTGCCAGGAACGCGACGCCTTTGACTTCCATCCGTTGTGCCTCCGCTGCCGTCTGGCCGCCTCGGGTGTCACACGGACCCCTGGCCGGCTCACCTGGCATTCTGCGCCAGGTGACGGCGGCCGGGAAGATCCGGGAAGACTGTAAAAAGCTGGTTTCCCGCGATCCCGAAAGGATGTCAAAGGATTCGTGCCGCAGCCCCCGTGGACCGGGCCCCAAAACAAATCGGGGAGGAGCCGCGCCCCCGCGACCCCTCCCCGACTCGTTCCCCAGACCCACTTCCCCCGAAGTGTCCCTCCCCTGAATCCCCCCTGAAACCGACCGACCCCGACCCGCCCGTCCTGCCCCGACCCGCCCGTCCTGCCCCGAACCACCCACTGACTTCGTGCCAGAGGGCTATAGCAGTCCGCGTGCCAGGGCCTGTCCCGCCCAAGAGTCTGTGATTCCAAGGGCTTACGTGTCGGCGGTGGGCGGCCCTGCCCCCGAGGGCAGTAAGCCTTACAACCTTGGACATCCCCCACGATGGACTGACGCGCGTGCTTGAATCGCGCCGGGAGCACACCCAGGGCACGGTGAAGCACGAACGCGCCCCCGGCCGTCTGCGCAGCATGTCCCGCCTGCGCCACCATGCTCCGCACAGTGCGGCCCACCTCAGGTGCTTACTGTTGTGCAGGTGAGCCCTCGGCGCTGGTCTCGAAGTCGAAGAACTCCTCGGGCAAGGTGACGAGAACACGACCAATCCCGCACACCACGACGCGCCTCGTTTCAGGCTCCAGGTAGAGCCGCACACAGCAGCCCTGCACGTAGAAGCGCAGCCCCAGGTCGTCCTGGTAGACGAACTGTGTCCACCTCTCGTCACCTGGGGGCCAGAGCGCCGCCAGCTCCGCGATCCGCGCGAGCATCAGGTGGATGGTCACGCACGTGTTCCGAGGCAACTCCTCCATCAAGGCGAACAGGTCATCAGGCAATTCGATGGCATAAGACATGTCATCACAGTGGGGCCCGCGCCCCCGTACAAGAACTGTACGGGTGGGCCATGGACGCGCCTGTCCCCTCGCACTCCGAACAGCCACAGGGGGGACCTGCACTCCAGCCCTGGTCAACGGCCCCGGGAATGCCGTCCGCGGAGAAGGACCCTTCCTTTCATGACACGGCAGATGCAACTGCGTATACAGTAACGCCCATGGGAACGACCGACACGCGCACGGAGGGGGCCCGGCAGATGTGGGGCCTCGGGGACTACACGGGACTGGCCGGACGACTCATGCCCGCCTCACAGGCCCTGATCGCAAAGGTGGAGCCGGTCGCGGGCCGGAGAGTGCTCGACGTGGCGGCCGGCACGGGCAACGCGGCCTGGCTCGCCGCCGAACGAGGCGCCAAAGTGACGGCGTGCGACCTGTCGCCCCGGATGGTGCAGCTCGGACGGGAGCGGACGGGGCCGCGCGTGGAATGGCTCGAGGCCAACGCCGAGGACTTGCCCCTGCCCGCTGGCAGCTTCGACGTGGCCCTCTCCGCCTTCGGCGTCATCTTCGTGCCGAGGCCGGAAGTGGCCCTGGCCCAGTTGCGCCGGGTGCTCGTGCCCGGAGGCGTGCTCGCGCTGACGGCCTGGACGAACGATGGGGTCATGGCGCGGATGACCGACGCCCTACGCCCCTTCTTTCCGCCCTCGCCCACGGAAGGGCCGGACTCGCTCAGCTGGGGCAAGGAAGCCCAGGTGCGCTCCTGGCTGAGCGAGGGCTTCACGCGAATCGAGGTCCAGCGGCGCACGTTGCCCTGGCACTTCGACTCACCCGCCCAGATGACGGCGTTCCTCAAGGAGCACTCGCCCATCCACGTGGCCCTGGGACACATGGCGGGAGAGCGGGCCGGGGAGATGTTCGCGACCCTCGAGCGCATGGTGTCGCCCGAGGGTGGGCCGGTCCGGTTGGAGGCGGAGTATCTGCTCGTGTCCGCGGTGGCGGCCTGAGCACCCCGAGTGGAGCTGACGCGCACCAGCCCTCTGTGGGAGTTGGAGTCGGGGGCCGGACGCGGCGCTACCACTGAGCGGGATCGGCGTCGGCGAAGGTCGTGCCCGCGCCGATCTCGTCGAACCAGACGCTGCGCGTCCCCTGGCTGCCCTGCATGTACTTGTCGTCGTACCAGCCATTCGCGTAGAGGCCGACACGGAACTGGAAGTACCGGTCGTCGTTGACGGTGGTGCTCAGGTTGTACTTCTCGAGCACCTTCTGGCCGTCGAACCACAGCTTGTAGAAGCCGGTGCCGTCGCTCGCCCACTTCGCCTGGATGACAATCTTGTGCCACTCCCCGGCGGTGACCGTGGCGAGGTTGCCGAACGTTTCGGTCTTCTGGCCGCCGCAGACCTCGCCATGTTTCACGCGCGTGAAGAGCTGATTGCCCGAAATCCAGACCATGCTGGACGGCATGTAGTCGTCACAGCCGGTATCGCCGAAATCCGCGATGAACTGTGCCAGGTTGTACGACTGCGGCTGGAACTGCCAATCCTGCTGCAACCGGAACGCGAAGCCGTAGAAGCCGGTGTCACCGCGACGGTACACGTTGTGCTTCACGACCTCCGAGTGATAGCGGCCCCTGTAGGAGGGATCGTAGATCTGCGTCATCTTGAGCGCGGTCGGGCCCTCGTAGGTGACGTTGGTCACCTCGTTGACGGAGCCCTTGTGCTCCCTGTTGATGGAATTCCAGCCGGAGAGGGTACCGGTGTTGTGGAAGATGACAGCGGCGTGCGCAACCAGGCCGAACGTGAGCAGGGAGCCACCAACAGCGACGCCAATGCTTTTCAGTTTCATGGAATCTCAGAGGGGCAAGGGTGAACGAAGACGGAACCGCGTTCCGGTCACAGGGGGTCCGTGACCGTTCTGTTAACCAGGAAATCATGATTAACGCGCGGACTTATACCCGGCTCGATGCGCCAGCGACATCCCCCTTTCGAGTGAGTCTTCCTATCCTGCGTTTCCACCAAAGCGAGCCAGGTAATGCCAGACCCGCTTCAGCGCCTGTTCGTCGTACTGTCCTGAGCGCGCCGCCTCGCCCAGTTCGTTCGGTGTGAGATAACCGTTTCGCATCAGAGACAGGCCCAGCTCGACATAGACCTGTCCCCGGTACTCGGGGTGCGCTCGCAGTGACGCCGCGGACAGGCGAAACCCGGAATGCCACTCGACGGGACAGGGCAGCCGGCGCGCGGAGACTTCGATAGAGGTGCCGCGATAACAGGGGTCCAGCACGAGCGCTTCGACATCACGCTCCAGCGACAGCGGGCCGTGGACGTGCGCTTCGATGTAATCGTCCAGCAAATCCTTGTCATCGGCTTCCGCCAGGGGAATCAGTGACATCCGCTCGGCGACCCCGAAGTGGGTGGGGTGGAAGACGCTGTCGGGGTAGCAGAACGTGGCCCGGTCCAACGTGTCCTCGGTCAATCGCAGGTACGCGGATCCGAATCGCGGCGAGCCTCCCGTGTCCCGCCGACGGAAGTTCAAGGAGCCGTACTTGGGGCGCTCACCTACCGGTTCGGCATCGTAGGCGCCGCCGAAGATGCGGCTCTCCCAGTGCCAGCGGTCACCACCGGGGTGGGCGGTCAGACCCCCATTGCTGGTGCCGGTCTCGAACTGCGAGCGGTAGACCCCTTCCGCGCCGAGGACCTCCAGCAGCGGAAGCCCCCGGAACAATCGGTCGGGATGGAAGTGCAGGGTGATCCGCAGCGAACGCTCAAGGGCCCCGCCCGCGGCCAGAGCCGACACGTGGGCCAGCGCCCGAGCCTGGGGAGAACCGGCGGGAAATCGCTCCAGGGGAGCTCGCGCGTCAGGGATTGGGCTGGGCACGGGTGGTGCGCTCCACGAACAGCAGGCCGTCGTAGCACTCCAGGGCCCGGACCGAGCCCACCGCCGGGTAGCCCTGGTCCGAGAAGATGAAGCCAATGTCGTACGTGGCCTGGGTGCGACGCCACCACTCGTACGCGGCTCCACGACGTGGCAGCGCCCGGAGCTCCACCGCCAGGAGAGGGGCACCCGCCCGGGCGAGCGTGTCATCCAGCGAGCCCTCGGGCGATGGAGGGACGGAGAACTCCACCATGCCCTTGCGCTCCGGAGGTGGGTGGGGGTCCATGTTGAAGGCCTGGAAGGAGCCCTGGCGGAAGGCGAAGCCAAAGACATACAGCTCCGGGCCGAGCGCCTTCGCGAGGTGCCGCCCCATGGGCATGTCCAGCCACTCGCTCGGACCGCGCTTCACGTGCCCGTTGTGCGCCCACACCACGGCCTTCGTCCCGGGTCCATTCCACTCCAGCAGCCAGAGCAGGTTCTCCGCCATGGCCCGATCCCTCATCCCGTTCTCCTCGCGCAGGAGGTGACCCACGTACTGGCGCAGCACGCGGAGGCTCTGTCGCGCCAGGGCCCACTCCTCGGGGCTCGACTGGCGGGTGTACGGCTCGCGCTCGCGCTCGAAGCGCTCGGAGAGGGTGTCGAGCCGTTGCCGTATCTCCTGGTGGCGTTCCTTGGGGAGCCGGAGGAAGGAGCCCGCGTTGCGCTCGGTGAGAGGGGCGAGCGACGTCTGGACTTGAGCGACCTGGGAGGGGTCCACCTTGGACAGATAGGCCACCACACGAGCCACCGCCGCGGGCGAGTACTGCATATCCACGCCCTGGAGCCGGAGCTTCTTCGTGTGCGAGGGATCCGCATTGTAGCGGCGCATCCACTGCACGAGCTCCAACACCTCCTGGGTGTCCCAGGTCTCCCCCTTCAAGAGCTGAGCGGGGTCACCGCGTCCGGTGAGGACGTACTCATCGAGGGCGAGCATCTCAGCGAAGTTGCTCTCGAACGCCATGACGGTGAAGCCCATGCGCGTGACGAGGAATTCGAAGAGCCGGTGTTTGAGCTGGAAGAACTCGCGGGTGCCATGCGTGGCCTCGCCCAGGGCCACCACTCGCACGTCCCGGAGCACGGGCTCGAGCGGCGCCAGATCCTCGAAGCCATGTCCCGCCTCCACGGACTGGAGCTTCAGGCCGTTCCGCCTCACCCAGTCCACGGCGGCCTGTCGCATCGCCTCATCCGCGACTCGCTCCAGGCCCACCACGACGGGCTCGCCCAGACGTTCCACCTGCTGCATCTTCGTCGTGAACCCAGGCGCCGAGACGATGAGGCTGTACGTGCCGTCGCGCGCGGTCTCCAGGTGGAAGCGGCCCGTGGACGAGGCTGGAGGGAAGGCGACGTCATCGTAGGGCATGCCCACCCGGACGACGCGCAGCTCCACGCCAGGGAGGGGCGCTCCCGCCTCGTCCACCACGGTGACGTCCCAGGAGACCCGGTCCTCGGGCACGCGCAGGACCCGAGGGGCCCCGGGTTCGCCCGCCTTTACATGGATGCGCTCCGTGAACAGGACGCGCCCCTCTGGGGTGACGGCAGAGAGGCCGTACGCGCCAGGCGTGAGGGGTCCGAATGAGAAGGCACCCTGCGGCCCCGACCGGACGAGGGCCACCGGGGCATCCGTCCGAAGGTTCCAAGCGGGCACGAAGGGAATCAGACCGACCCTCGCGCCTTCCAGCGGAGCACCATTGGCGCCCAGGACGACCCCCGTGAGTGAGAAGCCCTCTGGGGCGGGCTGGGTCCGAGGCGGGAGGCGAGCCGAGGTACAGCCCAGTCCCCACACGAGCAGTAGAAGCCACGAGACGGTGCGCATCCGGTATCCCTTTACGGCGAACAGGCGAAGAGGAGCATGGCGGAGAATCGGGGGAGAAAAGTGCCGCCGGAGGTCGGCATCCCATGCGACAGAAGACCCCCTCCGGGCTCATTCTTCAGCAACTTGTCCGACTGTCGGACAGGTTCGCGAAAAGTGCCGCCGGAGGTCGGCGGAGAAGGTCGTGGCTGGCGCACTGGAGCGAACGTGCGGGCTCCGTTGCTATGCGCCATCGGACCCAGTTGTCACGTGCTCCTCGTATTGTGGCAGGTCATCGGTAATCGTGAACCACGGCGCCTTCGAGCCGACGAAGATGTGCTCGGTCGGGCGGATGCTGGGCACGTCGACAAGGGTTCCCATGGCGACGTGAACGAACTGGCCCTCGCGGACGACAGAATAGAGGAACGAGCCGCACACCTTGCAACGCATGTCGCAAGCGTGTTCCTCGCCAAAGCGCATGAGGCTGTTCTCGCCCTCGGTGATGCGCAGCTTGTTCCGCTCGATACCCGCGAACGGCTTGAATGCCGAACCCGTCGCCCTCCGGCAGTTCGAGCAGTGGCAGTTCGCGGCGTAGACGAACTCGTCCGCCACCGCGTACTGAACGGCTCCGCATAGGCACTTTCCGGTGAGCGTGCGGTCTGGGTTTGTCACAGGCCTCCTCCATGAGTTGGAAGTGATGATTCCATGAACCGTCTCTCGCGGCTCCTGAACGGCCGGAGTTTCTCATCCAGAGAGAAAACCGCTGGGACGTTAGAAACCATACACACGGCCTGTTCTACGCCCTGAATAACCAGACTACCCAGAAGGTCAACAACCACTGGCGTCAACCTGCAACCATGTGGCGCAAACAGAGAAGACACCCTGGTTGCAAACGTTCTACAGAAGCGTGCGAACCACACAGGGGGGGAAGCGCTCAATGCAAACGAAGAAACGCCTGGGAGAAATCCTGCTGGAGCTGGGGTGGGTGGACGGGCTGCAGTTGCAATCGGCATTGGCATACCAGCGAAAGTGGGGGGTGCCGCTGGGCCAGGTCGTGGTGGACCTGCGCTTCTGTACGGCGCGCCAGGTGCTGGCGGCGCTGGCTCGCCAGACGGGCATACCAGAGGTCGATCTGGACGCGGTGCTGCTGGAGCCCTCGCTAGCGAAGCTGGTGCCGAGGCGGCTGGCGGAGATGCACCGGGTGGTGCCCCTGAGGGTGGAGGGCCCTCGGGACATGGTGTTGGTAGTGGCGATCGCCGCCCCGGCGAGCCTGCACTCGTTGGACGCGGTACGCAGCGTGACGAGCAAGGCGCGGGTGGTGCCGAGGCTCGCGACGGACGCGGCGATTAGCCGGGCCATCGAGCGGCTCTACACAGAGGGGACGCAGGCGCCGAGGCGGCCGGAGCTGGAGGCCATCACCCTGCCCGAGGCGGACGCGGACATGCAGCTCAACAGGGACTGCATGGCGGAGCTGATGGAGGGCTCAAGCTTCGAGGGGCGCGCCATCTTGATGCCGAGCCTGAACCTGGAGTGCGAGGCGCTGGAGCTGCCGCTCCTGGAGCCGCTGGATGTGGCGGAGTTGGAGGAGCTCCTGGAGCTGAAGGAGGAGTTGAGGGAGCCCGAGGCGAGTGGAGTGCTCCTCTACGGTTGGGGCGCGGCAGCAGCGACGGGGCTGGTTCGGGTGCTGGGACAGGCGGGCTACCAGGCGAGAGTGGCGAGCACGGAGCAGGTGCTGTCTGCAGGGGAGGGCGCGGTGGTGCTCTCGCCGCTGCCGTCGTTGGAGGCACTCGAGCGTCGGCCCCGAGCGCAGCTGCTGGTGGCGGGCAAGGTGCCGGAGCTGGATGTGGGGCGGGCGCAGGCCCTGGGCGCTCGCGGCTTCCTGGCGGCGCCGTTGGACACGGACCTGATGCTGCGCGCGGTGAAGCGGCTGGTGCGCTCGGCGGGAGAAGTGCCCCTGCTCCGGGCGGCGGGCTGAGGCGCTCGGCTCAGAACGTAGGCACGTCGTTGGCCAGGTGCGCCGACAGGCCACCATCCATCACCAGCGAGCTGCCGTTGATGTAGCCTCCGAAGGGCCCGACGATGAAGGCCACCAACCTGGCCACCTCCTCAGCGCTTCCGAACCTCCCGGCGGGAATCCTTCGCAACAGCTCCTTGCGCGACTCGGGGTCCGCGTTCGCCAACATCTCCGTGTCGATGTAGCCAGGACACACGGCGTTGCAGGTGATGCCGTAGGCGCCCCACTCGGCGGCGATCGTCTTCGAGAAGCCGATGATGGCGTGCTTGGTCGCCGCATAGGTGGAGGAGCGCGCCCCCCCGAACAGCCCCTGAATGGAGGAGATGTTCACGATCCTCCCGTACCCACTCGCCTTCATGCGGGGCAGCGCCCAGCGACAGAAGTGGCGCACGCCATCCACGTTCACGCCGAACAGGGCGTCCCACTCTGCCGTGTCGACCTCGTCCACGCGGTGGAAGGGTCCTCCGACGCCGGCGTTGTTCACGATGACGCCGGGAGTGCCCAGGCTCGTCTCGATACGGTCGAGCGTCGCGTTCACCGCGGCCTCGTCCGCGACATCACAGACAAACGACCGGGCCCGGTCCCCGAGCTTCGTCTCAAGCTTGGACAGGGCCGCCACGTCCCGTGCGACCAGCGCCACCCGGAAGCCGTTCTCCGCGAGCACTTCCGCGATCGCCGCGCCGATACCGCGGCTGGCCCCCGTGACGACCGCAATGTTTGCATTCACGGGCGCTCCCATCACAGCACCCCCTTGGGCGGAAGGAGTCGAATCTCATCCACACGGACGTTCAACGGCTTCCGAGCAATCTCCCAGATAGTCTGGGCCACTTCGTCCATGGACAGCATGTCGGCCGAGCTAAACTCCGGACGCGAGTGCCAGAAGGACGTGTAGACGGCTCCCAAGGAGATGAGCGTGGCTCGAATGGAGTAGGGCTTGCCTTCCTCGTTCAAGACGCCCGTCAGGCCTCGGACTCCATGCTTGGACGCGGCATACGCGGCGTTGTCGACCAGGGTGAGGTGATCACTCACGGAGCCCATGTGGATGATCCTCCCGCCGCCCCCTGCCTTCATCCGCTTGAACGCCTCACGCGCGCAGATGAAGGCCCCCGTCAGGTTCACGTCGATCGTCTTGCGCCAGTCCTGAACCGAAATCTCCGGAATGGGCGCGAAGACCCCGACGCCCGAGCAGTTCACCAGGACGGTGATGGGGCCGCCCAGCACCTTCTCCGCCCTGTCGAACATCGAGGTCACGGAGTCCTCGTCCGTAACGTCTACCCGAAGGGCCTCCGACGTCTCCTGCTGCACGTCATTGGAGGCGCACACGACGCGCAGGCCCTCCGCCCTCAGTCTGCCAAGGACTGCCTTGCCTATTTCTCCGGTCCCACCGACGACGATCACATTCTGAGCACTCATGCGAGGGACTATAGGGCGCTCAGGCCTCCTGGGCGGGATGGAAGAACGGGAGCGAGGTATGACCACTGCAGGAGTTCACCCCCACCTGGCCCAGGTGCGCGGGTGCTCGCGCGGAGATGCCGAGCCTCCGCCTCAGGGACGCCAGGGGCACCTCCCACAGCGTCTCGAAGCGCTCACCCAGCACGGCCGCGGCGGCAACCCCCCGCTCGAAATCCTCCGCCTGGATGTGCCCCGAGTAGATGTCGCGCAGGTGCTTGTACCGCTCCCGCTGAATGTCTGGATGCACCGCCGCCTCCGCCAGGAAACAGGCGAGCGCAACAGGCGCCATGCCGAAGATGAATGACTCGACGGCGACCTCGTCCGCGTCCGACGTCTCGTACGCGCCCAGCACGTGAAGGAAGTCGTGGCACTTGTTGAGCCGGTGGACGGCGTACTGCGTGGGCGTCGCGTCCGCGCCGAGCTTCGCCTGGATGGGGAAGAAGTCGGGGAACAGCCGGTAGTGCTCCATGTACCGCGCGTAGCAGTGCCCGAATGAGCCCTCCGGCAGCTTCGCCAGCGTCGTAGGCTCCGGAAGCGAGGGATCCCACCGCTCGGCATGGAGCTGCCGGAAGCCCGGCACCGCGAGCAGGGCGGCATCGCTGGCAGCCCGGAGCTCGGGAGTGGAAAGCGGGGAGATGACATCACCCAGGGTGGCGCGTCGCTGCGTTAGGTCTCGCGCGAGCTCGTTGAGGGAGCGACTCATCCCCCCACGGTATGTCCTCCTGGGGAGGGCCTTCAAACCCTTCCCGGACGCCCCGTCACCCGGCATGCCATGCAGTCGGGCGGGAGTGGAGCCAGGGCACCTCGGGCCTCACGCTTTCAGCGCACGAGCTCCAGGAAGCTCTCGGTGGGCATCCACAGCGAGGAGAGCTCCAGCGGAAGCGAGGCGAACGGCTCGGCACGGACGATGGCGTCACCTTCGAACGTGTCGACGAGCAGCCAGCCGCGCTTGACGCGCAGAAACACCTCGAGCGTGCGCGCCGAGGGGTCCACGAGCCACACGTGGGACACGCCAGCGCGGGCATAGGCCGGCAGCTTGCGAGTCCGGTCCAGCGCGGCGGTGGAGGGCGCGAGCACCTCGCAGATCCAATCCGGCGCGAGCGTGAGGAAGGGCTCCTCCGGCGTGGGCGCCTCGGTGAGCCTGTCCCGGCGCCAGCCGGCAAGGTCCGGAACCAGCACATCGTGGCCGAGCCGCAGCTCGGGGGCGCGCAAGAAGCACCAGCGGCCGGACCCACCGCGCCGCGGGTCGAACCGTTCACCGAGCTCTACTCCCAACATGAAGGCGGCACGGGCCTGGACTGGCGCCGGCCGGGGTGAAGCCACCAGCTCCTCGTCGACAATTTCCCCAACCCATCCCATAGGCAGCGCCTCGAGAGCCGAGTACGCCGCCTGGCTGTTGCACATCGAAATCACCCTGTCCTCCTACGGCCCTGGTGGGCCGGGCAGGGGAAGCAGTCTAAGGAGGGGTCTGACATCCCCCGAGCCGGGGAGCGGGTGTCTACTTTCCAATACAGAAGCGCTGGAAGATGGCGTCGAGCAGGGCCTCGGAGGCGCAGGTGCCGGACACCTCGCCGAGCGACTCGAGGGCCAGGCCGACCTCGCCGGAGACGACCTCGAGCGTGGAGACGCGGCAGGCGCTCTCGGCGCGGGACAGGGCCTCCGCGGTGCGCCGGAGGGCATCCGCGTGACGCTCGGACACGAGGGCAACGGCAGAAGGCGCCCCACCTCCCCACAAGCGCGAGAGCATCTCGGTGCGCAGCCGCTCCACACCCTCGCCGGTGAGCCCGCTGACGGACACGGCCTCATCCGTCCCCAACTTCTCCACAACTCCGCGGACGTCACACTTGCTCGCCACACGGAGCACGGAGGTAGTCCCAGCCTCGACGAGCCATCGCTGTGCCTCGGCCTCTCTCGTCTCGGGAGGAAGCACGAGCACGGCGAGGTCCACGGTGGCGAGCACCTCGCGCGTGCGGGCAATTCCGAGCGCCTCGATGCGTCCGGGCGCCTCGCGCAGCCCAGCGGTATCGAGCAGCGTGACGCCGAGCCCCTCCCACTCGACGCGGGCCTCCAGCACATCGCGCGTCGTGCCCGGCTCCTCGTCGACGAGGGCGCGCTCCTCACCCACGAGCCGGTTGAACAGCGTGGACTTGCCGGCGTTCACGGGCCCATAGAGGGCGACTCGAGCACCGCGGCGCACGAGCCGTCCTCGGCCCACCTCGGCGAGCAGGGCGTCCGCGGCGGCGCGCAGCTCGGCGACACGAGCGCCCGCGCCCTCATCCGCACCCTCCGCCTCCTCGGGGAAGTTCAGCACGCCCTCAAGGTCCGCGTGGAGCGAGCGCAGGGGCTCCTCGAGGCCCCGCACCCGCGAGGCCAGCGCTCCGGCGAGACCCGCGGCGGCGGCACGGACGGCGGCCTCCGAGTCCGCGGCGACGAGGTCGGCAACAGCCTCGGCGCGGGTGAGGTCGATGCGCCCATTCAGGAAGGCGCGCCGGGTGAACTCACCGGGCCCGGCGGGGCGCACAGCGGGGTGCTCCAAGGCGCGGGAGAGCAACATGCGCAGGAGCCGGGGGCTGCCATGGGCCTGGAGCTCGACGACGTCCTCGCCGGTGAAGGAGTGGGGCGCGCGGAAGTAGAGGAACAGCCCCGAGTCGAGCACGGCGCCGGAGGCATCGACGAAGGAGGCCAGGTACGCGTGCCGAGGCGTGGGCGAAGCGGGGATGCCGGGGGCGAGCATGCGCCCCGCCTCGAGGGCAGCGGGGCCGGAGAGGCGGAGGATACCGACAGCACCGGCGGCGGGAGCCGTGGCGAGCGCGGCGAGGGTGGCGGGCGAGGAGATCATGCAGCGCGACTACGGGCACGCAGGCGAGGTGGGGGAGTTGAAGTTCTCGTCGTAGGAACCGTTGCAGGACACATTGCCATTGCCGCCCACGTTCCCACCACGAAGTTGGGAGCCGCTGATGCGGATGACGTAGCCCTCGGAGCCGTGCACGGAGTTGCTGCCGCCGGAGAGGGTGGAGCGCTGCACGTCCACGGAGTAGGAGCCGGAGTCGGCGCGAGTCACCTCCAGGGCGCGCGCCTGCCGCCCCGAAGTGCTGAAGCCCGAGAGGGTGCTGTCCCGCACGGAGGCAGGGGACGAAGTCAGGCGCAGCCCGGTGGAGGCGCCGCCATTGGAGCCCAGCAGCTCAGCCCGGACGAGCACCACGGAGAAAGCACCCACGGCCTCCACCCCGGTGCTCTCCGAGCCCTCCGCCCCCGTGGCGAACGAGTCCCACAGCTCCAGCGAGCCCTGGCGCACGGAGACGCCGAGAGCCCGGTTGCCGCCCTGCCCGAGGAACGTGGAGCCCGTGAGCTTCACGGTGCACCTCTCGCACAAGAAGCCCACGGTGTCCCCCTGAGAGGAGGAGGCGAGCGCCTGGACGCGCTCGAAGCCACCCGGGCCCGGGCCGGCGGAGGACTGGATGGCAATGGTGCGCTGCTGCCCGTCTCGAGCGAGGGCCACCACGTCGCGCGCGCGGAACAGGGACGAGGCGGTGGAGAGCGCCACGGCCTCGCCCGCTCCGCCCACGTGCTCCACGGTGAGAGAGCGCAGCTCCGTATGATCCACGGCCACCAGGGTGGGCCCCGGGGCGGCGGAGCGCACGGTGGTGAGCGCCTGTCCCGAGCCCTGGACGTGGATGTACGGCCGCAACTCCAGCCCCTGGGCTCCCAGGTCAAACACCCCGGGCTCGACGAGGACGAGCCACGGCTCCTCGGCAGAGACCTTGGTGATGGACTGGACGGCGTTGCGCAGGTTCTCACCACCGAGGAGCGGGGTATCGCCTGGCGGCACGACCCGGATGCGGGCGAAGTTGCCTGGAGGCCCCATGGGTCCCGGGTCCCCCTTGGGTCCAGGGTCTCCCTTCGGCCCGACGACGTTCTCACCCGCCGGACCCGGCTCTCCCTGGGGACCGGGCTCTCCCTTGCCACTCGAACAGGCGGAGAGGGACGTCATCAACATGGCCAGGGAAACAACAACTCGGCGCCGCATGGAAAGGCCCTCCTGTGCCCAGGGGGCACGACGCACGAGCTAGGTGCGCCTTCCATGCGCGTCCAGCCGAAGGAGGGCCCGCCGCTGCTGGGCGACGGTAGGAACGTCCACCAGCGGCAGCCCGGGACCGGCGAGGCTCGCCGGCCAACAGAGAGCCGCGACTCCAGGGTGACAGACTGGGGAACTAGCCCCGCTGGCCCTGCGGCGCGGGAGAGGAGCCCCGAGCGGCGCGCTCGACTGCCTCGCGGTTCTCGTCGATGTACCTCTCGACGGCGGCGTCCTCGAGCTCCAGGTCACGCAGCACACCGGGGTAAACGAACTTGAAGGCGGGAGACTCCTCGTCTCCTCGCAACCGGAAGCTCATCTTCAGCACGGCCGCTCCGTACAGCTTGTCCTTGAGCGACTTGGCCTTGCCCATTCCATGCCCTTTCGTCGGTGGGCCCCGAGAGCCTCAGCCCTCGAGGTCATCCTCGTCATCGTCCTCCGGCAGCATGCTCCGCTTGGGGAGCGGGGCGGGCTTCTCCGGGGTAAACACCACGCGCCGGTTGCGGCCCTCGCCTTCGCAAGAGACCTTCACCCCCGGCACGCCCTCTACTGCTTTCAGGACGCGCGCGCGGTCTTCTGGCTTCACTGTAACGAGGGCATAGAAACGGCCTAACGTGCCCGACCGCTCGGCGAGCTTGCGAGCGGCCTCTTTCAAGGCGGCGTCCTCGGCCACCTCGAGGGAGCGCTCGTCGGTCTCGACGGGACGGGCCGGAGCGGCCTTCGCCTGCTGCTGCGGCGGCGCGGCCTGTCCCCGAGCGGGTTTGGCCTGCGGCTGCGGAGCCGGAGCCTGCTTCCGAGGCTGCTGCGGCGGCGCGGGAGCGGGCCGGGACGCTGCCTCCACAGCCTGAGGAGCGGCGGCGGCCGGAGTGGCCTGAGCCGCGGCCTGCTCCCGCTTCAACCGCTCGCTCCGGGGCTCCGGGTGGACGCCGGCGCCCACGAGCACGAAGCGCCGCTCGGCGCCCGGGCGGTGGAGCATCTTGTTGAGGAGGAACTGCAGCGAGTCCACCACCTGGCTGCGCTTGCCGGACTCGACGCCGGGAGGCGGCTCGCCCTGGAAGTGCAGGGCGACCGCGAGGCTGCCATCGCTGGCGTCCTTGAAGTCGAGCCGGGCGGGAAAGCCCATCATCCCCAAGATGTCGGTGAGGAGCCGCTCCACGCGGGCGCGCAGCTCAGCGCCCGCGGTGGCCGAAGAGGTGGAAGCCTCGGGTGCCTGCACGTCGCTCACTTGCGCTTGCCTCCCGCGGTGGCCGTAGCCGTGCCCGCCGGCAGTCCGCCGCTTCCGCCGCCGCGCTTCTCCAGCCACTTCCTCAGGCCGTACTGCTGCGCGATGGAGAGGATGTTGTTGGTGAAGATGTAGAGCGCCAGACCGGCCGGGTAGTTGAGCAGCGTGGCGGTGAAGAGGATGGGGACGAACCAGGTCATGATCTTCGCCTGGGCCGGGTCTCCCATCTGCGGCTGGAGCTTCTGGGTGATGATCATACTGACGCCCAGCGCGAGCGGCAGCAGGTAGGTCGGATCCTTGTAGGTGAGGTCCTGCCACACCGGACCGAAGAAGGGCTCCTGGTAGATGTCGTAGCTGTTGCGCAGGGCGGTGAAGAGGGCAATCCAGACAGGCATCTGGATGAGCATCGGCAGACAGCCGCCGAGCGGGCTCACCTTGTTCTCCTGGTAGACCTTCATCATCTCCAGGTTCATCCGCTCGCGGTCATCCGCGTACTTCTTGCGAAGCTCGTCCACGCGCGGCTGGAGCTTCTTCATGGCCTCCATGCTGACCATGGAGCGGTGGGTGAGGGGCAGCAGGAGCGTCTTCACCAGCACGGTGAGCAGGATGACGGCCACGCCCCAGTTGCCCACCAGGCCGTGGAAGAACTTCATGATGGAGACCAGCAGCTTGGCGATGACCGCCCACATGCCGTAGTCGATGGTCTCGGTGAGCTGCGGGGCGTAGGCGGTGGCGGTCGCAGTGGCAGTGGCGGGGAGACCCGCGGCCTCGCGCACGGCCGGGCCGGGCACGGCGCCGAGCAGGTCCGGATCCTTCGGCCCGAGGTAGCCGCCGAAGCGGTACGTCACCGTCTGGCCGGCAGCGGCGGTGAGCGGGAAGCTGGCGACGACGCCGCGCGCCTCGGGGGTGGCCACGAGCTCGCAGCGGCCCTGCTGCGGGCCCTCGAGTGGGTAGAGCGCGGAGAGGAAGTACTGCTGGTCGATGCCGAAGAAGTGCACCGGGCCGCGCAGCTCCTCCGCGTCCGGCTGACTCTGGTCCGGCCCCAGCTTGTGCTTCTCCTCGCCCACGTGGCACGAGGCGTAGCTGAGGTTGCCCACGCCGCCGAAGAAGGACGGGGCATGCTCGTTGTTCGGATCGATGGCGCGGTTGTAGTGCACCTGCAGCTCACCGGTGGCCTGCTGACCCGAGACGTTCTTCACCTGGAGGGTGTAGAGAAGCTCGAAGCCCTCCTTCGGCCACTGGATGCTCTTGGTCACCTCCCACGGCCCCTGGCGCGTGGTGAAGGTGGTGGCGCCCTGGCCCGCGTCCGTCTCGGACACCGCGTAGCGCGCGTCGGCCGGCAGGGACTGGGGGCCGGTGATGGAGACGGCCAGCGGCAGCGCCTGGCCTGGCACCGGCTGCGCCAGGTTCATCTGCGGCGGCGGCGGCACCTTGCCGCCGAAGAGCATCTTGTAGCCCTCGGCGATGGAGATCTGCTGCTGCTCGCGCATCTTCTCGCCCTGGAGCACCGCTGAGGTGAGGCCAGCGCCCTGGGTGGAGAAGGTGTAGTGCGTCCACTGACGCTCGAAGTTCAGGGTGCGCACGGGCGGAGGCGGCGCGGCGTCGGCCACGGCCCCCTCGGTGCCCGCCCCGGTGGGCGGCGGCGTCCCGGCCGTCCCCGTGTCCCCACCGGCGGTGGGAGCGGGCGTGCCCGCGTCGGTGGCGGCCACCATCTGCCCGGCGTCCGCGGTCCCGGCCTCGGGCGGCGGCGTGTTTTTCGAGAGGAAGAAGGTGTAGGCGAAGGTGAGGCCCATCGCGAGCGCGAGTGCCACCAGCAGTCGCCGTTGGGAGTCAGCCGAGTTGGGCGAGAGCGGATCCAGATCGTTCATAAGAAGGGGGCGGTCAGGGAACGGGGTCGAAGCCGCCGGGGTGGAAGGGCTGGCAGCGCAGCAGGCGCCAGACGATGAGGCGCACACCACGGAGGGCACCATGCTTCTGGAGCGCCTCCAAGGCATACACGGAGCAGGTGGGGTGGAAGCGGCAGGCCGGAGGCAGCAACGGCGACAGCCACCGCTTGTAGAAACGGATGGGGAGCGCGAGCAGGTAGGCGAGCGGGCTCATCGGGCGGACTCCCGGGGGCCTGACGGAAACAACCTCTGCAGCTTGCGGGTGACTCCATCGAAGGCGCGCGACATTTCCGGGAAGGATGCGTCCTTGGCGGACTGACGCACGACCAGGACTACGTCCACACCGGGAGGCCATTGCTGCCGACGCTTGCGGAAGAGCTCTCGCAGGAGCCGACGCAGGCGGGCACGCACCACGGCATTGCCCACCTTGGTGGAGACGGTGAGGCCCACGCGGCTGTAGGGCCGCCCATTGGGCCTGGCGAGCCCCAGGAGACAGTCGGAGGGAATCTTCTGACCGTTCTCCTGGACCTCCAGGAACTCGCGCCGCCGAAGCAGGCGCAGGGCCTTGGGAAAGCGCTCGTCGCGAGGTGGCGCCTGGCCCTCGGCCTTCACGCGAGCGTCCCGACTACTTCTTGTAAGCGGAGACCACCAGGCGCTTGCGGCCCTTGGCGCGGCGGCGGCTGAGGACGTCCTGGCCCGCGCGGGTGGAGTTGCGCTTGCGGAACCCGTGGGTGCGGTTGCGCTTGATCTTCGAGGGCTGGTAGGTGCGCTTGGACACGGCTGAACTCCTGAGACGACGGGGCGCACACCGCACGGGCGGGCACCCTTATCCATAAAACAAAGGAAGGCGGCGCTCGTAACCCGATCTCCCACCCAAGTCAACGTCGGATCACTCCCGCCTGTCCGATCGGGGATGGCTGCCACCCTTTTGCACCCCACACCCGGGGTGAAGCGGGGTGGGAGGAGGAACGCTGGGGCCACAACCCCTGGAGGGGGGCCGGGGATTCCGCGCCGGGCGCTGCGATCAGAAGGGGGCACCTAGGGGTGCGGAATGTCTGGGGTA